>CABQLY010000010.1 GCA_902465155.1 uncultured Oscillospiraceae bacterium | reverse complement strand
GCATTGTTTGTGTTACAGTATTCATGACGAGTGGTGCTTCCTTTCAGTTGGTGTCAGCAACTTTAACTGTAACACAGGAAGCTCTATTCGTCACTCTTTTTTTATTCTCTGTAACACATCTATTGTAAACCTACATAAAACAGGCTAAAACAATTTAAAAAAATATTGAAATAGATTAAAATGTGTGGTAAAATAAATTGATTATAATACAGAGGTGTTTTTATTGGCAACCGTTACCCTATTAGCGTATACTCCGCAGCCGGAAAAAACCATTGCCGCCGCTGCAAAGCTTTGCTACGCCTCCACCGGCGTGCAGGGCATTATGGAAGGCTTAACGCCTGAAAAAACCGCGTCGTTTGTAGAAATGCTGGCCGAAATTGGGCACGAAAGCCCTATTGAGCACGCCTCCTTTACCTTTGGGATCGAGGGGGTTTCCCGCGCGTTTTTGGCGCAGGTTACCCGTCACCGTATTGCTTCTTACTCGGTGCAAAGCCAGCGCTATGTTAAAAAAGATGGCTTTGCGTACATTACCCCGCCCGAAATTGCCGCTGAGCCGGAGGCTTTAAAGCTGTACGAGCAGGCTATGCAGCAGGCAAACGAGGCCTACCAAAAATTAAGTGAGCAGCTTGCCAAAAAGCATTTTGAAAAAATGCTGGCCAGTGGTATGGATGAAAAATCTGCCCGCCGCGCCGCCGAAAAAAAGGCAATAGAGGACGCCCGTTTTGTTTTACCCAACGCGTGCGACACTAAAATGGTTATGACCATTAACGCCCGCAGCCTAATGAACTTTTTTAGGCACCGCTGCT
Source organism: uncultured Oscillospiraceae bacterium (assembly GCA_902465155.1). GTDB lineage: Bacteria > Bacillota > Clostridia > Oscillospirales > Acutalibacteraceae > UMGS1279. The sequence goes on along the minus strand of CABQLY010000010.1, from coordinate 68,515 downwards.
GCAACCGCGCCCAGTGGGAAATACGTGAGGTGGCCGAGCAAATGTTTAGCCTGGTTTACGCCGTTGCGCCAAATTTGTTTAAAAACGCAGGTCCGGCTTGCTTGTACGGCCCCTGCCCGGAGGGTAAAATGTCTTGCAAAATGGCTCCGCAAATGCGCCAAAAGTACCAAGAGTTAAAAGAAAATGGGCTTAAGAAAAATGGGTAAATTAATTGTAATAGAGGGGCTGGACGGCAGCGGAAAATCTACCCAGCTTAGCCGCTTGCAGGCCTATTTTGAACAAAAACAGGCAAGGGTGCAAACGGTTTCTTTTCCGGCGTACGAGCTGCCCTCCTGCCAGCCGGTTAAAATGTACTTAAACGGGGAGTTTGGAACCCACCCGTCGGATGTTAACGCTTATGCGGCTTCGCTGCTGTACGCGGTAGACCGTTTTGCCAGCTACAAAAAACAGTGGGAGGCGTTTTACCAAAACGGCGGCACGGTGTTGGCCGGGCGGTATGTAACCTCTAACATTATTCACCAATGCTCTAAATTGCCAAAGGAGCAGTGGACGGCGTTTATGAACTGGCTTTTAGATTTAGAATACCAAAAGGTTGGTATTCCCAAGCCCAACGTCGTGGTGTTTTTAGAGGTGCCCATTCAGGTTTCGCAGGGGCTGCTAAACAAACGCTACGCCCAAAATGGCGGGGTTAAAGATATTCACGAAAACGATTTAGCTTACTTAGCCCGTTGCCACGAGGCGGCAGCCTTTGCCGCAAAGCATTGCGGGTGGCAGGTAATTCAGTGCTGCCGGGGCAACGAAATGCGCTCGGTGGAGGATATTTTTAACGATATTTTGCACTGCATTGAGCAAAACGGAATTTTAGAGGGTTGAAAAATGATTTATTTGTTTTTAGCAGACGGATTTGAGGAAATTGAAGCTTTGGCTACGGTAGATGTTATTCGCCGTGCCGGGCTGGAGGTTGAAACGGTTGGCGTAACCTCGCAAGCGGTGCGCGGTTCGCATAACATTACCGTTATGGCCGATCGGTTTATTAATGAGGTGGAACCGAACGAGGAACTGCAGGCCGTTATTTTACCGGGCGGGTTACCCGGCACCACTAATTTAGAGCAAAGCCGCGAGCTGCAGCATTTGTTAAGCTACGCCTACCGCCATAACCGCATTTTGGCGGCTATTTGCGCGGCCCCCTCTATTTTAGGGCACAACGGCTTTTTAAAAGGTAAAACCGCAATTTGCTACCCGGGGTACGAAAAAGACCTGTTAGGTGCTGAAATTGCAACAACGCCCGTATGCCGCAGCGGCAACATTATTACCGCCGCCGGTGCCGGCGTTTCAATAGACTTTGGCGCCGAAATTGTAGCCGCCTTTTGCGGGCGTGAAAAAGCAGATTTAATTAAGGAAAAAATGAGATGTACCCAACCGATATAAGAAAATACAAAATAGAGCTGCGGCAGGCGCGCAAGGCCTACCGCCGCACCTTAGACCCGGCCGAAAAGCAGCACATGGACGCCCAAATTGCCGCCCGGGTTCAGCGGCTGTACCAGTACCGTTTTGCAAAGGTTATTATGGTTTATGTATCTACCCCCATTGAGGTAGATACCCGCAGAATTATTGCCAATGCCTTTGCCGATGGCAAGCAGGTTGCTGTACCGCGCTGTATTCCAGAGACCCGTAAAATGGAGTTCCACTTTATACAGTCGTTAGAGCAGCTGCAGCCGGGAAATTTTGGGGTGTTGGAACCGCCCGAAAGCTTTGAAATTGTAACCGATTTTTCTAAGGCTTTAATGCTGGTTCCGGGCTTTATTTTTGATGTTTACGGCTACCGTTTGGGGTATGGCAAGGGTTATTATGACCGCTATATGTCCCGCTACGGCGGGGCAGCAGTTGGCCTTTGCTACAACGGCGAGCTGCGGCGCAGAATGCTGCACGGCCGGTTTGACCGCACGGTAGATACCGTTGTAACCGATAAATGTATTCGCCGCTGTGTAAAAGGCGGGGAGCGCAGGTTTGGAGGTAAAAAATGAACGAGCAGGAAAATAATAATCTGCCCCAAAACGGGCCGGAGATGGGGGCGCCGGAGCAGCCAGTTGAAAACGCCGATTTTACGACACCGCCGGCAGGCAGCCCGCAGGGAAATTTGCCCCCGCAGGAGCCGGAAGTAAGGCTTTCGGGGGAGCAAGATCTGCAAACGAAACCCAAAGCGCCGGACGAGCCGGACTGTTTATTAAATCCCGGCGCTTCGGCAACAAATTCGGCTGACGATTCCGCCCCGCAGCAGCACGCCAACGCGTTAGATGATTTTGCTTATGTGCTGGGGAATGACAGCTTTAATTTGCAGCCCGAACCGGCAAAAGAGGGCAACATTTACCGCAAAAGCGCTAAAAAAAGCCCCAAAAAGGGCAAAAAGCGCACTAAAAGCCTTGGCTCAGTTGTTTGGGTGCTGGTTATTTGCGCCGTTTCGGTTGCCCTGGCCGCTTTTATTGTTATTTTCTCCAGCGAATATTTAGGCATTGGGTTTGGCAAGGGCGGCGAGTGCGTGGTAGATATTAAATCCGGTATGTCTACCGCCCAAATTGCCAGCGAGCTTAAAGAGTCTGGCGCCATTAATAACGCCCTTATGTTTCGCATTTACAGCAAATTAGCGGGAAAGGACGGCACCTACAAATACGGCGTTTACACCTTTACCAACGAGCTGGGCTACAAAGAAATTGCCGCCATGCTGCAAACCGACGGTGCTAAGGCCGACACGGTTCGGGTTACCATTCCCGAAGGGGCTACCATAGACGATATTATTAAGCTGTTAGAAAAAAACAACATTTGCACCAAGCAGGATTTTAGAAACGCGGTGCTAAGTGAAAAGTTTAACGATTTTGATTTTGTAGCCCAAATTCCTAAAGATAAAGTTTATTACCAGTTTGAGGGTTACCTTTTTCCCGATACTTACGATTTTTATTGCTACGAGGATAAAGCCGAATGCGCGCAGCTGGCCATTCGCCGTATGCTGCAAAACACGGCCGATAAGTTAACCCCGGCCGTTCGCAAAAAAGCGGAGGAAATGAACCGCTCTTTACACGAAATTTTAACCATGGCCTCTATTGTAGAGCTGGAAGCCAGCTCTGCTCCGGAGGAAATGGCGAATGTTGCGGCGGTGTTCTACAATCGCCTAAGCTGGGACGAACCGCATTTGTTAGGCTCCTCCCCAACCGCAAACTACCCTTACGGCGACGGACGGTACGATACCAACAAAACCGAGGGCCTGCCGCCCGGGCCGCTTTGTGCCCCCAGCGCAAAGGCAATTGAGGCGGCCGCAAACCCCACCCCAAACTTTACCGCCACCTATTTTGTAACCGACAGCGACATGAAGTTTTATTACAACAACACCCTTGCCGCGCACAACCAAACAATTGCCTCGTTAAAAGCAAAGGGTAAGTGGCTGGGCTAACAACGGTTTGTAATGCGCTAAAAGGCTTATGTTTAACCACAGCACACGAAAAGGGCAATTATTATTCCCTTTTAGGCTGGCTCGCTGCGGGCGCCATGGTTAAGCCGGTTGGCTACAAATTATTCCTTGTACTTTACGGTGCGAAGGGCAATGCCCGGCGCACCGTTGCCCTTATTATTGGCCGGGCCGGCTTTTGGCCCCGGCTGCTTTGTGTTTTAAAGGAGAAGTGCTATGCAAAAAGTTCCCGAGCTGCTTGCCCCCGCGGGGGATCTGACCCGCCTAAAGGCGGCGGTTGATTTTGGTGCTGACGCCGTTTATTTGGCCGGCGAGGCCTTTGGCATGCGCGGTGCCTGCAAAAATTTTAATAGGGCGCAGCTGGCCGAGGGGGTGGCCTACGCCCACCAACACGGCGTAAAGGTGCATGTAACCTGCAACATTATTCCGCACGATTGCGACATTGCGCAAATGCCGGAATTTTTAAAAACTCTAAACGCTTTGGGGGTAGACGCCGTAATTGCGGCCGACCTTGGCACCATGACCCTGGTGCAAAAATACGCGCCGCAGTGCGAGCTGCATGTTTCGGTGCAGTCGGGCGTTACCAACGCCGTTACGGCAACCCAGTTTTTTAAGCTTGGCGCCAAACGCGTGGTGCTGGCGCGGGAGTTAAGCTTAAAAGAAATTGCCGAAATTCGCCAAAACACCCCGCCGGAGCTGGAACTTGAGGCCTTTGCTCACGGCGCTATGTGCGTTTCGTTTTCGGCAAGGTGCCTGCTTTCAAGCTATATGACAGGGCGGGACGCCAACCACGGGGATTGCGCGCAGCCCTGCCGCTGGAGCTACGCTTTGGTAGAGGAAAAACGCCCGGGACAGTATTTTCCGGTTGCCGAAACCAAGCAGGGCACTTACATTTTAAACGCCAACGATTTGTGCATGGCCCCGTATTTAGATAAAATGGCCGCCGCGGGGGTAGATAGCATTAAAATTGAGGGGCGGGCAAAATCGCACTATTACGCTGCTGCCGCAACCGCCGCGTACCGCATGGCCTTAGATAGCCTAAAAGCGGCCAACGGCCCGTGGCAGCTGCCGGCAGAGGTTGCTGAGGAGCTGAACAAAATTAGCCACCGCACTTACTCCACCGGGTTTTACTTTGGCCCGCCGCAAAACTCCCAAACCTTTGAAAACGCCGGCTATGTGCGTGATTACGCCGTTGCCGCCATTGTTACGGGGTACGAAAACGGCTGCATTTTGTGCCAGTTAAAAAACAAATTCAGCCTTGGCGCAATGCTGGATTGCTTAGAGCCGGGCAGCAAGCCTTTTCAGTTTACGGTGCAACAAATGTTTAACGAGGCGGGGGAGGCCATAGAATCGGCCCCACACCCTATGATGCTTTTAAAAATTCCGTTTGCGCGCAAGGTGCGCACCGGCGCGCTGCTGCGCCTAAAGGCAGAGGAAAGAGGTTGAGTGATGCAGCAAGGTAAAAGAAGCGCCGGAGTTTTAATGAGTGTTAGCGCCCTGCCCGGCCCCTTTGGCATTGGCGGCTTTGGGCAGGAGAGCCGCGATTTTATTAGCTTTGTTGCTGCGTGCGGGTTTTCGGCCTGGCAGGTTTTGCCCTTTAACCCGGTAGATTTTGGCAATTCGCCCTACGCCAGCTGCTCGGCCTTTGCGGGGAACTATTTGTATATTGACCCGGTGCAGCTGCAAAGCAGCGGTTATTTAACCGCCCCGGAGGTAGAAAAGCTGCGCTATTCCGGCTCGCCCTACACGGTAGATTACGAGTTTGTAAAGCAAAGCAAGCTGCAAATGCTGCAAACGGCCTTTAACCGCGCCGGCCCAAAGCTGGCCTTGGCGCTGCAGGCGTTTTCGGCCAATAACCCCTGGGCAGAGGATTACGCTCTGTATAGGGTGCTGAAAAACCGTTACGACGGCAAGCCGTGGGTAGAATGGAACCCGGAGCACCGCGATTACCGGCAGGCAAGAGGGCTGGTAAAGGACCTGTATTCTGAGATGCTGTTTTACTTGTTTGAACAGTACATTTTTTACGGGCAGTGGGCAAAGGTTAAGCAATACGCCGGCGAAAAGCAGGTTAAAATTATTGGAGATATGCCGGTTTATGTTGCGCTGGACAGTGTAGATGTTTGGAAAGACCCACAGCTGTTTTTGCTGGGGGAGGATTACAAGCCAACCGAGGTTTCGGGGGTTCCGCCCGACGCTTTTTCTAAAACCGGGCAGCTTTGGAATAACCCCATTTACCGTTGGTCGGCGCACGCCAAAACGGGTTACAGCTGGTGGTGCAGCAGGGTAGGGGGTGCATTAACCCTTTACGACAGTGTACGAATTGACCATTTTCGGGCGTTTGCCTCTTATTGGTCGGTTCCGGCCGGCAGCAGCACAGCAATAAACGGCCGTTGGTGTAAAGGCCCCGGCAAGGCCCTGTTTAACGAGCTGTTTCGCCATTTTTCTAAAAGCCAGATTATTGCCGAAGATCTTGGCGCCTACGGCAAAGATGTTGCCGATCTATTAGATTACTGCCAAATTCCCGGTATGCGGGTGGTACAGTTTGGCTTTTCGGGGGAGGATAGTCCCCACCTGCCGCACAATTACAAGCCTAACTGCGTTGCCTACCTTGGTACGCACGATAATAATACCCTGCTGGGTTGGCTTTGGGAGCTGGATGACGCTACCCGCCGCCGGGTGCTGCAGTATTGTGGCTTTACCGGCGAAAATTGGGGTGAGGGCGGTTATTACAGCCAATCCTGCCGTAAGATTATTGAAACGGTTTGGCGCAGCAGCGCCGGGCTAACCATTATAGCGTTTCAGGATCTTTGCGGTTTTGGGTGTGACGCCAGAATGAATATCCCCGGTGTGCCAGAAAAAAACTGGCGCTTTCGCACCACGGCCGAAACCATTGCGCAGGTAGACCAAAACTATTATTCAGCACTGAACCGCTTGTTTTTTAGAGTTTAAAAATAGCCGGTCTGCCGGCGAGGGCCTGAATTTGGCACGGGCTGGCACTTGATTTTTCACTAAAATTATTATATACTGTATTAGCGCTGTTTAGGGCTTTAGCCGTGCTGCGGCCAGCGTTTGCCCCTAAAACGGCAGAAATTTACTAAGGGGAACTTTCATGTTTAAAATTGTAGAAAAAACACCGCTGAATCCTACTGTAACTAGAATGAAAATTTTGGCCCCGTTGGTTGCTGCAAAAGCGCAGCCGGGCCAGTTTATTATTTTTCGCGCCACCGAGGACGGCGAGCGTGTTCCGCTTACCATTGCCGATTACGACCGCCAAAACGGCACGGTTACCATTATTTTTCAAATTGTTGGGGAAAGCACCATGGCGCTAAATCACCTGCAGGTGGGGCAATCGGTTTTTGATTTTGTTGGCCCTTTAGGCAAGCCTACCGAGCTTAGCGGCCTAAAAAAGGTTGCGGTTGTTGGCGGCGGCGTTGGCTGCGCCATTGCTTACCCGGTTGCCAAGCAGCTGCACGCAAACGGTTGCGAGGTGCACAGCGTGGTTGGCTTTCGCAGTAAAGACCTTTTAATATTAGAAAACGAATTTAAAGCCGTTAGTGATGTATTTGCCGTTTGCACCGACGACGGCAGCTACGGCCAAAAGGGCTTGGTTACCAACGCGCTGGAGGAGCTGATTACGCAAGGCAACCAGTACGACGAGGTTATTACCATTGGCCCGCTGATTATGATGAAATTTGTTTGCAAGCTAACCGAAAAGTACCATATTAAAACAACCGTTTCTATGAACCCAATTATGATAGACGGCACCGGCATGTGCGGCTGCTGCCGTTTAACCGTTGGCGGCAAAACCAAGTTTGCCTGTGTAGACGGGCCGGATTTTGACGGCCATTTGGTAGATTTTGACGAAGCCATGCGCCGCGGCGCCATGTACCGCGAGTTTGAGGCACACCGCCGTGAGGAAACCTGCAATTTATTAAGAAAGGGGCAATAAAAATGGCAATAAGCAGAAATATGGACCCAAAAAAGTGCCCCATGCCTTGTCAGGCGCCCGAGGTACGCAACAAGAATTTTAAAGAGGTTGCAACCGGCTACACCGCCGAAATGGCCGTGAACGAAGCCAAGCGTTGCTTAAATTGCAAAAACAAACCTTGTCGGGCAAAATGTCCGGTTAATATTGATATTCCCGCATTTATTGAAAAAGTTGCCCAGGGCGATTTTAACGCCGCTTACGAGGTGTTGCACCGCTACACCTCGCTGCCCGCTGTGTGCGGCCGCGTATGCCCGCAGGAAAAACAGTGTGAAAGCACCTGTGTGCGCGGTATTAAAGGGGAATCGGTTGGCATTGGCCGGTTAGAGCGCTTTGTGGCCGATTACCACCGCCAAAACGGCAAAACTGCCGTGCAAAAGCCGGCGTTTAACGGTAAAAAGGTTGCCGTTATTGGCGCGGGGCCGTCCGGCCTTACTGCCGCGGGCGATCTGCGCAAGCTGGGTTACGGCGTTACAGTGTTTGAGGCACTGCATTTAGCCGGCGGCGTGCTGGTTTACGGTATTCCGGAATTCCGCCTGCCCAAAGCCATTGTGCAGGATGAAATTGAAAATTTAAAGGCCCTTGGGGTAGAAATTCAAACCAATATGGTTATTGGTAAGGTTTTAACAATAGATGAGCTGCTGCAAAACGGTTACGACGCCGTATTTATTGGCTCAGGCGCCGGCTTGCCGCGGTTTATGGGCATAGAGGGCGAAAGCCTGAAGGGCGTTTACTCTGCCAACGAATATTTAACCCGCATTAATTTAATGAAAGCCTATTTGCCCGAAAGCAAAACCCCTATTAAGCGCAGCCAAAAGGTTGCCGTTGTTGGCGGCGGCAATGTTGCAATGGACGCTGCGCGTTGTGCCAAGCGCCTTGGCGCCGAGGAGGTTTACATTGTTTACCGCCGTTCTATGGCCGAACTGCCCGCCCGCAAGGAAGAGGTTGAGCACGCCGAGGAGGAAGGCATTATTTTTAAAACCCTTTGCAACCCGGTGCAGGTTTTAGGGGATTCCGACGGCAATGTTACCGCTTTGCGCTGCGTTAAAATGGAGCTTGGCGAGCCGGATGAAAGCGGCCGCCGCCGCCCGGTTACGGTAGAGGGCAGCGAGTTTGATTTGCCGGTTGATACCATGATTATGGCTATTGGTACTTCGCCAAACCCGTTAATTCACAGTACTACCCCGGGGCTGGAGACCAACCAAAAGGGCTGCATTATTATTAAAAACGAGGGCGGCTTAACCACCCGCAACGCGGTTTACGCGGGCGGCGACGCCGTAACGGGCGCCGCAACGGTTATTTTAGCAATGGGGGCCGGCAAAAGCGCTGCTGCCGCCATTAACGAATATTTAAGCGGGCAGCAATAACCAAAAGCCCGTTTTGCGCTAAAAGGCCAAGCGTTTGCCGCTTTACGCTTAAGCGTTTTGAGGGGCAAATTGCCCTTTATTAAACCCCAAAAAGCCGCTTTTACAGTAAACAAAAACAAATTAACACAGTCCGGCCGGGCAGCCCTTTAAGGGGCCGCCCGGCCGGTTTTTGCAGCTTATTTTGGTTTTTTCTTTGCGTACAAAGGCTGTTACAAACAGCGCTTTTGGTAGGCAAAAAACAAATTATTTTTCGGGTACAAACATCATTACAAAGCTGACGGCGAGCAGCGCCGAGCAAAACCAAATTGCACGGGTGCCAAAAGCAATTGTTAAAATGCTGCCAAGGCCCGCGCCAATGCCAAAAACAAAAATTACGCCAAAGTAGGTAATTGCTTTTCGCAAAATTTCTTTGTTGCGAAGCCTAAAATAGGTACAAAGCGCCTCGGTTCCGGCACGCAAATTGCCAATGCACATGGTGCTGGCGTAGGCGTGCCCACGAACCTTGTGAAAGGTTTGCACCTGCATGGCGCAAACAAAAGAGACCAAAGCGTTTGCCAGCGGCTCCATAGCCGGGGACAAAAACCCTACCGCAAAAAGCATAATAATTTCAAAAAATAAAATAATTTGGCGCCAATGAATTTTTTCAAAGCTTTTATACCGCATATGTATGAGCTCTGCAACCGCCGTGCCAACAATAAAAGAAAAAACCGGAATAAGGTATTTTAGCAGCGTTGCCCACTGTTGTTGAAACAGCGCCGTGCTTAACAAAACAATGTTACCGGTCTGGGCGTTAGCAAAAACCTCGCCGCGGCAGGTGTAGGTGTAGGCGTCCTGAAATCCGCCCGAAAGAATAATAAAAATTGCGGCGCGAAAGCTGTCGGACATTTGCCCGTGAAACGGTTTAACAGCCCTCATGCTTTTGCCCCTTTTCCGGAAAGGTAAAAACAAAGGCCGTGTAGGCCAAAATAAAGCCAACTGCAAACAAAATGGTTACAAGGTGGCTTTGGGCAAACAGGCATTTGGCCGCAATGCCAAATATAAAGCCGGCGGCAAAGGTTCCCGAAAGCACACGGTAATTTTTGCGTTTTTCGCCGGGCATTTTAATTAGCTTTAAAATTAAAACAATCATGGCGGCATCTAACATTACGCTCATTAGCACTTCAAATAAAAGCTCCATTTTTAACCCTACTTTCAACTTTTAATGTGTTGGTATTACTTGACTTTTATTGTTGTGTATATTATAATACAGAAAGTTCTATATGTAAAATGTATGTTATACATAATTATAATGTAAATTAAACATGGTTAAGGAGATAAAATGTATATTAGTTATGATTATTACCGGGTATTTTACTATGTAGCTAAGTATGGCAATGTTTCGCAGGCTGCAAAGCTGATATTAAGCAATCAACCGAATATGACCCGGACGATTAAAAAATTAGAGGCCGAGTTGGGGTGCCCGCTATTTACCCGCTCCAGAAAAGGGATGAAGCTAACCCCGGAGGGGCAAAAGCTATACGAGCATATTCGCATTGCAATAGAGCATATAGACGCCGGCGAATCAGAACTGACCGAAAACCGTACCTTGCAAAATGGCTCCATTTGCATTGCAGCCAGCGAGGTTGCCTTGCGCTGCCTGTTGTTGCCAGTGTTAAAAAAATACCGTTTGTTGTACCCCGGAATACACATTCAAATCAGTAACCATTCAACTCCCCAGGCAATTGCCGCGTTAAAGGCGGGGGAAGCGGATGTTGCCGTTGTTACTACGCCCATTGTAACGGCGGCCTCTTTACAGCAAACCGCGGTAAGGCCAATAACCGAGGTGGCTGTTTGTTCACCGTATTTTAAAGAGCTAACAGAGCGACAAATCTCGCTTTCTGCTTTAACCAATTTTCCGCTTATCTCTTTAGGCAAGGGCACTATGTCGTTTGAGTTTTATTCCAATTTATTTACAAAAAACGGGTTAACCTTTCGGCCCGATATTGAGGCCTGCACTGCCGACCAAATTTTGCCTATGGTTGAGGCCGACCTTGGCGTAGGCTTTGTGCCGCTTGAATTTTTACAAAAGGGCAGCGGCGTTTGTAAAATTAACCTTTTAGATGAAATTCCACCGCGCGATATTGTTTTAATAAAGCGAAAAGAACAACCGTTGAGCGTTGCCGCCAAAGAGCTGGAGCGCATGATTAAAGAACAGGCAGCTTTTTAAAATTTTTTGCAAGGCGTTATTTTACCGCTTAAGCGTTTTAAAGGGCAAGTTGCCCTTAATTAAGCCCCAAAAAGCCGCTTTTACAGCAAACAAAAACAAATTAACACAGTCCGGCCGGGCAGCCCTTTAAGGGGCCGCCCGGCCGGTTTTTGCGCCTGTTTTGCTTTTTTGCTTTGCATACAAAGGCTGTTACAAACAGCGCTTTTTGTAGGCGCTGGGTGAAAGCCCGGTTTGTTTTTTAAATTGCTTGCTAAAATGGTATTCATCGTAAAACCCAAGGTTATAGGCAATTTCTTTCATTGGTACCTCCGGAAAGTTTTTAAAAAGTAAAATGGCTTGGTTCATTTTAAACTGCAGCATATATTGGTGGATTGTTACCCCAAATTGCGCTTTAAACTTTGTTTCGGCACTTTTTAAAGAAACGCCGGCCTGCCGAGCCAATTCGGTGTTGCTAAAAAAGCGTTCCGGATTTTGGTGAATCAGGTCTTTAATATGTTCGGCGGTGCGGCTTAATGGGGCGGTGCAAGGGCTTTCTAACAGCTCGCACAACAGCAGCTCAAACAAAATGGCAGCTTTTTTGCTTTGCCCCAAAAGCTTAGCGTTTACAATTTCGTAAAACACTTTTTTAATGTTTGGGTTTAAAGCCGTGTGCCAAAAGGCCGCTACGCCGGTTTGGTTCAATTGGGGGTCTTTTACATCCTCGCCCGAAAAATCGCCGGGTGCCCAGGCAACATGAAAGTACATGGTTTTGGTGCCGGCCGTGCAGGGGGTTACGCCGCGGTGCCTGTTTTTGGCGCTTAGCAGCAGTAAAGTATCCTTTTTTAAAAAATACACCTCGTTGTTTTGCTTTATTTTCCATTCTCCGTCCAACAGGTAAATAAAGTCGTGCTCTAACATGGTTCTGGCCGGGTGAATAAAGGGTTGAGCGTAATAATTAATATTTGCCTCGGTAATGGTGCGTCGGCTTGTTAAGTTAAAACTGGTTTTCATTTTAGGTTCCTTGCGTTTTAAAATTTATCTTATTATACATCTGTATTGCTTTTTTGTCAATTTAAAACAAGGGGCCTGCCGTTTATAATACGGTTGGAGGCGGAAAAAATGAAAATTTTTGGCAAAGGGTTTAATTTTGGGCAGGATGGCCCCGGTAACCGCTTGGTTTACCATTTATCTGGCTGCAATATGCACTGTGCCTGGTGTTCGAACCCCGAGGGCATAAGCGGGCACACCGGCAAAGTGGTTGCCCCTGCCAAGCTGCTGGCAGAGTGCAAAAGCTGCGTGCCAATGTTTTTTTCGGGCGGCGGCGTTACCTTTACAGGGGGAGAGGCCACTTTGCAGGAGCAGGAGCTGCTTTGGATTTTAAAGCGCTTAAAGCAGGAAAACATACATACCGCCATTGAAACCAACGGCACCTCGAAAAACCTTTTAAGCATTGCGGAATTTGTTGATTATTTAATGATGGACTTTAAGCATTACAACAGCGAAATTTTAAAAAAGTTTACCGGTGTTGGCAACGAAACCGTTAAAAATAATTTTGAAAAGCTTTGCCAAAGCGGCCAACCGCTGCACATTCGTATTCCGCTTATTCGTTGTGTAAATACCGGCTCGCCCCAAAGCTTTGCAAGCTACTTTGCAAGGTTTGCAAACCCGAATGTTGATTTTGAGCTGTTGCCATACCACGAATACGGCAAAGAAAAGTGGCAAAGTGAATATAAAATACATAACGGATTTATTACAACAGAGATATTAAACAGCTTTATTCATACCTTTCAAGCGTATGGCCTAAAGCTTGTAAAATCGTAAAACAATTAAATAGGAGGACTGAATATGAATTTTGCTTACAACGCAAAAGAGCTAACAAGCATGGCAAAAGCTTTGTACCAAGAGGAGCGCGAAATTCACCGATTAGACGGTTGGTTTTTAGCAAAGGAGACCGAAATGCAGCACGACGCCGAATATGTGGCTTTGGACCCCGAAGTAAAAAAAGCGTATTTGTTGTGCGAGGTGCTAAAGAGTATTCCCCTTACCCTTAGTAAAAACGCCATATTTGTAGGCACCCAGCGGGACGCCTTTGCCAAAAGCTACGCGTTAATTAATCCCTCGTTTACCGTAAAGGGCTTTTCGGGCTACTGCGACCCTATGGCCGTTTACAACGATATTGAACCCAACGCGGAATTTACCGAGAAAAGAATTGAGAGGGTGCGTGCTTTTACGGCCAAAAGCGAAATGGTACATTCTTTAAGCCGGGTTTATGGGCAGGCCGAAAGCTACACTAAGGAGGTCTTGTTTTTTGTAGAACAGGTAACCGGGCACATTATTCCAGATTTTAGGTTTGCGTTAAAGCACGGCGTTAACGCCCTAATTGCGCAGGCCGAAAAGCAACCGGGCACATTCTACAAAGCGGCGGCCGTGGCTTTAAACGGGGTTAAAATTTTAATTTCTCGGTATTTAGAGCTTGTTGAGCAGCAGCTGCAAACGGCAGAGCCAAAGCGAAAACAGCAGCTGAATTTTTTAAAGCAAAGCTTAAATCACCTTAGCCAAAACGGGGCAAAAAATCTTTTTCAGGCGCTGCAGCTGTACCTGCTTTTGTGGCAGGTAATGTGCTTAGAGCAGGCGCCAAACCCTTACGCCTTTTCGGTAGGCAACGCCGACCGCATTTTTGAACCGTACCGCGGCGGCTTGAGCCGGGAGGAGGCCGCGGCGCTTTTTAAACACTTTTTGGTGTTTTTTAATGTTGGCGACCGCAGCTGGGCCATTTCGCAAAATGTGTTGATCTCCGGCAGAGATCTTAAAGGGAATGACCTAACAAACCCTATGAGCTACGCTATTTTAGACGCTTATTACGATATGAATTTGCCGCAGCCCATTCTTTCGGTAAAGCTGCACCAAAACACGCCGCCCGAGCTGTACCGCGAAATGGGTAAATTTTTCTTTACGCCGGGCGTGCTTACGCCCTCGCTGTTTAATGATGACGCATTGTTTACCGTTTTAAAAAATAACGGAATAGCCGAGGCCGACCTGCCCGATTACAGCGTTGCCGGCTGCCAAGAGCCGCTGATTATGGGAAAAGATAACGGCAACACCACCAATAGCTGGCTTAATTTGCCCAAGGTGCTTGAAATGGTGCTGTTTGGTGGTGTTTCATCAATTACGGGGGAGCGGCTTATGCCGCTCGAGGGCTGCAGCCTTTTACAGGTTAAACCGGCCTTTTACCAAGCCTTAACAAAGGTAATTGACGAAATGGTACAGGCAGCGAACGGGGCCAGCGTGGCGCTTTCAAAACTCAGGGTTCCGTTTTTAAGCTGCTTTATGGGCGGTTTGCAATACGGGGCCGATATGCGCGACCCGCAAAAGCAGGGCACAAAGTACAACGGCAGCGGCTGCCTGGTACACGGCCTTACCGTGCTGGCCGACAGCTTTATAGCGCTGGAGGAATACCGCAAAAAATACGGCGACAAGGAGCGACTGTTAAACGCCCTTAAAAATAATTTTAAAGGGGAGGAGCCGCTGCGGGAGTTTTTGCTGGCCTGCCCCAAATTTGGCAATAACATTGAAAAAGTAGACCGTGAGGCGGCAGAAATTGCCACGCGTGTTTCGCAAATGCTGCGTGCAAAGCGCAATTATTTAGGCAATCCGTTTCGCCCGGATTTTTCAAGCCCCTCTACCCACTTAACCTACGGCTACTGGGTTGGCGCAACGCCCGACGGGCGAATGTCCCGCGAAATGCTGGGCTACGGGGTTGACCCGCTTTACGGGGAGGCCGCGAACGGATTAGGGTTTAGAATGCTTTCGAACATGAAGTTGCCGTTTTGCGAATTTAACGGCGGGTACGCCTCGCACCTGGGGGTAGACCCCAAATTTTTTAAAGCAAAAACGGTTGCACAAAAGGGCACCGAGTTTTATAATAATATTGTTGCACCGCTGTTTTTTAACCCGTGCCAACAGGGGGTTTCGCCCTTTTACCTTTATGTTAATGTAACAACGCCGCAAACGCTGCGCAAGGTTTTGGCCAACCCTAAAAAATATGCGCCGAGCGGGGTGTATATTATGCGTATTCACGGCACATTTGTAAACTTTTTAGATCTTTCGCCCGAAATACAGGAGGATATTATTAAACGGTTAGACCTACAATCTACAACCATTGGCTGTTAAAAAGGGGGGCTTAATTTGGAACCGATTTTTTTTGAGAGAAACCGCGTTGCCCGTGTGTATACCGGCGGTAAGCTTTTTGGCGATTTTTTTGGAGATGAACCGGTTGACGGCTTTTTTCCGGAGGAATGGATTGCCTCGAATGTTCGGGCCATTCATAAAGGAAGTAACGATTTGTTTGAAGGGCTTTCAAAAATTAAAAGCACGGGGGAATATTTTAGCAGCCTGCTAAAAAAGCAGGAAAAAGCCCTTTTGGGTAACCAAAATTACCGCGTGCTAATAAAAGTGTTAGACAGCGCCATTCGCTTACCGGCCCAGGCGCACCCCGACAAGGCTTTTTCTAAAAAATATTTTAACTCTAATTACGGTAAAACCGAATGTTGGTACATTTTAAACACCCGGCCGGGCGCTAAGCTGTACTTTGGATTTAAAACGGGGGTAACAAAAACCGATTTTGAAGCTGCCGTAACGGCAAGCGAAAGCGACCCAACCGCTATGGAACGGTTAATGAATTGGGTTTTACCTAAAAAGGGGCAGGTTTATTTTGTGCCGGCCAAAACCGTTCACGCTATTGGCAAGGGCTGCCTTATTTTAGAGGTGCAGGAGCCAACCGATTTTACCATTCAGCCGGAACGCTTTTGCGGCAATTACCGCTTATCGGATGAGGAAATGTACTTGGGGCTTAGCCGTGAGACCGCTTTAAAGTGCTTTAATTTTGGCCCGGCTCCCCAGCCGTTTATTCCCCCCAAAAACCTTGTAAGCACCAACACGGTAACGGTACAAAACCTTTTAGGGCCGCAGCAAACAAGCTGCTTTGTAATGAACCGTATTCAATTAAATAACGGCGAACACACCCTTTTGGTGCCAAACAGCTACGCCGTTTACATTGTAACAAGCGGGTTTGGCCAATTAATTGCCAAAAGCTACACGCACCCTTTAAAAAAAGGCGATTACTTTTTTATGCCGGCCGCCCTTATGGGCAAATTTAAAGCTTTTGGCAGCTTAGAAATTATTGAATGTTATTAAGGAGCATATAAAGTGCAGGCAATTGGAATTGATCTTGGAACCACCAGTATTTGCGGCGTTGCCATAAATGTTGAAACCGGCTTGGTAGAAAAATCGCTGACCTTACCAAACGGCCAATTTTTAAAGGGGGAGCCGTTTGAAAAGCTGCAGGACCCCGTTAAAATTTTAAACACCGCCCTTCGGGTTTTAACAAAGCTTTTAAGCGCGCAAACCGCGGCAATTGGCGTTACCGGGCAAATGCACGGCATTGTGTATTTAAACAAAAACGGAAAGGCTGTAAGCCCGCTTTACACCTGGCAGGATGAACGCGGTAATTTGCCCTACCGTTCTACCACCTACGCCAAACACCTAAACAGCTACTCAGGGTACGGTAATGTAACCGATTTTTACAACCAACAAAATGGGGTTCGGCCGGCTCAAGCGGTAAGCTACTGCACCATTCACGACTATTTTGTAATGCAGCTTTGCGGGCTAAAGGCGCCGGTTATTCACGCAACCAACGCGGCAAGCTTTGGCTGCTACGATTTAGAAGACAACCGCTTTACTTACCCTTATAGCCCAAAAATTGTAACCGATTACAGCGTAGCAGGGCTGTATAAGGGGGTGCCGGTTGGCGTAGCTATTGGCGATAACCAAGCCAGTGCCTTTTCTACCCTTGCAAACGAAAACAGTATTCTTTTAAATGTGGGAACCGGCAGTCAGGTATCGGTAATAACCAAAAACAAAATTGCCAGCCCGAATTTAGAGTGCCGCCCGTATTTTGAAAACAAGTACCTTGCCTGCGGTGCGGCCCTGTGCGGCGGCCGCGCTTTTGCGCTGTTAAAAGGCTTTTACGCCGAAATTTTAACAGCGGCTGGTGCAAACACCGACGATGTGTATAAAATTATGGAAAAATTTGCGGCTGCCGCCGAGAACTCTGAGCTTACCGTAGACGCCCGCTTTGCCGGCACACGGGCCGACCCAACCGTTTGCGGCAGCATTGGCGGCATTACCTGCAGCAATTTTACGCCGCAAAATTTAACTCTTGCTTTTTTGCAGGGCATGGCGCTGGAGCTTTACAATTTGTACGAGCAAATGGGGGTTAAGCGGCAGGGTATTGTTGGTTCCGGTAACGGAATAAGAAAAAACAAAGCCTTACAAAAGGCGTTTGAAAATAAATTTCGGGCCAAAATGCTTTTGCCGTACCATTTGGAGGAAGCTGCTTTTGGCGCCGCGCTGTTTGGGTTAATTTCGGCCGGGGTGTTTCAAAATGCGGCACAGGCCCAAAAATTAATACGCTATAAAGCTTAAAAAAGCGCAGTCTGCTTAAAACAGGCTGCGCTTTTAGCGGGTGCTTTCATTTATAAAGGTTTATTTAAAAACCGGCAAGCTGTTGGGGTAGGCGTTCGAAAATTAAAAACAGCAACTCTACAGTAAGAGTTGCTGTTTTTTGGTGGAGCATAGCGGGATCGAACCGCTGACCTCTACACTGCCAGTGTAGCGCTCTCCCAGCTGAGCTAATGCCCCAAATTTTTTGCTTGTTTGTACTTGCCTTGCGACAATAAATATGTTATCATAATAAGGTTGAAATTGCAAGTATTTTTTTTCATTTTTTCATTATTTGTGCGAAAGGTTCAAAAGTTATGGGGTTCAAGAAATGGATTTTGCCACAATTAAATAAAGAACTGGCGAACACACTGGCCGAGGAATGTGGAATAGAGCCCTTTACCGCCTTAATTGCCGCCCAAAGGGGATATGACGACCCCTTTGAGCTGGAGGTTTTTTTAGATGACGAGGTGCTGGAAACCGAACCGTTAGACCTACCCGATATGCAAAAAGCGGCCGCAACCATTGGCGAGTTTGTTGCAGCGGGTAAAAAAATAACCGTTTTTGGGGATTACGACTGTGACGGCGTAACCGCAACGGTTTTGCTGTACCGGTATTTAAAATCGGTTGGCGCACAGGTGGATTATTACATTCCAAACCGCCTGCTGGAGGGGTACGGAATAACCGAAAGCGCCATTGAGCAGCTGCACCAAAACAAAACCGAGCTGATTATAACGGTAGATAACGGCATTGCTGCAAACGGGCCGGTGGCGCGGGCGGCCGAGCTTGGCCTAACGGTTGTAATTACCGACCACCACCGCCAGCAGGGCGCGCTGCCGCAGGCGGCCGCCGTGGTAGACCCCCACCGGGAGGATTGCCATTTGCCTTTTAAAGATTTTGCGGGCGTTGGGGTTGCTTTTTTGCTGGTTTGCGCCCTTTCGGGCAACGACCCGGCCTTTTTGGCCGAGGAGTACGGCGAGCTGGTTGCGCTGGGTACAGTGGCCGATGTAATGCCGCTGCTGCGGGATAACCGCAACCTTGTTAAATTTGGGCTTGCAAAGCTAAACCGGGAGCCCAGCCCCAGCTTTGCCGCTTTGGCAGCCGCGGCCGGGGTAAACCCCGGCGAGCTTACCGCAGGCAAAATTGCCTTTAGCCTGGCGCCGCGCGTAAACGCCGCCGGCCGTTTAGCAAATGCCGAGCTGGCCGCAAAGCTGCTGCTGGCCGAAAATTTGCAGCAGGCAAAGGGCTTGGCCGAGCAGTTAGATGAACTAAACCGCGAGCGCCACAGCTTAGAGCAGGAAATTACCCAAAAAGCGGCCGAAATTGCCGAGCAGCAGCGGCTGTACCAAAACCGGGTTATGGTTGTTAGCGGGCCAAATTGGCACGAGGGCGTGCTGGGTATTGCGGCGGCCCGGTTGGCCGAGCATTACGGCCGGCCCGTTATTTTGTTAAGCGAAAACAGCGAAACCGGTATTGCCAAGGGCTCGGCCCGCAGCGTTGGCAGCTTTTCAATTTTTAAAGCAATTGAAACTGGAAAAGAAAACCTGCTAACCTTTGGCGGCCACGCGCAGGCTGCCGGCCTTTCGTTACAAATTGCCAACGTTTCGGCATTTCGGCAAACGGTGAACGAATACGCCTTAGCCCAGCCGCTTTGCCTGCCGCAGCTGCGGGTAGATTGCAAGCTGAACCCGGCGGCCATTAGCACCGACCTGCTTTTGGCGTTAGAGCCGTTAGAGCCCTTTGGCGTTGGCAACCCTACGCCGCTGTTTGGCCTGTTTGGTATGCGGCTGGACCGTATTACCGAAATTGGCGACGGCAAGCATTTACGGCTGCTGCTTTCTAAGGGTAACACCGTGGTAGCCGCCGTGTTGTTTGGCACTACGGCCGGGGAGTTTGCTTTTACGGTTGGCAGCGTTTTGGATGTTTTAGCAATTTTAAGAAAGAATACTTACAAGGGCGAAACCAAAATTAGCGTGCAGGTGCAGGATATTCGCCCTGCCGGGCTGAATGAGGAGCAGCGCCTTTTAGAGCTGGAGCTGTACGACCGATTTGCAAACGCCGCCCTGCAGGAAAAGGACGCCGAAAGCCTGTTGTTTACAAGGCAGGATATGGCTCTGGTTTACCGCGGGGTGCGCGGCGGTTTAAACAGCACCGAAAAGCTGCGGGCTAATTTGCCGGCTTTAAGCTGGGCCAAAATTGCCGTAATTCTTGATGTACTGCAGGAGCTGAACCTTATTGCGCCCCTAAAGCAAAACGGCAAGCTGTTTTTTAAATTAATCGAAGGCAGCAAAACAAATTTAGAAAATTCTAAGATCTACTGCGGCCTGCGGTCTTTAATTGCAGAGCAGTAGGGGGTGTAGTTGTGTTAGAATACGCAGAAAAGTTACAAGCTTTAAAAAAAATAATGCAAAAGCAGGGCGGTAATTACGATTACGGCTTGGTAGAACGCGCCTTTTATACCTGCGTAAACGCCCACGAGGGGCAGGTGCGCCTTTCGGGCGAGGCGTATTACAACCACCCGTATCAGGTTGCCATTATTTTGGTGCAGCTGGGTATGGATAGCGAATCTATTGCGGCCGGGCTGCTGCACGATGTGCTGGAGGATACCGCCGTTACGCCGGAGGAGCTGCAAAAGCAGTTTGGTAAATCGGTTTTTATGCTGGTAGACGGCGTAACCAAGCTGGGTAAGCTGCCGCTTTCCAGTAAAGAGCAGCTGCAATCTGAAAACCTGCGCAAAATGCTAATTGCCATGGCGCAGGATATTCGCGTTATTATTATTAAGCTGGCCGACCGGCTGCACAATATGCGTACTATTGACGCTAAGCCGGAGCAGCGGCAGCGGGATATTTCGTTAGAAACGCTGGAGGTTTTTGCCCCCATTGCGCACCGCCTTGGTATTCGTGCCGTTAAAGAGGAGTTAGAGGACCTTGCCATTGCCCACTTAGACCCGGTTGGCTACCGCGAAATTGAGGAGCTTTTGCGGGTGCGAAAGCCCTACCGCGAAAAGTTTTTAAACGAGATTAAAACCCGCATTGCCAACCGTTTGGCCGAGGCTATGCCCGGTGTGAAAACCGAGATTAGTGGCCGGGTTAAATCAATTAACGGCATTTACCGTAAAATGTATTTTCAAAACAAGAATTTTGACGAAATTTACGATGTTTACGCCGTTCGCGTGATTACCGATACCGTAGCAAACTGCTACAACATTTTGGGGCTGATGCACGATATGTTCCGCCCCATTCCCGGCCGATTTAAAGATTATATTTCTACCCCTAAGCCAAATTTGTACCAGTCGCTGCACACAACCGTTTTAGGGCGGGAGGGGATACCGTTTGAAATTCAAATAAGAACCTGGGAAATGCACCACACGGCAGAGTTTGGTATTGCCGCGCACTGGAAGTATAAAGAGGGTATTCAAAAGGTTGATAGTAAGTTAGAGGATCGCCTTTTGTGGATCCGCCAAATTTTAGACAGCCAAAAGGACGGCGACAACCCGGAGGACCTGGTTCAAACCATTAAAACCGACCTGCCGCTGGAGGATGTTTTTGCCGTAACCCCTAAGGGGGATGTTATTAACCTGCCGGCCGGCGGTACGGTAATTGATTTTGCTTTTGCTATTCATTCTCAGGTTGGAATTAAAATGACAGGCGCCAAGGTAGACGGCCGCATTGTGCCGCTGAACCACAAGGTGCAAACCGGCGAGATTATTGAAATTTTAACCACCAACCAACCCGGGCACGGCCCCAGCCGCGACTGGCTGAATATTGCCGTAACCACGCAGGCTAAAAGCAAAATTCGCAATTGGTTTAAAAAAGAGCGCCGAAATGAGAATATTGCCGCCGGTAAGGCGCAAATTGAGCGGGACTTTGCCCGCAACGGTATTCGGCTGGATGAAAACGAGATGCAGCAATTTTTGGCCGATGTTGCCCGCCGGCAAAAGCAGCCAAGCGTAGAGGAGCTTTACGCGGCCATTGGCTACGGCGGTATTTTGCTTTCTAAAATTATGCCCCGAATTAAGGAGGATTACAATAAGCTAATTGCCGCTAAAAAGCCGGTTAATTTGCAGGATATTGTTAAGCCAAAGCACACCACCTCAAGTGACGGTGTGGTAATAGAGGGCATTGAAAACTGCTTAATTAAGCTTTCGCGCTGCTGTACGCCGCTGCCCGGCGATGAGATTATTGGTTTTATTACCCGGGGGCACGGCGTTTCGGTGCATAAAAGGGACTGTATTAATGTTCCGCGCGATATTAGCACCGCGCAGGAGCCGGAGCGTTGGGTTTCGGCCTATTGGGAGGATACAAAGCGCACCAGCTTTAAGGCCTCGCTTAAAATTATTGGGCTGGACCGCAACGGTATGCTGGCCGATGTTACCCTTATGCTGGCCGGCAGCAATGTGCCGGTACACAATGTAAACGCCCGCCAAACAAAGGACGGGAACTGCATTATTACCGTTACCTTAAGCGTGCAAAACGCCGACCATTTGCGAACCATTTGCCAAAGGCTAAGTAAAATTGAGGGCGTTTTTAAGGTAGAACGCAACATTTTATAATTTTTAATATTTTTTAAAGAAAGGGGCCGGTATTTTGAAAGCAGTTGTTCAACGCTGCAGCAGCGCGGCCGTTACCGCAAACGGCCAACCGGCCGGCAGTATTCAAAAAGGGCTGCTTTTGCTGTTGGGCGTTATGGGGGACGATACCGAGCAGGACGCCGACCTGCTGGCGCAAAAAATTGCAAAGCTGCGAATTTTTTGCGACGCGCAGCAAAAGCTGAATTTAAACCTAAATCAGGTGCAGGGGGCGGTGCTTTGCGTTTCTAACTTTACGCTTTGCGCCGAGCTGAAAAAGGGCAACCGGCCCGATTTTGGCAGCGCCATGCCGCCGCAGCGGGCAAGCGAGCTGTACCATTATTTTTGCGCGCAGCTGCAAAAGCAGGGCGTTGCGGTGCAAACCGGCGTTTTTGGGGCCGATATGCAAATTTCGCTTTGCTGCGACGGCCCTATAACCCTAACCTACAACACTAAAATTTGGCACAAGTAAAGCTGGAGGAGCTTATGCAAATTTTAACCTTTAACCAAAACCCAATGGGGCAAAACTGCTATGCCGTTTTAAAAGGCCAACAAGCATTAATTATTGATCCCGGCTTTTACACCGCAGAGCTCGCCGAGTTTTTAGCGCAGCACGGCCCGGCGGTAGAATATGTATTACTAACCCACGGCCATTTTGACCACTTTTTAGCCCTGCCGCGGGTGCTGGCCCTTTGCCCAAACGCAAAGGTGGTGCTGCACGAAGCCGACCTTGCCGCTTTAACCGACCCTATGATCAGCTTAGCGGCCGTTTTTCAGCAGCCGCAGCCCAATATGCAGGCCAACATTGTTTTAAAAAACGAGCAGCAGATCCTGCCCTTTGCGGGGGAGGCCATTCGCTTTATGCACACCCCGGGGCATACGCCGGGTTCGGTTTGCTTTTTTTTAGAAAACAGCATTTTTAGCGGTGACACCTTATTTCACCGGGGTTTTGGCCGTACCGACCATGTTGGCGGCAGCTTAAATACACTGCGTGTTTCTATAAAACGGCTGTTAAGCCAAGAGCAGGACTTTACCGTTTACCCCGGGCACGGCCGTTCTACCACCATTCTTTTTGAAAAAAATAATAATCCGTTAATATTGGTTTAAAAATGATTATATATATTAAAAACAACAACTTTCAATACGAGCTGGAAAAGCTGGTTCGCTTGTTTTTTCCGTTTGAAAAAATTACCTTTGCGCCGTTGGGGCAGCTGCCGGGCAAGGGCTTTTTTGCGGTTGCCGCGGTAGAAAAAGCAAACGGCCAAACCGGGCTTTATGCCGCTGTGCGGCAAGGGGATTCTTTTTTTGAGCAGCGCGGCAGCGGGCAGGTTACGGTTCCACCCGGGCAAACGAAGGAAAAGGAGCAGGAAAGAGCCTTGGCGCTGCTGCTGTTTTACTGCCTTTGCAGCCTAACGGGCTACCGCCCGCAGTGGGGTATTTTAACCGGGGTGCGCCCCGCAAAGCTTTACCACCGCCTGCAAAAGGATTTAGGACCAAAGGCCGAGCAGTATTTAAAAACCGAGCTGGCCGTTAGCGGCCAAAAGCTAAGCCTTTTGGGGCAAACCGCGGCGTTAGAAAATAAAATTATTGCCCGCTCTAAAAGGGATAGCGTTAGCCTTTACCTTTCGGTTCCGTTTTGCCCAACCCGCTGCAGCTACTGCTCGTTTGTTTCGCACAGCATTGCACAGGCCAAAAAGCTTATTCCGCAGTATGTAACGCTGCTTTGCCGCGAAATTGAATACACCGCCGAGCTGGTTCGGCGCTTAGGCCTTAAAACGCAAACGGTTTACATGGGCGGCGGTACGCCAACCACCCTTTCGGCCGAGCAGCTAAAGCAGGTGCTTAGCCAAACCGCCCAAAGCTTTGGCGGCAATTTTTTAGAATTTACGGTAGAGGCCGGCCGGCCCGATACTATTACTAAGGAAAAGCTGTTGGCCTTAAAGCAAAGCGGCGTTGACCGCATTAGCATTAACCCCCAAACAATGAACAACGCCGTGCTGCAAAAAATTGGCCGCTGCCACACCGCCGAGCAAACGGTGCAGGCCTTTAATTTAGCGCGCGAGGTTGGATTTTTACATATTAATATGGACCTAATTGCCGGCCTGCCGGGCGACGATTTTAACAGCTTTGCCAACACCCTAAAGCAGGTGCTGGCCCTAAACCCCGAAAGTGTAACGGTGCACACCTTGGCCTACAAGCGGGCGGCCGATTTAACGGCAGAGGCCGGCGTTAACACTTTTTTTGAAAGTGCCGAAGCAGTGGCCAAAATGGTAGACTACGCCCGCGAGGTGTTGGGCGAAAACGGTATTTTTCCGTATTATATGTACCGCCAAAGCAAAACGGTTGGCAATTTAGAGAATGTTGGCTACGCCAAACCCGGCAGCGAGGGGCTTTACAATGTTTTTATGATGGATGAAACCCACTCGGTTTTAGGCTGCGGCGCCTCGGCCGTTACCAAATTGCGCCAGCCCGGCGGGCCCCAAATTGAGCGCATTTTTAATTTTAAATACCCGTATGAATATCTAACCCGATTTGAGGAAATGCTGAAAAGAAAGCAAAGAGTGGAGGCATTTTACCGTGAATACCCTTACTGAAATTAATGCGGCGGTTTTAAGCAACCCCGAACAGCTAATAGCGCAGGCCGAGCAGGAATACCACAACACCGTTTTGGCAACCGCGCAGCAAATTTTAAGCCGCAAGGGCTGCAAAATTGTTTTAATGGCCGGGCCCTCGGCCTCGGGCAAAACAACAACGGCCCACATTTTGTGTGACGCTTTAGCGGCAAACGGCGTAAAGGCCGCGGTTGTTTCGTTAGATAATTTTTATCTGCCGCCAAATAAAATGCCGCTGAACCAAAAGGGCGAGCCGGATTTTGAAATGGTTTACGCGCTGGATATTCCCTTAATACAGCAGTGCTTTAGCCAAATTATGCAAAGCGGAAAAACGGTTATTCCTATTTTTAATTTTCAAAAAAAATGCCGCGAGCCGCAAGGCCTTAGCATAGATGTTAGCGGCAACAAAATTTTAATTGTAGAGGGGCTGCACGCCCTAAACCCCGAGCTTACCGGCAGCCTGCCGCAAGGCGGCCTTTTTAAAATTTACATTAGCGTAAACCAGGCGGTTTACAGCGGGCAAAGCGTTTTGCTTTCCAGCCGCCAGCTGCGGCTTTGCCGTCGCCTCTCGCGGGATTACATTTATCGCAGCAGCAGCGCCGCCTTTACCCTAAAGCTTTGGAGCGGGGTTGTAGAGGGCGAAAAAAAATACCTGTACTGCTTTAAAAACCGCGCCGACACGCTGCTTTCTACCTTTCACGCTTTTGAGCCCTGCCTGTTTGCCGGCATTGTTCCGCAGCTGCTGCGGGAGCTGCCCCAAAAAACCGAAAATTACAGCTACGCCCTGCGTACCCAAAAAGCGTTAGAGCAGTTTCAGGTGCTGCCGCAGGCGCTGGTTCCGCAAAGCTCGCTGCTGCGCGAGTTTATAAAGGGTGGTATGTATGAGGATGTTACCTAAGCTTGGCTTTTGCTTTGTTTTTTACATTTTGCCAAAGGGTTTTGGCGGTTAAACCGGTTTTTTGCTAAAGGTTTGGCTAAAAAACAGCAAAATTTGCAAGGCGTTGGGGAAAAACGGCGTTTTTTCTTGACATCCCCTTGCGGGAATAGTATAATAATTTGGTTGTAGAATAAATAAGGAAAGTGATTATTTTTATGCTGTCTGTTGAAAAGCTGCGTAACATTGCCATTATTGCCCATGTTGACCACGGCAAAACAACCTTGGTAGATGAGCTTTTAAAGCAAAGCGGCACCTTTCGTACCAACGAGCAGGTGCAGGAGCGCGTTATGGACTCTAACGATTTAGAGCGGGAGCGCGGTATTACCATTTTATCAAAACCAACCAGCGTGCATTACGGCGACTACAAAATTAACATTGTAGACACCCCCGGTCACGCCGATTTTGGCGGCGAGGTTGAGCGCATTTTAATGATGGTGGACGGCGTTTTGCTGCTGGTAGACGCCTTTGAGGGCTGCATGCCGCAAACCCGTTTTGTGCTAAAAAAAGCCTTAGGCCTTGGCAAAAAGGTTATTGTTGTGGTAAACAAGGTAGACCGGCCCATGGCCCGCCCGTTAGAGGTTGTTGACGAAGTGTTAGACCTTTTTATTGAGCTTGGCGCCGACGATAACCAAATTGAATTCCCGGTAGTGTTTGCTTCGGGGCGCGACGGCTACGCCTCGCTTTCGCCCGATGCGCGCGAGGGGGATATGCAGCCGCTGTTTGATATTATTGTAAAAGAAATTGAGCCGCCGGAAAACGATGTAAACGGCCCGCTGCAAATTTTATTTTCTAACATTGACAGCGACGATTACTTAGGCAAAATTGGCATTGGCCGCGTGGAGCGCGGCGTGGTTACGGCCGGGCAGGCGGTTGTGCTTTGCCACCGGGACGGCACCACTAAAAATGTGCGTATTTCTAAACTGTTTACCTACGAGGGCCTAAAACGGCAAGAGGTGGAGCAGGCCCCGGCGGGGGAAATTATTGCCGTTGCCGGCATTGCCGATTTAAACATTGGCGAAACAGCCTGCGACCCTGAGCATATAGAGCCGCTGCCCTTTGTTAAAATAGATGAACCAACCCTTTCTATGAACTTTATGGTTAACAATTCCCCCTTTGCGGGGCAGGACGGTAAATTTGTTACCTCCCGCAATATTCGTGACCGCTTGTTTAAAGAGGTACAAACCAATGTTAGCCTGCGGGTGGAGGAAACCGATTCGGCCGATACCTTTAAGGTTTCCGGCCGCGGTGAATTGCACCTTTCTATTTTAATTGAAACCATGCGCCGCGAGGGGTACGAATTTCAGGTTTCTCCGCCTACCGTTATTTTTAAAAAGGACGAAAAGGGCAATTTGTTAGAGCCTATTGAGCTTTTAATGATAGAGGTTCCGGAGGAATATGTTGGCGCCGTTATGGAGCGTCTTGGCACCCGCAAGGCCGAAATTAAAAACATGGGCACGCGGGACGGCGGCACCTCGCACTTAGAATTTTTAATTCCCGCGCGCGGGCTGCTGGGCTACCGCTCACAGTTTTTAACCGATACCAACGGCAACGGTATTATGAACCATGTGTTCGACAGCTACCAGCCCTATAAAGGGGATATTGAGTGCCGCAACACCGGGTCTATTGTTGTGCACGAATCGGGTGAAACAACCGGCTACGGCCTGTTTAACACCCAAAGCCGTGGTAGATTGTTTATTGGCCCCGGCGAACCGGTTTACGAGGGTATGATTATTGGCGAAAACCCGAAAAATGAGGATATTGTTTGCAATGTTTGCAAAAAAAAGCAGGCCACCAATATGCGTGCGGCCGGCTCGGATGACGCCTTAAAGCTGGTGCCGCACACCGTGCTTAGCTTAGAGCAGTGCCTGGAATTTATTAAAGATGACGAGCTGGTTGAAATTACCCCCAAGGCCACCCGCCTGCGTAAACGCATTTTAAGCAAAGAGTTGCGCATGAAGGCCGAAGCCCGCAATAAAAAGTAATGAACTACATATTACTGGATTTTGAATGGGATTGCTTTTATTGTCCAGCTGCGAAAGGCTTTGTAAACGAAATATTGCAGTTTGGCGCCGTAAAGCTGAACGAAAATTTTAAATTTATTAGCACCTTTAGTGCCGATGTGCGTTCGTCGCTTTCTAAAAAGCTTTCCGGGCGCTTTAAAAAGCTAACCGGCATAACCAATGAGCAAATGCTGGCGGGGGTTCCGCTGCGCCAAGCGCTGCAGAATTACCAAAGCTGGGCGGGGGAGGACTGCTTGACCCTAACCTGGAGCGACACCGACCTGCATGTATTGCACAAAAACTGCGAGCTGTTTTTAAAAACTACCGTGCCGGCCTGCCTTGGCAGGTACGCCGACCTGCAAAAAATATTTCACGCTTTTTTGGCTGCCGGCGGTAACCCGCAAACCAACCAGGTCTCGCTTGAAAACGCGGCGCGTATGCTAAACATCCCGTTTCGGGAGGAGGACTTGCATTGCGCGCTGGATGACAGTAAGCTTTCGGCAAAAATTTTGGGGCAGTGCGCCCAAAGCGTGGCGCTGCAGCCTTTTATTCGCAACACCAACCAGCCGGAATTTTACAAACGGCTAATGTACAAGCCGCATTTTGTGGCCGATTTAAACAGTCCGGCGGTTGACAAAGCCTTGCTAAAGCCCTGCTGCGAAAAATGCGGCCAGCCGCTGCAGCGGTTGAATAAATTTAAATTTATTAACGGCTTTTTTAGAGCAGATTTTTATTGCAAGGCCTGTAAAACAAAGTACAACTTTGGTGTTTCTTTTAAGCAGTATTACGACAGGATTATTACCAAACAACGCTTTTTTGTGCGTAAAAAGCGCAAAAAATCTGCAGCCGGAACCGCCAACGGGACTTTCAACAACGCGCCGGCAGCCGATTTGTCGGCGTCGCCAAAAAACAATAATAGCTTGTAGCTTTCGGGGCAATGAAATGCGGCTGCCCCGCTTTTTAGTCGACTGTTAAAAGCAGCGCCTACCGCTTTTTAAATGCTAAGCGGTAGGCGCTGTTGTGGTATTGGCGTTTTACAATGCGGCAGCAGTAGCTCCGTTTTGCCTTTTTTAGGGCGGCTTGGCTGCGTGGGTTCGTTCGGCTTTTGGTTCAACCTTTGCCTAAAAATTAAAGGTCAAAAACCTCGCGTTTAGAAAGAATCAGCTGCTCTAAAAAACGGTCGTCCAGCGGGGTGGGGGTGTAGTTTTTTCGGCGCACTAAAATATCTTTATAAACGCGGCCGGCTTCGCAGCAGGGCTGCTGCATTAGGTCGTAACGGTTTAATAGGTCTTTGGGAACCGGGGAAACCCAGGTAAAGCAATTTTTGTTTTCGGCCAGCAGCTCAAACTGGCTGGCGCGCTCGTAAACATAAATGCAGCGGCCGGAGTTGGTTGGCAATTCGTCTTTTTTAACCTCTGAAAGCGGCAACGAGGGCACATAAGGGTCGGCATGCGCAATTTGGGTTAAAATTTGCAGGTCGCGGTAGGTAATGCTTTTTAGCTTTGCCAACGGGCTTTGCCGGCTAAACAGTAAAAGGTAGCTAAAATCGGTAATTAGCTCGTAGCAAAGGCCTTTTTCCTCCAGCGTTGCTTTGTAATATTTATCGTAATTCTCGGCATAGCGCAAAATGCCAAGCTCGCAATCCTCCTGCAAAAGGTTTTTAATTACCCGCATGGCGTTGGTCTCGCGGTAAAAAAGCTCCGACTGCTCGTTGGGCGTTAAGCCGGCCACAAAGCGGGAAAAAGCCTTTGCAATATAGCTGGCCCGCGGGCCGGAAACCGAAAACCGCTGCTTTTCGGCGTTTTCTTTTTCAAACAAATTTTCAACCGCGTTAATTTGCTTTAAAATGTTTTTGGCGTAGCGAATAAAAACCTCGCCGTTTGGCGTTAGATCCATGCCGCGGGCGCTGCGTGCAAAAATTGCAACGCCTAACGAAGCCTCTAGCTCTTTAATGGCACGGCTTAGGTTTGGCTGGCTAACAAAAAGCCGCTCGGCCGCTTTGTTAATCGAGCCGGTTTCCGAAACCTCTACGGCGTATTTTAAATGCATTAAATTCATAAAAAACCGTCCTTAAAAATGCAATGTTTTGGCCTTTGGGGTGGTAAAGCACTTAAAAAGGTTTAACCGCTTTTGGCATTGCCTGTTGCTTTGTAAATGTAATTTTGCATTGGGGGCAGGCGGCAAAAGCCAAACCTAAGCCGTTAAACGGTTTGCCCCTTTCCTAATGGGCGGCTTTAATTTTGCTCGCTTAGGCCAACAGCGGCGGCAAATCGTAAAAACGCGGCCCGGCCCTGCTCGGTTCGTTTGTAAACGCCGGCGTGCTCTAAAACCTTGGCAAAAACCTTGCCAATTTCGGTTTTTAAAATATCGTTAATGTTATTATTGTTTACCGTTTCGTACTTGGGCAAAAACTCGGCTACCCAGGCGGCGTGCTTGGCGGTGGCCTCAAATTTTGTTAAATCCTCCCCGGCTACAATTTTTTCGGCCAGCTGCTGCATTTCGTCTTTTAGGCGGGCGGGTAAAACCGCTAAGCCCATTACCTCAATTAAACCAATATTTTCTTTTTTAATGTGGTGCAGCTCGGCGTGGGGGTGGTACACGCCAAGTGGGTGTTCTTTGGTGGTAATGTTGTTGCGCAGCACTAAATCCAGCTCAAAAGCGGTGCCGTTTTTGCGGGCAATGGGGGTAATAGTGTTGTGCGGAACGCCGTTTGTTTCGGCAAAAATAAAGGCGCTTTCATCGGTATAGCCGCGCCAGGCGTTTAAAATTTTTTCGGCTAAATCGGCCAGGCGTTTACTGTTGGAGCAGCGCAGTCGTATTACCGACATTGGCCATTTTAAAATGCCGGCCTGCACCTCCTCAAAGCCTTTAAAGGTCAGCGGCGTTTCTACAGCCGCCTTTGCCATGGCAAAGGTGTAATGCCCGCCCTGAAAATGGTCGTGCGTTAAAATAGAACCGCCAACAATGGGTAAATCGGCATTTGAGCCAACAAAATAGTGCGGAAACTGGGTAACAAAATCTAAAAGCTTGTCAAAGGTGGCGCGGTTAATGGTCATGGGGGTGTGCTCGGCGTTAAAAACAATGCAATGCTCTTTGTAGTAAACGTAGGGGGAGTACTGCAGCCGCCAGGCGCTGTTGTTAACGGTTAGCGGAATAAGGCGTAAATTTTGCCGCGCCGGGTGGTTCAGGCGGCCGGCATAACCCTCGTTTTCCTTACAAAGCTGGCACTTAGGGTAGCCGGATTGCGCGGCGTTTTTGGCTGCGGCAATGGCTTTAGGGTCTTTTTCCGGCTTTGAAAGATTAATGGTAATATCCAGCGTGCCATACTCGGTTTTCGTGGTCCATTTTACATCTTTGGCAATGCGGTAACGGCGAATGTAGTTGCTGTCGCAGCTTAGCTTGTAGTAATAATCGGTAGCAAGCTCGGGCGATTCGCGGTACTTTTTCCAAAAGGCGCTTTGCACGGCCGAGGGGCAGGGGGTTAGCAGGCCCATAATTTTGGTATCAAATAAATCGCGCTGGGTAATGCCGTCCTCAATCAATCCGGCTTTAACGGCGTAATTTAAAATGGTGTTTAAAATTTTTTCCAAATCCTTTTCGCTAACGGCGGCCGGCTCGGTGTAATCCTCCAGCCCCAGCGCCTCCAACACGCGGTTGGTGGTGTAAATGGCGTCCTCCCTGCAAACAAGGCCGGTAGAAAGCCCGTACTGCACTAAATTAAAAATTGCTTGATTTATCATTTTTTATCCCTCTTTAAAAATAATAATATCCTTAATCTATTATGGCATAGCGGCGTTATTTTGTCAAGCAAATACAATAAAAAACGCGGCCGAAAAAAGCACTTTCGGCCGCGGCGGGTAAAATTAAAATTCTAAAATAAAACGCTTTACAAACACGCTGCTCCAAGAAAAACGCTTGCAGCACAGGCCGGCGCCGGTTTTGGCGTCGTAATTTTCGTGAATACAGTCGGTATCCTTTTCCACCCAGGTTAAAATGGTGTTGCGCACGGTTTGGGCGGTGCTGCAAAAGCCGTAGTTTTTTAGGCCTTTGGCCGCAAAATAGGCGGTATTCAGCCAGCAGGGCCCGCGCCAGTAGTTGTTAGAATAGGCCGGGCTTGTGTACGCCAGGGTTGGCATGCCGGGTAAAAAATGCTCTTTGGCAATTTGGTGCATTTGCTTTGCCCGCTCCGGCGAAGCCGTTTGAATGTACAGCGGCATGAACGAGGCGGGGGTTAAAACGGTTGAATGCTGCGCCTTTTTAAAATTGTAATCGGTGTAGGCGTTTAAAGCGCTGTTCCACAAAACGCTTTCAACCTTTTGGGTCAACGCCTTTTCCTTTTCCTGCCAATCAACGGCCGAAAGGCCTAATGCGGCGGCAAGCTTTGCCAGCGCCCGGTAGGTTAAAATCATGTAGCAATTAAGGTCAACCGGCCAAAAATTTTGCGGCTCACTGTCCCACCTTGGGGAGTTGTCCCACCCGGACTCGTAGCCCACATGCAAGGCGTAATCGGCTTCGCTTTCGCCCGGTTTTCGCTCGGCGTTGTAATAAAACATACCGCCGTGTTGGCGCTCGTTTACCCAAAATTGCTCGTGCAAAATCAGCTTGGGGTAAAGGGCCTTTATAAAATTTAAATCTCCGGTTTTTTCAAAAACCAGCGCGGCCGCCGGGGCCATAACGGGCGGCTTGCTCCAGCCGTACTCAATTTTTCCGTTTTCAAAAACAACATCCGGCAGCTGGCCGTTAGGGGTTTGAAACTCAAAAAAACCAAGCAGCTGCTCTTTGGCAAGTTCGGGGTCCTCGGGCAAAACGCCAATGGCGTGAAAGGCCGTGTCCCAGTTCCAAACGCCTTTAAAGCGCTCTTTGCCCGGGCTAATTAAACGGTAATTTCCCCAAGGGTAATTGCCGGTAGAGTAGGTGTTTTCGGTTAAAATCTCGTTAGCTTTTTGCAACAAGCTTTTTTCTGTGGTTGTCATAAAATCACCCGCAACGGTTTAAATTTTTGCCCCTTAGGGCGTAGTGCTGTAAAATGCGTTTTTGGTTAAAGCCTAAACAAAAGCCCTTTGCGGCGCTAAATTTTGCCTAAAGCAAACCGGCTTTGGCCGGCGGTAAAAACAGCGGCGTTTAGGCCGGCAGCGGCTTACACATTAAAGCGGAACAGTACAATGTCGCCGTCCTGCATTACATATTCTTTGCCCTCGCTGCGAACAAGGCCCTTTTCTTTAGCGGCTACCATGCTGCCGCAGGCCATTAAATCGGTAAACGAAACAACCTCGGCCCGAATAAACCCGCGCTCAAAATCAGAGTGAATTTTGCCGGCAGCGGCCGGTGCTTTGGTGCCGCGGCGAATGGTCCAGGCGCGCACCTCCGGCTCGCCGGCCGTAAGGTAAGAAATTAGCCCTAATAGCTTGTAGCATTTTTGAATTAAGCGGTCCAGCCCCGAATGTTCCAGCCCTAAATCGGCCAAAAACAGCGCCTTTTCCTCCGGCTCTAAGGTAGAAATCTCGGCCTCCATAGAGGCGCAGATCGGCAGCGTTTCGGCGCCCTCGGCGGCTGCAATTTGCTGCACGGCGGCAAAGCGGGCGTTGGTTTCAATTCCGTTGGAAAAATCGTCCTCGCTCATGTTGCAGGCGTAAATAACGGGCTTGGAGGAAAGCAGCGCAATCGAGCTTAAAATTTCGGCTTCGCTTTCATCTGTTTCAACCGCGCGGGCGGGGGTGCCGTTTTCCAACGCGGCGGCCAGCCGTTTTAAAAATTCTACCTCGCCGGCTAAGGATTTATCGCCCTTTAATGCCTTTGCCGATTTATCTAACCGGCGCTGCACCATTTCTAAGTCGGCCAAAATCAGCTCTATGTTAATAATGTCAATATCCCGCTTGGGGTCTACCGAGCCTTCTACATGAATAATATCGTCGTTTTCAAAGCAGCGCACCACATGCACAATGGCGTCAACCTCCCGTATGTGGGAAAGAAACTTGTTGCCCAGCCCCTCGCCCTTAGAGGCACCCTTTACCAGCCCGGCAATGTCAACAAACTCAATGGTGGCGGGGGTAAGCTTTTTGGGGTGGTACATCTCGGCCAAGGCGGTCAGTCGTTCGTCCGGCACGGCAACCACGCCAACATTTGGCTCTATGGTGCAAAACGGAAAATTTGCCGAGGCGGCGCCGGCATTGGTAATAGCGTTAAATAAGGTAGATTTCCCTACATTGGGTAACCCAACAATTCCAAGCTTCATGAAAAATCCTCCAATAAATTGTTACGAAGCTATTATACTGCTGTTGGCCCCTAAATTCAAGGTTTTGTTTAAAAAACCTTAAAATTCTGCCTGGCAGGCAACGGTTGGTTTTACCCTTTTTGCGCCAAAATCTTGCAAAGTTTAATACAATGTGTTATACTACAAGCAAAAGGTAGGTAAATAAAAAAACAAAACCCTACCTTCTGTTTTTGTTTAATGAATAGGCGCGGTTTTGCTGCCGTTTACTGCTTTTTGGGGCAATTTTTGGGGGTTGTTTTATGAAAGTGCTAATTTTAAGCTGCGATACCGGCCAGGGGCACAACAGCGCCGCATTAGCAGTGGCCGAGGCCTTTGCGCGCAAGGGCGTATTGTACACCCTGTTGGACCCTTTAACTTTAGGTAGAAAGCACACGGCCCGGGCGGTTTCGGCAACCTACAGCGGTATGATGAAAAAAACGCCGGCCGTTTTTGGCGCTTTGTACCGCATTGGCGGCGTTTACAGCAACGCCGGGCTGCCGTCCCCGGTTTATTACGCCAACACCAAATACGCAAGCAAGCTTAAAAATTACATTCTTTCCCAGCAGTTTACCGCGGTGGTGGCTACGCACCTTTTTGCTATGGAGGCGCTAACCTACCTGCAAAAGCAGCCCGATTTTACCGTGCCCTGCTACGGGGTACTAACCGATTATACCTGTATTCCGTTTTTTGCCGAAACCCGGCTTACCGGCTACTTTTTGCCGCATAAGGATTTAATTGCCGAAGTGGTTCAAAAAGGGCTGCCGGCCAACCGTGTTTTTGCAACCGGCATGCCGGTAAGCGAGAATTTTTACACCCCTATTAGCAAAGCAGCGGCGCGCGAATTACTGCACCTAAAAAACCAAAAAACCGTTTTAATTATGTGCGGCGGGGTAGGCTGCGGGCACGCGCTGCAACTTTGCAAGGGGCTGCTTAAAAAAGCGCCGCAGCTGCAAATTTGCGTTTTAACCGGCAAAAACAGGCGCTTAAAATTGGCGTTAGATAAACAATTTTGGGGCGATGAGCGCATTTTAGCAGTGCCGTTTACCAAAAAAGCCTACCTTTACATGAAAGCGGCCGATGTAACCGTTACCAAGCCGGGCGGCCTAACCAGCTCCGAAGCGGCGGTTGCCAATGTGCCGCTGGTGCATTTGCTGGCCTACGCGGGCTGCGAAACCAAAAACGCCGCCTTTTTTTCGGCACGCGGCATTTCTTTGCGGGCCGAAAATGTTTCCTCGGCGGTAGGGGGCGTGCTGGGGCTGCTGCAATCCCCCAAACGGTGCGAAGCTATGCGGGCGGCGCAGCAAAAAAACTTTCCGCTGCACGCCGCCAACGAAATTGCAGAAAGGGTGCTGCAGCAGTGAGCGTACAAGATGTTTTATTTTACCTGTTTTGGTGCGCCGTTGGCTTTTTGCTGGGCGGCGTAATGTTCAGCGCCTTTTTGCCAAGGTGGCTGGTAAAAAAGGACGCCGCCGCGAACGCGGCCGACCGTAATCCGGGTGCGGCCAATGTGTTTTTAAGCTGTGGGGTTCCGCTGGGGCTGCTTTGCCTTTTGTTAGACCTTTTAAAAGGCTTTTTCCCGGTTTATGTTGCCGGCAAAAGCGGCAATGTTCGCCCTTTGGCCTTTGCCGCCGTAATTGCCGCCCCGGT
This sequence comes from uncultured Oscillospiraceae bacterium, assembly GCA_902465155.1. GTDB lineage: Bacteria > Bacillota > Clostridia > Oscillospirales > Acutalibacteraceae > UMGS1279. The sequence goes on along the minus strand of CABQLY010000010.1, from coordinate 33,010 downwards.
GCTGGGGCACGCGGTTGGGCTGTTTAATCGCCTGCGGGGCGGTAAGTGCATTTCAACCGCCTTTGGGGTTTTGCTGGGGCTGCTGCCCTTTACGGGGGTTGTTTTTTGGCTGGCCGCGCTTTACATTTTGTTTTCAACCGTTTTAAAAATTAACCCCAACCGCCGCCGCAGCATTGTAACCTTTTTGCTGTTTGGGGCGGGGGCTTTTGCCCGGCTTTTGCACGCGGGGCAACCCGCTTTAGCCTTGGGCTGCCTTTTGGTTTCGGCAATTGTGGTGCTAAAGCACAGCCGGCTGTTTGCCAAAAACCAGCAAACAGCGGCCGAGCCGACACCGAAAAATAATGCCGAAAAAATGGCCCAAACCTCTTGAAATTCAGCGGCGGGTAGTATACAATTAAATTTACGCCGCTTTATTGCCGCCCTTGCAGGGGTACAGCTTAAAACAGCGGTTTGGGCTGGCAAAAGCCTTAAGATTACAAAATTTAATGCCGGTGCAGGCCGGCTTAATTAGGATGGAGAAAGTACCATGCAACAAATTTTAAACGGTGATGTGCTGCACATGATCCCCATTCCCAACGGGGTTGTTGCCGCGGTGTTAAACGAGGTTACCGGGAACGGAAAAATGGCGGTGGAATACCGCTTAATTTCGTTAGAAAACGGGGAAGTACAGCGTGTTAGCAGCAGCATTTACTCGCTTTCTAAATTCGGGCCGGGGCACAAAAACATTGAGCTGCAGTTAGACGACCACTTAAACTGCCGCTGCTGCACCGTTGCCGACGGCGGCCAGTTTATTATTGAATTTGGCGGAATTTGCAAGCTGCTGGACGCCGAGGGCTACTCTAAGTGGAAAGGCCCGGTTGCCTTTAACGGCGAAAGCCCCTGTGACGCCGCGTTTGACGGCAAATTTTTGTGGCTTTGCTACCCCGAGCAGAACACCGTTGTGCGCTACCGGCCGGAGGGCATGGTGCAAAATTTGCGCATTGGCGGCAAAAGCGCCACGAACAGCTTTCGCGGCCCCTGCGGGCTTTATTTTAACGGCGGCCTGTTGTTTGTTTGCAACAACAACGCAAACAGCGTTTGGCAAATTAACACCGGCACCTTTGCCTCCTCAGAGCTTTACGAGTTTGGCGAACCGGTTTTTCAGTACGCAAAGGTTTTAGAAAAAGAAGTAGTTCGGTTAGAATCCGGCTTGTACATACTGTAACAAATAGCACAAAGCACCCAAAAATAGCGGGTGCTTTTTTGTTTAATGTTCCAATTTTGCATTTTATGCAGGAATAAACTTGAAATGTCTACTTAAATGGTATACAATAAGACCGTAAAATAAAAGCAATAGGAAGTAAGGTAAAATGAATAGATTTGTTTATGCAGATAACGCCGCAACCACGGCAATAAGCAAACCGGTTTTAGAGGCTATGATGCCCTATCTAACCACTGAGTACGGCAACGCTTCCAGCCTTTACGAGTTGGGCGGCCGGGCCAAAACCGCCGTAAACACCGCGCGGCAGCAAATTGCCGATGCCATTGGCGCCGATTTTGGCGAGGTTTATTTTTCCGGCGGAGGCAGCGAATCTGATAACTGGGCGTTGCGTGGCGTAGCCGAATTAATGGCCAAAAAAGGTAAAAAGCACATTATTTCCTCGGCGTTTGAGCATCACGCTATTTTGCACACCCTAAAGCATTTAGAAAAGTTTGGGTTTGAGGTTACCTTGCTGCCGGTGCACGAAAACGGCTTGGTTCGACCCGAGGAATTAGAGGCCGCTATTAAAGACGATACGGCTTTGGTTACCATTATGTACGCGAACAACGAAATTGGTACGGTGCAGCCAATTACCGAGCTGGCCGCCATTGCGCACAAGCACGGCGTTTTGTTCCACACCGACGCGGTTCAAGCCGTTGGCAATGTGCCAATTCATGTACACGAGCAGCAAATTGATCTGCTTTCTATGTCCTCCCACAAATTTCACGGCCCCAAGGGGGTTGGCGCCCTTTACATTAAAAAAGGCTTAATTTTGCCGAATTTAATTGATGGCGGCGCACAGGAGCGCGGTCGCCGGGCCGGCACCGAAAACACCGCCGGTATTGTTGGCATGGGCAAAGCCTTAGAAATTGCCGTTGCAACAATGCAGGAGCGCAATGCCCGTATGCGCGAAATTCGGGACTATATTATGACCGAGGCGCTGAAAATTGAGCGCAGCCGCGTAAACGGCGACCGGGAGCACCGCCTGCCCGGTAATGTAAGCCTTTGCTTTGAGGGAATAGAGGGCGAGTCGTTGCTTTTAATGTTAGATTTAAAAGGTGTTTGCGGTTCCTCCGGTTCGGCCTGCACCTCCGGCTCGTTAGACCCAAGCCATGTGCTGCTGAGCATTGGCTTGCCGCACGAAATTGCACACGGCTCTTTGCGCTTAACCTTTTCGGAGGAAAACACGCTGGACGACGCAAAATATATTATGGAGGTGCTGCCGCCTATTGTTCAGCGGCTGCGCCGAATGTCCCCCTTGTGGGAGCGCATTAAAGCAAAAGAAGGGAAGAATTAATTATGTACACCGAACAGGTTATGGACCATTTTACACACCCCCGCAATATGGGCGAGCTGGCTGACGCCAACGGCATTGGCGAGGTTGGTAACGCCAAATGCGGCGATATTATGCGCATTTATTTAAAAATTGAGGACGGCATTGTTAAGGATGTTCGCTTTAAAACCTACGGCTGCGCTTCGGCCATTGCTACCAGCTCTATTGCTACCGAAATGATTAAGGGTCAGCCGATTGACAAGGTTATGGAGCTTTCCAACAAGGCGGTGGTAGAGGCGTTAGGCGGCCTGCCGGCGCACAAAATTCACTGCTCGGTGCTGGCCGAGGAGGCCGTTAAGGCCGCCCTTTGGGATTATTACACCCGCCAGGGCATTGACCCGGAGCCCATTTTAGGCAAGCAATGCGAGGGGCACTGCGAAAGCTGCGGCACCTGCAAGGGTTAATTTAAAATTAAAGCTATAAAACCGGCCAAGGCAGCAAAGCTGCCTTGGCCGGTTTTTTGGGAATTGACCTGCCCGAAAGCGGCACTTGGTACGGTTTGTTAGCTAAAAAGCATAGCCGGCGTGCCGCCCGAGCGCGGCAGGTGTTTTTAAAGCGGCAGGTGTTTTTAAAGCGGCAGGTGTTTTTAAAGCTGTTTTTGCTGTGCCGAAAAGCCCCAAAAATTGTTTGTTTCCCAAGGGGCGGGGGCGCTAATAAATTTAAAGTGCTAAAAACAAATTTAGGCTGCACCCGCTTACCAAACCCCGGTTAAAATTTGCTTTTAAAAAATTGCGGTGCTTTCGGTGCGGTAGCTGCTGCGACTGCGGCTTTGCCGGCCGGAATTTTGTTGACTGTTTTGAATAAGCTGCCGTACCTCGTTTTGGGTGGCAGTATTGCGAAAGGTAACAAATTTAATTGAGTAAATATCGCACACCATTTTTTCGGGCTGTTGGTTAATAACAACATAGCTGGTGCCAACCGCGTACAAAATGCCGCTTCGGGTCTGCAGGTTGGTAGAGCCAATTAAAAATTCAATTTCAACATATTTGCCAATATTATCGCGCAGAATTTCTTGCAGCGAGCCGCTGTAAGCCTCAAACCCAATGCCCCCGGGAACCGAAAAATTTTCGTTATTCATGCTTTGATCCTGCCCGGTTGGGTTATTTGGGTTGGTGCTGTTTGCGGTGTTGCCGCCGGCGTTCAGGTTGGTGTTGTTTGCCATTTAATTTACCCCTTTTATGTATTTTTGTAAGCCGCTGTTGGGTTGTAAAAGCAGTGATTGCCAATTCGAACCGCAAAAACCCCCACATTGCTGGGAAAATTACTTCTACAATTGCTGCTGTACGGGTTAAAAAACCAAAGCGCAGAGCCAAGGCCGGTTAAACGGTTGCCGGCTAAGGCCCAATCGGCAATGTTGTAATGCTCGTTTTGCGGGTTCATGTTGTAAACGTTTTGCGGGTTGTAGCGGCCGTTCAGGGTTTCGCGGGCGCAGTCAAATTGTCCGGGTTGAAAAATAACGCGATTTAAATCGCCTCCCAGCCTTGCGTATTCGCCGCTGGCTGCCTGAACCCGGTTCATAACCACGCTGGCAACGGCCTTCATGCCGTTTTCGCCCTCGCCGCCGGCCTCGCACTGTACTAACCTTGCCAGTAGCTCCCGGCTGCTGTATGCCACAAATAAATCACCTGCCTTTTTTCTATTGGCAGTATATGTTCGTTCCTGTTTTTTTGCCACAAAAAAAGCGCCTGCCGCAAGCAGCGGCAAACGCTTAAAAATTTTAGTGCAAGCCCTTGTAATGGCAAGGGGGTAAAATTAATCCTCTTTGTTTTCGCCGGGAATTTCTTTGTACAAATTAAAGCGGAACAGTAAAGATTCATCCTCCGGATTTGTGCAGCGAATTTTAGCTTCGGAGATCTGCGCCCCTTTTAACACATTGGCTAAGCCTAACATTTGGCAAAGCTTAGATTTTAGGTTTAAAACATCACCGTCCGGGGTCTCCATGTAAACATCGCCCTTGCAGGAATCTAAGGTTTTAATAAAACCGGCAAGGTCTAAGTTATGCAGCGTCATATCACTCATGTTCATTCTCCTCTCATCTTTCTTTTATTTATTATATTAAATTCGGCGGACAGTGTCAACATTTTTTTGTAAAATTGCGGCTATTTTTTCGTAAAAAGCGTGTTGCCCGGGGCAAAATAATTTTGCGGCCAAAAATAAAGTTTTTTTATTCAATTGTTCTTGACAAATACGGGGTGGGGGTATATAATATAAATACCCTAAGGGGGTATATAAAGAGGAGGACGCTTTATGACGGAAAACTGTTGCTGTTCGGCGCGCAAAAAAAAACGCTCGCCGGAGGAATACAAAAAGCTTATTCACCGCCTAAACCGCATTGAGGGCCAAATTCGCGGAATACGCAATATGGTAGAGCAGGGGGCCTATTGTCCCGATATTTTAGTGCAATCGGCCGCGGTAAACGCCGCGGTAAACGCTTTTAATAAAGAGCTTTTAGCCAACCACATTAAAACCTGCGTGGTGCAGGATATTCAAAAGGGCAACGAAGGGGTAATAGACGAGCTTGTTTTAACCCTGCAAAAGCTAATGAAGTAGCCTTTGCTGCCAAAAATTTAGAAAGGGGAATTTTTATGACGCAATTTACCGTAACGGGCATGAGCTGCGCTGCCTGCGCCGCCCGGGTAGAAAAAGCGGTAAAAGGGGTTCCGGGCGTTACCGAATGCTCGGTTAGCCTGCTTACAAACAGCATGGGCGTTACCGGCGGCAGCGAAAGGGATATTATAAAAGCGGTGCAAAAGGCAGGTTACGGCGCTGCGGTTAAAAATGGCAAAGCTGCCGCGCAAAGCGACCCGGAGCAGGCGCAAAACGCCGAAACCGCAAAGCTGAAAAAACGGCTGATTTGGTCGGTTGTTTTTTTGGCCGTTTTAATGTACTTTTCAATGGGCCACATGATGTGGAATTGGCCCTTACCGTCGTTTTACAACGGGAACCATGTGGCAATGGGACTAACGCAGCTGCTGTTAACGGTTATTATTATGGTAATTAACCAAAAGTTTTTTGTTAGCGGCTTTAAGGGTCTTGTTCACCGCGCCCCGAATATGGATACTTTAGTTGCTTTGGGGGCAACCGCAGCCTTTGGCTACAGCACTTACGCGCTTTTTGCCATGACAGCCGCCCAAACAGCCGGCGACAGCGCCGGCGTTATGCATTATATGATGGAGTTTTATTTTGAATCGGCCGCTATGATTTTAACCCTAATAACGGTTGGCAAAACGCTGGAGGCCCGCGCCAAGGGCAAAACAACCAGCGCTTTAAAAGGATTGATGCGCCTTGCCCCAAAAACCGCCGTGGTGCTTAAAAACGAAAAAGAGGTAACCGTACCCATTGAGCAGGTGCAAAAGGGCGATGTTTTTGTGGTTCGTCCCGGCGAGAATATTCCGGTAGACGGCGTTGTTATAGAGGGCAGCAGCGCGGTAAACGAATCGGCCCTAACGGGCGAGAGTGTTCCGGTAGATAAAGCGGTTGGCGCTGCCGTTTCGGCGGCTACGGCAAACCTTTCGGGCTACCTTAAATGCCGTGCCGAACGGGTGGGGGAGGATACCACCCTTGCCCAAATTATTAAAATGGTAAGTGACGCTGCCGCCACCAAAGCCCCCATTGCCAAAATTGCCGATAAGGTTTCGGGCGTTTTTGTGCCGGTTGTAATGCTAATTGCCGCAGTTACCACCTTGGTTTGGCTGCTTTTGGGGCACGGGGTTGGCTACGCCCTGGCAAGGGGAATTTCGGTTTTGGTAATTAGCTGCCCTTGTGCGCTGGGGCTGGCAACGCCGGTTGCCATAATGGTGGGCAACGGGTTAGGTGCCAAAAACGGCATTTTGTTTAAAACGGCCGCCTCGCTGGAGGAGACCGGCCGGGTAAAAATTGTTGCGCTGGACAAAACGGGAACCATTACCGCCGGCCAGCCCAAGGTAACAAACCTGGCGCCCCTGCCCAGCGTTACAAAGCAGCAGCTGCTGCAATACGCCTTTTCGTTAGAGCAAAAAAGCGAGCACCCCTTAGCCAAGGCCATTTTGCAAAAGGGTAATGAGGAAAAGGTTCAGCCGCTGCCGGTAACCAATTTTAAAGCCTTGCCCGGCAACGGGCTAACCGCAACGCTAAACGGGCAAGTTTTACTTGGCGGCAGCCTTAGCTTTGTGGCGCAAAAGGTAACCGTACCGCCCGAGCTTAGCCGGTCGGCGGCCGAGTTGGCCGAGCAGGGCAAAACGCCGCTGCTGTTTGCTTTAGGTGGCCGGCTGTTAGGTTTTATTGCCGTTGCCGATGTAATTAAAAGCGACAGCCCGCAGGCCATTCGTCAGCTGCAAAACATGGGCCTACAGGTTGTAATGCTAACCGGCGACAACGCCCGCACCGCAAACGCTATTGGCAAGCAGGCGGGGGTAGACCGGGTAATTGCCGGGGTGCTGCCCGACGGTAAGGAGGCCGAAATTCGGCGCCTGCAGCAAAGCGGAAAGGTTGCCATGGTTGGCGACGGCATTAACGACGCCCCCGCCTTAACCCGTGCCGATATTGGCATTGCCATTGGCGCCGGTGCCGATGTTGCTATTGACGCCGCCGATGTTGTGTTGGTAAACAGCAGGTTAAGCGATGTACCCGCTGCAATCCGTTTAAGCCGCGCCACTTTGCGTAACATTCACGAAAACCTGTTTTGGGCGTTTTTTTACAACACGGTTGGCATCCCCTTGGCGGCCGGGGTGTTTATTCCGCTTGGGTTAACGCTAAGCCCCATGTTTGGCGCCGCCGCCATGAGCCTTTCAAGCTTTTGCGTGGTAACCAACGCTTTGCGGCTAAACCTGTTTCGGCTGCACCGCGAAAAAGCCCGCAAACCGCTTAAAAATAAAACAATAACAGAATTAACGGAGGAAACAAAAATGCAAACAAAAACTATTTACATTACGGGTATGATGTGCGGCCATTGCGAGGCTGCCGTAAAAAAGGCGTTAGAGCAGCTGCCGCAGGTGCAAAACGCGCAGGTAAGCCACGAAAGCGGAACCGCCGTTGTAACCTTAAGCGAGCCGGTTGAAAACGCTGTGCTGAAAAAAGCGGTTGAGGAAAAGGACTACACCGTTACGAAAATTGAATAAGCGCGGCTTTTTTACCTAATTGGCAAAAAAATTGCAGCCTTAAAAAACAAATATTAAATTATTGGCTAAATTTAAGCCTTAATATTACACTTTGCAGTAAAGCCTGTTTCGGCAGCGCTGCAAAATTAATCGCAGCAAGCCAGCTGCGGCGTATAAACAATGCGCCCGGTTGGCTTGCTGCGCTTTTTTTAGGTCGCAAAATTCAAGGTTTATGTCGTAAAATTAAATGGTTCTGCCGGTAAAAAGGCGGTATAATAAGCAAAAATAGGGGGAAAGATTATGTTAAAATTAGGGGTAGATATTGGGGGAACCAAAATTAACATTGGCGTTGTAAACCAAAGCAACGAACTGCTGCACAACGCGGTTTACAAGGTTTGCGAGGTAACCAATGTACCGCAGCTAATTCAAAGCTATTTAAGCGAATATTGCAAAAGCACCAACACGCCGAAAAGCCGGTTTGCCGGCTGCGGCATTGGGGTGCCCGGAACGGTAGACGCAACCGGCCAAAAGCTGTTAAAGGCCCCTAATATTAGCATTATTGGCCAAGACCTTGCCCAACAGGTGCAGCACCTGCTGCAGCTGCCCTGCCGTTTAATGCAGGATTCCCGCGCGGCGGCACTGGCCGAATATTCGGCGGCCGAAAAGCCGTATAAAGCCTTTGTTTGCATTACGCTTGGCACCGGCATTGGTACCGGCATTGTACTAAACGGCAAGGTGTTTAACGGCGGGCTTGGCAGCGCGGGCGAGCTGGGGCACATTCCCGTACCCGGCAAAAGCCGAAAATGCGGGTGCGGTAAAACCGGCTGCTTAGAGGCTTACGCCGCCGGTAAGGGGTTAGACCAAACCGCTAAGGAGCTTTTGGGCGAGGGCCATACCGCCGCCGATTTATTTGCCGCTGCCGAAAAAGGGGAGGAGCGCTGCTTAGCCGCCATTGAGCAGGCGGTTGAGCTGTTAGCCAACGGCATTACGGCACTCATTAATGTGCTTTCGCCCGAATGTATTGTTTTTAGCGGCGGGCTAAGTCGGCAAACCAAGCTGTACCTAAACCCGTTAATAGAAAAAATTAACCGTAAGTGCTACAGTATTCAGCAAAAGCCGCTGTTAACTCTGGCAAAATTCGGTGCCAACGCGCCAATGCTCGGTGCCGCCATGCAGCCCATGGCGCCTTGCCGCAAAAATTACATTTCGGCCTCGGTTATGTGTGCCGATCTTTTAAATTTTGAGCGGGATATTGACGCGTTAACGGCCGCCGGGGTAGATTATTTGCACTGCGATGTTATGGATAACCACTTTGTGCCGAATTTAATGCTGCCGCCCGCCTTTATAAACGAGCTGCAAAAGCGCAAGGCTGTGCCGTTAGATATTCACCTAATGGTGCAAAACCCCGAAACGGTAATTGCCGCTTTAGCTGTGCGGCCCGGCGATATTATTTCTTTTCATTTAGAAAGCACGCCGCACCCGCAGCGGGCAATTGAGCTAATTAAACAAAAGGGCTGTAAGGCGGCCATTGCCATAAACCCCGGCACGCCGGTAGAGGCTCTAAGCGAGCTGCTGCCGCTGGTAGATGTGCTGCTGATTATGACGGTGAACCCCGGCTTTGCCGGCCAAAAAATTGCCGAAAACGCTTTTCAAAAAATTCGGCACGCCAAAAGCTACCTGGCGCAAATTGGCTGCGAGCGCGTTTTAATAGAGGTAGACGGCAACTGCAGCTTTGAAAATGCCCCAAAAATGGCCCAGGCCGGGGCCGATATTTTAGTGGCCGGAACCTCCAGCGTTTTTAGCCCCAAGCTTTCAATTTCCGGCGGTATGCAAAAGCTGCGGGAGGCCTTAAAAGCGGAACCCACCGGTTTGTAACAGTTAAATTTTAGCGTTTGGGGTTAAAGCTTAGCCCGCGGTTTGCCCGCTTAAAAGGCTGGGCGCTGTTTTTGGCCTTTACAAACGCAAATTTTAAAATTTTTTAACAAGCCCTAAACGGTGTTTTTGCCGGTTTGGGGCTTGTTTTTTTGCAAGGCGGCGCCCTTTAAAAATCTAAATTACACATGCCGGTAGATTTTTTACATTTACAACGGCCCTCGGGGTTAGTATAATAAGCGTGTAGTAAGGCTTTGGGAGAAGCCGTATTACATTTAGGACATTTAGGCCTAAATTAATCGCGTAGATTTTTGCAAATTAAAAACGCTGCTTGGCTGCGCGTTTGGGCTTAGCCTAAGGGAGGATTTTTTATTTATGCTTAAAACTGTACCGGCGCCAACCGGCGCCAGATTGGGAGACCGTTACCAGGCCTTTGTGCGCGAGGTGGGGCAAACCGCTTGGCAGGAGCTTAGCGTTTATTTGGCCCTGTGCCCCGACGGCACCACCAATTACCACGAAATGCCGCCGCAGGTTGCCGCCGAATTTAACGGCTTTAGCCATTGTAACATGGCAAAACAAACCTATTTTGCGTTTTTTACCGCCAACGCCCCGGTAGAAGTTCGGGTTGTTTTTAACGGCACGGTGCAATCGGCCCGGTTAAAGCCGCTGCAGCTAAACCTGGTGCCGCAGGTGCAGGGCAGCACCCTTTATTTTACCGCTAAGCCCGGGCAAATGCTAAGCTTAGAGCTGAACGGCGACCTTTTTGGCGAGCTAACGATTTTTGCCAACCACCCGGCCGAAAGCGAGCCGCCCTTTGCCCACCAAATTTATTTTAAGCCGGGCTATTATACGCACCAAAATTGCGAGCATATTGCGCTGGATGAACACGGCACGCCGGTGCTGCAGGGCGTGCAGGATAACACCCTGATTTATTTAGAGGAGGGCGCGGTGGTAAACGCCGCCGTGGTGCTTTCGGGCAAACAAAATGTTAAAATTGCCGGCGGCGGGGTGTTTTCGCTTATAGAGCGCTGCTACGGGGCCGAATTTAACTTTACCGGCCAGCCGCTTTACGCCGGTTTTCGGTACTGGGCGCTGCCAATGGTTTACATTAAAAGCGGCTGCAAAAATATTACGGTGCAGGGGGTTACCTTGGTGGGCGAGTTCCGCGGGCTTACGGTTCGTAATTCTGCCCACATTCACCTAAACGGGGTTAAATGCTTTACGGCTGCCGTTAACGGCGACGGGCTGAACTGTGTAAACACCTGCCATGTGTTAATGGAAAACTGCTATTTTCGCAACGGGGACGATAATGTATGTATGTACACGGGGTACGATAGTATTCCAACCCTAAACGACCTTGGCTACTCGCCGGCGCCCCCGGTTTCGGAAAACTACGAAGTACGAAACTGCGTTTTTTGGACCAACTGCCGCCCCTTTCAAATAGCGGGGCACGGCACCGGCAGCACCAGCCCGCACAACCGGGTGGCCAACATTAACATTCACCACAACACGGTAAACGATGTTGCTTTTAAAATTTTTGGCAACAGCGAGCAGCACAACGCCTATTGGTCGGGCATTTTGCGCTCCCTTTCGCAAAGCGAGGTAGAGGTTTCCAACATCCGCTTTGAGCATATTTACATTAACTGGACCCCCGGCTACACCGGCAAGCCGATTCATTTAGAGGTGCGGGACGCCGCTTCGGCCTCTTACAGCGAGGGGCGTGGGTTTGCTATTCACGATGTGCTTTTTAAAGACATTTATTTTGAAAATTGCCCGGAGCAAACCATGCCCTCGTACCTTTTGGTGAAAAATGCGGCGGCACTGCCGCAGGGCTACGGCATTTTTAATGTGCAGTTTCAGGGGGTTTATTTAAACCAAAAGCCGCTTACCCCGAACAATTTGCTTTGTCAAGGCGGGGCGGAATATAAAATTTTAAAAACGGGCGGGGAACCCACTTAAAGCGCCCGGGCTAAAAAACAAACCAAAAACAGCTGCGCTGCCGGCCTTTTAAACGGGCCTTGTACAGCGCAGCTGTTTTAATTTAAAATTTACCGCCCGGCGCCGCCGCAGGCAAAGCCTTGCGCTTTTGCGTTTTTTGCAATAGCCTTTGCCCAAAGCAAAGTAACCGGCTGTTTTTAAAAGCTATTCGTAGTCCTCTAAAATTTGCATAATTTCGGCCATAGAGCCGGCCGTAATGCCGTTTTCCAGCGCGGTAATATCCCGCTGCGGCAGGGTGCTTACCGCAACCTCAAAAACGCGCAGCGGCTCTTTTTGCCCCGAGCAATAAACCGCCAATTTGTCCTCATACACGGTTAAGGTGTAGTAAACCGGCGTTGGCGGCAAATTTTTGGGCGTTTTGCTTTCGGCCGTAAAAACCGCGTAGGCCGAAAAGGCCACGCAGGCCGCCGAAAAAATCAGCAAGCTAAAAATAATAATTACCTTTGTTTTAAAGCCCATTGCTGCAGCCCCCTTTTTAAAAACAGTATGTACTGTTTTGTGGCAAACTATTCACCAAAAAAATGGTTAAAAAATTGTAACTCGCTTTTTTTTGTAAAATGTGGTACAATAGGCAATGGCTTAAATAGGGCAGTGTGTTTTTTTGCCGGGCGCTGCCGTTGGCCGCATTTTTGTTTTGCTTTTTGCCGGCGCTTTGGGCCTGCCCCAAACGCCTGAAAAGGAGTACTGAATATGAGCGAGAATAACGAACAATACACCAGTCCGTTTTTTCCAAACGGCGATTCGCCCTTAGAGCAGGGGGATTCTACCGAGCTGTACAGCAATTCGGATAATGAATTTGATTTAAACAGCCTGGCGAACCACCCGAACGAGGAAGAAAATAAACCGCAAAACGGCAGCCCGCGCCGCCGTAAGGGCAGCAAAAAGGCCAAAAAGAAAAAGGGCTTTGTAAGGTCGCTGCTAACCGTGTTTTTAATTTTAGTTATTACCTTTTGCTTGGTTGTTGGCAGCTTTATTGTTTACATTTTTGCGTTTGTAGACAATACCATTTACGAGGACCTAAACGACCTTACTTTAAACTACACCACCACCATTTATGTAAAGCAGCCCGGCTCGCAGGATTACACCGAGTACCAACGCCTGCACGGCGGTGAAAACCGCATTTGGAAAGGGCTGGAATCTATTCCGGCAAACCTGCAAAACGCGTTTATCGACATTGAGGACCAGCGCTTTAAATCGCACAACGGGGTAGACTGGAAGCGTACCGTTTCGGCCTTTGCCAATATGTTTTTACACATGTATTCCTCAAACCAAGGCGGTTCTACCATTACACAGCAGCTGGTTAAAAACCTAACCGGCGATAATCAGCAATCGCCCATGCGTAAAATTCGTGAGATCATGCGCGCGCAGGAGCTGGAGGCAAAATACAGTAAAGAGGTTATTTTAGAGTGCTACCTAAACACCGTTACCTTTGCCAACGGCATTGGCGGGGTAGAGGTTGCCTCAAACTACTACTTTAACAAAACCGTTTCGGACCTTAGCTTAGAGGAGTGCGCCTGCCTGGCCGCCATTGTAAAGGCACCCGAAACCTACCGGCCGGATAAATTCCCCGAAAACAACGCCGACCGGCGCAAGCTGGTTCTTAAAAAAATGTTGGATTTAGGGCACATTACCAAAGAGGAGTACGAAAAATCGGTAGACGCCGAGGTTAAAATTGTTGCCAGCAAGGCCAATATTAACGAGGTAGAAACCAACTCCTATTTTGTAGACGCGTTAATTGATAATGTTGTAGACGGCTTGGTTGCCGAGTACGGCTACGACCGCACCTACGCCGAGCAAAACTTTTACAACGGCGGTTACAAAATTTACTGCACGCTGGATACCGACATTCAAAAAGCCATTGACGAGGTTTACACCGACAGTAAATACTTTAGCAAAAGCCGAAAAGGGCAAACGGCGCAATCGGCCTTTACTATAATGGATTATAACGGCCATGTTTTGGGTATTTGTGGTGGCTCCGGCAAAAAAACAACCAATCGCGGCCTTAACCGCGCAACCTCCTCGCCGCGCTCGCCCGGTTCTACCATGAAGCCAATTGCCTCTTACTCTTTAGCGTTAGATAATAATTTAATTACCTATTCTACCATTTTTAAGGATCAACCCATTAAGCTGGCCGACGGCAAAAGCTGGCCGCCAAACTGGTACGGCTACTACGGCGGCTCTATGACGGTAGCAAAGGCTTTAGAGCGCTCGGTAAACACAGTGCCGGCGCAATTGGTGCAGCAGCAATCTATTCAAAGCGTTTACGACCACTTAACAAAGGATATGGGCATTACCACCTTAGTGCCAAACGCCAACGCAGACCTTACCTATTCCTCTATGGCGCTGGGCAGCTGCTATAAGGGCATTACCACGCTGGAATCCTGCGCGGCGTTTGCCACCTTTGGCAGCAAGGGCAAGTATTACAAGCCAACCTTTTTTACAAAGGTTACAAACCAGCACGACGAATTAATTTTAAACGGCGAGCCGGATTCTAAAATTGCTATGAGCGAGGATACCGCCGTTGTAATGAACCACCTGCTGCGTAATGTTGTAGACGGCAGCCAGGGTACCGGTAAGGCTATTCGCTCCTACCTTTCTAAAATGCCAATTTACGCCAAAACCGGTACCACCAACGACAACGAAAACTGTTGGTTTGTTGGCGGCACGCCTTATTACATTGCCTCCTGCTGGTACGGGTACGACACGCCTGAGACCGTGCGAAACGCCAACGGCGCCAGCAAAATTTGGGGCAATATTATGAGCAAGATCCACAAGAATTTAGAGGTAAAGCAGTTTGAGGAAAGCAGCTATGTAACCTGCCGCCGCTACTGCACCTCTACCGGTCTGCTTGCTACCGATGCCTGCGGCTCTACCGGCATTGGCTGGTACAAAACAAGCCATTTGCCCACCTGCACCACGCACCGCGGCAAAATTTTAGACGCGGTAGATACCACCTCTAAGGCCGAAAGCAGCACCTCCTCTAAAAGCAGCTCTGCGGCAGCAAGCTCTGCAGCGGCGCAAACCTCCTCCAAGGCGGCTTCCTCCAAGGCTTCCTCGGCGGCGCCGGCCAGCTCCTCTAAGCCGCAAGCTTCGTCTAAACCCGCCTCCTCGGCGGCCGCTTCCTCCTCAGGGGGAAATAATTAGGCGTTCGGCGGCCTAAAATTTCCAAAAGCAATTGACAATCACCATGCTTTATTGTAAAATAAGGTATGGTGATTTTTATCGCGAGAATTGGCTGCAGGCAAACCTTGCGGCAGAACGGAGTAAAGCATGAAACCAGTTTATAAACGGGTACTAATTAAGCTAAGCGGCGAGGCCCTTGCGGGGGAAAAAGGCGTTGGCTTTGATTTTGAAAAGGTAGAGCAAATTTGCAAAAGCATTAAAGAAACTTACGATTTAGGCGTTCAAATTGGCATTGTTGTTGGCGGCGGCAATTTTTGGCGCGGTCGTTCCGGCGGCCAAATGGACCGTACCCGTGCCGACCACATGGGTATGTTAGCAACCGTTATTAACGCCTTAGCCCTGGCCGATTGCTTAGAAAAATTAGGCGCGGTTGTTCGGGTGCAAACGGGAATTGAAATGATTAAAATTGCCGAGCCGTACATTCGCAACAAGGCGGTACGGCACATGGAAAAGGGCCGCATTGTTATTTTTGGCTGCGGTACCGGCAACCCGTTTTTTTCTACCGATACCGGCGCTGCGCTGCGCGCGGCCGAAATTGGCGCCGATGTTATTTTTAAAGCCACAAATGTGGACGGCGTGTACGACAGCGACCCCAAACAAAACCCCAACGCCAAAAAGTTTGACCGCCTGACCTACATGGATGTTTTAAACAAAGGCCTGCATGTTATGGATAGTACTGCCGCCTCCCTTTGCATGGATAACGGCATTAAAATTTTAGTATTTAATTTAAACGACCCGCAGAATATTCCCCGCGCCGCCTTGGGCGAGCAAAGCGGAACCATTGTAGAATAATTTGTTTTGGAGGTAACCGGAATGACCGAAATTTTAAAATTAGCCGAGGAAAAAATGAACAAGACCATGAACGCGCTGGACCGCGATTTTTCTGCGGTTCGCGCCGGGCGCGCCAACCCTTCGGTGTTAGATAGAATTACCGTTGATTATTACGGCACCCCTACGCCCATTAACCAAATGGCGGCAATTTCTGTGCCCGAGGGGCGTATGCTGCTTATTCAACCGTGGGACGCCACTACCCTAAAAGCTATTGAAAAAGCCATTCAAACCTCCGATTTAGGCATTAACCCGCAAAACGACGGTAAAGTAATTCGCCTTGTTTTTCCGGCCTTAACCGAGGAGCGCCGCCGCGACCTAACCCGCGATGTTAAAAAAATGGGGGAGGACGCGAAAGTGGCTCTCCGCTCCATTCGCCGTGACGCTATGGAAAAAGCTAAAGCTAAAAAGAAAAACAACGAAATTACCGAGGACGATTTAGCAAACGCCGAAAAGAAAATTCAAACCTTGACCGATAAATTCTGCAAAGAGGCCGACGAGCTGACCGAGGCCAAGGAAAAAGAAATTCTTTCTATTTAAATTGCCGCAAACGGCACCCAAAATGCAGCGGGAAAACTATTTTTCCTGCTGCTTTCTTTGAACATTAGGGCGGGATGATATGCTTTTTAAAAAAACAGAACACAAAATTTTACCAAAACATATTGCTATTATTATGGACGGCAACGGCCGCTGGGCTAAAAAGCGTGCGCTGCCGCGCTCGGTAGGGCACAGTGCCGGGGCAAAAAATTTTAAAACCATTGCCCGCTACTGCAACAGCATTGGAATTCGGTATTTAACCGTTTACGCCTTTTCTACCGAGAACTGGAACCGCCCCGCCGCCGAGGTTGAAGCGCTAATGAACCTGCTGCGGGATTACTTGCGGGATGTTACCAATTTTACCAAAGAGAATATTGTGCTGCGGTTTATTGGCGACCGTTTGGGTTTGCCGCAGGATATTCAGCAGCTTATGCAAAACGCCGAGGAGCTTTCAAAAAACGCTACCGGTTTGGTGTTAAACCTTGCCATTAACTACGGCGGCCGAAACGAAATTATTCGCGCCGTACAAAAAGCTGCCGAGCAGGTGCAAAGCGGCGCGGTAGTACCCGGCGAGCTTACCGAGCAATACCTTTCAAATTTGTTAGATACGGCCGGCCAGCCGGACCCGGACCTTATTATTCGCCCCAGCGGCGAGCTGCGGCTTTCTAACTTTTTAACCTGGCAGTCGGCCTACGCCGAGCTTTGGTTTTCGGATGTTTTGTGGCCGGATTTTAAACCCCGCCATTTAGAAAAAGCCTTGCAGAGCTACGCCGAACGCAACCGCCGTTTTGGCGGCGTTTAAGCGGCTTTGCCGCGCCTTAGCTGAATGGAGGTTTTAACATGAAAACAAGAATAATTTCGGCAACCGTTGTTATTGCCGTTGCCGCCGGCTTGCTGGCGCTGCAATTTTGCGTGCCCGTTAGCCTTTGCGTTGCGGCGGCGGCGCTTAGTGTAATAGCGGTTTACGAAATGCTGTTTGATACGAAAATAACCGCCTATAAGCCCCTTATTGCGGCGGCAATGCTGTTTGCCGCTGTGGTGCCTTTTGTGCTTTGCGGCTACCTTAAGCTGCCCCTTTTTGGGGTTTACACCGTTTACCTAATTGTAACCTTTGCGTTAGCCCTTAAAGGGCACAGCAGGATTACCATAACCGCCTTGGCCGCCGCGCTTGCCTTTCCGCTGCTGCTGCCCGGCGCCTTGGCTTACCTTGTAAGGGTGGTGCAGCACGGTAACGGCGGCCTGTTTTACATTTTGCTGGTGTTAATGTTTTCGGCCGTGGCCGATACCGGCGCCTACTTTACCGGGGTGTTTTTCGGTAAGCACAAAATGGCCCCGGTTATTAGCCCCAAAAAAACCTGGGAGGGCTTTTTTGGCGGCCTTGTTTGGGGCCTTTTGGGGGCGCTTGTGGTGTGCCTTATTTACAGCAACGCCATGCACTACACCGTGAACTTTGCCGCGGTGCTTTGCGCGGCCCCGGTGTTTACGCTGCTGGGCGTGTTGGGGGATCTTTCGGCTTCGTTAATTAAGCGCCAGTGCGGCGTTAAGGATTACGGCAGCCTAATTCCCGGCCACGGCGGAATTATGGACCGGTTTGATAGTATTATGATGATCGTTCCGGCATTTTATTTGTATATTTCTTGCGTTGAGCTTATAAAATAAAGGTGTAGGATAATGAAAATTTCTGTTTTAGGCAGCACCGGCTCTATTGGGGTGCAGGCCTTAGAGGTTGCCGAAAAATTAGGCTACTGTGTTTGCGCTTTGGCTGCTGGGGGCGAACGGCTGGAGCTTTTAGAGCAGCAGGCCCGAAAATTTAACCCGCAGCTGGTTGCCGTATTTTGCGAGGGGGCCGCAAAGGCCTTAAAGCTAAAGCTGGCCGATACCGAAATTAAAGTTTTGGGCGGGGCCGCCGCAGTAGAGCAGGCTGCCGCCTTGCCGTGCAGCCGGGTGCTTAACGCTGTGGTGGGCATTGCCGGCCTGCGTCCAACCTTAGCGGCTATTGCGGCGGGCAACAGCCTGGCGTTAGCTAATAAAGAATCTTTAGTTACGGGCGGTGAGCTGGTTATGCCGGCGGTGGCACAAAAGGGGCTAAAGCTTTACCCGGTAGATAGCGAACATTCGGCTATTTTTCAGTCACTGCAGGGGGTGCCGCAGGGCACCGCCTACAAAATTATTTTAACTGCCTCGGGCGGGCCGTTTTTTAACAAAAAACGCGACTTTTTAAAAACCGTGACCCCGCAAATGGCGCTAAAGCACCCTAATTGGGCCATGGGCAAAAAAATTTCAATCGATAGCGCCACGCTAATGAACAAGGGCTTAGAGGTTATTGAGGCGGTGCATTTGTTCGGCGTTTCGCCGGCGCAAATTCAGGTTGTGGTGCACCGGCAAAGCATTATTCACTCGGCGGTGGAGCTGCCCGACGGCGCCGTAATTGCCCAGCTTGGCAGCGCCGATATGCGTATTCCCATTCAATACGCCTTTACCTACCCCAACCGGGTTGCTTGCCCGGCTAAGCCGCTTTCGCTTACACAGGTAGGGCAAATGACCTTTGAACAGCCGGATGAGGAAACCTTTGTTTGCCTGCCGGCTTGTAAGCAGGCCATTGCGCGCGGCGGCTTGTACCCCGCGGCGGTAAACGGCGCAAACGAGCGGGCAGTAGAGCTGTTTTTGCAGGGCAAAATTGGCTTTTTACAAATTGGAGAAATTGTTTCGGCTGCGCTTTCGGCCGATTTTTCCGGCAGCGTTACGGTGCAGCGTATTTTTGAGGTAGACAGCGCCGCCAGAGCGCTGGCCGACCGTGTAGCAGGAGTGTGATTTTTTGCAGGCAATTGCGAACTTTTTTGCAGTCGTTGGGCCGTATTTGGTTGCGGTTTTTGCGTTTTTGTTTTTAATTTTTATTCATGAGTTTGGGCACTTTATTGCCGCTAAGGCCTTGGGCGTGCGTGTAAACGAGTTTGCCATTGGATTTGGCCCGCGTCTGTTTCACAAGCAGGGGCGGGAGACCGATTACAGCGTTCGCCTGCTGCCAATTGGCGGCTACTGCGCCATGGAGGGGGAGGACGAAACCAGCACCGACCCCAAAGCCTTTTGCAACAAAAAGCCCTGGCGGCGGTTTATTATTGTGCTAATGGGCGCTGTATTTAACCTGCTTACCGGCGTTATTATTATTGGCATTGTGTTGGCCGGGCAAAGCTACTACGGCACAACCACCGTTGCCGTTTTTAGCGAAAACGCCAGCAGTGAGCAAACCGGCCTGTGCGTTGGGGACGAAATTTTAACCGTAGACGGCCGGCGGGTTTACACCACTTACGATATTGGTTACAATTTTTCGGCCGTGAAAGACGGCAAAATTGATTTTACCGTGCTGCGGGACGGCAAAAAGGTTGAATTAAAGGGTGTTACCTTTGAAACCGAGGAGCTGCAGGGCTACAATGTTATTAAGCAGGATTTTAAATTTTTAGGACAAAAGAAAACGCTGAAAAGCTTTTTAAGTCAAACGTTTAAAACCTCTATTTCTTACGGAAGAATGGTTGTTTTTTCGCTGGTAGATATGTTTGGCGGGCGCTACCGTGTAAGCGATGTTTCGGGCCCGGTTGGCGTTACGGCAACAATTGGGCAGGCCGTTTCGGTAGATTTTTCGGCAGCGCTTTCAATTATTGCGCTTATTGCCATTAACCTTGGCATTTTTAACCTGCTGCCCTTGCCCGCGCTGGACGGCGGCCGCCTGTTTTTTATTTTTATTGAAATGGTGTTTCGGCGCCCGGTGCCGCAAAAGTACGAAAAATGGGTGCACGCGGCCGGCATGGCGCTGCTGCTGCCGTTAATGGTGCTTATTATTTTTAAAGATATTTTTAGCCTAATTTTTTAATTTCCGGGGGAAGTTTATGTTTACAAGAAGTCAAACACATCCGGTTTTTTTGGGGAGCAGTAAGGTTCAGCTGGGCGGGGGAGCCCCGGTTTTAATACAGTCTATGTTAAACTGCCCCGCGCACGATTTTGCCGCCAATTTAAAGCAGGCCAAAGCCTTGGAGCAGCAGGGGTGCGAGGTTATTCGCGTTTCGGTGCCGGATAAGCAAACCGTACCGCTGATTGAAAAATTAAAGCAAACGGTTTCGGTACCCATTGTGGCCGATATTCATTTTGATTACCGTTTAGCGCTGGAAAGCGTTGCCGCGGGGGTAGATAAAATTCGCATTAATCCCGGAAATATTGGCGATAACAGCCGCATTAAAGCCGTAGCCGACGCTTGCCGGGCAAAAAATATTCCCATTCGCATTGGGGTAAATTCCGGCTCGGTAGAAAAGGCTATTTTACAAAAGCACGGCGGGCCAACCCCGCAGGCGTTGGTAGAAAGCGGGCTGTACCACAGCCGGCTGTTAGAGCAGTTTGATTTTGAAAACATTGTGCTTTCGCTTAAGGCGTCCAATGTTCCTACCATGTACCAAGCCTACCGTTTGGCGGCCGAGCAGTGCCGCTACCCGCTGCACTTGGGGGTCACCGAGGCCGGAACCGCGCACATGGGCACGGTAAAATCGGCCGTTGGCATTGGCGGGCTGCTGCTTTGCGGATTGGGCGATACCATTCGTGTTTCACTAACCGACGACCCGGTAAAAGAGGTTGCCGCCGCGCGGGATATTTTAAAAGCCGCGGGGTTAAGAACCGGCGGGATCCGCTTTGTTTCCTGCCCAACCTGCGGCCGAACCTCTATTAACCTAATTGCTTTGGCGCAAAGGGCCGAGCAGCTTTTGGCAGGCTGCAACAAAAACCTTACCGTTGCCATCATGGGCTGCGTAGTAAACGGCCCGGGCGAGGCTAAAGAGGCCGACTTAGGCATTGCCGGCGGCAAGGGCGAAGGGCTGTTGTTTAAAAAGGGTAAAATTATTAAAAAATTGCCGGAGGCGGAGCTGTTACCGGCATTGTTGCAAGAAATAGAAAAACTGTGAGGAAAATATGGCAGAAAGTATTCAATCAATTTTTGGGCAATATTTAACGCCGGAGCTTTTAAACAGCCTTGCCGGCGGCAGTGTAAAAAGCTGTACCGTATTGCAGGAAAAACGCGCCATTTTGGCAGATTTGGCATTTGAGCAGTACATACCTTACGCAGTGCTAAGCGCATTTCGGCACAATCTTTGCCACACTCTTAGGCTTAATTCGGCAACTGTAACCCCACATTTTCTGCCCCAGTGCTTTCATAGCGCTGCGTGTAAAGATATTTTAGAAGAAATTCGGCGCCAAAACCCCTTAGTTAACGGCTATTTTAACGGGGCAGAATTTACCCTGCAGGGCAATTCGGTGCAAATTTGTTTAAAATACGGCGGGTACAAAACCCTGTGCGAAATTGGGACGCAAAAGCTGTTTACCAATTTAGTGCAAGAGCGTTTTGGGCTGGCTGTTACGGTTGAATTTACCGGCCAGTTAGAGGCCGTAGCCATTGATTACCCCGAGCCGCCGGAGCCGGAGGATATTCCCTTACCGCCGCCCCCGCCCGAGGCAGAGCAGCCGCCGGCCCCTAAAAATTCACCGGCGCCAAAACCGCCTGCCGAAAAGGTAGAAATTAAATTTAACAAAAACCGTACCGACCGGCCCGAAAACGGCTTTGTTTATTTAGATGACCCCCAGTGCTTTTTTGGCCGGCGTGTAACCCCGCCTACCAAAAAAATGATTGATATTACAGGCAATGACGCTGATATTGCCTGCTGGGGCCAGGTGTTTGATTTTGAAATTAAACCCATTAAAACCAAGCGGGGCGACAGTAATATTGTTAGCTTTTGCTTTAGCGATTTTACCAATTCGCTTTACGCTAAAATGTTTGTAGACCCCAGCCAAATGGGTCAGCTTGCCCCGTTGGCCGACGGCGCCTACATACTGCTGAACGGCAAATATAAATACGACGATTACCGTAAAGATTATGTTGTAGAGCCAAAGGCCATGGCGCTGCTGCAAAAGTACGAGGAAAAGGACGAGGCCGAGCAAAAGCGTGTAGAGCTGCACTGCCACACCAATATGTCGGCTAAGGACGCGGTTTCCTCCGGCGCCTCTATTGTGCGGCAGGCCTACAATTGGGGGCACAAGGCGGTTGCAATTACCGATCACGGCGTTGTACAGGCCTACCCCTCGGCCGCGGGCGAAGCCAAGGCCATTGCCAAAAAAGGCGGCAAAATTAAGGTGATTTACGGGGTAGAGGCCTACTATGTTGATGACACCAAGCACGATATTTTAAACATGACCCCCAAACAGGCCGGTAAGCTGCGCAACCACATGATTATTTTGGTTAAAAATTTGGTTGGGCTAAAAAATTTGTACAAGCTTGTTTCCGACGCCCACTTAAATTGCTTTAAGGGCCGCCCCATTACACGCCGCACCAAGCTGGATGAGCTGCGCGAGGGGCTGATTATTGGCAGCGCTTGCGAGCAGGGGGACCTTTACAAAGCCATTGTAGATGAAAAACCGAAAGAGGAGCTTTTAGAGCTGGCCTCTTATTACGATTACCTTGAAATTCAGCCGGTTGGCAATAATATGTTTATGGTTCGCAACTCTAAAAACCCCGATAAGGTGAACGAAAAAACGGGCGAGGTAACCAAAAACCGCTTTAAAAAGGTAACCAGTGTAGAGGTTATTCAAAACTTTAACCGCAAGGTTGTAGAGCTGGCCGACGAGCTTGGCAAGCCGGTTGTTGCCACCGGGGATGTGCACTTTTTAAAAAAGAGCGACGAGGTAATTCGCAAAATTATTATGGCCGGCCAAGGCTTTGATGATTTTGATAACCAAGCCCCGCTGTACTTTAAAACCACGAACGAGATGTTGGCCGATTTTGATTATTTTGGAAACCGAGCCAAAGAATTTGTCATTGAAAACCCCAACAAAATTGCCGATATGATCGATGACGATGTGATTCCCGTGCCGGAGGGGAACTACCCCCCGGTTATTGAAGGGTCCGACGATTTGCTGCGCAACCTGTGCTGGGAGAACGCCCACATGCTTTACGGTGACGAGCTGCCCGAGGTGGTTGAAAAGCGGCTGAAAAAAGAGCTGAACTCCATAATTAACAACGGCTTTTCCATTATGTATGTTACCGCACAAAAGCTGGTGGCCGACAGCGAGGCGCATGGCTACTTAGTTGGCTCCCGTGGTTCGGTTGGTTCCTCTTTTGTTGCTACCATGGCCGGCATTTCCGAGGTTAATCCGCTGCCGCCGCACTATGTTTGCCCCAAGTGCCGGTATAACGAGTTCTTTTTAAAGGGTGAGGTTGGCTCCGGCTTTGACCTGCCCGAAAAAAAATGCCCAAAATGCGGCGCCGAGCTAAACCGCAACGGGCACGATATTCCGTTTGAAACCTTTTTGGGCTTTAAGGGGGATAAGGTTCCGGATATTGACTTAAATTTTTCCGACGAATACCAAAGCAGCGCCCAAAAATTTACCGAGCAGCTTTTCGGGCGGGAGAATGTTTTTAAAGCCGGTACCATTTCTACCATTGCTGAAAAAACCGCCTACGGCTTTGCTAAGGCCTACGCCGAAAAAAAAGGGGTTATTTTAAGCGGCGCCGAGTTAAACCGCTTGGCCAAGCTGGTAGAAACCGCCCAAATTAAGCAAACAACCGGGCAGCACCCGGCCGGCATGGTTGTTGTGCCGCGCAGCAACACAATATACGATTTTTGCCCCATTCAGCACCCGGCCGATGATGTAAATTCCGATATTATTACCACGCATTTTGACTTCCATTCTATTCACGATACCATTTTAAAATTAGATGAGCTGGGCCATGTGGTGCCAACAACCTACCGTTATTTAGAGGAATATTCCGGTATTCCGGTAACCGATATTTCAATGAGCGACCCGGAGGTTTACAGCCTGTTTACCTCCACCAAAGCGCTGGGGGTAAAGCCAGAGGATATTGGCTCTAAAAACGGCACCTTTTGCTTGCCTGAGTTTGGCACAAAATTTGTGCGCGAAATGCTTATGGACTGCAAGCCGAAAAACTTTTCGGACCTTTTGCAAATTTCTGGCCTTTCGCACGGGACCGATGTTTGGCTGGGCAACGCCAAGGATTTAATTGATAAAGGCATTTGCACCATTTCTAATGTTATTGGTACGCGTGATAATATTATGGTTTACCTTATTCACATGGGGTTGGACGAAGGCCGCGCCTTTAAAATTACCGAAACGGTGCGTAAAGGCTTAATTGCCAAGGGCAAAATTTCGCCCGAGGACTGGGCCGCCATGGAGCAGGATATGCGGGACCATGATGTGCCGGAATGGTACATTGAAAGCTGCCGCAAAATTAAATACATGTTCCCAAAAGCGCACGCTGCTGCTTATGTTATTTCGGCCCTACGTTTGGCCTGGTACAAGGTACACCGCCCGCTGGCGTTTTACTGCGCCTACTTTACTGCCCGGCCGGAGGATGTAGATGTACCCACCATTTTGGCGGGGCACGACGCCGTTCGCCGAAAAATGCGGGAAATTGAGGCAAAAGAACGCACCAAAGAGGCCGGAAAAAAAGAGCTGGATGTTTACGGCAACCTGCAAATATTTAACGAGATGATGGCGCGCGGTATTGAAGTTTTGCCTATTAGCTTAGAAAAATCGCACGCCGTTAAATACCTGCCGGAGGACGGTAAAATGCGGCTGCCGTTCGGCGCCATGTCCGGCGTTGGCGACAAAGCAGCCATTGCGCTGTACGAGGCGGCGCAAAAGGGCGGATTTCTTTCAAAAGAGGAATTTCGTGTGGCCTCCGGCGCCTCTAAAACCATTATTTCGCAGTTAGATGAAATGGGCGTTTTAGATGGCCTGCCGGATACCAACCAGCTTTCGCTGTTTTAATGCGACGAAAAACTGTAACAAATTGTTACAGCAACAATTTTAATATTATAGGCTATAATACAGTATATTTCCAAAATAAGTGCTATTTATTTTGGGCAATATGCTGTATTTTATTACAAAGTGTAGCCAAAGGTTGCAATTTTGTAATTATTTTGGTAGAATAATAACATCGTTTTAAAAATATTGCTGTTTTGAATTTCCACGAGGTGACTTTGTGAATTTTCTAATTGCTTTTTTTCGTTTATTAAAAGGTGTTATTTTGCGCTGTGCCCGGGCTTTGGGGCAAACGGTGCGCCGCTTGCCGCGTTTAGCCGCTGCCTTACTGGCGGTTTTGGTTATTGGCTTGGTTGGCTTTGGTGCGCTGCAGGCTACCCGCTCGGTACAGGCGGTGCAGGTGCTGCTGAATAATGTTTCTGTTGGCTTTGTAAAAGATCACTCTGTTATTGCCAAAGCGCAGGTGCTGGCCGTTAATACGATTTCTAACAGCCAATGCAATGCGCTTTTAGCCGTTCCCACCACGCATGATTGTGTTACATCCTCCTCGCAGCTGCTTTCGGCGCAGTCCCTTTCCGAGTTAATTATTTCCGGCTCTGCCGGCATTACCAAATCGGCCCTGCTTTATTTAGATAGCAGCGTTGTAGCCAAAGCAGATACAACCGCCGAAATAAATAACAGCCTGCAGGAGTATATTGCGGCCTATAAAGCCAAAAACAATTTAGAAAAAGCCGAGCTTTCGCCCCGCGTAGCGGTAAAGGAGGAATACACCACCGTTACCGCTTTAAGCGCCACGCCAAGTTTGCAGGCTTACCTAAATACCGGCGCTGGCAGCCTGCCGGTGGAGGAAGTTTACACCACCACCGAGGTGCGCAAGGTAAACTACAAAACCACCGAAATTAAAACCGAGGACCTTTACATTGGCTCTACCAAAATTAAAACCAAGGGCGTAGTAGGGCAGGAGAAGGTAACCTACCGCGTAACGGTTGACGATAACGGCAGCGAGCAAAAAACCGAAATTGGCACCGAGCAGATTACCGCCCCGGTAGATGAACAGGTTTTGGTTGGCACCAAAAAAATGTATTCGGCCGACAAAAATGGTAACGCCCCAATGCTTTGGCCGGTTAAAAGGGTTTCGGGCTCTTATGTTAGCAGCTATGTTGGGGATGACCGCAACCACAAGGGCATGGATATTGTTGCCAAGGCCGGCACCCCGGTTTACGCTGCGGCGGCCGGTACGGTTAGCTATGCGGGCTATTCCAGCGGGTACGGCAACTACATTATTATTGACCACGGCAATGGCTTAACAACCCTTTACGCGCACAACAGCACCTTAGCCGTTTCTAAGGGCGACAAGGTAGCCGCGGGGGAGAGTATTGCCGCCGTTGGCCGCACCGGCTACGCCACCGGGAACCATTTGCATTTTGAGGTACGGGTAAACGGCTCTTATGTAAACCCGGTGCCTTATATTGGCTCTAACTAAGCTTTTTGGCTGAATATTTATAATTATTTATTGCGTTGCATTAGCAGGTTTTGCAGGTTAGAATTTTATAGCCGTAGGTAGTTTGTTACCTACGGCTGTTTTTGTACTTGTTTGTTTTATAGTACCAGTATAAAAAAGCTATTGGGCACAAAATAAACGCCAGGTTTTATTGCTGACCCGAATGTTTTAAGGTTGCAGCCAAAAGGGTTTTGCCTTATTTTTACCCGGCTGCAAGTAAAGCAAACTTTGTTGCTGAACTGCACTTGCTATTGTCTGCAGCCGTACGCTGGGCTACTCACCGAGCTATTGGTTCAGTAAAAGTAAAGCCTTGTTGCCTAACAGCTTGTATGCTTTGCAAAATATAAGCTTTACAAAGGGTATTCCTTGCAAACAAAAAAGCACTTAGCGTTAAGCTAAGTGCTTTTTAACTGGTCGAGGTGACAAGATTCGAACTTGCGACCTCTGCGTCCCGAACGCAGCGCTCTACCAAACTGAGCCACACCTCGAAGTACGGCCTAAAGCCGACTTAAATATTATAGTAAATCGAGCCGCAAAAGTCAAGAGAAATTTTTAAAAAAATAAGCTTTTTTAAAATAAATTTGTAAAATAGGCGGGTACAGTTTTAATAAATTCAATTTTAAAATTAAGGTTTTGCAAAAGTGCCGCGGTTACCAAGCCAAAGCTGCCGCAAAAGTGGCTGTGTTAATCCAACTTGTCGGTTAACTCCTCCAGCTCGCGCAAAATGCGGTCGCGGTATTGTGCCGGCAGCAAGCGGAACATGGCAACCAGCTTGCGCTCTTTTACCGTAAGGGTAGAAAGGTTTGTGCCGTCAAAAGCGTTGGGGCCAAAAAAGTCATGCTCATTTTTAAAAGAAAGTACGCTGTCGTCATTAATTTCGGCAGAGGAAAGCTTAATGCGGTTTACTTCTACCGGGTCCGGCTTGCCGTACAGCAGCTCGTGCATACCAATATTGTAAAGCTGCGAAAGCTTTTTAATAATATCCTGCGGGGGATATACATTTCTTTCGTAGTAAGCGTAGGTAGAGCGTTTAATTTTTAAATACTCCGCAACATTGCTTTGGGTAAAGCCGTTATCCTTACGGATTTTAATTAGATTGCGCGCGATCTCAGATTTCTCAAATTTTTCTGACATTTTGAACACTCCTGATTTTTTGAATTTTGGGCTTGACTATCTGCTAAATAATTGGTATAATAAAAAGCGTCCTCTTGCTGGTGTGGCTCAATGGCAGAGCGGCTCACTCGTAATGAGCAGGTTGTCGGTTCGATTCCGACCATCAGCTCCAGCACAAAAGCATGCGTTTTTACGCGTGCTTTTTTTATTTAACGCCATTTTGTAACAGGCCCTTGGTAAACGCACCGGGGAACCTTTGTCCGTTGCGAAACAGGGTAATAATTGCTTCAACCTCTTTAGCGGTTTCGGTGGTAAAATAAAGGTAACAGCCGTTGGCCGAAAGCTGCGAAACCCTGTCGCCAAAATAAATGGGACGGTTGTTATAAAGCTGAATACTTTCCCTGCTGCAGCGCAGGGTAAAACGCTCGCCTTTACGGTCGGTAATGCTGCAGGCCAAATGCTTTTGGCAGCCCTTGTGTGCCTTTACCGGGCAATTACGAAGCAGCATTAGGGGGAAGTAGCCGTAACCAAAACTGTAAAGCTTAAATTGCGGCGGCGCCGCGCAAACCTGCGGCAGCTGCGCTAAGCTAAGCTCGGGCGAAAGCACCCCGCCACAAAGCCCGGCGTTTAAAAGGTGCTGCGCCGTGCAGCTGTTAAAAATATTTAAACCAAAGCCCCCAAAAATTTTAAAGCCCGCTGTTAAGGCCGGTTTAATTTGGGCAATGTTTTGCACAACAACCCCTTGCACGCCAGCGTGCTTAAGCTGCGTTAGTGTTTGAAAAAAGGCAAATTCGTTAAAATTGGTTCGCGGTAATTCGGCCCAAAGCAGCTGTTGTTTTAGCCCGGCCGGAATACCTGCCGTAAAACAGCCGGCCGGCAAGCCGTAACCGGTAACCCCTAAAAGGTTTTGCGGTAACTGGTCGGGCTGCTGCAGCCTTAAAAACCAGCCTTGCGGGGTACGCGGGCGGGGTGCCGGGGGGCTAAAGGTGTAGGCAAGCTGCTGCTTGCCCGACTGCAGTCGCTTTTGGTTTAAAGCCTGCACCGCGTTAGCCTTTAACCGGTTTAAATTGCTTAAACGCACCGTTAGCCCCAGCGGGTTTTGTAAGGTAAACTGGTTTAAACGGTAGGGCGTTCCGCCTAATTTTTCAAGGCAGGCTTGCGCTTTTTCGCTGCTTAGCGGGGCGGTTTGCGGCGCCTCCGGCGCGGGGCCAAAAGCGCTGGCAGTTTGCCCGTTGGCGGTTAGCGTAAGCGCGGTTTTGTTGTTTAAAAGCTTTAGCTTGGCCGCAAGCAAAACGGGCTGCGGGTCAACACGGTAATGTTGGTGCAGCTGTTTTAGGGTTGCAGGGGCAACGGCGTCATCCTTGCTGCGGGCGCCAAACATCTCGCTGCCGCGGTGGCCGGTAAAATAGCCGCTTGTAAATCCGCTGCGGGAGAATACATGCCGCAGCAAGGCTTCGTCCCCCGGTGCGGGCGCACCGTTTTTTAAAGCGGTAACGGCGCAGTGAACTGCCGCTGCAACATACTCCGGGCGTTTCATTCGCCCCTCTATTTTAGCGCTGGCAACGCCAAGCTTTTGCAGGGTCTGCAGGTGGTGCATAAGGCTAAGATCTTTTAAGCTTAACGCGTTTTGCGCTTTACCGCACAAAAACGGCAGCCGGCAGGTTCCGGCACACAGGCCGCGGTTGGCGCTGCGCCCCCCTAAAAATGCGCTGAAGTAGCATTGGCCGGAAACCGACATACAAAGCGCGCCGTGAATAAAAACTTCCACCTCAATATTCAGCTTTTTGGCGGCACTGCAAAAGGCTTGCAGCTCAGATTGCGACATTTCCCGCGCGGCTACCACCCGCGTAATGCCAAGCTCTTTTAAAAACGGCAGGGCGGCGGGGGAGTGCACCGACATTTGGGTAGAGGCGTGCAGCTCAATTTGCGGCAGCTTGCTGTGTAAAATGCCGCACAGGCCAATATCTTGCACAATAAGGGCATTTACACCGGCGTTTGCGGCAAAAACGGCCAATTCAACCGCGCGCGAAAGCTCGGCGTTGGCAATTAGGGTGTTTAAGGTTAAGTAGGTTTTAACGCCAAAAAGGCGGCAGTAATCAACGGCCTCTACAAGGCTGGCACCGCTAAAATTCTCGGCATTTTGGCGGGCATTAAAACAATCGGCCCCAAAATAAACGGCATTGGCCCCGCTGCGCACCGCAGCAATAAGGGAGCTAAGGTTGCCGGCCGGCGCTAAAATTTCAAGCGCGGGGGAGCCCGGTACGGTATTTTCTTGTTTTTTCATTACGAAAGCAGCTGCCCGCCCAGGTCTTTCAGCTCTGTTTCAACCTGGCGGTAATCCTCACAAATTACTACAACAATAACCGAATCTACCTGCATAAAAATGCGGTTTAAAATTTTTTGGTACTCGGCCTCAAAACTATTTTTGTAAACCTCGGCTTTGTTGTTTAAAAACAGCGAAACGCCATTCATAATTTTAGATTTTTCAGTATCATCACGGAACTCAAAAGCCGCAATAACATCGGAAGATTCGGTAGCGTTGCTAATGTAAACGCTAAAGCGCTTTACATCCGAATCGTTAAATTGAAAATAGGCAGAAAGCTTATCGCCGCTTAGCTCGCTTAATGAGGAAAAGTGATGGTTGGTTTTAATACTTTCGGTAATTTCGGCCGGAGAAAGCGCTGCACGGTTACAGCTGGCAAAAGAAAGCAGCACAAGCACCCCTAAAAGCACAGAAACAATTCGGCGTAGCGTTGGTTTAAACATAAAAACTCCTACTTAAAAAAATGGCCGCAATACCACTTGTAATAATTACATTAAATATTATAACCCCTTTGCGCTGTTTTGTCAAACATTTTGTTTTAAAAGGTTTACAAAGTTTACGAAGGGCGGAAAAATACAAAAAAATGGCCGAAATATTACTTGACAACGCGGTTCTAATCCGTTATGTTAATAAGTAGCAAATTCAGCGGGTTTTAGGCCAAAATAAAGCATTAGCGCCTTGCCGAAAACACGCTATGGAGGAATTTACCATGTTTTCTAAAAACTTTATTGCAGCAACAAAAGAGTATTCTGAATACGGCAAGCACATTCCCGCCCCGTATTTACGCAAAAGCTTTACCCCTAAGGCAAAGGTGCGGCAGGCTACCGTTACGGTGTGTGGACTTGGCTTTTACGAGCTGTTTGTAAACGGCAACCGTTTAACCAAGGGTTTGCTGGCGCCGTACATTTCTAACCCGGACGATATTTTGTATTACGACGAATACGACCTTACCGCCCACCTTACCGCCGGCAAAAATGTGCTGGGCTTTTGCCTTGGCAACGGTATGTTAAACTGCCCCGGCGGCACGATTTGGGATTTTCAGGATGTACCGTACCGCAGTGCGCCAAAGCTGGCAATGGCGCTGCAAATTACCTACGAAAACGGCGAGCAGGAGGAGATTTTTGCCGATGAGAGCTTTAAGA
Organism: uncultured Oscillospiraceae bacterium; assembly: GCA_902465155.1. Lineage (GTDB taxonomy): Bacteria > Bacillota > Clostridia > Oscillospirales > Acutalibacteraceae > UMGS1279. The sequence goes on along the minus strand of CABQLY010000010.1, from coordinate 2,054 downwards.
CGCACCCTTCGCCCATATTGTTTGACGATTTGCGCATTGGCGAGATTTACGACGCCAACCGGGAGCTTGCAGGCTGGAACCTGCCGGAATTTGATGACAGCGGCTGGCAAAACGCTATTTTGGCCGAAACGCCGCGCGGGGAGGCCCGGCTTTGCGCCGCCGAACCCATTACCGTTTTAAAAACGCTGCACCCCGTTTCGGTTCAAAAGGGGCACATTACCCACCTGCCGGTAACCCGCGAAAATCTGCCGGTTTTTCCAATAAGTAAAGGGGAAATGGACGGGTATATTTACGATTTTGGAGAGAACCTTGCCGGCAACATACGCCTAAGAATTAACGGCCGCAAGGGGCAAACAATTTGTTTGCAGTTTGGGGAGCTGCTTGCCGAGGACGGCGGGCTGGACCTGCGCGCCATGAGCTTTCAGCCGCACCGGTATAACCACCGCATTGTTTACACCCTAAGCGGAAACGGCACCGAGGAGTACGCCCCAACCTTTACTTACCAAGGCTTTCGTTATTGCTTGGTTTCGGGGCTTACGCCCGAGCAGGCGGTGCCGGAGCTGTTAAGCTACGAAGTTATGTCGTCTAATTTAAAGGTAAACGGCAGCTTTAGCTGCTCTAACGCCATTGTAAACCAGCTGCAAAAAGCAACCTACAATGCCGATATTTCTAACTTTTATTATTTTCCAACCGATTGCCCACACCGCGAAAAAAACGGCTGGACTGCCGACGCGGCCCTTTCGGCAGAGCAAATGCTGTTCCATTTAACGCCGGAGCGCAGCTACCACGAGTGGCTGAACAATATTCGTAAGGCCCAGCGGGAGGACGGCGCATTGCCCGGTATTATTCCAACCGGGGGCTGGGGCTTTGCCTGGGGTAACGGCCCGGCTTGGGACAGTGTACTGTTTTACCTGCCTTATTACACTTGGATTTACCGGAACGATACCGATATTATTTTAGAAAACGCCGCGGCGTTTATGCGCTATTTGCACTACATTTCTACCAAAAGGGATTCCCGCGGGCTTATGCACATTGGGCTGGGTGATTGGGTGCAAATTGGGCAAAACACCCCCAAGGCCCCGTTAGAGGTTACCGACACCTTAATGTGCTTAGATATTTGCAAAAAGGCCGAGATTATGCTGCGGGCGGTAAATTTATTGCCGCAAGCGGAGTTTGCGGCGGCTTTGTGGGCAGAATTTTACAAGGCCGCGCGCCGAGAACTGATTTTAAGCGACAAAGTTACCGTGCTGGGCAGCTGCCAGGCCTCCCAAGCCATGGCCATTGCGTACGATTTATTTACCGATTATGAAAAACCGGCCGCTTTTGCTGTTTTGTTAAACCTGATTCACGAGCAGGACGACCATTTAGATACCGGCTGCCTTGGCGCGCGTGTTATTTTTCATGTGCTTTCGGCCTTTGGTCAGGCCGAGCTGGCGTATAAAATGATTACGCGAACCGATTACCCCTCCTACGGGCACTGGGTTGCCGCCGAAAACTGCACCGCGCTGTTCGAGGCGTTTTTAACCCCGGCCGACAGTCCCAACTCTAAAAACCACCACTTTTTTGGGGATGTAAGCTCCTGGTTTTTAAAGAACTTGGCCGGCATTAAGGTAAACCCTTATGCCCGCAACGCCAACGAGGTAGAAATTTCTCCCGAATTTATTTCGTCGTTAGACTACGCCAAGGGCGAAATTGGCGTACCGGCCGGCAAAGTTCAGGTTTCGTGGCAGCGCAGCAATAATGCCGTAGAGCTAACCTTAACCGTGCCAGAAGGCGTTACCGGCGAAATTCGGCTGAAAAACGGGTACTATTTTATGTGTAACAATAAAAGCAAGCAAACCGTTTTGCCGGCAAAATCCGGCAGCTACACCTTTTACAAGGCCTAAGCTTTAAAACCACCCCTTTGCTTTTTAAAACGCACCGCGGCTGCCTTTTTTGGTGGCCGCGGTTTTAATGTTGCTGCTAATTTTTTTAGCAATTTAAGCTTTTAAAAAATTTTGCAAAATTTGCCGCAAAAAATCGTGGGTAGGGGAAAGCGGCAAAACGGGCGCAGA
>CABQLY010000009.1 GCA_902465155.1 uncultured Oscillospiraceae bacterium | reverse complement strand
GCGATTTAGATGTGTTAAACGCCTATTTTGGCTACACCATTCAAAACTCGCGCGGGAAGCCCACTAACAGCGAATTTATTGCCATGATAGCCGATAAGCTAAGCCTGCGGCTAAAACGCTGCTCGTAAGGCTTTAAGCTGCCGCCTGTTTAAAAAACAGCTAGAATTAGTTTTAATACCAGTATAATGCACAAGTATAAAAACAGCCCGCCCCAAAAAAATGGAGCGGGCTGTTTTGGTGTTTTAAGCAGTAAAATTTTACCGCAAATTTATTTGGTGCCGAAAATACGGTCGCCAGCGTCCCCAAGGCCGGGCAAAATGTAGCAATGCTCGTTTAAGCGGTCGTCTACATTTGCGCAGTAAACCTGAATACCGGGGTGAGCCTTTGTAAAGGCCTCCAGCCCTTCGGGGGCGGCAATAATGCACATGAATTTAATAGAGTGCGGATTAAACTTTTTAATTTTTTCTACCGCGTCAATGGCCGAACCGCCGGTAGCCAGCATGGGGTCTAACACAATCACATCTCGCTGCGGCAGGTCGCTCGGCAGCTTGCAGTAGTAATCAATTGGTTCGTGAGTTTCCGGGTCGCGGTACATACCAATGTGGCCAACCTTAGCAGCCGGAATTAAGCTTAAAACCCCGTCTACCATGCCAAGCCCGGCACGCAAAATTGGCACAAAGGCCAGCTTACGGCCCGAGATCACCTTGGTTTTAGCGGTCATCATAGGGGTTTCGGTGGTAATTTCTTTTAACGGTAGGTCCCGCGTTGCCTCGTAACACATGAGCATGGCAATTTCGCTTACCAGCTCGCGGAACTGTTTAGAGCCGGTGCGCTTATCGCGCAAATAGGTCAGCTTGTGCTGAATTAAGGGGTGGTCCATTACAAATACATTTTCATTCTTGAACATTTTTTTACTCCTAACCGCTTTGGCGCACACGCCTAAAGCATTTATTTAATTATGAGTCTGCCGTTCACGCTGTGCTTGCGACTGGATCAAATAAACCGGCTGTAATGCGGCGGGGGAAACAGGTTCGCCCGCTGTTCCGGCGCTGCTGTACACTGCCATACCTGCCGCGCTTGGAAGCCTTACCGCTGGCGGTGCCGGCACTGCCAGGCCCGGTGCATTTTGGGCAAAAAGCAGGGCGCCGTCGCCAACCAACAGGATCCGCTTATTATTATAATCTAATTCAATGCGTTTTTCAAGGTCCTTTTGGGGGATAATTTCATCTTTTGTTAATCTTGTTACCTTTTCCTGCTCTACTTTAAAAAAAGCGGCGTAATAACGGCCGGCGCGTGCGTCGGTCAACGCTAAAACAACGCCGTTTTGCCCGGCGCAGCCCAAGGCGGCGGCCTGCAGGGCCGAAAAGGTATAAACCGGTTTGTTTTCGGCAAAGGCAAGGCCCTTTACAACGCTTACCCCAATGCGAATACCGGTAAACGAACCGGGGCCAACGCTTAGCGCAAAGGCGTTAAGCTCTTGCAGCGTTAGCTGCGTGTTGCAAAGCGCCTGGCCAATAATTGGCAGCAGGGTTTGTGAGTGGGTAAGGCGTACATTGTAAAAACAGTTGGCCAGCAGCTCGCCGTTTTCGGCAATGGCAACCGAAACGGTTTTGGCGGCGCAATCTAAGGCTAAAACTTTCACAGGGTAAGCTCCTTTAATAAATCTTCGTTGCCGGTTAGGGTAATGCGGCGTTCCTGCTCACCGGTAATTTCAATTTTAACCAGCAGCGGGTTTTCTAAGCTGGCGGTTCCCAAATGCTCGCCCCACTCCAGCAGCAGCACGCCGTTTTGGTCTAAATAATCGTAAAAGCCAAGGGCGTACAGGTCGTCCTCCCCAAAAATGCGGTATAAATCAAAATGAAAAATAGGCAGCCGCCCGCCTAAATATTCGTTAACAATTGTAAAGGTGGGGGAGGTAACATCCCCAAAATAGCCAAGGCCGCGGCAAAGCCCGGCACAAAAATGTGTTTTGCCGGCCCCTAAACCGCCGTTAAAAACAACGCAGACAGGCCCGTTAATTTTTTGGCCTAAATTTTCGGCCAGGCGGGCGGTTTCGGCAGCGCTGCGGGTTACAAAAGTTTTGTTCAAATCATCACCCCAAAATGGAATTGCTTTAAGCAGTATAACACATTTTTTAAAATAATTAAAGTATTTACTTGAACATTTTAAAAGAATTTTATATAATAGAAATATTAAGTTAGATTTTTTTTAAGTAAAACGGCGTTTGCCTTTGCCGGGAGTCAAGGCTCTGCAAAAGCTTAACGCCGCAGCAGGATGTGATAATTTGCGCGGTATTTTCAGTGCAATTGCCGATTATATTCGTGAGTGCGACAAAATTTTATTTGCCCTTTGCATTGCGGCAACCAGCTTTGGCTGTTTAGCTGTTTTTTCGGCGACCCATTATTTGCAAAATACCCGCCAGCTGTTGGTGCAGGTTGTTGGCATGCTTTTGGGTATTGTTGCCGTAATTGTTATTTCGGGGTTTGATTACAACAATTACAAAAAAATTTGGCCAATTTTAGCCGGCGTTTCCTTACTGCTGGTTGGCTTAACCTTTTTTATTGGCTACGCCCCCGCCGGAACCGACGACAAAGCCTGGTTAATGCTGCCGGGCGGCATTACCTTTCAGCCCTCGGAGCTTTTAAAAGTAGCTTTTATTATTACCTTTTCTATTCACATTGAATATTTGGGCGAAAACATGAACCGCCTGCGCTACCTTGTGCCGCTGTTGTTGCATGCCGCCGTGCCAATTTTGCTGATTCACCTGCAAGGGGATGACGGCTCGGCGTTGATTTTTGCCTTTATTTTTTTGTTTATGCTATTTTGCGCGGGGCTAAAGCTGCGGTACTTTATTATTTTTGCCGTGGCGGTTGCCGTGGCCGCGCCGTTTATTTACTTTTTGGTTATGAACGCCGACCAGCAGGCTCGTGTGCTTACCATGTTTAACTTAGAGGCCGATTTAAAAGGCGCCGGCTGGCAGCAGTGGCGCGGCCGTATTGCTTTGGCCGGCGGCGGAATTTTTGGCCAGGGCTACTTAAAGGGCGCCCTAACCCAAACCGGCGAAATTCCCGAAGGGTATAACGATTTTATTATTACCAGCATTGGCGAGGAGCTTGGCCTGTTGGGCTGCGTTGTTGTTATGCTGCTTTTGGGGGCTATTTGCCTGCGCATTATGCGGGTAGGCTCCCTTGCGCGGGAAAAGCGGGGTAAGCTTATGTGCGTTGGCGTTTTTGCCATGATTTTTAGCCAGGCGGTTATTAACCTTGGTATGTGCTTTTCGCTGCTGCCGGTAATTGGCGTAACGCTGCCGTTTTTTAGCGCCGGCGGCACCTCGCTGGTTTGCCTTTACTGCGGTATCGGCGTTGTTATGAGCGTTTATATGCACCGAAACAACCGTTTAATGCGGCTGTTTGAGTAGCCTTTGGGGCTTAAAACGCTTGCCGCTTTTTGGCGCGGCAATTTTAGGTGCAAGGCTGTTTTTGCAATTTTGTTGCAATTAGATTTAAAATGTGGTACAATAATTTAAGTTTGTACTTTTACCGGCAGGTTTGGGGGTTTTTATGAAAGCATTACGCTTAGCAGAGCGGGTAGTACCGCGCTACGGCATCGTTGTTTTGTTGTTAATGTTGGGCGTAAACGCCTTAACCTACTACGCAACCCGCCCGTTTACCGCCGGGCTGCACCATTACAGCTGGTATTTACCCGTTGACGCGTACATCCCTTTTGTTCCGGCGTGGATTATTATTTACATTGCCGCTTATTTACAGTGGGTTGTGGGGTACATTATTATTGCGCGGGAGAGTAAAGAGGTTTGCTACAGCGTTCTTACCGGCGAAATGCTGGCCAAGCTAATGTGCATGGCAATTTTTTTAATTTTTCCCACCACCATGCAGCGGGCCACCGTTACCGGCAACGATTTTTGCAGCCAGTTGGTGCAACTTATTTACGCAACCGACCGACCGGATAACTTATTCCCTTCTATTCACTGCTTAGAAAGCTGGCTGTGTTTTCGCGGTGCGTTAAGGGTAAAAAAAGTTGGCCGGCTTTACGCGCCGCTCAGCTTTGTTTTTGCTTTGCTGGTTTTTGCCTCGGTTGTTTTGGTAAAGCAGCATGTTGCTATTGATATTTTAGGCGGTGTTGCCGTAGCCGAGTTGGGGCTGTTGCTCTCCAACAAAACCGGCGTTTACCGCATTTTTTACCGTTTGAATAGGGGGAAGCAAGCCTAATGGCAGAGGCAGAAAAAAATAAGCACAGCAAGCTTATTTGGACCATACTGTTTATTTTAGTGGCCGCCACAACGGTTTGGACGGTCACTTCGCAAAATCAGTCCTTTTCTTTACAGTCGTTTTTTAATTTTTTGCAAAGCGCTAAGGTGGGCTGGCTGGTTGCCGCTGTTCTGGCGGTTTTTGGGTTTATTGTTTTTGAGGGGCTGGCGTTAAAAACTGCCTGTAAGCCCTTTGGTTACAGCGTTACCGTGTGGGATAGTATTATTTACTCCTCGGCGGATATTTACTTTTCGGCCATTACGCCCTCGGCCACCGGCGGGCAGCCCGTTTGCGGCTTTTTTATGGCGCGGGACGGCATTGCCGGCATTACGACCACGGCGGTTTTGTTGGCGAATTTGGTAATGTACACCCTTTCAATTATTACCATTGGCGTGGTTATGTTTTTTGTTTTTCCGGGGTTTATATTTCGGTTTGACACACTTTCAAAATTTTTAATTCTTATTGGCTACATTGCGCAAATTGGTTTAGCCGCCTTTTTTTTAACTTTAATTTTCAGCAAAAAGCTGCTTAAAAAAATTTGCTTTTTTACCATTCGGCTGCTTTGCAAAATTAAAATTTTGCGCCACAAAGAAAAACGGCTGCAAAAGTTAGAAAAGCAAATGGCTGAATACGAGCAGTGCGTTGAAATTTTACGCCGTCAGCGGCGAATGCTGTTTCGGGTTTTCGTGTTTAATTTTTTACAGCGCTCCTCTACCATTTTGGTAACGGTTTTTGTTTACTTGGCGGCGGGCGGCAACCCGGCCAACGCCTTGCAGCTGTTTGCGCTGCAAACCTTTGTAATCATTGGCTCTAACTGCGTGCCAATTCCCGGCGCCATGGGCGTTTCAGATTATTTATTGCTGCAGGGCTTTAGTGCCATGGGTATGCCGGCGGCGCAGGCGGTTAATATGGAGTTGCTCAGCCGCTCGCTCTCCTGCTATTTTTGCGTTATACTTTGCGGTGTTTTGGTAATGATGAAATACTTTATTCCGGCCAGGAGGAAATACCATGTTGGGAATATGTAACTATACCGTTATATTAACCTATTTGTCGTTAATATCGGCCAGCACCGGGGTTTTTATTACCCTTTCGGGGCACGGCCATCCGTATTTAGGCACCTTCTTTTTGCTGTTTTGCGGGCTTTGCGACGCTTTTGACGGTAAAGTAGCCCGAATGAAGAAAAACCGTACCGAGTACGAAAAAAGCTTTGGTATTCAAATCGATTCGCTTTCGGATCTTATGGCATTTGGCATTTTGCCGGCCAGCATTGGCTATTCGCTGATTCGGCTTTCAACCTTTTTAACCAAGGTTAGCGGCAAGCTGCCGCAGCCCTGGCAGGGCAAGGCCGTTACCGTGCTGTTTACGGCTGTGCTGGTGGCCTATGTTTTAGCGGCGCTTATTCGCCTGGCGCACTTTAATGTAATGGAGGAGCAGCGCCAGCGTGACGAAGCCGGCAACCGCCGCTTTTACACCGGGCTGCCGGTAACCTCCTCGGCTTTAATTTTTCCCAGCATTTTGCTGTTAAATTATTTGCTGCCTATTGATATTACTCCGTTTTACATATTAGCAACCCTTTTGGTTGGCTTTGCGTTTTTGTTTAAATTTAATGTGCACAAACCGGGGCTGCGCGGCATTTTAATTATGGTTGGAATTGGCGCATTAGAATTTGCCTTATTTCTTGTTTTTCACTTTTTTATTAAAGCCAAGCTATGAGTAATAATAACCAAAACAGAGGTTTGCGTTTTTTGTACGGTACGGTGCCGGGCCGCGTTGTTTTAAAGCTTTTAACGGCGCGCTTTGTTTCTAAAGCGGCGGGGGCTTATTTATCCTCGCCCCTTTCTAAACCGCTTATTGCCCCGTTTATGCGCAAAAACAACATTAACCCCGCCGAGTTTGATTGCAGCAATTTTAACAGCTTTAACAGCTGCTTTACCCGAAAAATTAAACCGGAGCTGCGCCCAATAGACGCCGACCCGAACCACCTTATTGCCCCGTGTGACGGGTTGCTGAGTGCGTTTGAAATTAAAAGCGGTTTGGTTTTAAGCGTTAAAAACAGCCGCTACACAGTTTTAGACCTATTGCAAAACAACGAGCTGGCCGGCCGCTACCAAAACGGCTATTGCTTGGTTTTTCGGCTTTGCGTAAACCATTACCACCGCTACGCTTTTGTAGAAAGCGGCGTTCAAACCAACAACACCTTTTTGCCCGGCGTACTGCACACCGTTCGCCCCGTTGCAACGGCGGCGCTGCCGGTTTTTACAAAAAATTGCCGCGAATACACCGTAATTACAACCAAAAATTTTGGCCGCCTGGTTCAAATGGAGGTTGGGGCCATGCTGGTTGGTAAAATTAAAAACCTGTACGATGCAGGCCCGGTGCGGCGCGGGCAGGAAAAGGGCATGTTTTTATACGGCGGCAGCACGGTAATTGTGCTGGTGGAGCCGGGTAAAATTAATTTGCAGCCCGGCATTTTGAAAAACACCAAAGAGGGGGTTGAAACCCCGGTGCTGTTAGGGCAAGCTATTGCCACAGCCTCAAATAATAACATTTAAAGGCTTTAATCGCTAAAATTAAAATATTGAAATGAGCCCGGGGCTTTAAAAATAAAGCCCCGGGTTTTTGTGCAATTATATTGCGGTAACAGGGTAAATACGGTTAAATAAAACCACAGTTTGCCTTTACATTTAATATTGAATGTGATATACTCAATATTAGTTATATTAAATTGGCTTTATGCCAGAATTAGGGAGAATTTAATATGAAACGCTTTTATGAAAATCCAAACAAAACATCTGAAAACAGGTTGCCGCAGCGCAGCTACTATTTGCCGGGTGGCACCGCTACGGTAACCAGCTTAAACGGCATTTGGAACTTTGCTTTTTTTGAAAACGGCGACCGTGCCGGCGAGCCAACCGAATGGAAGCCAATTGAAGTGCCCTCCTGCTGGCAGTTAAAAGGGTATGAGGCGCCGAATTACACGAATGTTAATTACCCTTACCCGTGTGACCCACCGGTGGTGCCCGACCAAAACCCGCTAGGCATTTATGAGAGGGAATTTGAATATTTAAACCCTGCAAAGCAGCTTTATTTGGTGTTAGAGGGGGTTTCCTCCTGCGCGGAAATTTTTGTAAACGGGCAGTTTGTTGGCTTTACCCAAGGCTCACACCTTCAGGCTGAATTTAACTTGACCAAGTTTGCTAAAAAAGGTAAAAATACCTTGCGTATTCGGGTGTTTAAGTGGTGCTGCGGCAGTTATTTGGAGGATCAGGATTTTTTCCGTTTTAACGGCATTTTTAGGGATGTTTACCTGCTGGAACGCCCCCGCGGCCATTTAACCGATATTGCCCTGCGAACCGATAAAAATAAAATTTTAATTCAAACAAACCGCACCGCCGTTGTTAGCCTTTATAACGCCGAACAGCAGCTTTTGCAAACCCAAACCATTGCCAAAACCGGCAGCTTTACGGTTCAAAACCCGGTTTTGTGGAATGCGGAGCAGCCGTACCTGTACACTCTAAAATTTTTCTGCGCTGGGGAGGAAATAGTTCAAAAAATCGGCTTTCGCACCATTCAAATTTCTAAAAACTACGAGGTGCTAATAAACGGCAAGCCAATTAAAATGCGCGGCGTGAACCATCACGATACCACTGCCCACGGCGGATGGTGCATGACAAACGAAGAGCTGTTAAAGGATTTAAAATTAATGAAATCCTTAAACATTAACACGGTTCGCACCTCGCACTACCCGCCCACGCCGGCATTTTTAAATATGTGCGATGAATTGGGATTTTATGTAATTTTAGAAACCGATTTGGAGTGTCACGGTTTTGTTTCTATGCGGCCGAACGACACCTATTGGAATGACGACGAGCTTTCCCGCTGGCCGGCCTACGACCCACTTTGGAAGAAAGAAATGCTGGAGCGTATGCAGCGCGCTTTTGAGCGGGATAAAAACCATTGCAGCATTATAATGTGGTCTACCGGGAATGAGAGCCAGCACGGCCCCAATCATGTTGCAATGATAGATTGGCTGCACAGCCAAAAGGACGGCCGTTTGGTTCATTGTGAGGACGCCTCCCGCAAGGAGACCTACGCCGCCGAAGCTGACCCCGATTGTGCAAATCGGCCGGATGTTTACTCCAGAATGTACCTTTCTCCCAGTGAAATGGATGGATACGGAAAAAACAAAGAACGCCGCATGCCCGGTATGCTGTGCGAATACTCCCACTCTATGGGGAACGGCCCGGGGGATGTTTGGGATTACTGGGAAGTGTTTTTAAAACATAAAAAGCTGCTTGGCGGCTGCATTTGGGAGTGGGCTGACCACACCGTTTTGGTAGACGGCGTGCCGAAATACGGCGGCGATTTTAAAGGGGAACTGACTCAAGACGGGAATTTTTGCTGTGACGGCATGGTGTTTTATGACCGCAGCTTTAAGGCCGGAACCTACGAAATTAAAGCGGCCTACACGCCTTTTCGCTTTGCAGTAAAAGGCCAAAAGCTGCTGTTTACCAACTGGTTTGACCACACAGCAGTTACTGCCAAAGATTTTACTTTGCGGTACACCGTGCAGGTAGACGGCGAGCTAACGCAGGACGAAACCGTTGCCGTAACCTGCGCCCCGCACAAAACGGCAGAAATTTTATTAACAAAACCGTTGCCTGAAACCTGCCGTTTGGGGGCGGAGTTTACCGTGTACCTTTACCAAAACGGGGAGGAGGTTGGGCATCTTGCACAGCCTGTGCCCGGCTGTAAACGGGTGGCTGTACCAAGCGAGGCGCCGTTATGCCCCCTAACGCAGGACGATTTTAACATTTACGCCAAGGGCAACGGCTTTTGCTACACTTTTTCCAAGCAGCTCGGCAATTTTAGCAGCCTTGTTGTAAACGGGGTTGAACAGCTGCTGCAGCCTATTTACCTTTCGGCGCACCGCGCCGCAACCGATAACGACCGGTATGTGCAAATTTATTGGAACAAAGGGCATTTTAAAAGTGAAAATTTAGATGTTGCTTTTAATAAAACCTACGATGTACAGCTGAAAAACGGCGTTATTATTGCCAAATGCTCGGTTGCGGGCATTTCGCGCCATCCGTTTTTTGTTTACACCCTAAAGGTAACCGTTTTGCAAAACGGGGCCGTTCGTTTTGATCTTCACGGTACGGTTAATAAAGATGCTTACTACTTACCGCGTTTGGGCTTTAACCTTAAACTGCCGAAAAGCGTAACCAATTTTACCTACTACGGCTACGGCCCGGGAGAAAGCTATTGCGATTTGCACCACCACGCTTCTTTAAATTGGCACAACAGCACGGTTGAAAAAGAGTTTGTACCGTATGTACGCCCCCAAGAGCAGGGGAACCATTTTGGCGTTACAGAGCTGAGCATTGGCAATTTAACATTTGTTCCCGAAAAAACAATGGAGATTAATGTTTCTAAATATTCCGGGCACCAGCTGCAGTGCGCCAACCATTTAAACGAATTAACCGAGCCGTTTGCCACCAACCTTAGAATAGATTATAAGGTTTCCGGCATTGGCTCCGGCTCCTGCGGCCCGCAATTGCAGGAAAAATACCGTTTAAAGGAAAAAAATATTCATTTTGCCTTTGAACTAAAAATTCGCAAGTAATTTACCCAATCCCCAAAAAGACTTTCGGCAGGTAAACTGCGGCAGCCTTTGGGGGCAGCTTAGGCTAAAAATTTAAACTTAACAAAAAAGCCCGCGCCTTAAAATTTAAGACGCGGGCTTTTTTTAATACAGGCTAATAATTTTAGCTTTAGCGCTTTGTTTTACGGGCGGCAAAGAGTTCAAAAAGGTGTCATTTAAAATTGGCAGTTTGCTTTAGCTTGTTAAAAGGTCACAAATGCGGCAAAGAATTAGCGCGGTAGAGGGGTTTAAGGGCAGGGCTGCTTCTAAATTCTCCAGCCCGGCTAGCAGGGCCGTTAGCTTTTTGCTGCTAAGGGGGCAATTCTTATTTAAAGCTTTTAATTTAATTTGTTCTATTACGGCGGTTTTTAAATCGCAAATAAGGTTTTTAACCTGCTCGCGGTTTTTTTGCAGCGGCTGTATTTTGCAAAGAATTGTGTAGCTGCTGTTGCCTTTGGCGGCAAGACTTAACAGCTCGGCGGCGGTTAATGGCGGCTCGGTGTTGGCATCGGCTGTCTGCGCTAAGTTTACAAGGGCAACGCCAATAATACCGTTTGCCGCAATTAAGGCCGATTTTGCCTGTTCTAAACCGCAGCAGCTTTTTTTTGCAATAAATTGGCAAACCTCGGCGCTGGGTTCAACGCTGCCTAAGGTAAAGCAAATGCAGCGGGAGCGAATGGTTGCCAGCAGCGAGGCGGCGCTTTGACACAAAAAAATAAACTTTGCGGTTTCGGGCGGTTCCTCAATAATTTTAAGCAGGGTGTTTTGCGCCTGCTCGTTCATGCAGTCGGCCCGGTCTACTACAAAAACGCGGTAGGGGGCCGCAATGGGTGAGTAGTAGGCCTGGGTACGCAGGTTTCGCACATCGTCAACGGTAATTAGGTCTTTTTCGGGGGTAAAAAAGGTGTAATCGCGGTTGCTGCCGGCCTTTAGGGTGCGGCAGCTTTTACATTCCCCGCAAGGCGGGTTTTCGTTGCTGCACAGCGCTGCCATTGCCAAAAATTCGGCAAAGGTTTTTTTGCCGCTGCCGGGCGGCCCCTCTATTATTAAGGCGTGCGGCAGCTTTTTGTTTTGTATCATAAGCATTGCGGTGTGTTGGGTGCGAATATTGCCAAGCAACGGCTGTTCCATTTTTTCACGCTCCTTAGCCGGTTTTAAAGGCTTAAAAACGGTAAATTTAAAAGTAAAAGGGTCATAATTTTAAACAATGGCAAGGCTAAAAGAATGACTCAATCGGTAATTTTAATTGAGGTAATAACCGGCTGATTTTCGGCTGTTACGGTGCCGTTGCTGTCGGTCACGGGGGTGTTTTCGCAAATTTTATCAACAATTTCCAGTCCAGAGGTCACGCGGCCAAAGGCGGCGTAAGCGCCGTCTAAATGGGTAGCGTCCTGCTGCATAATAAAAAACTGCGAGCTGGCGCTGTCATTTTCTGAGCTGCGGGCCATGGAGATGGTGCCGCGGGTGTGTAAAATTCGGTTTTGAACCCCGTTTTGCGAAAATTCACCTTTAATATTTTCGGTAGAACCGCCGGTGCCGTCGCCATTCGGGTCGCCGCCTTGAATCATAAATCCGCTAATAATGCGGTGAAAGGTTAAGCCGTTGTAAAAGCCTTCATTCGCCAGCTTTACAAAGTTGTTTACCGTAATGGGGGCCTCCTCGCCGTACAGCTCTAAGCTAATGGTCCCGTAATTTTTAATTTCAATTTGGGCGTGTTTCGTGGCTTTAAATTCCGGCTCGGTGGTGCTGCTTTGGTTGGTTGCATTAACGCTTTGGGTGTTTTGGTTCTCGCTGCTTCCTTGGGTGTTTTGGCTCTCGCCGCTGCTGGTGATGTCGGCGTTGGCTGCATTATTGCTGTTTTTAAACAGCGCAATACCGCCAAAAATAAGGCCGGCGGCAACAATAACGCCTGCGGCCGCAACGGCTAAATGCTTTAAAAATTTGGCGGTAACAAATTTGGCAATTTTTTGGGCCTCGGCCAGCACGCTTTTTTCAACCTGCGGCGGAACAGTGGCAGCCGCTGCTTGCTCTTGCATGGCCGCTTTTACGGCGCGCAGCTGGTCCTCTAACTCGCGGCGGCTGTTTTCCGGCAGCTGCAGCGTTTTTCGAAAAGATTCCTTTGCGCGGGCCAGGCTGGCGTCAATTTTGTCAGAATCCAGCTTCATGTACTGCGCCAGCTGGTGCTTTTGCAGGCCAAAGCAGGTTAGCATGGTTAAGGTGTAACATTGCCGGTTTTGCAGGCTTCGTAAGGCCTTTATTAAGTTTTGCTTTTCCTCCGCTGTGGGGTCGGCTGCGTTTTTTACAGCCTGGTAGCTACCGTCTACGGCAGATTTTTCGGCGTCACGAAAGGCGGTTGGCGCATTTTTTTGAATGTTGGCCTTGGTTACCTCAACCGTTTTGCCTAAAACTAAAGCTTTAAACAGCTGCTCGTTTAAAACGGGCTGGCCAACGGTTGCGGCAAACACCTGCGAAAACACCCTAACGGTTGCCTCGGCGGCCGCCTGCTCGCTTTTTAAAAAGTAGCAGCACAGGTAGTAGCTGGTTTTGGCATATTGGTGGTACAACTGTTGCAGCGCTTTTTTATCCCCTTTAGAGGCTAATTTTAGTAGTTTGTTTTGTTGCATAATGCTTCCTCCCAAAAAATCGTCGTTCTAATTATAAAGGCGTAATTTTTCAAATCTGTTAAAATATTGTAAAATCGGTAGGCTATTCGTCTAATTGCAGCACAAATCGGCGGTTTGCACCTCAATAGCCAATTGCAGGCCTTGCAAGGTGGTTTCAATTTGCAAGCCCAGCCGGCCGCCGCTAAAGTAAATGCGGCTTTGCAAAAGGGCGCTTTCATCAATTACCGTTTTAAATTGCTTTTTCATGCCCAGCGGCGAGCAACCCCCGTGTATGTAACCGGTTAAAGGCAGCAGCTGCTTGGCGGGAATCATTTCAATATATTTTTCCCCAACGGTTTTGGCGGCTTTTTTAAGGTCTAATTCTTTGGCAACCGGCACCATAAAAACATAGTGCGTTCCCGTTTTACCGGCAGTAACAAGGGTTTTAAAAACACAGGCCGGGTCTTGGTTTAAAATGGTGGCAATTTCTACCCCGCTTAAAGCGGCAGGGCAAGCAAAGCTGTGCTCGGTGTAACCGGCACCGGCAGCCTCTAACAGGCGCATAGCGTTGGTTTTATCATTTTTCTTTGGCATACTTTTCCCCTTTACAGCATAACGGTTTTGCGCCGTTTCGGTTTTGGTTCGGCTTCGGTTTCCTGCAAAAATTCGTCGGACGGCTGCCACGCTTTTCCAAATTCAACATCTTGAAACAAAGCGGTTAGGCCGGTAATTTGCTTTAACCGCAATATCTCATCACGGTCCATGCCCAAATGCTTAGAGATCCATGCGTCCGAACGGCCGATTTCGTGCAACTCTTTAATAATGTTACTCATTAAATCAACATCGTGCGTGCCGCGCGCCCGGTTGTGCCGAATGGTGCTGGCCATGCGGCAGTGCAGGGGTTTATCAATAACCGAAACCGGCAGCAGGCCCTGCTCACGCTCGTAAATGTCTTTGTGTTCCCGCATAACCTGGTAACGGTGAAAGCCATCTACAATAATGTAGCGGTCTTTTGCCTTGTCGTAATAGCAAACAATGGGCATGGTGTAGCCGTCCTCTTTAATGCTGTCATACAGCAGGCGCATTTCGGGCGGGGCCACCGCGTTAGGGTTGTAGGTGTTGGGCTCAATTTTTTCAAACGGTACGGCCTTAACGCCGTAAACCGGGCTTTTAAAATTATTCATGCAATACCCCCGAATATTTTTCTTTTAACAGGTTTACCCGCAGCTGCTCCTGCCTGGTTAACCCAAAGCCCATAAACCGGCAGGTGTGGTCATTTTTTAAAATACAATAGCACATTCTTTTCCAGCTGGGAATATCTTTGCTGGTTAAAATGTTGTCGGTGTCGTCTGGAATATCCTGCTCAAACACAATGCGTGTTTTTTTATCCAGCGTGTAGTTGGAAATGCCGTTTCGGCGAATTTTGTACCCCTTTTGCTGTAATTCGGCAATCGTTTCCTCCGAAAGGCCGCCACCGGTTTCGTGCCAAAATTTAATAGAGGTATTAAATTTTTTAATGTAATTATTTTGCAGGCGCGGCGGTAGGGTATCTAACAAAAATTTGGTGTAAGAGCGCCAGGTGTGCCCCGGCGGCAGAGTAATACTGCGGTAGCCCAAGGCCTTGGTTTTGCCGTAAATTGCCCCAAAATTAGCGCCTTGTACGCGGCCAACCAGCTTAGCCCAAATGGCCGGGTCAATAACCCGGTAAAGGTTTAGGCTTTCTTTAGAATAATCGTTAAAAGGGGAGGCCACGCGCATTTGCTCCGGCTTTAGGCCGGCCTTGTAATAAAGGTCGTAAAGCGGATTGTACGAAAAACCGAATTTGGCGTTGGCGGCCCAAACATCTTGAACGGTCCAGTCGTATAGCGGCGAAGCGCAGTAAATATCTTTAAACTGCTTGGTAATCCAGCATTTGTTTTTGTAGCCGTATTTTTTGTTTAAAAAGCCGCTGTACCGCTGTAAGGATTCATTGGCCCGAATTCCAAGCAGGCAAACGGTTTTGTTGTTTTGGTGCTGCTCCTTGTAAAAGCGGCTGAATTGCTTGGCTAAATCCTCCTGGTGCATTTTGTAGCGGTAGTGCGTAAAGGGGTTGTTTAGGTTTATAATGTAAGGCAGATTTGGCATGGGGCGTACCCAAAGCTCCTTCTTTTTGTCGTCCCACGGGTACCAGTACATCTCGTAATTGCTTAGCGCAGTTCTGGTTGCCATGGGTAAGCACACCCAATAAAGCTCGGCCTTGTTTTCCAGCCTTTTAAAGGTTTGGGTAATGTAGTTAGTGGTAACGGTGTATTGCGCTTCAAAATCCTGGTGAAACACCCCAATTACCCGGTTGGGGCAATGCATTTCGCGGTAATCTAACAGCAAATTCAGCAGCAGCGAGCTATCCTTACCGCCGCTAAAGGAAACATAAATGTTTTCAAACTCTGCAAATAAATATTGCAGCCGTTGCTGCACCGCCTGAAAAACCGTAAGCGGCAAATACTTTTTTACCACAAAAACCCGCCCTTTTTGTTAAAACTACAAAATACTATACCTTTACATTATACCAGCTGTTCGGCAAAAAAACAACATTATGTGTGAAAAAAGGCTTTATTTTTGCCCATTAAACTGGTATACTTAATTTGTATGTTATTAGATCTTACAAAAAAGGGGCCGTACCATTGAATTGCAGTAACAGTGATTTTTTAGCGCTGCGTAAAAGAATAATTGAAAAAGATTTTTTCCGCATGAACGACCGCCAGTTTCAAGCCGTTACCACCGCAAACGGCCCGCTATTAGTGCTGGCCGGGGCCGGCAGCGGCAAAACAACCGTGCTGGTAAACCGCATTGCGTACTTAATTCGCTACGGCAACGCTTACCAAAGCACCGCGGTGCCCGCAAATATTTCGGATTTTGAGCTGGCGCAGGGGCAGGCCTATTTAAAGGGCGAACAGCCGCTGCTGCCGCCGGGTGTTTTTAGCGTTGACCCGGCTACCCCGTGGCAAATTTTGGCCATTACCTTTACCAACAAGGCCGCCGGGGAGCTAAAGGACCGTATTGTTGCAAAGCTGGGGGAAAGCGGGTTAGACCTTTGGGCCGGCACCTTTCACAGCATTTGCGGCCGTATGCTGCGCCGCTACGCCGACCGTATTGGCTACACCGCGCACTTTACGATTTATGATACCGATGACCAAAAGCGTGTGGTGAAAGAAATTTTAAAAAAGCTGAATGTTTCTGAAAAAGAGCTGAGCCCTAAACTTTGCCTAAATGAAATCAGCCACGCGAAGGATAAGCTCTGGACCCCCGAAGAATACGCCCAAAATATTGGCTATGAGACTTACAAAAAAACCGTTGCCAAGGTTTTTGCCGCTTACAATAAACAGTTAAAACAAGCCAATGCCATGGATTTTGACGACATGATTGTAAACACCGTTAATTTGTTTGAAAGCTGCCCGGACGCGCTGGAGTATTACCAAAATAAATTTAAGTACATTATGGTCGATGAATATCAGGATACCAACCACGCCCAGTACCGCTTGGTTAGCCTGTTGGCCCGCAAGCACCAAAATTTGTGCGTGGTTGGCGATGACGACCAAAGCATTTATTCTTTTCGCGGTGCTACCATTGAAAATATTTTAAGCTTTGAGGACGAATACGAGCAGGCCACCGTTATTCGGTTAGAACAAAATTACCGCTCTACCGCCACCATTTTGCAGGCCGCCAACACCATTATTGCCAACAACACCGCTCGAAAGGGCAAAAATTTGTGGACCGATTTTAAAACCGACGCGAAAATTAAGGTTTGCACCTTGGCCGATGAACGGGCCGAAGCCCAATACATAGCCGACGCGATTTTAGAAAATGTACAGCAGGGCGG
The DNA here is from genome assembly GCA_902465155.1 of uncultured Oscillospiraceae bacterium. Classification (GTDB taxonomy): domain Bacteria; phylum Bacillota; class Clostridia; order Oscillospirales; family Acutalibacteraceae; genus UMGS1279. The sequence continues at coordinate 55,877 of CABQLY010000009.1, read as the reverse complement.
CAGGTTTAAGGATAACGCCGTGCTGTACCGCATGAACGCGCTTTCGGGCACGCTGGAAAATGTTTTTGCCCGCAGCGGAATTCCGTACCGCGTGATTGGCGGGCTGCGCTTTTTTGACCGTAAGGAAATTAAAGATGTTATTTCTTACCTAAATGTAATTAACAACAAAACCGATGATGTTCGCCTGCGGCGCATTATTAACGAGCCAAAGCGCGGCATTGGCCAAACAACCGTAAACCGCGCGGCCGAAATTGCCGAGGGGCTTGGCCTGCCGCTGTTTGAGGTGTTTGAAAACGCGGCCAATTACCCGGCAATCTCGCACGCGGCAACCCGTTTGCAAATTTTTTGCCAAATGATTGATCGACTGACCGAAAAAGCCGACGAGCTGCCGCTAAGCGAGCTGTTGGACGAGGTTTTGCAACAAAGCGGCTATTTAGACGCCCTAAAGGCCGAGGGGCCGGAGGGCACCGAGCGGGTTGAAAATGTTAAAGAGCTTTCCTCCGGCATTATTAACTACCAGCAGCAATCGCCGAACCCTTCGCTTTCGGAGTATTTAGAGGAGGTTGCGTTGGTAAGCGATATTGATAAATACGACGAAACGGCCGATACCGTTATTTTAATGACGCTTCATTCCTCCAAGGGATTAGAGTTTAATAATGTTTTTTTAATTGGCATGGAGGAGGGCATTTTCCCCGGCAATCAATCAATTTACGCCGGCAAAGCCGAGCTGGAGGAGGAACGCCGCCTGGCCTATGTTGGCGTTACCCGCGCCAAGCGGCAGTTAACCCTAACCAACACCTATGTTCGTATGCTGTTTGGTTTAACGCAGCGCAACCGGCTCTCCCGCTTTGTGCGCGAAATTCCGCCCGAGCTTTGCAGCCTTTCGGGCTTTAAGGGATATTCTGAGCCAAGTACGGCGCCGGGCGGCTTTGAGCGCCGGTACCAAGGTGGCGGCACCGCAAAGGCGGTAAGCTTTTCGGCCACAACCAGGTCGGGCAGCGCCGCCGGGCACCCTGTGCAGCGCAACACGCCGCTGGCCTACCGTAAAACGCCGCCCCTGCCGGGTGCCAAAGCCCCTGCGGCAACCAAGTACCAAAAGGGTATGCGGGTTAAGCACAAGGTTTTTGGCGAGGGCATGATCTTGAGCTGCCAGGCCATGGGCGGCGATTATTTGCTGGAGGTTGCCTTTGACGAAAAAGGCACCAAAAAGCTTATGGCCAATTATGTTAAAATGGAAATTTTAAAATAGCCGTTTTGCCTTGCACTAAGCGGTAAAATGTGGTATGATATTTTTAGCACGATTTGCGCCGGCAGCCATTTAGGCTTTTAATTCTTTTAATAGAGGTAACCAGTTATGCAATATCATTTTTCAGACAATGTTAACGGCTTAAAGCCCTCCGCCATACGGGAAATTTTAAAGCACTCCTCCCAGCCGGGGATGATTCCGTTTTCGGCCGGAAACCCCTCGGCCGAGGCCTTTCCGGTAGAGGCAGTACGCAAAATTTCGGCCGATATTTTTAAAGACGAACCCATTGCCGCCCTGCAGTACTCGGTAACCGAGGGGTACACCCCGCTGCGGCAGCTGCTAACCGATTATTTAAAAACCAAGCACCACATTGGCAGCGAGCAGGACGAGCTTTTAATTACCTCCGGCGCGCAGCAGGTTATGAGCCTGGCGGCCAAGGTGCTGCTGAATAGGGGAGATACCGTTTTGTGTGAGGACCCCAGCTTTATAGGCTCCTTAAACTCCTTTCGTTCGTACGGTATTCAGCTAAAGGGCGTGCCAATGGAGGCCGATGGCATGAACATGCAGGCCTTAGAGCAGCTATTGAACAGTGACAGTCGGGTGCGCTTTATTTACACCATTCCAAATTTTCAAAACCCAACCGGTATTACAATGTCACTGGCTAAGCGCCGCCGCCTTTACGAGCTTGCCGTGCAGCACGGCGTTGTAATTATTGAGGACGACCCCTACGGCGAGCTGCGCTTTAAGGGCGAATTTTTACCGGCCATTAAATCGTTCGACACCGAGGGCGCCGTTATTTATTCCGGCTCTTTTTCTAAGGTTTTGGCCCCGGGTATTCGGGTTGGCTACGCCGTTGCCAACCGGCAGCTGCTTAGCAAAATGACCGTTTGCAAGCAAACCGACGATGTACACACCGGCATTTTTAGCCAGATGTTGGCGTACCGGTTTATGAAGGAGTACGATTTTGAAGCCCACTTAACCAAGCTGCGCGCCATTTACCGCCAAAAGGCCGAGCTTGCTATGCGCTGCGCGCGGGAAAGCTTTGGCAATTTAGTTTCGTTTTACCCGGTAGAGGGGGGGCTGTTTTTGTGGTGCCGCCTGCCGGAGCAAATTAATATGCTGGAGTTTTGCAAAAAGGGCATTGAAAACGGCGTAGCCGTAGTGCCCGGCACCGCATTTTTGGCCAACGAAGAAGCTATGACCCCGTGCTTTCGGGTGAATTTTTCTACCCCCTCGGAGGAGCAGATTAAAACCGGCTTTGCCACCCTTGGCAATTTGGTAAAGGAGATGTTACAATAATGGCAGAGGCAGAACAAAAAAAGCGCGTTTTCAGCGCCATTCAGCCCAGCGGAATGTTAACGCTCGGCAACTACTTAGGGGCACTGAAAAACTGGAAAAGCATGACGCAGGATTTTAATTGCATTTACGCCGTGGCCGACCTGCACGCCATTACGGTTCGGCAGGAGCCGGCTGCTTTTCGCAAGCAAATTTTAAACACCTGCGCGCTGCTGTTGGCGCTTGGTATTAACCCGGATGAGGTTATTTTATTTAAACAGTCGGATGTTGCGCAGCACAGCCAGCTTATGTGGCTGCTAAGCTGCTACACCCAGTTTGGCGAGCTTTCCCGCATGACGCAGTTTAAAGATAAAGCCGCCAAGCACGCCGACAATGTAAACTTAGGGCTGTTTGCTTACCCCACCCTAATGGCGGCCGATATTTTACTGTACCAGGCCGATTTGGTTCCGGTAGGGGCCGACCAAAAGCAACACTTAGAAATTACCCGCGATATTGCCGGCCGGTTTAACAGTCTGTACGGCAATGTATTTAAAATTCCCGAGCCGTATATTCCAAAGGCCTGCGCCCGTGTTCGCTCGCTGCAGGACCCCAGCAAAAAAATGTCTAAGTCGGATGAAAACATTAACGCCTGGGTTGCTATTTTAGATAAACCGGAGGACATTATGCGCAAATTTAAGCGCGCCGTGACCGACAGTGAAAATAGAATTTGCGTTGAAGAGGGGCGGGACGGCATTGCCAATTTAATTGGCATTTATTCGGCCGTTACCGGAAAGGCGCAAGAAAGCGTTGTTGCTGAATTTGCCGGCAAGGGCTACGGCGATTTTAAATTGGCCGTTGGCGAGGCAGTTTGTGCCGAGCTAAAGCCGCTGCAGGAGCGCTTTAACACCTTTATTTCTGACAAAAAGCAGTTAGAGGATATTTACAAAGCCGGGGCCGAAAAGGCCGGCTATATTGCGCGTCGCACCGTTTCTAAGGCCATGCGCAAAATTGGGTTTATTTAAATATTTTAAAAACCAAGCCGGCGGGCCGCACCCTAAAAAGGGCCGGTCTGCCGGCTTGGTAAAATTTTAAAAAGCGGTATTTTTAACCGACGGCTAAGGAATTTTGGGGCTACTAAAAAGGCCTTAATTGCCGGAGTTTTGCACAACGGCAATTACCGCGCCGGGAATACTTTGGTCGTAGGTAAGCGTAATGGCTCGGTTTTCGGGGTAAAGCCTGCCGTTTTGTGCCGTTAAGGTTAAGGCGTTTAGCCCGCCCGAAATACCGGCGCCGGTAAATTTTAAATAGGCCTCTTTCGCGGTCCAAATTTCGTAAAACGCCTGCTGCATTGAGCGGCCCTCCCGCCCGGCAGCGGCAATATATTCAACCTCCTGCTCGGTAAACTTTTTTTGGGCCAAAAGGGCCGAAAATTCGCGCACAATTTCAATGTCAACGCCAATGGGCTGCTCCGAAACCGCTAAAACAACATAATTTTGGCAGTGTGAAATATTATAATGCACCCGCCCGTTAATCACAAAGGGCTTGCCATGCTCGCCAAAATCAAATTCAATTTCCTCCGGCTTTTTGTTGCAAAAGGCGGCCGTGTAGCGCCGCGCCAGCATGTAGCCGGCAAGGCTGCGGCGCCGGTCGTCCTCGTTTTGCTTTTCTTTAATTTGCTCTTGAATAAAGCGGGGCAGGGTGTTTAATTCGGCGTCCAGCATTTTGTTAGAAATTTTAAATAAGTTACAGTAAAAAATATTGTACATTTTTGCACCGGTATTCTAAATTCTTAATTTTGTTGCCAAAAGCCGTGCGGGCAAAAAGCAACAATAAACCAACCTTATTTTAACATGAAACTGCATTTTTCGCAAGCCGGATTTTAAAAAGGGGAGTATTTTAACTTGAAAATTAATTATAAAACAACCAAAGCCCTAAAAAAAGAATGTGCCGATTTTGCCGCTGCGGCCGCCGCAGAGGATTTTACCGCTTTTAGCAACACCGAACTGCAAGAACAGCTTAAAAAGCCGGGCCTAAAACCCGCAGCCCTGGCTGCCCTGGTAAGCGAGGTTATTTTTCGCTTAAAGGGAATACGGCTGTTTCAAAGCCAATTGCAGGCGGCCTTTTCGCTGTTTGGCGGGCACATTACCGAGCTTGCAACAGGGGAGGGCAAAACCCTTGCCGGCGTTGTTGCGGCGGTGCTGTTTGCCAAAAGCGGGCGCACCGTTCACATTTTAGTGTTTAACGATTATTTAGCCGAGCGTGACGCCACCGAAAACCGCGAAATTTTTGAGTTTTGCGGCCTTACGGTTGGCTGCATTACCGAGAACACAAGCTTTGCCGCCCGCAAAGCGGCTTACGGCTGCAGCATTGTTTACGCCCCCGCGCGCGAGGCGGGGTACGACTGTATTCGCAGCTTTTTAGCCGCCAGCACCGAGCAATTTTTGCTGCAGGTGTACGATGTTGCCATTGTAGACGAGGCCGACTCTATTTTAATTGACGAAGCGGCCATTCCCTTAGTGTTGGCCGGTAAGGCCAGTGCTGCCGCGTTAGATTTTTTACAAAAAATTATTGCGATGGTAAAAGCGTTAGACCCGCAGGACTACGAGTGCAATTTAGAGCAGCGGCAAATTTGGCTGAGCGATAGCGGCATTAAAGCGGTTGAAAGCGCCTTATTAATTGATAATTTGTACGACGAAAAAAATATGGATACCCTTTCGGCGGTAAATACGGCCTTAGAGGCGGTTTATTTGCTAAAGCGGGATGTAGATTACATTGTAAAAGACGGCAAAATTGGCGTAATTGATGAATCTACCGGCCGGGTGGCCGCAAACCGTAAATTCCCCGGCGCCTTGCAAAAATATGTTGAGCTGAAAGAGGGCATTACCGACCGGCTTGGCACCCGCATTTTTAACAGCATGACCATTGGCGCCTTTATTGCCCAGTACCAAACCCTTTGCGGTATGACAGGCACGGCGGTAACCTCTGCCTCGGAGCTGGAAACCACCTACGGCGTGCGTACCTTGGCCATTGCGCCGCACACCCCCTGTATTCGTAATGACTTACCGGACGAGGTTTTTTTAACCAACAGCGAGCGGGACAGCGCCGTTATTGCCGAAATTGTTGCCGCGCACCAAAAGGACCAGCCGGTTTTGGTTGGCACCGCCAGTGTAGAGCAATCTGAAACGCTGGCCCAAAGCTTGCGCCAAAACGGCATTGAACCGGCGGTTTTAAACGCCCGCAACGACGCCGAGGAGGCTAAAATAATTGCCAACGCCGGCTTGGCGGGGGCGGTAACCGTTTCTACCAACATGGCCGGGCGCGGGGTAGATATTAAGCTGGGCGGGCAAAATGGCGAGGGGCGCAGCGCCGTTGCGTTAGCCGGCGGGCTTTATGTTATTAGCACCACCGTTAACCGCTCCCGCAGAATTGATAACCAGCTGCGGGGCCGTTCCGGCCGACAGGGTGATGTTGGGCAAAGCAAGTTTTTTATTAGCCTGCAGGATGAAAACATTGCCCCGTTTTTTGAGGAGGAGCTGACCGGCAAAAAATTAACGGAGAAAGAAAAATTTGCCCTGGTGCGGGACGCACAGCTGACCTTAGAGGGGAACGACGCCGAAGCGCGCTACTCTATGAAAAAATACACCTATATTACCGAGGAGCAGCGGCAGCTTATTTCCAACTACCGCAAAAAGATTCTTTTTTTAGAGGAGCAGCCCCAAATTTTACAAAAAAACGATTTAGACCGTTACCTTGAATTAGAAAAACAAATTGGCGCCAAGGCGCTGCAAAACGCCGAGCGCCACCTGCTGCTTTATTACCTGAACCTGCGTTTTTCTGATTATTTGGAAACCATGGAGGAGGTTAAAAGCGGCATACATTTAAACATTGTTGCGGGCAAAAACCCGTTAGACGAATTTAACCGCCAGGCTATTAATAATTTTGAGGAAATGAACGCCGATATTCGGTTTGAGGTTTTGCAAAAAATGCAGCAGCTGAATGTTGTAAACGGCGAACCGGATCTAACCGATTTTAATATTGACCATTCTACCGGCACCTGGACCTACATGGTAGACGACAGCAGCGGCCAGTTTAACCATCTGCCCGAGCTGCTGAATATGTTTGGCAAAAAAATTAAAAAGGCTTTAAGCTTTACCGATAAATTAGAGCGAATGTTTACGAAAAAAAAGGATTCATAAAACTTTGAAGGGATTAAAATTTTAATGAAGCTACCACTGTTAAGAAAAATGAACGAAGCCGCCTGGCTGCTTGGCATTGTTTTTTGCGCGCTGGGCGTTTGCCTGCTTACCAAAGCGGGGTTTGGGCTTTCAATGGTTTCGGCCGCGGCCTACATTTTGCACCTTAAGGTGGTGCAGTATTTACCGTTTTTTTCGCAGGGAATGTCGGAATATGTATTTCAGGCGGTGTTGCTGCTGGTTTTGTGTTTGGCCATTCAGCGGTTTAACTGGCGCTATCTGCTTTCGTTTGCGTCGGCGGTTGTTTTTGGCTTTGTGCTGGATGGCTGGTACCTAATTTTTGGTTCCAACGCCGTTTACGCCGTTTTTTGGGTGCGGGTGCTTAGTTTTGTGTTGGGGGAGCTGTTTACGGCCATTGCCATTGCCTTTTTCTTTAGAACCGGGTGGCCGCTTGAAATTTACGAGCTTTTTTGCACCGAGCTGGCTCGCCGCTACGGCTGGAACATGAACCGCGTAAAACAGTGTTACGATATTGCAATGTTAACCCTTTCGGTTTTGCTGGCGCTAATTTTAAACCACAATTTGCAGGGCCTTGGCGCCGCAACGGTTATTATAACCGTTGTAAACGCCCCGCTAATTACCTTGTTTGGTAAGCTGTTAGATAAGCTTTTTGCCTTTGAGCCGCTTTTGCCAAGGCTAACCGGAACCTTGCAAATTTGTAGCTAAATTAACGCTTTAAATAACCCGCCGCAGCAGTTAAGCCTGTTGCGGCGGGTTAAGTTTAATTTTAAATGTTTAATTTTAAATGCTTAATTTTAAATTTAAAGCTTTTCCGAGTTGTTATACTCAAACGGTAAGCCTTCGCGCAGAATGTGCGAGGTATCTGAAAGGCAAAGGCACTGCGGAACCGTAATACCGTTTTCGTAATTTCTAAACCGCAGCACCGTAACGCCGGTGTGGGTAATATCAAAACTGCTCCAAAAAATGTGGGGCGGAATTTGTAAAAGGTGCGAAAGCCAGGTAACGCCAAAGCCTTGGTGGCAAAAAACGGCAATGCGTTTGCTGTTGGGGTTTAAAATTTTGTAAACGGCACCGTCACGCTCGTAGCCCAAGCGGGCTAAAAATTGGTCGGAATCATGGCCAATTCGTTCAAATCCCTTTTTAAACCGTTCGGTGTCTGCTTTACTAAAACATTCGGCCGTGTACCAGTTTTGCAGGTTTAAATTTAGGGTGCCGTTGTTTTTTAATTCGCTTAGCTGGCGCTGAAAAACCCAGCCGCGGCGTCCGTCCGGGTAGGTGCAAAATAAATCGGCTGCAGCTTTGCTTTCGCTGGTCCAATCCTCCACCGTGTAGGGCTTACCTAAAATATCGCAGGTTGGCTGCGCCGTTTGCCGGGCCCTGTTTAAGGGGGAGGAATAAATTTCATCTAACCCGTTTACGGCAAAGCGCTTGGCCAAGGCCTGCGCCTGCAGGTGCCCTTTGGGGGTTAGGGAGTCGGGGTTGTAAATGGGGTCGCCGTGCCGCACAATAAAAAGTAACATTGCTTAGTCCTCCTGCTTAGCTGCATTGCTATTTGCTTTTTTAATTGCCTCGGCCGCACTTTTTTTAGGCTTTACGGATGAAAGGGGATTGTGCTCAATAGCCGATTTTACCTGCTCGCTGGAAACATGGGTGTAAATTTGCGTGGTGCCTAAATTCTGGTGCCCTAAAACATCTTTAATTACGCGCACATCGGCGTGCCCGCGCTGGTACATTAAGGTAGCCGCGGTGTGGCGCAGCTTGTGGGTAGAAAAGCCGCGGTTGCCCAGGCCGGCTTTTTCTAAAAACTCGTAAACAATGTGCTGCACGGTTTTAGGGCTAATACGCCGCTTGTTACGGCTAATAAACAGGGCGTTTTTTTCGCTGGCCGGAACCCCCTCTACCGGGCGCACGGGCAAATAGCTTTTAATGGCGCTTTGGCAGGCGTCGTTTAGGTAAATAATGCGTTCTTTATTGCCTTTTCCGTAAAGGCGCAGCGCACCCTCGCTGTTTAAATCGTTTAAGCTAATGTTGCAAAGCTCCGAAAGCCGCATTCCGCAGTTTAAAAACAGGGTTAAAATGCAGAAATCGCGCTCTTTATTCGGGCCGTCAACGCTTCTTAAAAGCTCTAAGGCTTCCTCTAAGGTTAGGTGCTTGGGTAGGGTAGAGGCAATTTTCGGCGCCTCCAGCAGCTCGGCCGGGTTGCTTGGCAATTGCTTGGTATTTTGCGAAAGATATTTAAAATAAATTTTTAAGGTTGAGCATTTGCGGGCTCTGGTGGTGCTGTTATTATGCAGCTCATCCTTACAATACACCAAAAAGGCGTAAAGGTCTTGCAGGGTTACGGTTTTCAGCAAATTTAAGTCAATATCGTCTATTGCAATTTCGTTAAACTCCATTTTGCCCGAAAAGCCGTTTTGAAGTTTTAAGTACCGAAAAAAGGTGCGCAGATCTAAAAAGTATTCGTCTACAGAACGGGCAGATTTGTTGCGAACCGCCTCGCTGTACAGCAAAAAGTCCTGTAAAACCTTTGGGGCCTCTTGGTAATATTTTTTATTCAAAAAGCATCCCTCCGGTAAAACAAATAGCACAAAAGCTTAATACATCTAGTAATTCTTTTACATTATATACTATATATAGGTATTTTTCAAGGGGAAATGTTAGAAAAATTACAGGTCGTTCTACCATTGCCGCAATCATTTAAATGGATATGTTTTCCAGTTAAAATATTAAAAAAAAATGAAAGCGATAGCAATACCCAAAATAATTTTGCGTGGTAGCAGCGTTTTAAAATTGTTTGGGCAAAAATAAACTAAAATTTGCAGCCGGCAGTTAAACATTAAATTCGTTAAATGCTTTAAGGTTTTTTTAACAGTTTTAGCGTTCAGTACAGGCGCGTTGCATATAATACCAATACAAATAATAAAAGAATTTAATTTTAAGCTGCTGGTTTAAAATATTTCTTTCAATAGAAAAGCTTAAAATGGGCCATAACTTGTTTTACAAAAACTGAGTGGCTGTAAAGGCAAATAATATTGTTAACCGATTATGTACATAGAAAAAATTAACCGTTCTAAGCGGCAAATCAGTTTTAGCCAACTCAGCTTTTGAATATAAAAATGAATATAAAAACCGCCGGCGTTGCAAAACAAACGCTGCGGTTAAAAATAAGCAATATAATAGATTTATACTAATCATCAGCACATACTTATTCTTTTAAGTAAAATTTCTGACCGTGCCGGTCATAGTTCTGTAAAAAGAAACTTAGTATTTCATTGTTTCTTTTTACAGATTAATACTAATAATTGAAAACTACTCTCCCCTTAATTATACAAAACATTCATTTTGTATAATTGGCGTTCCGCCAATTACAACCTCCGCGGCCATATTGCCTGCCTGCTAATAAGGGGCAAAATGGCCGCTCCGGCTACAAAATGCATTTTTTGTATAACTGTTGTTTTCTAAAGCTGGTTCTAAAATGCCGCGGCGGCGCACAGGGCAACCCGCAACCGGGTGCGTAACCGGATAGTTATCGGGGCTACACATCGTCCGTCTCGGCGTGTGTAGCCGTGTTGTAAAGATAGCCCAATAATTTATCTTTAAAAGTCATAATAACCTCCATTAAGCCCCCAGCAAAGCACTGGGGGCTTTAATGTTGTAATTATTTTTTTAAAAGTGATTTTAAATCCTCCTTTGGCGTTGTAATGGCGGCAAGGCCAAAGTTTTTGGTTAAATAGCTTAAAATGTTGGGCGAAAGAAACGCCGGCAGCGTTGGCCCAAGGCGAATATTTTTAATGCCAAGGTGCAAAAGGGTTAGCAAGATGCAAACAGCTTTTTGTTCGTACCACGAAAGCACCATAGAGAGCGGCAGATCGTTTACGCCGCAGGAAAAGGCTTCGGCCAAGGCTAATGCAATTTTAATGGCACTGTATGCGTCGTTGCACTGCCCAATATCCATTAATCTTGGTAAGCCGGCAACCGTGCCAAGTTGTAGATCGTTAAAGCGGTACTTACCGCAGGCAAGGGTTAAAATAACGCTGCTTTTTGGGGTTTGCTTTACAAATTCGGTGTAATAATTGCGGCCAGCACGCGCACCGTCGCAGCCGCCAACCAAAAAGAAGTGCTCAATCTCCCCTTTTTGAACCGCCTGAACAATTTTTTCGGCCTGCTTTAAAACGGCACCGTGGGCAAAGCCTGTTGTAACGGTTGTGCCGCCGTTAATGCCGGTAAACGGTTGTTTGCTTTGGTAGCCGCCAAGCTCTAAGGCTTTTTTAATAACGGGTGAAAAATCTTTGTTTTCCCCAATGTGTTGAATTTGCGGGTAAGATACTAACGCGGTTGTAAAAACCCGGTTGGAATAGCTGCTTTTTGGCGGCATAAGGCAGTTGGTTGTAAATAAAACCGGTGCGGGAATATTGGCAAATTCTTTTTGCTGATTTTGCCAGGCGGTGCCAAAATTACCCTTTAAATGGGGGTATTTTTTAAGCTTTGGGTAGCCGTGTGCCGGCAGCATTTCGCCGTGGGTGTAAATGTTAATTCCGGTGCCCTCGGTTTGCTCTAACAGCAATTTTAAATCGTGCAGATCGTGCCCCGAAATAACAATAAACGGCCCGGGCTCTACCGTCAGCGGAACCGTTACGGGAGTCGGCTCGCCGTAAGCTTTGGTGTGCGCGTTATCTAAAAGCTCCATGCAGGCTAAGTTTTTTTCGCCAACCTCTAAAGCAATGGGCAGCAGCTGCTCTAAATTCCAGTCCTCCCCTACCGCAAAAAGGGCCTTGGCAAAAAACAGGTTCATTGCTTTACTTTCGCTGCCTAAAACCATTGCGTGGTAGGCGTAGGCCGCCATGCCGCGAATACCAAACAAAATTAACGATTTTAAGCTGCGAATATCCTCGTTGGCGTTCCATAGCTGCTGCATATTATAATCGCTGTTTTTTCCGCAGGGGGCGCCACAGCTTGCGCAGCGCGGAATGAGTTTTTGTTTTTCAAGCTGCACCTGGCTAATTAGCTGCTGCAGCGAAGCACTGTTAAAATTAACATTGGTAACGGTGCTAAAAAGCCCTTTTATTAGCAAATGCTGCGTGCTTTTGCTAAATTTTTTGCCGCCGTTGGTGGCGCGGGCTAACCCAATTAAAGCCCCGGTTAATTCATCCTGCAGGGCGGCAACCTCGGCGCTTTTGCCGCAAACGCCTGCCGCGCCGGTGCAGCCGGTACAACCGGCAGATTGCTCACACTGAAAACAAAACATATTTTTATTCATTGCTATCCCCTATTCTTAAAACAATTTGCTGCAGTTTAAAAGTAAAGCTATTCTAAAATTTCGCCGTTTGTGGCAATGGTAACAACCTGCCACGAAATAAATTTTCCGCTGTTTTGCAAAGCGGTTTTGGCTGCCTGCTCTAACCCGCCGCAGCAGGGCACCTCCATGCGCACCACGGTAACGCTTTTAATATTGTTGTTTTTAATAATTTCGGTTAGCTTTTGGGCGTAATCTACCCCATCTAACTTTGGGCAGCCAACAAGGGTAATGTGCCCTTTTATAAACCGCTCGTGAAACGCGGCGTAAGCGTAAGCAGTGCAATCGGCCGCAATTAGCAGCTTGGCGCCCGAAAAATAAGGCGCATGAACCGGTACCAATTTAATTTGTACCGGCCATTGCTGCAGCTGGCTTTGGGCGGGCTGTGCCGCCGGGTTAACCGCAGGGCTTTCGCGGCGCTCAATTTTTTTTGCGTTAGAGCCCGGGCAGCCGCACGGCAGCGGCGTTTTAGCACTGTTTTTGGCCTGTTTATTTTGCAGCACGGCGGCCTCGTTGTAGGCGGCAGCCTCCCGCTCGGTAAAGGTTATTGCCCCGGTTGGGCAGGCCGGCAGGCAATCGCCCAAACCGTCGCAGTAATCGTCCCGCAGCAGCTTAGCCTTGCCGTTTACCATGCCAATAGCCCCCTCGTGGCAGGCGGCGGCACAAGCACCGCAGCCGTTGCATTTTTCCTCGTTAATTTCAATAATTCTTCGTTTCATTGCAATTCCTCCTTGCTTTTGTGGGTATATTATAATATAATTTAAACAACAAATCGGTTGAATTTTCAACAAACGGGGTGTTTTTTTGAAAAAAATTTTTCCAATTCTGCAGTCTTGCGGAATTTTTAACGGTATTTCGGAGAAAGAGCTTTCCGCCGTGCTGGACTGCCTGGGCGCCCAAACCAAGGAATACCCCAAAAATTCGTTTATTCTGCGGGCGGGCGACGCCGTTGAAAATGTTGGTTTAGTGCTTTCGGGCAGTGTGCTGATTATTCAAGAGGATATTTGGGGCAACCGCAACATTTTAAGCAAAAACGGCCCGGGCCAAACCTTTGCGGCCGCTTTTGCCTGCGCGCCCGGCGCGGTTTTAAAGGTTAGCATTGTGGCCCAAACGCCGGTTACCGTGCTTTTTTTAAATGTAAAACGGGTGTTAACCGTTTGCCCGGCGGCCTGCGCGCACCACAGCCTAATTATACGCAATTTATTAGGCGAGCTGGCCCAAAAAAATTTGCGCACCAACGAAAAGCTAACACATCTAAGCCAGCGAAGCACGCGGGCAAAGCTAATGTCTTATTTTTCGGCGGTAACGCAGCAGTGCGGCGCTTTAGAATTTAATATTCCGTTTACGCGGCAGCAGCTGGCCGATTACCTTGCCGTAGAGCGCAGCGGCCTTTCGAACGAGCTAAGCAAAATGCAGCGCGACGGATTGCTGCAGTACCACAAAAACCATTTTATAATGAAACCAAAATTAGATTTATTTTAATTAGATAATTAACGGTGTTTTTTAGCAATATTTCAAGGCTATTTTCATCCAAAAACAACCCGGCCAAACCACAACAAGCAAATTGTGGTCTGGCCGGGTTATTGTTAAAAATACAGTTAAAAACCGCCAAAGTAACAGCTTATTTTTCGGCTACCAGCTCTTTCATGGTATAAAGGCCGGGCTGTTTTGTTTTTAAAAAGGCGGCGGCATTTACGGCGCCAACGGCAAAAATCTCTTTCGAGCGGGCCGAATGGGAAAGGGTTACAATTTCATCTCGCCCGGCAAAAATAATTTCGTGCTCGCCAACAATGGTGCCGCCGCGCACAGCGTGAATACCAATTTCTTTGGGGTCGCGTTTTTCGTGCTTTGGCTGGCGGTTATATTCGTAGTGGTAGCGCTCCCCTGCCTCGGCGTTAATTTCGTCGGCCAGCATAAGGGCCGTGCCGCTGGGGGCGTCAATTTTTTGGTTGTGGTGCTTTTCAATAATTTCAATATCAAACCCCTCCAGCACGGCGGCCGCCTTGCGCGCCAGCTCGGCAAGCAGATTAATGCCAAGGGACATATTAAAAGAGAAAAACACCGGAACATTGCAAGCCAGCTGTTTAATTTGTGCCGTTTGCTCGGCGGTAAAGCCGGTTGTTGCAATAACAATGCCTAAATTGCGGGCGCGGCAAAAGCTGCAAAGGCCGTTTAGCGCCGCTGGGTTAGAAAAATCTATTACAACATCGGCCTCTACATGAATATCCTCTAAGCTTTGAAAAACCGGGTACGGCCCGTTTTGGGTGATTTCGCGGTCTACCCCCGCAACAATGGCACAGTCGTTGCGCCGGGTTACAATATCGGTAATTACCTTTCCCATTTTTCCGTTACAGCCGTTTAAAATTATTTTTAGCATTAAAATTCCTGCCTTTTTAAAGTTCGGGCCAACGAAAAAATTTCGCCAGCCCGAAAATATTTTGGTTTTAAAAACCTTTGCTTACAATAGGTTTTTTGTTGAAAGCAGCCGTTTTTACAGTAAGCCTAACTCCTGTAGATCCTTTTTTAACACTGCCTTATTGGCCTCGCTGGTTGTTACCAGCGGTAAGCGGCATGGCCCAACCTCCATACCCATAAGGTTCATAGCGTCCTTTACCGGAATGGGGTTAACATCTATAAATAGGTGCTGCATTAAATTTAAGTGCTTAACGGCTATTGCTGTTGCGGCTTTAAAATCGCCCTTAAGGCACTCGGCGGCCATGCGGTGGCCGGCGGCCGGCGCAACATTAGAGAGTACCGAAATAACACCCTTGCCACCCAAGGCCATAATGGGTACGGTTTGGTCGTCGTTCCCCGAATATACGGCTAAATCGCTGCCGCACAGCGCAATGGTTTTAAGTACCGAGGAAAGGTCGCCGTTGGCCTCTTTGGTGGCAACAATGTTTTTACATTTTGCCAGCTCAAAATAGGTTTCGGGCTTAATATTTACCCCGGTGCGCGAGGGCACATTGTACAAAATAATTGGTTTGTTAACCTGTTCGGAAATGTAGTTGTAGTGCGCAATTAACCCGGCCTGCGAGGTTTTGTTGTAGTACGGCGTAACCATTAATAAGGCGTCGGCGCCTACGCTAATAGCGTCTTTGCTTAGGGCAACGGCGTAACGGGTATCGTTGCTGCCGGTGCCGGCAATAATGGGCACGCGCCCGGCCGATTGCTTTACAGCCGCCTCAATAACCTTAACATGCTCGTCGTGGTTCAGCGTGGCTGATTCGCCGGTGGTGCCGCAAATAACCAACGCGTCAATTCCGCCGGTAATTTGCTGCTCTACAACCTCGGCCAGTTTTTTATAGTTTACCGAGCCGTCCGGCAGCATTGGGGTAATTAATGCGGTACCGCAGCCCTCGAAAATACATTTTTTCATTGTAAAAGCCCCCTAAAATAAAGTAAAAAGCTTTAGTTGCCTGCGGAAAATTAGCGCAAAGCTACAAGAATAAAGGGTGGGCAGCACCCTGCGGTGCTAAGCCGTAGTTAAATTAATCCATGTAGCCCTTTGCGCAAAGCAGCTCGGCCATTAAAACGGCCCCGCCTGCTGCGCCGCGCAAAGTATTGTGCGAAACGCAAACAAATTTGTAGTCGTACTGGGTATCCTCCCTTAAACGGCCAACCGAAACGGCCATGCCGCCCTCTAACCCGCGGCAAAGCTTGGTTTGGGGCATATTATCCTCTGCGTAGTAGTGTAAAAACTGCTTTGGCGCGTGCGGCAAATTCAGCTGCTGCGGCTCGCCCGAATAGCTTTGCCAAAGGTTTAAAATTTCCTGCTTTTCGGGCTTGTTTTTAAAGCGAACAAACACGGCGGCCAGGTGCCCGTCGGAAACCGGAACGCGAATACACTGCGCGGTAAATTTCGGGTCGGCGGCGGGAACAATTTCGTCCCCTTTAATTTTGCCGAAAATTTTAAGCGGCTCCTGCTCGGATTTTTCCTCCTCCCCGCCAATAAAGGGAATGACATTATCAACCATTTCGGGCCAGCGCTCAAAGGTTTTACCGGCGCCCGAAATTGCCTGGTAGGTGCAAACCAAAACATCCTGCACCCCAAATTTTAAAAGCGGAAAAATTGCCGGAACATAGCTTTGCAGCGAGCAGTTGGATTTTACGGCCACAAAGCCGCGTTTGGTACCAAGGCGCTTGCGCTGGGCCAAAATAATTTCGGCGTGCTCGGGGTTAATTTCCGGAATAATCATAGGTACATCCGGCGTAAAGCGGTGGGCGCTGTTGTTAGAAATAACCGGACATTCTTTTTTGGCGTAGGCCTCCTCCAGCGCGCGAATTTCCTCTTTTTTCATATCTACGGCGCAAAAAACAAAATCCACCTGACGAACAATTTCGTCAATATCCTCTGTAGCGCTGTAAACAGGCATATTTTTTAAATTTTCGGGAATCGGGTCGGTCATTGCCCAGCGGCCGGCAACCGCTTCGCAATATTTTTTACCTTTAGAGCGTGGGCTTGCGGCCAAAACCTGCACCTTAAACCACGGGTGATTGGCCAGCAGCAGGCAAAAACGCTGCCCTACCATACCCGTAGCGCCAATAATACCAACCTTGTAAGACTTCATGATTTTCACTACCTTAAAAAAACTGTTGAATAATACGGTAAATTGCAATATAATAGTATGCAGGTAAAAGCGCTGCAGCCATTGCAACATTATTATTTTACCAAACTGCAAGCGCTTTGTCAAACATATCTTATTCATTTCCCGTAAAATTGTGAAAAAATATTTATACTAAATTTTAAGGCCAAAACCGCGGCAGTGGTTCCGGCCAATTTTTGAAAGGCAAATTTTATGAAGAAAAGTGATTTTTATTACGACCTGCCGGAGGAGCTGATTGCCCAAACGCCTATTGAGCCCCGAACGGCCTCCCGCTTAATGGTGCTAAACAAAGCAACCGGCGCGGTAACGCACAGTGTTTTTAAAAACATTGGCCAATACCTAAAGCCCGGCGATCTTTTGGTTTTAAACAATACGCGGGTGCTGCCTGCCCGTATTTACGGCACCCGGGCCGATACCGGCGCAACGGTTGAATTTGTTTTGCTGAAGCGCTTGAACGACACGGATTGGGAATGTATTGCCGGGCCGGGCAAAAAGGCTAAAGAGGGCTGCGCGTTTCAATTTGCGCCTAACCTTTCGGCCGTGGTTACAGCGGTAAAAGACGACGGCAACCGCGTTATTCGCTTTACCTTTGAGGGCGAGTTTTACAGCATTTTGGAAAAGGTTGGCACCATGCCCCTGCCGCACTACATTAAGGCCGAGTTAAAAGATAAAGAGCGTTACCAAACCGTTTATTCTAAAGAATTAGGCTCGGCCGCCGCCCCTACCGCCGGGCTGCATTTTACCAAAGAGCTTTTAAAGCAGTTAGAAGCCGGCGGGGTTAAAATTGCTTATGTTACCCTACATGTTGGCCTTGGCACCTTTCGCCCCGTTAAGGTGGAGGATATTACCGAGCACAAAATGCACACCGAGCATTACCATGTGCCGGCCCGCACCGCCGATTTAGTAAACCAAACCAAGCAAAACGGCGGCCGGGTTATTTGTGTTGGAACCACCTCCTGCCGTACGGTTGAAAGCGCTGCCGACGACAACGGCTTTTTAACCGAATGCAGCGGAGATACCGGCATTTTTATTTACCCGGGCTACCGTTTTAAGTGCTTAGACGCCTTAATTACCAATTTTCACCTGCCGGAAAGCACTTTAA
This sequence comes from uncultured Oscillospiraceae bacterium, assembly GCA_902465155.1. Taxonomy (GTDB): domain Bacteria; phylum Bacillota; class Clostridia; order Oscillospirales; family Acutalibacteraceae; genus UMGS1279. The sequence continues at coordinate 38,140 of CABQLY010000009.1, read as the reverse complement.
TTATGCTGGTTTCGGCCCTTGCGGGCTACGAACACACCATGAACGCTTACAAAATTGCGGTGGCCGAAAAGTACCGCTTTTTTAGCTTTGGCGACGCCATGTTTATTCAATAAAAATAAGGCTATTGCGGCCAAAGCAATAAAACGCAAATACAAAGCTGCCAATTTAAAATTTGCAGCTTTATAACAAAAAATAGCTACTACGAGGTTTATTATGTTTACACTAAAAAAAACCGAGGGCAAAGCCCGGCTGGGCGAATTTAAAACCGTACACGGCACCGTGCAAACCCCGGCTTTTATGAATGTTGCCACCTGCGGCGCCATTAAGGGCGGCGTTTCGGCGGTAGATTTAAAAAATATTCACTGTCAGGTTATGCTCTCAAACACCTACCACCTGCATGTTCGCACCGGCGACGAGCTGATTCGCCGTTTGGGTGGGCTGCACCGTTTTACCGGCTGGCAAGGCCCCATTTTAACCGACAGCGGCGGTTTTCAGGTGTTCTCCCTTTCCTCCTTACGCAGCATTGCGGAGGAGGGCGTTACCTTTCAATCGCACATAGACGGTAAACGCATTTTTATGGGCCCGGAGCAAAGTATTCAAATTCAATCGAACTTAGGCTCTACCATTGCCATGGCGTTTGATGAATGTGTAGAAAATCCGGCCGAGCACAGCTACTCTAAGCAATCCTGCGAGCGAACGGTGCGCTGGTTAAAGCGCTGCAAGGCCGAAATGCAGCGGTTAAACGCCCAACCGGGCACGGTAAACCCCAACCAGCTGCTGTTTGGCATTAATCAGGGCTGCACTTTTAAAGACCTTAGACAGGAGCACATGAAGCAAATTGCCGAGTTAGACTTAGACGGCTACGCTATTGGCGGGCTTGCCGTTGGGGAGCCGGCCGAGGTTATGTACGAAATGATAGAGGCGGTTGAGCCCTTTGCCCCTAAAAATAAAATCCGCTACCTTATGGGGGTGGGTACGCCGGTAAATATTTTAGAGGCGGTTGACCGCGGGGTAGATTTATTTGATTGCGTTATGCCCAGCCGCAACGCCCGCCACGGGCACCTGTTTACCTCGCAGGGGGTTATTAATTTAAATAACGAAAAATACGCCGAGGACCTTTCCCCTATTGACGAAGCCTGCGGCTGCCCGGTTTGCCGGCAGTTTTCCCGCGCGTATTTGCGGCACCTGCTAAAAGCAAAGGAGCTTTTGTACCACCGCCTTTCGGTGCTGCATAATTTGTATTTTTACAATCAGCTAATGGCCGATATTCGCTTAGCGTTAACCGAGAACCGGTTTGAAAGCTTTAAAAATGAACAAATAGTAAAACTTGGTCGCAGAATTTAAATTTACCATTGCAATTAGGTCGTAAATACGCTATAATAAACGGGATAGGTTATTTTTAGGAGGACTTTAAAATGAATTTTACCGCAATTGCACTTGAGGCCGCCGCAAACACCACCGGCACCAGCCAGGCCGCCAGCAGCTTAGTTACTATTGGTATGCTGGTTGTTATGTTTGTTGTTCTTTACTTTTTTATGATTCGTCCACAAAAGAAAAAACAAAAAGCCGAAGAAAAAATGCGTAACGATATTCAAGTAGGCGACGAAATTATGACCATTGGCGGTTTTTACGGCCGCGTGATTTCTGTAAAAGAAGATAGCTTGGTTATTGAATCGGTTGTAGATAAAGCCAAACAAAAAATTGTTCGCACCGCGGTGCAACAAAACTTAACCGTGCACGACGAAAAAGCCGAATAATTTACCCCTTAACCTACAAAAGCTGCCGCAAACCAAACCCGGTTTGCGGCAGCTTTTTTGCGCTTTTGCAGAGCGCGCAAAAAGTGTAGTTTAAAGCAATTGGCAAAAAGCGCAGTTTAATGCAATTGGCAAAAAGCGCGGCGGTTTTAACGCTTTAAATGCGCCTTTTCAAAAGAATCGCGCAGCGCTTTAAGCTGCTCGGTTAACGGCTGGCGCGCGGCAAAGGGTTTAAAAAAGTGGTACTTTTCGGCCGCTTGTTCGTAAGAGGCGCGAATGTTTTGCTTAATATGTTCGTAGCGCAGCACCACATTATTCTCCTGCGCAAATTGCTTTAGCTTTGCAGCAAGCTGCAGCGAATGTACAACATCAATAATAAACACCCCAAAAAACACGCCAATAAAAAAGCTAAAGGCCAAATTTTGGCTTAACCAGTTTAGGGAATTTAAAATGTAAGGGTGAATAAAAAAGTAGTATATCGCGCCAAGCGCGCCCCATATAAGCGAAAATTTTGGGCAAATAATGCCGCCAATGTTGCCCCATTCGTTTGAATAATCCCACAGCCGAACATGGCAAATTTTTAAAGAGATTAACCCGGCAATGTATTCAATCACCGTCATAAAAATTGCCATTACACAAAATAAAAACAGCTTGTTGGCGGCGGTGCTTTTAAAAAGCGGATATTGCTCTAAGCTTGCAATTAAATAAAGAATACAAAGCCCGGTGCCGTAAAGGGGCAAGTAAGGGCCGGTGCAAAAGCCGGGGTTAATCCACTTTCGTTCGGGATTAGCGGAGGAAATATACCGCCGAAACAATAGCTCAATTACCCAGCCAATAACCGAACCAATAAAAAATAAATAGGCCAGTATTAGTAAAATGTTCATGTAAAACACCACCGTTTAAATAATTTGGGCAGCCTCGTCAACCGTGCGAACATAAATCAGCTCAATAGTGCTTACGGCTGTGCCAATCATTTGCTTGTAACAGCTTTTTGGCAGCACGCAGCGCTTAAAGCCTAAACGCTCGGCCTCTAACACGCGCAGCGCAGCGCGCGGTACGCTGCGAATTTCGCCCGAAAGGCCCACCTCGCCAAATACTACAATATCGTCGGGAATGGGCTTGTCCCTAAGGCCCGAAACCAAGGCGTAAACAACGGCTAAGTCGGCCGCTGTTTCCTCTAACCTTAAACCGCCTACCACATTAATGTATGTATCTAAATTAGAAAAATACAGCCCGCAGCGTTTTTCTAAAACCGCTAACAGTAAATTGGCGCGGCTGTTATCAAACCCGGTAGACATACGGCGCGGGTTGCCAAACCCGGTAGTGGTAACCAGGCCCTGCACCTCGGCAAAAATGGGGCGCGAGCCCTCCATAACGCAGGAAACAGCCGAGCCCGAAACCCCGCTGAGCCGCCCCGAAAGCAGCATGGCCGAAGGGTTTTGCACCTCTGTAAGCCCGTTTTCCAGCATTTCAAACACGCCAATTTCGTTGGTAGAGCCAAAACGGTTTTTTTGCGCCCGCAAAATGCGGTAGGAATTTACCCGGTCGCCCTCAAAATACAAAACCGTATCTACAATATGCTCTAAAATTTTGGGGCCGGCAATGTCGCCGCCTTTGTTAATGTGGCCAACAATAATTACCGGAATATTTAAGGTTTTTGCGGTTTTTAGCAAAATGTTGGTACACTCCCGCACCTGGGTAATGCTGCCGGTAGAGGAGCTTAACCCCTCTAAGTGCATGGTTTGAATAGAATCTATCATAACAAGCTGCGGCAGCGCCTGAGAAATGTAGCCGCAAATGGCCAACACATCGCTTTCGGCCATAACCGAAAGGGCCGGCTGGTTTACCCCCAGCCGCTGCGCCCGCAGCTTTAGCTGGTTGGCCGATTCCTCCCCCGTTACATAAAGCACGCTGTGCCGCTTAGCTAAATTGCCGGCAACCTGCAGCAAAATGGTAGATTTACCAATTCCCGGGTCGCCGCTAAGCAGCACAACCGAGCCCTTTACAATGCCGCCGCCCAGCACGCGGTTCAGTTCCCCTATTCCGGTGTTGTAGCGCTGTTCGTCGGTAAAATTAATTTCGGTAATTGGGGTTGCTGCAGCGGCCGATTTTGCCGCCGCAGCCGAGGAGATGCTGCCGCCCTTTGCGGCCGGTAGAATAACCGTTTCCTCTAAGGTGTTCCAGCTGCCGCATTGCAGGCATTTGCCAGACCATTTGGGGTATTCGGCCCCACATTCGCGGCAAATGTACATAGATTTTGCTTTTGCCAATTTGTACTTCCCCTTTTAGTTGGTAAAATAGGCCAAAATGCCGCTGCAAACGGCAAAGGCCAGCTGCTTTTGGTAATCCGGGTTTTTTAGCTTTGCTAATTCGGCCGGGTTGCTCATAAACCCACATTCGGCAATAACTGCTGGAATGGGGGCGTTTTTTAAAATGTAGGTAGAGGCGTAATTAGGCTTAATGGCGCGTTTGTTTTGGGGCTGCGTTTGGGCAACAACCTGCTGCATAATGGCCTGCGCCAACGGTTTAGAGCCCTGCACCCCGGCGGCGTAAAAAATTTGCGCCCCGCAAACGCCGCTGCTTTCAAACTTGTTTAGGTGAATACTAACAAAAACCGCCTGCAAATTATTTTGCATTATTTTTAACCGGTTTTGCATATCTGCCTTTTTTCGGCTGGCAATGGGGCCGGTAACCTCCCCTTCGGTAGATCGGTCGGTTTCACGCGTCATAATAACCTTGTAGCCATTTAATTTTAACATATCCCTAAGGTAAAGTGCAATAGCTAAATTAATATTCTTTTCAATGTCGTTTCCAACAACGGCGCCGCCGTCAAACCCGCCGTGCCCGGCGTCTACAATTACGGTTTGGGCTGCCCGGCTTTCGGCGGCCGGCTGCTTGGTCTGCAGGGCCGAAACCGTTGCGGCGCAAAGCACAAGCAAAGCGGTTAAAGCCAAGCAGCAAAGGGTTAACCAAAACCGGTTTACCATTAGCCGCGCCGTAGGGCCCGCCGCAATAATTTTAGGTAGCTTACGCATGGTGTTCCCCCTTTTTACCGCATTTTTGTTTTGGCATTAACAGAATAATAAATTATATGCTTTTCGGCTTTGTTTATGAACAAAAAGTAAACTCTTAATTTTCCCCTTGACTTGGAGTGAACTTTAAGGTGTATAATGCTGTTCGAAACCTTTAGGAGGTGTTGATTTTGACCATTAAAGAGGTACAGGAGAAGTACGGAATTTCCGGTGATACGCTGCGTTATTACGAGCGTGTTGGCATGATTCCGCCGGTAACAAGAACCGCCAGCGGCATACGAAATTACACCGAGCAAGATTTAAGCTGGGTTGAACTTGTTTTGTGTATGCGCAACGCCGGCCTTAAAATTGAGGCCATTATTGAGTATGTTCGCCTGTTTCAAATGGGGGACGCCACCTTTGAGGCGCGGCTGAACCTGTTAAAGGAGCAGCGGGACGCGTTAATTGACCAAAAGCAGAAAATTAACGCCATGATGGAGCGCCTGAATTACAAAATTGCCCGGTACGAAATTGCGGTTGAAACCGGAAAGCTTACCTGGGACAAAAACGGCAGCAATTAATTTTTAGGAGGTTTTTGCTATGAAAAAAACAAACAGCAGGACGGGACAGCTTAGGGGCATTTGCCCCAAAATTTGCCGAGCTGAACGACGATGTTTTATTCGGTGAGGTTTGGTCCAGAGAGGAGCAGCTTTCCCTGCGGGACCGCTCTTTGGTTACCATTTGCGTGTTTATGGGCAAAGGGCTGGTAGATAGCTCTTTAAAATACCACCTGCAAAACGCCAAAAATAACGGCATTCTTTTACGCCGGTTGGCCCAACGCCTGGGCCGTGTTTAACTTGGCAAAGGAGGTTTACGCCGACGAAGCCGACGCGCAAGGCCACGGCGGATTTTTTGGCATGGGCGAACCCAACACCGCCTACGCGCAGTATTTTACCGGGAACTCTTACCTTAAACCGCTAACCGACCCCAAAGCCTGCAAGGTGTTTTTGGCCAATGTTACCTTTGAGCCAAAATGTCGCAACAACTGGCACACCCACTGCGCCAAATCGGGCGGCGGTCAGCTTTTAATTTGCGTAGAGGGCGAGGGCTGGTACCAAGAGCAGGGCAAGCCCGCGCAAAGCCTAAAGGCCGGGGATGTTGTTACCATTCCGGCAAATGTTAAGCACTGGCACGGCGCCAAAGCCAACAGCTGGTTTAGCCACATTGCGGTTGAAGTACCGGGCGAGGATTGCCACACCGAATGGGGTGCCCCGGTAACCAACGCCGAGTACCAAAAGCTGTAAGGGGGCAGAACTTATGAAAAAGCTTTTTGCTTTACTGTTAACCCTTTGCACGCTGCTGGCCCTTGCCGGCTGCGGGCAAAAAGACACTAACAATTCCTCTAAGCCGCCGGCCGAAAGCTCTGCCGCTGTTCAGCAAAACAGTGAAAGTAATAAATTGGCAGCCGGCAAAACCTTAGTGGTTTATTTTTCGGCCACCGGCAATACCGAAACGGTTGCCCGGCAAATTGCCAACCTAACCCAGGGCGATTTATTTAAAATTGAACCGGCCGCCCCCTACACCGAGCAGGATTTAGACTACAACAACCAAAACAGCCGGGTTTATTTAGAGCACGCCGACCCGGCCAAGCAAGCGGTTGCGCTAAAAACAAACACGCCGCAGGGCTGGGCCGAGTACAGCACGGTTTATGTTGGTTACCCCATTTGGTGGGGCAGCGCCGCCTGGCCGGTAACCAGCTTTGTAAAAGCAAACAACTTTACCGGTAAAACCGTTATTCCGTTTTGCACCTCGGCCTCCTCCGGCTTAGGCAGCAGCGCAGCCGAGCTTAGTAAAGCTGCTACCGGCGGCACCTGGCAGGCGGGCAAGCGCTTTGGCAGCAGCCCGGATGAAAGCACCGTGCAGGAATTTGTAACAAACAACAAAGAGTGAGTACTGTGGAAAATTTTAATTTAAAGAAAAAGTTTGGCTTTGGCTGCATGCGGCTGCCAATGAACGGCGAAAAGGTAGATACGGCCGCATTTACCGAAATGGTAGACCTATTTATGCAAAAGGGATTTTGTTATTTTGATACCGCGCGGGTTTATTTAGGCGGCCAAAGCGAAACCGCCATACGCGAATGTGTGGCAAAGCGCTACCCCCGCAACCGCTTTTTGTTAACCAACAAGCTAACCACCAACCTTTTTGAAAAAAACGAGGATATTCGCCCTTTATTTGAAAAACAGTTGGCCTCCTGCGGGGTAGATTATTTTGATTTTTACCTAATGCACGCGCAAAGCAAAAGTATTTTTGAAAAATTTAAGCGCTGCCACGCGTACGAGGAGGCGCTGAAACTAAAGGCCGAGGGCAAAATAAAGCATTTTGGCATTTCGTTTCACGATACGGCCGATGTGCTGGATGAAATTTTAACCCAGTACCCGCAAATTGAGGTGGTGCAAATTCAACTGAATTATTTAGATTATAACGACCCGGCGGTGCAGGCCGGCGCCTGCTACCGCGTTTGCGAAAAGCACCAAAAGCCGGTTATTGTTATGGAGCCGGTAAAGGGCGGCAACCTGGTAAACCTGCCGCCAAAAGCCAAAAATATACTTAAGGAGCTGCACGGCGGCAGCCCGGCCAGCTACGCCATTCGCTACGCTGCCGGCTTTAAAAATGTTGTTATGGTGCTTTCGGGCATGAGCAACCTTGCCCAAATGCAGGATAATTTAAGCTATATGCAAAGCTTTTGCCCTTTAACTCAGGCAGAGCAGCAGGCTTTAGGCGAGGTCTGTAAGGTGTTTGCCCAAATGCAGCTTATTCCCTGCACCGCTTGCCGCTATTGTACCGACGGCTGCCCCAAACACATTTCTATTCCCGACCTATTCTCCTGCCTGAATGCCAAGCAAATTTATAAGGACTGGAACACCGATTACTATTACAGCGAGGTGCATACCAAAAACAAGGGCAAGGCCTCCGATTGCATTGGCTGCGGAAAATGTGAGCGCTCCTGCCCGCAGCATTTACCAATTAGAAAGCTGCTGCAGGATGTTGCAAAGGAGTTTGAAAAAGCATGATGCAGTACCGCAAACTACCCAACGGCACCGAAAGCATTAGCACCTTAGGGCTTGGCATGGGCGGCATACAAAACGCACCGCAGCAGGAAATTGAAGCCGTTATTACCAAAGCCTTAGAAAACGGCATTAATTTTTTTGATTTGTGTGCCGGCGGCGCCAGCGTTTACAAGCCGTTTGGCAAAGCTATTTCGGGGGCGCGCAGCAAGGTTTATTTTCAGCTGCATTTTGGCGCGGTTTACAACAGTAAGGGCGAATACGGCTGGTCGCGCAATTTAAAAACCATTCAGCAAACCTTTGCGCGGGAGCTGGAGCTTTTAAAAACCGATTATATTGATTTTGGGTTTTTGCACTGTGTAGATGAGGAAAGCGATTTAACCGATTTAGCGCAAAACGGCATTATAGATTATGTATTAAACCTGCGGCAGCAGGGCGTTATTCGGCACCTTGGCTTTTCCTCCCACACGCCGAGCGTAGCAAATAAGCTGTTAGACGCCGGCTTTTCAGACCTAATCATGTTCTCTATTAATCCGGCTTACGATTTAGAATGTGGCGACGAATACGGCATTGGCACAACCGCCGAGCGCGCCGCCCTGTTTTGCCGCTGCGAAAAGCAGGGCGTTGGCATTTCGGTTATGAAGCCCTTTCACGGCGGGCAGCTGCTTTCGGCCAAAACCTCCCCTTTTCGCACCGCGCTAACCAAAAACCAATGCTTGCAATACGCTTTAGATCGCCCCGCTGTTTTAACCGCGGTGCCCGGTGTTCGGGGCCTAAACGATTTAAACGAGCTGCTGCCCTTTTTAACCGCAACAAAAGCCGAGCGAGATTATTCGGCCATTGCAAAATTTACCCCCAAGGCAGCCAGCGGCAACTGCGTTTACTGCAACCACTGCCAGCCCTGCCCCGCCGGCATTGATATTGGGCTAATAAACAAATATTACGACCTTGCCCGCGCGGGCGACAGCATGGCCTTTAGCCATTACAGCAAGCTGCCCGTCTCGGCCACGGCGTGCCATAAATGCAGGCACTGCAACCGCCGCTGCCCCTTTGGGGTAGATCAACAAACCAAAATGCAGCAAATTGCAGCCTATTTTAAATAAAAACCGCGCCTTGTATTGGCAAAATTTAAGTTAAGGAGAATGTTTTATGCTAACAGCAATATTTACTCAACGGCGTGTTCAAACACGCACCCAAATTTCGGTTAAGGCTTTGGTAGCGGCCGCAGTGGTGGCCCTTGCCGTTATTTTGCCGCAGCTGGCACATTTGGCCGTTGGCCCGCAGGCCGGCGTTTTACTGCTGCCAATGTACCTGCCGGTGCTGCTGGGCGGCTGCCTGTTAGGGGTTAAATGGGGCGTTGCGGCTGCTCTGCTCTCCCCCATTTTTAGCTACCTGGTAACCTCGGCCGCCGGCAGCGCCATGCCGGCCCTTAGCCGCCTGCCGTTTATGATGGCGGAGCTTGCGGTTTTTGCCCTGGTTTGCGGCCTGTTCAGCAACAAAATAATGCAGCATTCCGGCTTTGCCTTTTTGGCGGTTTTGTTGGCGCAGCTTTGCGGGCGCTTAACCTTTTTGGGGCTGGTAGCTGCGTTTTCGGCCGTTACCCCTTTAACCCCGGCCCTTGTTTTAGGGCAAATTAAAACCGGCCTTTTAGGCCTTGCCCTGCAGGCCGTGCTGGTGCCGGTTTTGGTGCTGCTTTTAAAAAAGGCCCTGCAAACGGAGCCGGAAAAATGAAAGACCTTGAAACAGCCTTAAAAAATTTGCCGGGCCACACCTTGGCCCTTTGCAAAAACGGCGCAGTTTTAACCAGCTGCAAAGCGCGGCAAAATAAGAATTGTTAGGAGAATTAGCATGAGCAAAAAATTAGTAACCTATTTTTCGGCCAGCGGCGTTACCAAAGCGGTTGCCGAGCGTTTGGCACAGGCTTTAAACGCCGATATTTACGAAATTAAACCCCAAACACCCTACACCAAGGCCGATTTAGATTGGACCAACAAAACCTCGCGCAGTACGGTAGAAATGCAAAACAAAAGCTTTCGGCCGCCGCTGGCCGAGTACGACACCGTGTTTGTCGGCTTTCCCATTTGGTGGTATGTTGCCCCTACTATTATTAACTCGTTTTTAGAAAGCTACAATTTTTCGGGCAAAAAAGTTGTGTTGTTTGCCACCTCGGGCGGCAGCGGATTTGGCAAAACCGTTAGCGAGCTAAAAGGTAGCGTAGCCCCCGGCGCAACCCTAATAGAGGGCGGGCTGCTAAACCACAACCCCACCGCCGAGCAGCTAAAGGCCTGGGCAGAAAAGTTTTAATGCGGCTGCCTTAAAATTCTTAGGCCAATTAATTTTAAAACCAAACGCCACGGGCAAAAACCTGCGGCGTTTGGTTTTATTTTGGGTTAACCTTTTGCTGTAAGCAGCTGGTATTTGGCAAATAATCTATATTCGCTTTGCGGGCCTGAGAAATTTGGTGCTTGCGCAAAACGCGGTAAACCCGCCCGTCTTTAACAAAATTGGCCCCGGTTTGGTGAAAGGTAAACGGCACCTGCTTGGCAACGCACTGGCTGCGAACGCTAAGCACCCAGTTATAGTGGCAGACGCGCGCCTGCAGGCCCGATTCCCCGCTAACGGCAACCTCCCTAATTTTGCTGCTTAAATAAGGCTGCAAATTAATATCCTCCAGCATGGGGGCAACAATAATGCTGCGGTGAATAATTGGTAGGTTTAAAAAAATTGGCAGGCGGTAATCGGCCATGGCTTGGTTTTCAACCGTGCAGCCAATGCAAACATTGGGGTACCCCTGCCCCCAATCGGCCGGCAGACATTGCTGTAAGCGGTCAATTCTTTTGGTAAAAAAGTAAAAAATGCAGTCGGGCCGCTGCTTAATCATCTCCCAGCAGTCGGGGCGCCAGTCGTCGGCGTCCTGCAATAAAAAGTCCGAGGTAAAGCAGGTAAAAACCGTGCTGCCCGGCAAAATTTTAAAGCTGCCGTCCCGCCGTTTTTTTAGCGGCAAATTAAAGTTGCCCGTTTTGCGGCAAAGGCTGCTGGCAAGCTCGGCGCCGTATTGCTCATCCTGCCGGTAAACATAGCAATATTTGCAGCCGGGGCTAATTTTGGTGCAGCCGTGCCAAGGGTTCCAATCGGCATACAGGGCTTCTGGCATAAAACAGCTCCTTTCAAAACAAAGCGCCCGCCGGGGTAGTTACCGGCAAGCGCCAAATTTTAAGTTAAACCTGCGTTAAAAAATTACGGGTGAAAGGGCGGGTTTTGAAACGGGTTTGCCTGCCGGTGCTGCAAAATCTCCCGCTTTTCGGAGGAAAGACGAACCCCCAGCACAATGCCCATTACAATAAAGCTAATAAGCAAAGCGGCTACATAGGCCAAAATAAAAAAGGAGAATAAAATTGCCATGTTGCGAATATCGTCTTCAGAATAATCCTTCGCACCGTTTAACGCGCTGCTTATTCTGTTGTTTAATTCGTCCTCCAGCGTGTCGTTATCCTCGTTGTATGTATCGGCCGGGGCAGAGCTTTCATCTGCGCCGCTTTCCTCCGAAGGGTCTAACGGCAAAATGCCGTTTTTGGTGTTGTTATCGGCGTCAAAATCAAAAAAATCGTTTAAATCAATTTCGGTTTCGGCGGTTTTGGCAGCCGGGGCCGCAAAGGCCGAAAAGCTAAAGCTGCAAAAAATTAGGACCGAAACAACCGCAGCGGCTACTGCAATAAATTTACGCATAATTTACCCCCAAGGTTTAAATTTACCGGCGCGCAAACGGCACCGAATTTTTTATTATTGTATCATAAAAATTCGGCGCTGTCAAACCTTTTACACCGCCTTTGAAAACGAATTTAAAAAATTGCCTGTTTTTTTGTAAAAAGGTGTAATTTTCCCTTTTAAAATGGCGCGTAATGTGGTATGATAGTAAAGGAATTTATTTAGGAGGAATAAATACATGGCAACCATTACATTCAAGCACACCCCGTTTGGCGATTTGGCGCTGATTAGTATGCGCGGCTGCGAGGAGCTGGCCAAAAAGGTAGATTATTACCTTACCCAGTGGCGCGAGGCCCCTACCGGCCATTCTTATGTTATTCCGGGCATTTGCCCGCGCTTTGGCACCGGCGAGGGCAAAGCCGTTTTAAACCACACCGCCCGCGGAATTGACGCCTACATACTTTGCGATTGCTTTAATTACTCGGTAACCTACAAAATGTACGGCCAAACGGTGCCCATGAGCCCGGACGACCATTTTCAAGACCTAAAACGCATTATTGCGGCCCTTGGCGGTAAAGCCCGCAGAATTACGGTTATTATGCCAATGCTTTACGAGGGGCGCCAGCACCGCCGTTCCACCCGTGAATCGTTAGACTGCGCCATGGCCTTGCAGGAGCTGATTTCCATGGGCGTTTCTAACATTATTACCTTTGACGCGCACGACCCGCGCATTTGCAACGCTATTCCGCTTGGCGGGTTTGATAATGTTCAGTGCTCCTACCAAATGATTAAAGCTTTAATTCGCAATGTGCCGGATGTTCAAATTGATTGCGATCACATGATGATTGTTTCGCCGGACGAAGGCGGCATGGGCCGTTGTATTTATTATTCCTCTGTTTTAGGGTTAGAGCTTGGTATGTTTTACAAGCGGCGCGATTATTCTACCATTGTAGACGGCCGCAACCCCATTGTAGCGCACGAATTTTTAGGCGATAATGTTGAGGGGAAAGACTTAGTATTGGTAGACGATATGATCTCCTCGGGCGAATCGATGTTAGATATTGCCGCAAAGCTAAAAGCAAAGGGTGCCAAGCGCATTTTTGTTTTTACCACCTTTGGCTTGTTTGTAGACGGGTTAGATAAATTTGACGAATACTACAACAACGGGCTGATTGACCGGGTATTTACCACCAATTTAATTTACAACCCGCCGGAGCTGCTGCAGCGGGAGTGGTACTGCAATGTAGATATGTCAAAATACATTGCTTATTTAATTGATACCTTGAATTACGATAATTCTATTAGCCGTTTGTTAGACCCTGCCGACCGCATTAACAACATTATGGAAAAGCATGTAAAAGAGCTGCAGGAGCAAAAATAATTTAACAAACCTTTAAAAAGGCCCCCGCCAAAAATTGGCGGGGGCCGCTTTTTTGCGCTGCCGGTTTTGCTGTTGGCAATTGGTTATTCCAGCTCTACGGTAACAATCTCAAACGGTTTTAGCGTTAAGGTAAAGCTGCCGTTTTGGGTTTCAACAGGCTGCTCCCGGTTTTCTAAAAGGTCGCAAATAAAGGCCTTTTTAAAATTAAAATTACCGGTAAGGGTGGTAGTGGTTTTTTGGCCAAAGGCCTCGTAAAGCCGCACAATAACGGTGTTGCGGTCCTCCGCTTTTTTAACGGCTTCTATTACCACATTTTCTTTATTGGCGGCAAGCAGGCTAAAACGCTCTGGCAGCGGGCCGGTTTGGGCCGGCAATTTAAACGCTGTTGGCGGGTTATTCAGCAGGTACCCCTGCTGCACCACCCCGCCCAGTACCGAGCGGTGGCGGTGCGGGTAAAGCGCGTAGGTAAAGGTGTGGCTGCCGCGGTCGGCCGCCTCGTTTGGGTAGGTGGCGCATTTTATTAAGGTTAGCTCTAAAAAATTGCCGTTGCAGCTGTAACCGTATTTGCAATCGTTCAGCAGTGCGGCACCGTAATCGGCCTCCGAAAGGTCGGCCCATTTTTGGCCGCAAACCTCAAAGCGGGCGGCGTCCCAAGTGGTGTTGCCAAAATTGGGGCGGGAAAGGTGCCCAAATTGAATTTCGTAATCGGCGTGGTTTGTTAAAATATCTAAGGCAAAGCCGGCTTTTAATAAAACATGGCTTTCCTGCCAATTTGCGGTGGTGTAAAAGGTAAGGCGCGGGCTGCCTGCCTGCAGCGCAATTTTTTGCGTAATAACCGAGCTTTGGTACTTCCAGGTTACCGTAACGCCGCAGCCCTCGGCAGTGCTAAAGTATTCGGCGCTTTGCAGGTCGTCTACTACCCAGCTTTTTTGCCGGTAATACGGCGTAATTTCCCAAGCGTCTAACTCGGGCGGCAGATCCTCGTAAACGGTTAATACATTTCCAACCGAGCCGGACGCCAGCAGCTCTCGCTGCTCGGTTTTATCAAAAATCGAGGTGATTTGCATTTTGGGGTTAAAGGTAACCTTTAGGCTGCTATTTTCCAGCAAATTGTTTTCGGCTTTGCAGCAATCGGCCGGCGGCTGCTGCGGTGTGCAAACGGCGTAGCCGTTAGCGGGCACATTTTGCACATAATATTGCCTGTTTTCGCACGGCACAAAGCCGCTAAAACTAAAGGAATTAGGGTTGTAAACAAACAGGCCGCCGTTTGTTTTAACGCTGCCGGCAATGGCCCTTAGCTGCTCGTTTAAAGTGGCCTGCCCTTGGGTCAACAGGCTTTTATATTCCCTTTCGGTAACATCGTAAACCGCTTTAATAGAGGAGCCGGGCAGAATATCGTGAAACTGGTTTAGCATAATTGTTTGCCAGGCACCTTTTAGCTGTTCGGCCGGGTAGGCGGTGCCAAGCAAGGCGCCCGAAAGCACTGCTGCGCTTTCTACATTATGGTACAAAAATTCACATTTACGGTTATAGCGCTTGTTTTGCGCAATAGAGGTGTAGGTGCCGCGGTGCTTTTCTAAATAAAGCTCCCCCACCCAGCGCGGCGTTTGGCGCAGCTCCTGGCTGCTTTTTTCAAACTGCCGCTGCATTTCGGCCAAGGTTTCGCCCGCGCGGCGCATGGTAATTTTGGGCATACCTGGCAAGCCCTGCTTTAAGCGCTTAAATTCCTCTAACATCTCTTCGGTTGGGCCACCGCCGCCGTCGCCGTACCCAAAGGTAGAAATTTGCAGCGTGCTGTACCGCTTTTCTTGGTACATACGGGCCGAATAATGCAAATTGTAGGCGTCTAACGGTTTTACATAGGCGTTGGAAAAGGCGGTAAAAATCTCGCTGCCGTCCAACCCCTGCCACATAAAGCTGTCGTGCGGAAAGCAGTTGGTATCGTTCCAGCTAATTTTGGTAGTAAAAAAGCGTTTGATGCCGCTTTTTTTCATAATTTGCGGCAGGGCGGCGCTGTACCCAAAAACATCCGGCAGCCAAAGCGTTTCGCTGTTTACATTAAATTCCTGCTGCATAAACCGCTTACCGTACAAAATTTGGCGTACTAAGCTTTCGCCGCTTGGCAGGTTGGTATCCGGCTCCAGCCACATGGCGCCGTCTACCTCCCACCGGCCTTCGGCAACGCGGGCTTTAATTTTTTGGTAAAGTGCGGGGTCCTCCTGCTTTACCATTTGGTACAAAACCGGCTGGCTAGACATAAATTTATAATCGTCATACCGCTGCATTAGCGCTAAAACCGTGGCAAAAGAGCGCTGCGCTTTTTCCACCGTTTGGGCAACCGTCCAAAACCAAGCAACATCAATATGCGTGTGGCCAATGCAGGCAATTTCCTGCGCGGCGGGCCAGCTTTTTGCGTAAAGCTCGGTTTGCAAAAATGCTGCCGCCTTGCTTAGGCTGCTGTAATATTCTATTGAGCGGGGGTGCCGCAAATCTAACAGCAGCGTTGCCCGCTCTAAAATATTCAGCAAGGATTGGTGCGTTTGCGACTGCGCCGGGTCGGCCGATTTTGCATATTCTTTATACGCATCGTAGGGCACTTTAAAATCGTAATACAGCTGCTCGGCGGCAAGGTCCTGCTGCTCGGTAAAAATGCGCAGCATTAAAACGGCGTCGGCGTCGGTAACCGGATCGCAGCCGCTGTAAAAATAAACAAAAGCCTCATTTTTGCCGGGCGTTAACAGGTAACCGGTGTGGTTGGTATCTAACGCTTGCGTAGCGGTTTCGCCGTTAAGGTACAAAATAAATTGCGGGTTGCGGCAGGCCAGGGTGTTTTCTAACCCGGTTGTAATGCGCAGGTAGGTTTTTTGCCCGCTCGGCGGCGTTGGCACCTCAAAGGTAAAATGCAGCCAATAGTGGCAATCCTGCCGGCGCAAAAAAGGCCCCTGCGTTAAGGGCTGCCAATTGGCTTGCCGACCGGGCGGTTTGGTGCCTTGTTTGTAAGCGGTTTCAACAAACTCTACGCCCTTAATCTCCTGTTTAGCCAGCACAATTTGTTGCTTTAAGGCCAAAATGGTGGAATAAATTCTTTCCTCCGGCAGCGTTTTTTTCATTCGTTTCTCCCCCTATGCAATTTCACTTTCATCATACCCTATTTTTAGGCAAGAATATATCTTGCAACAATAAAAAATATATGTTAAAATGATTTTTGGTGATAAAGTTGAAAGAATTGCAAAGTAGATATTTTATTGATAGTGTAAGCGGCTGCACCTGCCGCAGCATAAAAGCTTCCACCGAGCGTTTTGTTTTACACCGGCACGATTTTTACGAGCTTTTTTTGGTAACAGCCGGCCAGGCTAAGCACCAAATTAACGGCTACTGCGAGCAGCTTTGCAGCGGCAGTCTTGTTTTTGTGCGGGCAAGCGATTGCCACAATTACACAGGCGTTAGCAGCAATTTTGCCTTTGTTAATTTAAGCTTTACCAAGGCAACCCTGGCCGAGCTGCAGCAGTTTTTAGGGTGCGAGGCGCAGCTATTGCAATTAAAATCTCAGCCGCTTGCCCCAATGCTGTTGCTGCCGGCCCCGGAGCGGGACCGCATTTTTGCCCGTTACCGGGAGCTTTTGCAAATTCCGTTTAAAAACAAGGCCGAGCTGCGCTGCCGCGCCCGCATTTTACTAACCGAGCTGCTGGGTAAATTTTTTAGCCAAAAATCGGCTCCGGCCCCGTTGGCGCCGGGCTGGCTGCTGGCCGCTTACAGCCAAATGCAGCAGCCTAAAAATTTTGTTGCCGGAAAACAGCAGTTTTACGCCCTTTGCCAAAAAACGCCCGAGCACGCCGCCCGCACCCTAAAGCAGTTTTACGGCGTTACTCCCACCGAGCTGGTAAACAGCCTGCGGCTAACCTACGCCGCCGAGCTGCTGCGCCAAAGGGGCTACCGCGTGTTAGATGTTTGCTTTGAATGCGGATTTGAAAACCCGCCCTGGTTTTACAAGGCCTTTGCTAAAAAATTTGGCTGCACCCCGGCCGCCTTTAAGGTTGGTAAGGCAAAGTCTTTAAACACCGGCTAAGGCTGTTTAAAAAAGCTTTAAAACCCGCAAAGGCGGAATACCTTTGCGGGTTTTAAATTAAGGGAATTTTTAAATTTAGCAGCCGCAGACGCTTTAAAGCAAAGGCAAACCAAAGCAACAAAAACCAATGTTTTAAAACAGCAAAACAATTTAAAGCAATTAAAATGCGGATATTCCAAACGCCGGAATATCCGCAAAATAATTTAAAGCAGAAAGCAAATACCAAAGGGCAATGCAAAAAATATTTAAATGCTTTAAGAAGGAGCAGTTAAATTTCAATTTCCTCTAACATAATTTTGTACTGGTCGGCCGAAAGGCCCTCCCGCTGGCAGCGGTCGCGCAGCTCACGCGCTTTTTTAGACCAGTTTTTAAATTCCCAGTCGTACAGCTTGGCATTGCGGTATTTTGAGTGCATTCGTTTGTAGGCCTTGTTGTATTCCTTGTAAACCGGGTCGCCCGCGTGGCTTTCTTTGTAAGATTTCATTGCCCCAACGCCCGAGCAGCGCTGCCCGTCTACCGGGTTTACGCGGCTGCAATATTCGCAATCGCTGCGCCCGCTTGGCACAAAAAATTCCCCGCAGCAACGGCACTTTTTAACCGGCAGCTGCAGCTTTACCGCGTAAAACAGCTCTAACGAGATCATATCGTCCGGGTTTAAAATTTCGTATTCCTCTACCACCGGGCTTTCGCTCTCGGCAAATACGGTTTTAACGGTGCCTAAGGTGGCGTTGCGCTCAAAATCGTACAGGGTTGCAATGCCAACGTTAAATTTGCTTACAATACCGCTGTTTTTATCGGTTTTTAAAATATAAAATCGCTGCATATCGGTATATTTTTGCATAGAGGCCGAAGGCTCAAACACAAACTGCAAAAAACCCTTGGCGCGGGTGCGTCGGTATTCTAAATCCTCAAAAATAACCAACATCAGCCAGGCGGCCCAAGGCTCAAGGTCGTTTTGCTGGGGCCGGTCCTCCCCGTGTTTTTGCAAAACTTCTTGCGATAAAAAGCTTTCCAGCATGATATGCAGCCGACGGCGGCCGGCGCAGCACTCTAACAAACATTCGGCGTAAAAACGCAGGTAAATAAATAAATAGGGGTTGGTTTCTAACGCTTTGCGCAAAAAAGGTACATAGGCGCCAATGGTTGGGGTGTCAATCCTGTTAGAAACATCGGCTAAGAACTTGTGCTGCAAAATTTGAAACAGCCGTTCCGAAATTTGCGGGCTAACGGCGGTATAATCGCTTAAAGCGCCGCCCAAACTGTATTTAGATTTTTCTACCTGCCCGCCGGCGGCAAGCACAAACCGAAAGTATAAATCTTTTTTATAAAACAAAGCCCAACCTATCAAAACAACACCCCCAGAGTCGCAGCAAATACAAGCGGCTAAAATCATAATAGAAAATGCATAATATTATTATACATTTTTGCTTTAAAAAGTCAAGCCTCATTTGCAAAATCTACCGCAATTTTAACCCGTTTACGGCAATTTTTTTAACCCGCTTTGTTTTAAAACAAAAAATGCCGCAAAGAAGTGGGGAGATTCCTTTGCGGCGAAAATATATCTGCCGTGCAAAACTGCGGCAGTGCAACGCGTGGGAGAACGCGTTACAAACATCATTAAAAGGCAGCCCTTGCAAATCGGCAAGCAAAAACCGTTACTTTGCCCTTTTGGGCCGGTTTGGCTGCGTGCTTGGCGGTTAAAGCCTTAATCTTTACGGGTGGTGTAAACCGCAACAGCGCCGGAAGGCAGCTCATCACAAAAGCTGGCCGTAACGCCTTCAAAGGTTTTAGAAACGCCAATAAGCTCGGCTTTTTCGGTTGGCTGCACGGTTGCGGGGTTGTAAAGCCTACGGTACAGCGTTTGCCCGGCTAACGGTTTTTCTAAGCTTACGGTAACAGGGGCCGTTGTTTTGGTGCTGTTGGTTACCAAAAAGCTAAGTTCGCCATTTCTATTTTGCAGGCAGGCTAAGTAAACGCCGTCACCTTGGCTGCAGCGGTAAACCGTGCCGGTGCCAAAGTAGCGGGTTATTAAGCTGCAGGCGTACCAGGCTGCGTGCGGCAGCGGGGTTTCTAAAAAGCTTTGCAGGTAGCCGCCAATTTGCAGGCCGTTAATAAACTCGCCGTTATTGGTGTTTAAATCGGTAAACACCTGATCGCACAGTGACCACAAAAACACCGAAGAGGCGCCCATATCCATAACCGAGGCCGCCATAGCCCCTAAGGCCGTGCCCTTCCACGGGTCGGGCTGCGATTCCCGCAAGGAATCCAGCGTCCAGGCGTTAATGGCTACATTATATTCGTCAATCCAAAACTCTTTACCGGCCGCTACCGCCTTGCTGCAGCAATCTTTTAGCTTTTTTTGCGGAATTTCAAAAAACCAGTCGTCATGGTAGCTGTTAGAGCGGTCGTACCCGCGGTGCGAACCAATAATATCTACCCTATTGCTTAAATTTTGCAGCGTGTAGTTTACTAAAACGGAATACGGCTCTGAGCCGTCGTCGGCACGCCAGTTATCGCACGGGGCAACAATTTTGTAACGGTTCCTTAGGCCCGATTCTTTTAATCCGTCGTCCAGCGCGCAAATGGCGGCGTCATACAGCGGAATTAAGCGGTCGTACTCCCGCTTTTCAAATTGGTTGTGAACCTTATCACCCCATTTATCGCGGGTGTTAAAGCAGTTGTTGCACTCGGTAAACCCAAAAAAGCATTTAATGTTGGTAATGCCGTGCTGCTCAAAGGCTAAAACCGCGTCTTTTATAAAATTCTTGTAATTCTCGCAGCTGGCTTTTAAATCGTCCTGAACCGCAATGCCGTAGCCATCGCACAAAGAGGCGGTTGGAATATTACTGCCCGAAGCAACATTTTTAAAAATGCGAATATCCCACCCGGCAAACAGGCCAATGTTAATGTGCCGCTTTGCCAGCTCTTTGCAGTAGCGGTAAAAGGCCTGCATTCGTTCGCTTTCAAAATCGTGTTTTTTTGTTTCCGGGTTCCAGGTTAATGAGGGGCCAAAAAAGCTGCGAACCATTTGCACGCCCATGCGCTCTAAGCGGTCTAACTCCTGCTGCTGTTGCTGCGGGGTGTAGTTTTGGCCGTTGCAATCGTGAAACATTACAAACGGGTGGTACACCCCGTTTACGCCCTTAAAGCTTGGATTTAACGGGCTTTGGTTAAAAGCCGTTAATTCGTAACGCGGCTTTGGTACAAAATAAGTGTTCATTATTTTCCTCCGCAATTTGTTAGCCCTTGCAGGTGGTGTACACATAAACGGCGTAGGGCTTAATGGTATCGTACAGCCCGGTTTTAACATTTTTAGCCACGGCCGAAACCCCGTTTAAAACGGCGTTTGGCGTTGGGGTAACGGATGCCGGGTCGTAAGCGTAGCGGTAAAGGGTTTTGCCGCCAATTGATTTTTCAAGCTGCAGCTTAATGTTTACTTCCTCGGCGTTGTAGTTGGTAACCACAAAGGTCCAGTTTCCGTCGTCCCGCTGTACGCAGGCGGTGTAAACGGCGTCGCCCTCATCGCAATAATAGGCTTTGCCGCTGCCTAAGTATTTGGTTATTAAACCGGCGGCGTACCAGGCTTTCATTGGGGTGTAGCTAACAAAAAGCGAGGGTAAATAGCCTTGAATTTGCAGGCCGTTAATAAACCCGCCGTTGTTTGTGCTGTTGTGCCATTGTTGGTCGGCCAGCGCCCACAGGTAAACATTAGCGGCGCCCATGTTTAAAACGCTGGAGGTCATTGCGCCTAAGGCCGTGCCCTTAAAGGGGTTGTTGTTGCTTTGGCGGAACAGGTCAATGGTTGAAGTGTTACTTTCACTTACCGCAACATTGTATTCGTCAATCCAAAATTCCTTACCGGCGGCGGCAACCTCGTCTTTACACTCCTGCAAATTCTCCTGCGGAATAAAGTAATAATTATCGGCCGGATATTCGGTGGAGCGGTCGTACCCGCGGTGCGAGCCAATAATATCTACCTTATCGGCAAGGTTTTGCAGCGTGTAGCGCACTAAGCGGGAGTAGGTTTCGCTGCCGTCATCGGCACGCCAGTTGTCGCACGGGGCAACAACCTTGTAGCTTTGCCGCAGGCCGGAATCTTTTAGGCCGGCGTCTAAGGCGGTAATAGCCGCGTCGTAAATTGGGTACAGGCGGTCGTAATCGCGTTTTTCCAGCATAGTTTCTTTGTCTTGATTTTCGCTGTTAAAGGTGTTATTACACTCGGTGTACCCTAAAAAGTACTTTACATTTTTAACGCCGTGCGCCTGCAGGGCCGTTGCAGTTTGGGACATAAAGGCGCGGTAGTTACGGCAAGTGGCGGCCAAATCGCCTTTTACACCAAAGCCAACCGAGTCAAAGCTGCCAATGCTTTCAAAATTGCCTGTAAATCCATCTTTTAAAAATGCAGCTAAGGACCAATTGGCAGATACTGCTAAATCTATCCCAAGATTTTGCAAATCTAAACAAAAGGCGTAATATTCTTTCATCAGCCGACTGTCAAAATCAAACTTTTGCTGCTGGGCGTCCCAGGCAAGCTGGCTGCCATAGTAAGCGCGAATAGATTTTATGCCCATTTTTTCAATGCGCTCTAATTCGGTTTTGCGCTGGCTTTCGTTGTAATTTTGCTTGTCATTTTTTAAATCGGTTAAGTATCCCCACGGGTGAAAAACATAGTTTAACCCCTTAAAATTTGCAACCGTAGGCGCGCTGCCGTTTTGCACGGTTAAGGTCTGTAATTCGCCCTCGGGCGGTTCCTCCGGCAGGTCCTCAAAGTCCTCGTCCTTTTCCTCCTCAACCGGTTCGTCGGTTTCCGATGATGAAAAATTAGAAAAATCGGAGCTGGTAACGGCAGCGGTGCTTTTTTTGCCGCCATTTTTCTTGCCGCTGCTTTTTTTGCCCGAGCAGCCGGTGGCAGCCAGCACCAGGGCTAAGGTTAAAGCCAGGCAAATAAGCCTTTTTAAAATGTTAGACATGGTGCTTTCCCCCTTTTTTGCCGGTTAGCATTAAAACGGTGCCAGCGCCGGCGGTTAATACTAAAATAATTACTGCGGGCAAAATGCCGGCGTCACCGGTTGCCGGGGTTTCGCCGTTGTACAGGGCTTGTTCCTCGGCACTGCCAATGGCAACCAAATTTTCTACCGTGCCAATTTGCTCGGGCGCAATGTTGGGGTTTTGCTCAAGCCCTAAATCCCAACTATCGCCGGAATTAGATTTGGTTTGAAACAGCATAACATTAGAAAGCTGCAAATTGCCCTTGTTTTTAATAACAAGATAAACCTCTCCGCTCGACGGTGTTACAAACTGGTAAGCGGTTCTTGTTTTTTGGGCTTTGCCGGTTATTCTGCCATTATAATTCTCCCCGGCAACCGAGGGGCCAATAGGGTCGCTCCCGTTGGCGGAAAGGAACACCTCGCTGCCGCTGCCCTGCAAGGTTGCGCCAAAGGTGTAAAGCGTGAGCGGCGTTAAGCTAATTTTTGTAACCGAGGTTTTATTTTGGCTTACGGCTGCCGCGGCCGAGGCGTTACCGCTAAGCAGGTTATACGGCTGCTCACAGTAGGAAAGCGCGGTATTTTGTGTAATACCCGGCTCAACCTCCTCCAAAACAAGATCGTCAATATACATATCCGCAACCGATTTTGAAAAATCTATGGTAATAGAGATCATGGTTTGGTCCGGCCGCGTTAAAAAAGATTTTTCAAACGGTACCCATTTGTTATTGTTTTGGTACTTTAGCTTATATGCCAGGTGCATTACATTTTTGGTTGCAAAATCAATATACACGCAAACATACGGTACATCTACCGTTTGCTTGC
Source organism: uncultured Oscillospiraceae bacterium (assembly GCA_902465155.1). Classification (GTDB taxonomy): domain Bacteria; phylum Bacillota; class Clostridia; order Oscillospirales; family Acutalibacteraceae; genus UMGS1279. Next base: position 15,348 of record CABQLY010000009.1, on the reverse strand, counting down.
CCTTAGATTTTGCGTAGGCTCGCAGGCTAAAATTGTAAAGCGTGTTGGGCTTTACGGGAATGGTAAATACTTTATCTGAATAAGTGGTAGCGGTTGAATAGTTAACGGTTTGCGACCAGCCGTATTCCCCCTCTATGGTGTGCAGGGCGTTGCTTACCTGCCCGTTGTAGGCGGGGCCCTCGGCAACCTCAACGGCGTCGCCGTTTAAGGGAACCAAATAGTCGTCAAAATTAATTACAGTTCTTTTTTGCGGACCATTGTAGCCGTTAAAAGCTTGATAATGTGTTAAAACCAGGTTAATATCGTCTACCCAAACCTCCGGCACAGTCTTTCCGGCGTTAAAGGTAAAGCTAAAGCGATTTTGCTGCTCTTCGGTAATTAAAATTATTTTGTAATAGAGCCATTCCCCCTGCTTTTCATTTTGAATGTTTGCAATATTGGCCATTTTACCGTTGTAGTATTGGTAAAACGAGAACCAATCAATGGCGCCGGTATTTTCTTTAATTTTTACCCGCCAGCTAAGCTCATAAACCCGCTCGGGCAAAACGGGAATGGTATAAATCGGGTCGGTATCGGTAGTGGTTGTATTGTAGTTTAAAAATAACGAATAGCTGTAATTGCCGGGCACAGTGTGCAGCGCTCTTGTTTTTTGGCCGTTATAACCAACAACATCTACTACATCAATGCCATTCATGCTGGAATATTGTTTACTGGTATCCTCAAAATCAATGGTCCAAAGGTCCTTCGGCGTGCCGTAATCTTTTTCCGGCGGCGTTACCTTTTCTTCGGTTAGGGTAAGTTCATCAATCCACATAGAGGAAACGGCCGAAACCAGCACCAACGCCATTTTTTCATTATTTCCGGAGTGAAAGGGCAGCTTAACCTGCTGCCACTTGCCGGTAACGGTGGAGGCAGTTGAGCCTGCATAGGGTTGTTTGTTTTTAATCAGCCCGTCATTGGCTACATAAGCCGAGCCGCTGTCAAGGTAAGAGTAAAACCCATCCTTATTTTTTTCAACAGAGCCGTTTTCGGTGGTAATGCCGGCCACCGACAAGCTGTAAGTTTTAGCGGTGTTTAGCTCGGTTACAAAATATTTAAAGGTTAAGGCGTAGTCGGCGTTCTTTTTAACCGTAAACAAATTGGCAACCCGTTGGGATAGAGCTTTAATGTGAATAGATTGCCCGTCGCCGTTGCTGTCGTGCTCGCCGGTAGTTTCTTTTTCAACGGTTGCCCAAGCGGGGCCGAGCGTGCCGTTTTGGCCAATTTCTTTGGTGTCCCACTGGTAAACGGTCCAGCCCTCCGGCCCGGTTGGGGTTGGGGGATTTTCGGTTTTTTCGGCCAAGACAATTTCGCTTACATAAACCGGTGAGGAGCCAAACAGCAGGCTGAACACAACGGCGCTGTTGCTGCCGGAGCTAAAGGGAACGGTTATTTTTACCCAGGTGTTAACGGTTTTGCTCAGGCCCTGTGCGTCGGCCTTGCCTAAGCAGTCCTTCCCCTTTGGGTCAACCTCCCCCTCCGGCACAAGAACAGTGGCCTGAGAAAGAAAATAGGTGCCGGCTGCGTTTAATTTTTCAGAGAAAGCCCAAAAGCTTAATTCGTAATTTTTGTTTTGCTCTACCGGCAGGGTTACCGCCCCGCGCTGCGAAATGCAGCTGAATTTTAACGAGGCAGCGCCACTGTGCGTAAATTTAGCGTTGCTATTCTGGCTAACGGTAGCCCAAGAACCGGCCAATTTGCCTTCGGCCCCAACCTTTTTGCTGCTATTTTCGTAGAGGGTCCAATTTCCGGCCTTATTAGGGTTGTTGCTGCTAAGGTCTACCAAATAAAAATCGTCAATGTACACTGGGGAAACCGCAAATAAAATAGTTAGCGCCAAAGTAGTGTTCTCGCCCGAATGAAAGTTTAAGGCAATGCGCTGCCACTCGGCCGTTTTGGTGGTGCCGGTGCCGCTGCCGCCGTCCATATACGCTAAGGCGTCTTTTTTAGCTACCGAGCCGTTTGGCAGCACTACCGCAACCTGCGAAAGCGCGTAGGTACCGGCGGCGTTTAAGCTTTCGTTATAATACAAAAAGCTCAACTCGTAATCGGTATTCTTTTTTACCGAAAACTCGGTTGCGCCGCGCTGCGCAACACAGCTGAATTTTACCGAGGAGGTACCGTTATGTAAATATTTGGCGTTGGTATTATCGGCTACCGTGGCCCAGCTGGCGGCCGGCGTGCCGGTTTCGCCAATGGTAGCTGTTTTGTTTTCGTAAAGCTTCCAGTTAGCGGCAAGGCCCAGGCTTTGCTGCTCGCCATTATTGGCGGTTGCCAAAATTAGCGAGCCGGTAACGCTAACGGCCACCAGCACCAGGCTAAGAATAAGCGAAACAAGTTTTTTCATAAAAATCCCCCAAAAATTGTTTTACGGTATATTTTTATTGCTTTGTATAATTATTATAACATTTCTATACTTTGCAGAAAAGACAGAAAAGCTTGTTAAAAAAACATAGAAAATCTATCCTTTTTTTAAATAGGTTCTGTTTTTTAAGCAATTTTGCCGTAAAAAATAATATTTTTACCCGCAACTGCCGGTTGCCAAAATTGCAATTTTGGGTTACTTGTTTTTTTAAATTTATAGTGCTATAATTACCACAAAGCGCCGCATTGACTATTTTACCTGAATTGCATTATAACAAACCGCTGCAAGCCGTGTAAAAAAATTTAAAACCAAAACAGGGCGTTATTTTTTAAAGCTTTAAAAACGGCGCTTTGCAACGCGGCAAACAGCCTGCCGTACACGGCTTTAAAAGGCGAAAAGCTAATTTTTTTGGGGGTTCTAGGATGTTAAATCAAACAATTTACCAATTACGCAGCAAAGCGAACATGACGCAGGAGCAATTTGCCAATTTATTTAGGGTATCGCGGCAGTCGGTACAAAAATGGGAGACGGGTGAGTCTACTCCGGATATTGAAAAGCTCGTTAAAATTTGTAAACAATTTGATGTTTCGTTAGACTCTTTAGTGTTAGACAGGGACGCCCGGGAGGTAAACGAAATTGCCGGAAACACGCAAATTGTTCCGCAATACAACAAAATGCAAATGTGGGATTTTTACACAAGCAACGGCGGTTTAAGCCGTGAGTTTGAACAATGCGTTGAAGAAGGGCTTGATATTGAAGCCTACCGTGATGTTTTTAAAGCAGTTTCTATGTTGCCCACAAGTGGAGAAAAAGAACAACTGGCCGACATTTTGTTTCATATTATTTTAAATACCAAACAACGCAGCAATTTTAGTTTTACAGAGCCTAACGATTTAAACGAGATTAAAGCACTGAGGAGACCCTACCCCCTGCCGACTGTATACAACAAAACCGAGCTACCGCAAAAAATTAAAGGCGCTTGGGTAGGGCGTATTTGCGGATGCTTTTTAGGCAAAAAAGCTGAAGGCGTTAAAACACAGACCTTTATTGACTTTTTAAAAGAAACCAACAATTTTCCCATGCACCGTTATCTGCTTTCTACCGACTTTACCAAAGAGCGCGAGGAAAAATACAACTTTCCCACCAAACAAGCTTATTACGCCGATATTATTGAGAGTATTCCGTCTGACGACGACACCAATTACACAGTTTTGGCACAAATTTTAATTGAAGAGCACGGGCGCGATTTTACTCCGCTGGATGTTGCAAACATTTGGCTGGAAAACCAAAACAAAAACGCCTATTGTACTGCTGAGCGCGTTGCCTACTGCAATTTTATTAAGGGCTACCTGCCGCCCGATTCGGCCAGCCACAAAAACCCTTACCGTGAATGGATTGGGGCGCAAATTAGGGGCGATTATTTTGGGTACATTAACCCTGGCAACCCTGAACTGGCTGCCGAAATGGCTTACCGAGACGCCTGTATTTCGCACACCAAAAACGGCATTTACGGCGAAATGTTTGTTGCGGCCATGCTGGCGGCAGCTGCCGTTACCAACAATATGGAGCAAATTGTGTTGGCCGGCATGGCGCAAATTCCGGCTACCAGCCGCCTTTACAAGGAACTGGAAAAGGTGTTAGCCGATTACCGTGCCGGGTTAGATTACATGGATATTTTTGCAAAAATCAACAAAGATTATAAACAGTACGAGGGCTTTGCTTGCCACACCATTCCCAACGCCATGATCGTGGCGGCAGCGTTGCTGTGCGGGCGAGGCGATTATGCAAAGTCAATTTGCCTTGCGGTGCAGGTTGGGTACGACACCGAGTTTGTAAGCGGTTTCAACAAACTCTACGCCCTTAATCTCCTGTTTAGCCAGCACAATTTGTTGCTTTAAGGCCAAAATGGTGGAATAAATTCTTTCCTCCGGCAGCGTTTTTTTCATTCGTTTCTCCCCCTATGCAATTTCACTTTCATCATACCCTATTTTTAGGCAAGAATATATCTTGCAACAATAAAAAATATATGTTAAAATGATTTTTGGTGATAAAGTTGAAAGAATTGCAAAGTAGATATTTTATTGATAGTGTAAGCGGCTGCACCTGCCGCAGCATAAAAGCTTCCACCGAGCGTTTTGTTTTACACCGGCACGATTTTTACGAGCTTTTTTTGGTAACAGCCGGCCAGGCTAAGCACCAAATTAACGGCTACTGCGAGCAGCTTTGCAGCGGCAGTCTTGTTTTTGTGCGGGCAAGCGATTGCCACAATTACACAGGCGTTAGCAGCAATTTTGCCTTTGTTAATTTAAGCTTTACCAAGGCAACCCTGGCCGAGCTGCAGCAGTTTTTAGGGTGCGAGGCGCAGCTATTGCAATTAAAATCTCAGCCGCTTGCCCCAATGCTGTTGCTGCCGGCCCCGGAGCGGGACCGCATTTTTGCCCGTTACCGGGAGCTTTTGCAAATTCCGTTTAAAAACAAGGCCGAGCTGCGCTGCCGCGCCCGCATTTTACTAACCGAGCTGCTGGGTAAATTTTTTAGCCAAAAATCGGCTCCGGCCCCGTTGGCGCCGGGCTGGCTGCTGGCCGCTTACAGCCAAATGCAGCAGCCTAAAAATTTTGTTGCCGGAAAACAGCAGTTTTACGCCCTTTGCCAAAAAACGCCCGAGCACGCCGCCCGCACCCTAAAGCAGTTTTACGGCGTTACTCCCACCGAGCTGGTAAACAGCCTGCGGCTAACCTACGCCGCCGAGCTGCTGCGCCAAAGGGGCTACCGCGTGTTAGATGTTTGCTTTGAATGCGGATTTGAAAACCCGCCCTGGTTTTACAAGGCCTTTGCTAAAAAATTTGGCTGCACCCCGGCCGCCTTTAAGGTTGGTAAGGCAAAGTCTTTAAACACCGGCTAAGGCTGTTTAAAAAAGCTTTAAAACCCGCAAAGGCGGAATACCTTTGCGGGTTTTAAATTAAGGGAATTTTTAAATTTAGCAGCCGCAGACGCTTTAAAGCAAAGGCAAACCAAAGCAACAAAAACCAATGTTTTAAAACAGCAAAACAATTTAAAGCAATTAAAATGCGGATATTCCAAACGCCGGAATATCCGCAAAATAATTTAAAGCAGAAAGCAAATACCAAAGGGCAATGCAAAAAATATTTAAATGCTTTAAGAAGGAGCAGTTAAATTTCAATTTCCTCTAACATAATTTTGTACTGGTCGGCCGAAAGGCCCTCCCGCTGGCAGCGGTCGCGCAGCTCACGCGCTTTTTTAGACCAGTTTTTAAATTCCCAGTCGTACAGCTTGGCATTGCGGTATTTTGAGTGCATTCGTTTGTAGGCCTTGTTGTATTCCTTGTAAACCGGGTCGCCCGCGTGGCTTTCTTTGTAAGATTTCATTGCCCCAACGCCCGAGCAGCGCTGCCCGTCTACCGGGTTTACGCGGCTGCAATATTCGCAATCGCTGCGCCCGCTTGGCACAAAAAATTCCCCGCAGCAACGGCACTTTTTAACCGGCAGCTGCAGCTTTACCGCGTAAAACAGCTCTAACGAGATCATATCGTCCGGGTTTAAAATTTCGTATTCCTCTACCACCGGGCTTTCGCTCTCGGCAAATACGGTTTTAACGGTGCCTAAGGTGGCGTTGCGCTCAAAATCGTACAGGGTTGCAATGCCAACGTTAAATTTGCTTACAATACCGCTGTTTTTATCGGTTTTTAAAATATAAAATCGCTGCATATCGGTATATTTTTGCATAGAGGCCGAAGGCTCAAACACAAACTGCAAAAAACCCTTGGCGCGGGTGCGTCGGTATTCTAAATCCTCAAAAATAACCAACATCAGCCAGGCGGCCCAAGGCTCAAGGTCGTTTTGCTGGGGCCGGTCCTCCCCGTGTTTTTGCAAAACTTCTTGCGATAAAAAGCTTTCCAGCATGATATGCAGCCGACGGCGGCCGGCGCAGCACTCTAACAAACATTCGGCGTAAAAACGCAGGTAAATAAATAAATAGGGGTTGGTTTCTAACGCTTTGCGCAAAAAAGGTACATAGGCGCCAATGGTTGGGGTGTCAATCCTGTTAGAAACATCGGCTAAGAACTTGTGCTGCAAAATTTGAAACAGCCGTTCCGAAATTTGCGGGCTAACGGCGGTATAATCGCTTAAAGCGCCGCCCAAACTGTATTTAGATTTTTCTACCTGCCCGCCGGCGGCAAGCACAAACCGAAAGTATAAATCTTTTTTATAAAACAAAGCCCAACCTATCAAAACAACACCCCCAGAGTCGCAGCAAATACAAGCGGCTAAAATCATAATAGAAAATGCATAATATTATTATACATTTTTGCTTTAAAAAGTCAAGCCTCATTTGCAAAATCTACCGCAATTTTAACCCGTTTACGGCAATTTTTTTAACCCGCTTTGTTTTAAAACAAAAAATGCCGCAAAGAAGTGGGGAGATTCCTTTGCGGCGAAAATATATCTGCCGTGCAAAACTGCGGCAGTGCAACGCGTGGGAGAACGCGTTACAAACATCATTAAAAGGCAGCCCTTGCAAATCGGCAAGCAAAAACCGTTACTTTGCCCTTTTGGGCCGGTTTGGCTGCGTGCTTGGCGGTTAAAGCCTTAATCTTTACGGGTGGTGTAAACCGCAACAGCGCCGGAAGGCAGCTCATCACAAAAGCTGGCCGTAACGCCTTCAAAGGTTTTAGAAACGCCAATAAGCTCGGCTTTTTCGGTTGGCTGCACGGTTGCGGGGTTGTAAAGCCTACGGTACAGCGTTTGCCCGGCTAACGGTTTTTCTAAGCTTACGGTAACAGGGGCCGTTGTTTTGGTGCTGTTGGTTACCAAAAAGCTAAGTTCGCCATTTCTATTTTGCAGGCAGGCTAAGTAAACGCCGTCACCTTGGCTGCAGCGGTAAACCGTGCCGGTGCCAAAGTAGCGGGTTATTAAGCTGCAGGCGTACCAGGCTGCGTGCGGCAGCGGGGTTTCTAAAAAGCTTTGCAGGTAGCCGCCAATTTGCAGGCCGTTAATAAACTCGCCGTTATTGGTGTTTAAATCGGTAAACACCTGATCGCACAGTGACCACAAAAACACCGAAGAGGCGCCCATATCCATAACCGAGGCCGCCATAGCCCCTAAGGCCGTGCCCTTCCACGGGTCGGGCTGCGATTCCCGCAAGGAATCCAGCGTCCAGGCGTTAATGGCTACATTATATTCGTCAATCCAAAACTCTTTACCGGCCGCTACCGCCTTGCTGCAGCAATCTTTTAGCTTTTTTTGCGGAATTTCAAAAAACCAGTCGTCATGGTAGCTGTTAGAGCGGTCGTACCCGCGGTGCGAACCAATAATATCTACCCTATTGCTTAAATTTTGCAGCGTGTAGTTTACTAAAACGGAATACGGCTCTGAGCCGTCGTCGGCACGCCAGTTATCGCACGGGGCAACAATTTTGTAACGGTTCCTTAGGCCCGATTCTTTTAATCCGTCGTCCAGCGCGCAAATGGCGGCGTCATACAGCGGAATTAAGCGGTCGTACTCCCGCTTTTCAAATTGGTTGTGAACCTTATCACCCCATTTATCGCGGGTGTTAAAGCAGTTGTTGCACTCGGTAAACCCAAAAAAGCATTTAATGTTGGTAATGCCGTGCTGCTCAAAGGCTAAAACCGCGTCTTTTATAAAATTCTTGTAATTCTCGCAGCTGGCTTTTAAATCGTCCTGAACCGCAATGCCGTAGCCATCGCACAAAGAGGCGGTTGGAATATTACTGCCCGAAGCAACATTTTTAAAAATGCGAATATCCCACCCGGCAAACAGGCCAATGTTAATGTGCCGCTTTGCCAGCTCTTTGCAGTAGCGGTAAAAGGCCTGCATTCGTTCGCTTTCAAAATCGTGTTTTTTTGTTTCCGGGTTCCAGGTTAATGAGGGGCCAAAAAAGCTGCGAACCATTTGCACGCCCATGCGCTCTAAGCGGTCTAACTCCTGCTGCTGTTGCTGCGGGGTGTAGTTTTGGCCGTTGCAATCGTGAAACATTACAAACGGGTGGTACACCCCGTTTACGCCCTTAAAGCTTGGATTTAACGGGCTTTGGTTAAAAGCCGTTAATTCGTAACGCGGCTTTGGTACAAAATAAGTGTTCATTATTTTCCTCCGCAATTTGTTAGCCCTTGCAGGTGGTGTACACATAAACGGCGTAGGGCTTAATGGTATCGTACAGCCCGGTTTTAACATTTTTAGCCACGGCCGAAACCCCGTTTAAAACGGCGTTTGGCGTTGGGGTAACGGATGCCGGGTCGTAAGCGTAGCGGTAAAGGGTTTTGCCGCCAATTGATTTTTCAAGCTGCAGCTTAATGTTTACTTCCTCGGCGTTGTAGTTGGTAACCACAAAGGTCCAGTTTCCGTCGTCCCGCTGTACGCAGGCGGTGTAAACGGCGTCGCCCTCATCGCAATAATAGGCTTTGCCGCTGCCTAAGTATTTGGTTATTAAACCGGCGGCGTACCAGGCTTTCATTGGGGTGTAGCTAACAAAAAGCGAGGGTAAATAGCCTTGAATTTGCAGGCCGTTAATAAACCCGCCGTTGTTTGTGCTGTTGTGCCATTGTTGGTCGGCCAGCGCCCACAGGTAAACATTAGCGGCGCCCATGTTTAAAACGCTGGAGGTCATTGCGCCTAAGGCCGTGCCCTTAAAGGGGTTGTTGTTGCTTTGGCGGAACAGGTCAATGGTTGAAGTGTTACTTTCACTTACCGCAACATTGTATTCGTCAATCCAAAATTCCTTACCGGCGGCGGCAACCTCGTCTTTACACTCCTGCAAATTCTCCTGCGGAATAAAGTAATAATTATCGGCCGGATATTCGGTGGAGCGGTCGTACCCGCGGTGCGAGCCAATAATATCTACCTTATCGGCAAGGTTTTGCAGCGTGTAGCGCACTAAGCGGGAGTAGGTTTCGCTGCCGTCATCGGCACGCCAGTTGTCGCACGGGGCAACAACCTTGTAGCTTTGCCGCAGGCCGGAATCTTTTAGGCCGGCGTCTAAGGCGGTAATAGCCGCGTCGTAAATTGGGTACAGGCGGTCGTAATCGCGTTTTTCCAGCATAGTTTCTTTGTCTTGATTTTCGCTGTTAAAGGTGTTATTACACTCGGTGTACCCTAAAAAGTACTTTACATTTTTAACGCCGTGCGCCTGCAGGGCCGTTGCAGTTTGGGACATAAAGGCGCGGTAGTTACGGCAAGTGGCGGCCAAATCGCCTTTTACACCAAAGCCAACCGAGTCAAAGCTGCCAATGCTTTCAAAATTGCCTGTAAATCCATCTTTTAAAAATGCAGCTAAGGACCAATTGGCAGATACTGCTAAATCTATCCCAAGATTTTGCAAATCTAAACAAAAGGCGTAATATTCTTTCATCAGCCGACTGTCAAAATCAAACTTTTGCTGCTGGGCGTCCCAGGCAAGCTGGCTGCCATAGTAAGCGCGAATAGATTTTATGCCCATTTTTTCAATGCGCTCTAATTCGGTTTTGCGCTGGCTTTCGTTGTAATTTTGCTTGTCATTTTTTAAATCGGTTAAGTATCCCCACGGGTGAAAAACATAGTTTAACCCCTTAAAATTTGCAACCGTAGGCGCGCTGCCGTTTTGCACGGTTAAGGTCTGTAATTCGCCCTCGGGCGGTTCCTCCGGCAGGTCCTCAAAGTCCTCGTCCTTTTCCTCCTCAACCGGTTCGTCGGTTTCCGATGATGAAAAATTAGAAAAATCGGAGCTGGTAACGGCAGCGGTGCTTTTTTTGCCGCCATTTTTCTTGCCGCTGCTTTTTTTGCCCGAGCAGCCGGTGGCAGCCAGCACCAGGGCTAAGGTTAAAGCCAGGCAAATAAGCCTTTTTAAAATGTTAGACATGGTGCTTTCCCCCTTTTTTGCCGGTTAGCATTAAAACGGTGCCAGCGCCGGCGGTTAATACTAAAATAATTACTGCGGGCAAAATGCCGGCGTCACCGGTTGCCGGGGTTTCGCCGTTGTACAGGGCTTGTTCCTCGGCACTGCCAATGGCAACCAAATTTTCTACCGTGCCAATTTGCTCGGGCGCAATGTTGGGGTTTTGCTCAAGCCCTAAATCCCAACTATCGCCGGAATTAGATTTGGTTTGAAACAGCATAACATTAGAAAGCTGCAAATTGCCCTTGTTTTTAATAACAAGATAAACCTCTCCGCTCGACGGTGTTACAAACTGGTAAGCGGTTCTTGTTTTTTGGGCTTTGCCGGTTATTCTGCCATTATAATTCTCCCCGGCAACCGAGGGGCCAATAGGGTCGCTCCCGTTGGCGGAAAGGAACACCTCGCTGCCGCTGCCCTGCAAGGTTGCGCCAAAGGTGTAAAGCGTGAGCGGCGTTAAGCTAATTTTTGTAACCGAGGTTTTATTTTGGCTTACGGCTGCCGCGGCCGAGGCGTTACCGCTAAGCAGGTTATACGGCTGCTCACAGTAGGAAAGCGCGGTATTTTGTGTAATACCCGGCTCAACCTCCTCCAAAACAAGATCGTCAATATACATATCCGCAACCGATTTTGAAAAATCTATGGTAATAGAGATCATGGTTTGGTCCGGCCGCGTTAAAAAAGATTTTTCAAACGGTACCCATTTGTTATTGTTTTGGTACTTTAGCTTATATGCCAGGTGCATTACATTTTTGGTTGCAAAATCAATATACACGCAAACATACGGTACATCTACCGTTTGCTTGCCCTTAGATTTTGCGTAGGCTCGCAGGCTAAAATTGTAAAGCGTGTTGGGCTTTACGGGAATGGTAAATACTTTATCTGAATAAGTGGTAGCGGTTGAATAGTTAACGGTTTGCGACCAGCCGTATTCCCCCTCTATGGTGTGCAGGGCGTTGCTTACCTGCCCGTTGTAGGCGGGGCCCTCGGCAACCTCAACGGCGTCGCCGTTTAAGGGAACCAAATAGTCGTCAAAATTAATTACAGTTCTTTTTTGCGGACCATTGTAGCCGTTAAAAGCTTGATAATGTGTTAAAACCAGGTTAATATCGTCTACCCAAACCTCCGGCACAGTCTTTCCGGCGTTAAAGGTAAAGCTAAAGCGATTTTGCTGCTCTTCGGTAATTAAAATTATTTTGTAATAGAGCCATTCCCCCTGCTTTTCATTTTGAATGTTTGCAATATTGGCCATTTTACCGTTGTAGTATTGGTAAAACGAGAACCAATCAATGGCGCCGGTATTTTCTTTAATTTTTACCCGCCAGCTAAGCTCATAAACCCGCTCGGGCAAAACGGGAATGGTATAAATCGGGTCGGTATCGGTAGTGGTTGTATTGTAGTTTAAAAATAACGAATAGCTGTAATTGCCGGGCACAGTGTGCAGCGCTCTTGTTTTTTGGCCGTTATAACCAACAACATCTACTACATCAATGCCATTCATGCTGGAATATTGTTTACTGGTATCCTCAAAATCAATGGTCCAAAGGTCCTTCGGCGTGCCGTAATCTTTTTCCGGCGGCGTTACCTTTTCTTCGGTTAGGGTAAGTTCATCAATCCACATAGAGGAAACGGCCGAAACCAGCACCAACGCCATTTTTTCATTATTTCCGGAGTGAAAGGGCAGCTTAACCTGCTGCCACTTGCCGGTAACGGTGGAGGCAGTTGAGCCTGCATAGGGTTGTTTGTTTTTAATCAGCCCGTCATTGGCTACATAAGCCGAGCCGCTGTCAAGGTAAGAGTAAAACCCATCCTTATTTTTTTCAACAGAGCCGTTTTCGGTGGTAATGCCGGCCACCGACAAGCTGTAAGTTTTAGCGGTGTTTAGCTCGGTTACAAAATATTTAAAGGTTAAGGCGTAGTCGGCGTTCTTTTTAACCGTAAACAAATTGGCAACCCGTTGGGATAGAGCTTTAATGTGAATAGATTGCCCGTCGCCGTTGCTGTCGTGCTCGCCGGTAGTTTCTTTTTCAACGGTTGCCCAAGCGGGGCCGAGCGTGCCGTTTTGGCCAATTTCTTTGGTGTCCCACTGGTAAACGGTCCAGCCCTCCGGCCCGGTTGGGGTTGGGGGATTTTCGGTTTTTTCGGCCAAGACAATTTCGCTTACATAAACCGGTGAGGAGCCAAACAGCAGGCTGAACACAACGGCGCTGTTGCTGCCGGAGCTAAAGGGAACGGTTATTTTTACCCAGGTGTTAACGGTTTTGCTCAGGCCCTGTGCGTCGGCCTTGCCTAAGCAGTCCTTCCCCTTTGGGTCAACCTCCCCCTCCGGCACAAGAACAGTGGCCTGAGAAAGAAAATAGGTGCCGGCTGCGTTTAATTTTTCAGAGAAAGCCCAAAAGCTTAATTCGTAATTTTTGTTTTGCTCTACCGGCAGGGTTACCGCCCCGCGCTGCGAAATGCAGCTGAATTTTAACGAGGCAGCGCCACTGTGCGTAAATTTAGCGTTGCTATTCTGGCTAACGGTAGCCCAAGAACCGGCCAATTTGCCTTCGGCCCCAACCTTTTTGCTGCTATTTTCGTAGAGGGTCCAATTTCCGGCCTTATTAGGGTTGTTGCTGCTAAGGTCTACCAAATAAAAATCGTCAATGTACACTGGGGAAACCGCAAATAAAATAGTTAGCGCCAAAGTAGTGTTCTCGCCCGAATGAAAGTTTAAGGCAATGCGCTGCCACTCGGCCGTTTTGGTGGTGCCGGTGCCGCTGCCGCCGTCCATATACGCTAAGGCGTCTTTTTTAGCTACCGAGCCGTTTGGCAGCACTACCGCAACCTGCGAAAGCGCGTAGGTACCGGCGGCGTTTAAGCTTTCGTTATAATACAAAAAGCTCAACTCGTAATCGGTATTCTTTTTTACCGAAAACTCGGTTGCGCCGCGCTGCGCAACACAGCTGAATTTTACCGAGGAGGTACCGTTATGTAAATATTTGGCGTTGGTATTATCGGCTACCGTGGCCCAGCTGGCGGCCGGCGTGCCGGTTTCGCCAATGGTAGCTGTTTTGTTTTCGTAAAGCTTCCAGTTAGCGGCAAGGCCCAGGCTTTGCTGCTCGCCATTATTGGCGGTTGCCAAAATTAGCGAGCCGGTAACGCTAACGGCCACCAGCACCAGGCTAAGAATAAGCGAAACAAGTTTTTTCATAAAAATCCCCCAAAAATTGTTTTACGGTATATTTTTATTGCTTTGTATAATTATTATAACATTTCTATACTTTGCAGAAAAGACAGAAAAGCTTGTTAAAAAAACATAGAAAATCTATCCTTTTTTTAAATAGGTTCTGTTTTTTAAGCAATTTTGCCGTAAAAAATAATATTTTTACCCGCAACTGCCGGTTGCCAAAATTGCAATTTTGGGTTACTTGTTTTTTTAAATTTATAGTGCTATAATTACCACAAAGCGCCGCATTGACTATTTTACCTGAATTGCATTATAACAAACCGCTGCAAGCCGTGTAAAAAAATTTAAAACCAAAACAGGGCGTTATTTTTTAAAGCTTTAAAAACGGCGCTTTGCAACGCGGCAAACAGCCTGCCGTACACGGCTTTAAAAGGCGAAAAGCTAATTTTTTTGGGGGTTCTAGGATGTTAAATCAAACAATTTACCAATTACGCAGCAAAGCGAACATGACGCAGGAGCAATTTGCCAATTTATTTAGGGTATCGCGGCAGTCGGTACAAAAATGGGAGACGGGTGAGTCTACTCCGGATATTGAAAAGCTCGTTAAAATTTGTAAACAATTTGATGTTTCGTTAGACTCTTTAGTGTTAGACAGGGACGCCCGGGAGGTAAACGAAATTGCCGGAAACACGCAAATTGTTCCGCAATACAACAAAATGCAAATGTGGGATTTTTACACAAGCAACGGCGGTTTAAGCCGTGAGTTTGAACAATGCGTTGAAGAAGGGCTTGATATTGAAGCCTACCGTGATGTTTTTAAAGCAGTTTCTATGTTGCCCACAAGTGGAGAAAAAGAACAACTGGCCGACATTTTGTTTCATATTATTTTAAATACCAAACAACGCAGCAATTTTAGTTTTACAGAGCCTAACGATTTAAACGAGATTAAAGCACTGAGGAGACCCTACCCCCTGCCGACTGTATACAACAAAACCGAGCTACCGCAAAAAATTAAAGGCGCTTGGGTAGGGCGTATTTGCGGATGCTTTTTAGGCAAAAAAGCTGAAGGCGTTAAAACACAGACCTTTATTGACTTTTTAAAAGAAACCAACAATTTTCCCATGCACCGTTATCTGCTTTCTACCGACTTTACCAAAGAGCGCGAGGAAAAATACAACTTTCCCACCAAACAAGCTTATTACGCCGATATTATTGAGAGTATTCCGTCTGACGACGACACCAATTACACAGTTTTGGCACAAATTTTAATTGAAGAGCACGGGCGCGATTTTACTCCGCTGGATGTTGCAAACATTTGGCTGGAAAACCAAAACAAAAACGCCTATTGTACTGCTGAGCGCGTTGCCTACTGCAATTTTATTAAGGGCTACCTGCCGCCCGATTCGGCCAGCCACAAAAACCCTTACCGTGAATGGATTGGGGCGCAAATTAGGGGCGATTATTTTGGGTACATTAACCCTGGCAACCCTGAACTGGCTGCCGAAATGGCTTACCGAGACGCCTGTATTTCGCACACCAAAAACGGCATTTACGGCGAAATGTTTGTTGCGGCCATGCTGGCGGCAGCTGCCGTTACCAACAATATGGAGCAAATTGTGTTGGCCGGCATGGCGCAAATTCCGGCTACCAGCCGCCTTTACAAGGAACTGGAAAAGGTGTTAGCCGATTACCGTGCCGGGTTAGATTACATGGATATTTTTGCAAAAATCAACAAAGATTATAAACAGTACGAGGGCTTTGCTTGCCACACCATTCCCAACGCCATGATCGTGGCGGCAGCGTTGCTGTGCGGGCGAGGCGATTATGCAAAGTCAATTTGCCTTGCGGTGCAGGTTGGGTACGACACCGA
>CABQLY010000008.1 GCA_902465155.1 uncultured Oscillospiraceae bacterium | reverse complement strand
ACGAAGCCTGGGCCTTGGGCAACGACTATTACCCGGAGGACCACCTTTGGGGCCCACGCGATTATTTTAAAAGCAGCTTTTACCAAAACTCTAAGGCCTATTTTGTTAGCGAAATTGGCTACCGCGGCTTGCCGGCCGAAACAAGCCTAAAGCGGTTTATTGAGCCGGCGCATTTGTGGCCTTATAACGGCAGCTGCCAGTGGAACTTACATTCTACCGACCAGCAAAACCGCACCCAGCTAATGGAGGTTACCTTTAAACAAATTAAACAGCTGTTTGGGGCCGTACCGCAGGAGCTGGACCGCTGCATTTTGGCCTCGCAAATTTCGCAGGCCGAGGCGTTGAAGTTTTTTGTAGAGCGCGTGCGCGCCAATATGAGCAGCATGGGCGGAATTGTTTGGTGGAATTTAATTGACGGCTGGCCAAATATTTCGGGCGCTGCGGTTGATTATTTTTACGAAAAAAAGCTGGCGTATTACTACCTAAAACGCGTTAGCCGCCCGGTGCTTGCTCTGGTTGGCGAAATGCAAAGCTGGGGGCACCCCGTTTTGGTTGCCAACGGCACCCTAAAGCCGGCCAAGGTTACCGTAAAGCTAACCGACCTTGAAACCGGCAGCGAGCTGTTTAGCGGCAGCTGCACGGCGGCGCCCAACGCCAACACCGAGGTTGGATTTTTACCCATGATGTATTCTGACAAGGGTATGCTGCTTATTGAATACACGGTAGACGGCAAGCCCTTTGTAAACACCTACCTGTACGGTGCGCCGGCCTTTGAGCTTGAAAAGTACAAGGGCTGGTTGGCCGCGGTGCAGGCTTGCGAATTGCAGCTTTAAAACCGCAGCACAATAATAAGAAACCGAGGAAAACTATTTATGTCTTCAACGCTGTTAAAAATTTCAACCATTATTGGGTACATTGCCATTGCCGAAACGCTGCTGATTTATGTTAGCACAAAGCGGCAGAACATTTTGGCGTTAAAGCTGGTATCAGATGTTTTGTGGCTTTTAAACCACCTGTTTTGCGGGGCAATAACCGGCGGGGTGTTAAACGGTATTGGCATTGTGCGGGAGGTTGTGTTTACCCTAAAGGGCAGGTACAAAATTTTTCACCACGCGGCGTGGCCGGTTTTGTTTGTGGCGGTTAGCATGGTTTCTACCTTTCTTTCGTGGGAGGGGGCGCTTAGCCTGCTGCCAATGACGGGCACTGCCATTATTATTCCGGCGCTGTATTCCTCTAATTTGCTGGTAACAAAGCTGGGGGCAATTGCAGGGCAATCCTTTTGGTTGGTTTACGATATTTTGCACAGCAACACCACCGCTATTATTTGCGGGGTTATTGCCATTCTTTCGGGCTTTGTGGGTTTAATTGCCGAATACATTCAGCGCAAAAAGCTGCAAAAGCTATCGGCCCAAAGCGCCGCCAAAAAAGCTTAAAGGCAATAGCTTTAAATTTGGCAAGGGCGGCAGACCCTTGGTTTGAAGCTTGCCAGCTTTGGTTGGCTTTAGCTTTGGCAGCCCGCGGTTTGATAGTTTCCCACTTTGGTAAATTCCCGCTTTGATAGCTTCTCGCTTTGGTTGGCTTCCGCTTTAATAGCTCCCCACCTTGATAGACTTTTACTTTGATAGCAGCCGGCTTTGGCAGCAGCCGACTTGAACAGGCACTGCCGCGGCAGGCGGTGGTTTTTCTTTTTTGTTGCAAAGGCGGTTATAATATGTTACAATAACCGTAGAAAAGCACAAAATAACGGCGTAAAACGCTGCGGTGGGGGAAGGAAAAATGAAAAAACTACTTGCACTTTTACTGGCACTAATTTTAACGGTTTTGGCTTTTGCGGGCTGCGGCGCCGGCAAAACCAATTCGGCGGGCAAGGGTAAGGCCTACGCTGCCAACGAAACGGCCGAAAACACGACGAACGACAGTGCCGAGCTTGGCACGCTAACGGATTTAGCACAGCAGCGCAAGCTGATTAAAAACTACGAAATTACAACCAAAACGCAAAGCTTTACCGATTTTGTAAAATCGGTAACCGAGCAGGTAACCGCCGCCGGTGGGTATGTTGAAAGCTCTACCCAAAGCACCGAGGGCTACAACGGTGAAACAACCGGCGAGCTGGTTTTACGGGTTCCGAGCCAAAAAACCGGCAGCTTAACAAGCTACATTGCCCAAAACAGCACCGTAACCAAGCAAAGCAGCCAGGTGCTGGACGTTACCGACGCCTACATAGATACCGAAAGCCGCCTTTCGGCCTTAAAGGCAGAAAAACAGGCTTTAGAGGCGTTGCTGAAAAGGGCCAACAGCCTTTCGGACATTATGGCGGTACAAAAGCAGTTGACCGAAGTAATTAGCCAAATAGAGGCTACCGAGGCTAAGCTTAAAAAGTACAACAACGAAATTGAATTTGATACGGTTACCCTAACGGTTTTGCAGGCGCAAAACAGCGCGGCCGACGGCAGCACCGTTTGGGGCCGAATTGCCAACGGCTTTAGCGGCAGCCTGCACACGCTGGGCACCTTTTTTACCGAGCTGTTTGTAATTTTACTTTCGGGGCTGCCGTTTATTTTGCTGGTTGCGGCTGCGGTTGCAGCAATTGCTTTGGCGGTTAGGCACCAAAACAAAAAACGGCAAAAAGCCAATTTGGCTAAGGGGCAAAACACTAAAAACAGCCCCCCAAACCCGTAAAGCAACGGCTGCGGCCCATTCATTTAATACTGCCAAAAAATTTGGCTAACAAATTTAAAATATGCTGTTAAAACCTTGCGCCAAAAGCCCCCGCTGTAAATTAATACAGCGGGGGCTTTTTTTAAAAATAACCGTACTTTTAATTTCCCCTTAAAAAGCGGTTAACTACCAACTGCCTAAATTCGGGGGAGAGCGAGGCAAAATAAGCCGTAAACCCGGTTACTCGAACCACTAAATCGGGGTAGAGGTCGGGGTTTTTGTTGGCGGCTAACAGCTTTTCGCCGTCTAACACATTAATGTTAATTAAGGTGCCGCCTTGCTCAAAATGGGTTTTAATTAGGGCGGTTACAAATTCAATGCCGCCCTCATCGGCACCAATTAATGGGTCAAACTCCAGCTGCAAAGGCGCGGTGTTGCCGTAGCCGCATTGCACCGCCGCAATGCCGTTGGCCTGTGCGGTAACGGCGCCATCCTGCCGAAAGCCGGGGTTGGGGTTTGCCCCGTGCGAAATAGGCTCGCCCTGCCGGCGGCCGTTGGGGGTTGCCCCTACCTTGGAGCCGTATTCAATGGTTCGGCTCCAAGAAAACCAGCCCGGAATTAACTGCCGCCCTTTTGGCATGGGCTGCTGCTTTACGGTTTCAACCCAAATTTCAGTAATTTTTTTTGCCCAGGCGTCGGCCGCGGTGCCGCCACCGCAGTATTTCGGGGCCGATTGCAGCATGAGCCGAATCCGCTCGTTTTTAAAATTGTTTTCCAGCGCCTCAAACAGCTCCGGCCAGGTTAGGGCCTTTTCCTTTTCAATTCGGGTTTCTATGGCGCCAAACGAGTCGGCCACTACGGCCAGCCCGGCGCCGTCTACCCCAACGGTAAACAGCTCGGCGCACTGCGAGCTGTCTAACCCCTGCTCAATGCTGCCGTGCATCATAAGGTTCATTACCAGCTCCGGCGTAACCTGCCACTGGTGATCTAAATGCAAATTAACCCCGGCGGCTACTACCTCAACTGCCTTTTTTAAGTGACGGGAAAAAACAGAAAACAATTCACTGCAAGAATAATTTTCGCCTTGCTTTAAATCTATTAACGCTTGCTCTAAAACCTTGGCAATGTTAATTTTAACCGTGTCATTCATGGGGTATTCCCGGCCGGGCACGCACATCCAGTTGCAGCCAACGGCAATGCGCTCGCGGGCGGTTTTTTTATCAATACCGTTTTTCATGTAGCCTTCGGCAAGGGCCTTGTCGCCGCAAAAGCGCGGCCAGCCGTTTTTGTGCTTAAACAGGCAGGCAACCGCTTTTTTTAAAAAGGCGGGGTCGCAGTTTTCGTGTACCCGAACCGAAAGGTTGCAGGCAATATCAATTTCGTCGGCGGCGTCTAAAATTAAATAGGAAAGGTGATTGGTAAGATCCTTATCCTCGGCGTCTACGCCCGAAAGCTGGTAGTAATGCGGGTCGGTAAGCAGCAAGTCGGCAATGTAGAATTTTGCGGTTTCGTCGTCTAAAATTCCGGCTTTTACATCGTTTTCGTAGTACGGGTACAGTAAAGTATCTAACTGAAAGCCGGCGCCGTCCCGCGTGTAAATGCGGGAGCAGCAGTTAAAATAAACCACCCACTGGCAAGCCTCGGCAAAGGTTTTGGGCGCGCCGTACCGCACGGCCTTGTTGTTTTGCAGCATTGTTTGCAGGCTTTTTTGCAGCTCGGGGCGCTGCTCGGTTTGCAGCAGCTGCTCAATTTTTTTAATGTGCCGGTCAACAAAATCTATTATGGCCAGCAGCACCTTTTCCTCGGCGTTGTAAAAATCGGCCTTTTCGGGGTTTACGCCGCGGTAGTGGCGAACCTTTTCCAGCAGCCCGCCAAAGCCCAGCTTTAGGCCAATGCGGTAGTCGCAGGCAAAGTGGGCGTCGCCGTCAATGCCGCTGGTAATGTTGTACTTAACCTGCCAGGGCTTTAGTTCGTCGTAAGGAAAACGCTTTTCATCCCACCGTTTGCTCCACTGGTTGGTAACCTCTTTTTCGGTAAACTGGCGCAGCTTGGGGTCTTTTTTCATCCAGTTCGGCATGTAATGCAGGTCGCCGCGGTAGTTTACCAGCATATCGCGCCAGCGGCCGCAAAGCATTTCTACCGGGTCAACATAGGGCGGCTGTGCCGCCAGCACGCGACAAAAGTTTTCGCTCATGCCGTCAAACCCGTAAAAGCTGCCGGTATCACTGTTGTACCACGGGTCAACATGGTAGCCCTTTGGCAGCGGCACGGTGCCAAAATCGTCTAAGTCGGTGTAGCCGTTTTGGTCCCGCTTTTGCAGGGTGTGTTTAATTTTGGTGGCGCGCATTTGCGCCAAACGGTCACGGTAAGTCAGCATAGCGCTGTAATTCCTCCATTTCTTTTGCGGTTGGAATTTTAAATTCTACGGGCGTTTGCCCTAAAGCCCGCTGCTTAGGCACCCCTAACGGGTGGTAGGGCAGCAGCTCGTACCTTGTAACATTTTTAAAGGGCTTTAAAAAGGCTTTAATGGCCAAAATGTTTTGTTTATTGTTATTTACGCCGGGAACAATTGGCGTGTGAATAACCATTGGCACCCCCAAAGCGTCGGCCGCCCGAATATTTTTTAAAATTTGGCGGTTGCTAACGCCGGTGTATTCGCGGTGCAAAGCGTCGTCCCAAATTTTAATATCAACCAGTAATAAATTGGCCTTTTTTAAAATTTCGGGGTAGTACACCGGCATGGCGGTTTCAATGGCGGTGTGAATTTTGCGGGCTTTACAGGCGGTTAACAGGGCGTTTAAAAATTCCGGCTGCGCTTGCGGTTCCCCGCCCGAAAAGGTTACCCCGCCGCCGCTGTTTTGGTAATAGGCGGCGTCCTGCAGCAGCTGCTCTAAAACGGCGTCAACCGTCATCTCCTGCCCGCAGGGCACCCGCGCGCCGCTGTAGCAGCCGTTTTTGCACTGCCCGCAGCCAATGCATTTTTCGGGGTAAAACAGGGTTTGCGGCTGAAAGCTAATGCACTCCGGGTTGTGGCACCACTTGCAGGCAAGCGGGCAGCCCTTAAAAAAAACAACGCTGCGCAGCCCCGGGCCGTCGTGGTTCGAGGCGCGCTCAATATCGGCAATTAACCCCATACGCTGTTTTGCACGGCGGCGGTTTGGCCGCTTTGGGCCGAGCGCACGGCGGCATCTAAAATAGCCATGGTAGAAAGGTTAAATTGAAACTGCAGCGTTTCGTGCACCGGGGCGCCGGTTTTAACATGGTTGGCGTACTCGGTTGCAATGTTTTTTAAATGCGCGGGATAGGTAAAGGGCGGCAGCGGCAGCTCTTTGCCGTAAATGTCGCGCACGTGCACGGTTACGGTGCCGTCGGCTGCCTTTTCGCAGCTAATTACGCCGTCTTTACAAAAAAGTGTTGGCCCGGCCGGAATGGCGTAAGAGGGGGTGGTCCAAGTGCCCTCCAGCACGGCTAAGGTGTTTTCGTACTGCACTAAGCTAACGGCGTTATCGCAAATATTAGCAAAAGGGGTTGCCAGGTTGCCCGAAACCGCCGTTACGGTTCGGGCCTGGCCTTGGGTAATCCAGTTAGAATACATACAGCCGTAGCAGCAAAAATCAAGCAGCGCACCGCCGCCTTGCTCCTTTTGGTACCACCACATTTTAGATTTTTGCAAATCGGTCATTTCCTCGGCCGCCTGTAAAACGCCGCGGTGCATGGCGCCGCGCCCAACCGGGCCTGTATTGCCAATTAAAAAGCGAATTTTAATTAGTTCACCCACCATGCCGGTTTCTAACACCTGCTTCATTTGGTGCAGGTAGGGGCGCCAGGTTAGCGGCCAGTTTACAACGGCCGTAATGCCGTACAGCTCTACCGAGCGCTTAATTTTAAGCGCTTCGTCAAAATTAACGGCCATGGGCTTTTCAATACTAATATCAATGCCGCGGAGGGCGCACTGCTCTACTACCTCCGGCTTGCGGGCCGTTTCGGTTAAAATAAAGGCAATGTCCGGCTTTTCGGCGTCTAACATTTGTAAATAATCGGCGTAATAATTGCTGCAATAGTGCTGCTTTACATTTTCAATGTTCCAGCCCCGGGTGTAGCGGGTTTTGGTTAGCTCCAAAACGGCCGGCTCCGGGTCGCTGAACGCGGCCAGCTGCATGGCCGGCTCCTCGTGAATGTAAAGCGCCACCTCGTTTACATGCATGTGTGCGCAACCAATAATAACAGCTTTAATCATTTAAAATTTCCTCCCACAGTACCGGCCTGCCCAACTCGCAGGAGCGGTAAAACATTCCAATAACGGCCGAAACCTGTATTGTTTGCTCCGGCAAAATATCCGGCACGGCGCCGTTTTGCAAAACATTTGCCAAATTGTTAATTAGGTGAAAGTGGCCGGGAAAGGCTTCATCCTTGTATTTATCGGGCAAAAATTGCAATTTTTCGTTGGTATTTTCGCCTTTGTAGACCGTGCCGGGAACAACATCAATACCGGCCTTTTCCCCCACCAGGCGAATGTCGGAGCTTTCGGGCATATTAGCGGCCCAAGCCACCGTAAAATGCAGGGTGCAGCCGTTTTTAAAGGTAATGGTACCGGCGGCAAAGTCCTCAACATCCATCTCGTTGGGGTTAAATTTGCGCATATTTTGTACCGAACCGGTGCGGGCGCCGCTGGCGGCAAGGTCGCCCAGCTCGTTGGCGTGGTGCTTGCCGCACCGCCCGCTGACCGATTGAATTTCGGGGTTGCCCATAAGCCACAAAGCTGCGTCTAACATATGCACGCCAATATCGCACAGGGCGCCGCCGCAGCTGAATTTTTTAATGTGAAAGGTGCCCCAGTAGGGAATACCGCGCCGCCGTATGCGAGAAAAGGAGGCGTAGTAAGGCTGCCCTAAATTGCCGCTTTGCACAAAGGCCTTTGCCGCCTGGCGGTCGGGCGTGTAGCGCATACTTTGGCAGGCCATTAGCAGCAGCCCCTTTTCTTTGGCTAAGCCAAACAGCTCGGCTGCTTCGGCGTAGGAAAAGGCCAGCGGCTTTTCGCAAAGCACATTAGCGCCGTATTGCAGCGCTAACTTTACCAAGCTGTAATGAAAGGCGTTCGGCACGCAAATTGAAACCAGTTGCGGCCGTACCTCTTTTAACATTTGCTCGGTGCTTTCAAAGGCTTTTTCAATGTGCTGCTCGGCGGCCAGCGCTTTGGCGGCGGTTAGGTTTACATCGGCAACGGCAGCCAGCTCAAACACATCGCTGCGGCTGCGATAAGCCGGAATGTGGGCTGAGCTGGCAATCATCCCCGTGCCGATAATAGCTGTTTTAATCATTTATTTTCTACCTCATTTATAAAGTTCAGGGTTTGGCTATCCGGCTTTGTGGCGCGGTATTCCAGCCCAATGTATCCGCCGTAATTTAAAGCCTTTAGGCGTTTTAAAATGGCAACATAATTGGCCGTGCCGGTGCCCGGCTCGTGCCGACCGGGGCAATCTGCTACATGAAAATGGCCAATGCGCGCTAAATTGCGCTCAATTTCGGCTAAGCTAAAATCGCCCATTTTGTGCTGGTGGTAAATGTCGTAAAGCATTTTAACCGCCGGGCTGTTAACCTCGTTTAAAATTTTAAACAAATCGGCCGCGTAGGGCATATAGTAATTTTCGCGGTCAAAGCTGTTCAGCGGCTCTACCACCAGGGTAACGCCGTTTTCCTCGGCCAGCGGGGCGGCCGCCTTCAGGCACTTTAAAATGTTGGCGTTTTGGGCTTCGGTGCTTAAATTCTTAATGGTTTCGCCAATTAAAACAATCATGCCGGCGGCGTTTAATTTTTTGTAAACCGGAATACTTTCTTTCAGCGCTGCTACAAACTCCTCCGCGCGGCCGGCGTTCAAAATCCCGCGGGAAAGGTCGTAAGAAAGCTGCTCGTTTTGGCTGTCAATATTAAACACCGAAAACCCCAGCCCGTTGTTTTTTAGCTCTTTGCAAACAAAATCTAAGTTTTTGTTGCTCCACTTCCAAAATTCTACGGCGTTCAGCCCGCAATCGGCCGCGGCTTTAAACCGTTTTTCAAAAGGCAGGTCGGCAAACATCATATCAATACAGCTGCTGTATTTCATTGCTTTTTCTCCTTACAAATGGCACCAAAAGCGGGCCTAAATTAGCCTAATAGGCAAAGGGGCAAACCCTTGGGCTTGCCCTTTTGTGCGTTAATCCTCGTAATAATCCTTTTTGGTGTAGGTCAGCCGCTCAAACTTAGCGGGGGCCTCGCCAAAATCGGGCACCTCTAACAGCTCGCCGTCTTTTAAAGCCGACTGGTGCGCCACCAGGCCGGGCACCATGTAACGGGCGGCGTCCCAGGCGTTGTTCGGGGGCAGCTTTTCCTCTACCACGGCGCGGCAAAAATCGTCTACCAAATAGGGGTGAGAGTTCATGTGGCCGGTGGGGTGGTCCTCCCTAAAGCTTTTGGGCAGGCGGGATTTATCTTGAATATCGGCGCCGCCTACAATAACATCTACATTAATTTTAGAGGTATTTTCATCCCAAGGGCGGGTAATTTCCTCCGGCTTTAGTTGGCCGTCCCGCAGCTTTTTGTAGTAGTAGGGCAGCAGCAGCTCCGAAACATCGGTTAAAGTGCGCTGCGGAGTGTTTCCGTTGCGGTCAATGTACGGGGCGGTTTGAAAGTAGAATTTATCGGCAATGCGGTCGTACGCGCCCTGCTCGCCGTAAAAACAGGTAATGTAGGTAGAGGGCTTGTTAATGCCCACCCGGCGGAATTCGTTAATACGCACTACGCCGCCGCCCGACATTCTGAAAATAGCGGTTTCGTTGCTGAACGGGTTTTCAAAATCGTTTAGCTTTTCGCCGTAAATTTCATCGGGAAAATCGTCCCGGTAACCCATGCAGGAAACCTTTACCGCGTGCTGGCCAATGGCCGGGAATATTTCGGAAATAGAGTGGGTGGGGTAAAACATGGGGGGAATACCGGCAACCCGCTTCCAGTTCGGGCCGCCGCTGTGGCTAAAGTCGTGGTACATTTCGCGAATATCGTGGTAATACTGCGCCTCGGCGTAGGTAAACTTGCCAAAGGCGCCCTCTTTGTACTTTTCGCGGCAAAAAATGGCGTCGGGGTAATAGTAGCAGGTTTCGGCCATCATGTAGATTAGGCCGGTTTTTTCTACCAGGCGCACAATTTCCTCAATATCCTCAATAGTGCAGGCAATGGGCACGGCCGAAAAAACATTTTTGCCGGCTTTAAGGGCTTGAATCACCATTTTGGCGTGCAAATGCCGCTGCGTAAAAATGCCAACGCAGTTAATGTCGGCCTTGTGGTCTAACATATCCTCGTAAGAGCTGTAAACCTCAAAACCCGGGTGATCGCGCCGAATTTCCTCCCTCCGCTCGGGCACCAGCTCTGCTATGCAAATTTTTTCAACATCCGGGTGCTTGCTAAACAGGTTAATAAAATCGCGCGAGAAGTAGCCGTAGCCTACAATACCAATTTTAACTTTCATTGCTATTACCACCTAAATTAAAAAATAAGCACAGGCAAGCGGTTTGGCTGCCTATGCTTTAAGTGTACAAATTTTGCGGTTTAATTACAATGTAAATTTTAATATTAAATTGGTATATTTTAATCAAATTTCGGGGTATCGGCCGAGGGGCGGCGCCCAAACTGCTGCTGGTATTGCTTTGAAAAATGCGAAACATCGGTGCAATGCAGTAAATCGGCTACCTCGCTTACGGTAAAGCAGCCGCTTTTCAGCATTTCACGCGCGTGGTTCAGCCGCAATTTTGTGCGGTACTGCATGGGGGAAATGCCCTTGTATTTTTTAAACATACGCCGAAAGGTTGCCGGGCTTTGGCAGCACAAGGCGGCTAACTGCTCGGTGGAAATTTCTTGCATATAGTTGCTGTTTAGGTACAAAATGGCGTGGTATATTTCGGCCGATTTTTTGTTGGCAAGCAGCTTTTTTTGCTCCAGCCCCGCTAAAATAGATTTTGTAATTTCGTAAAAAATGCCTTGCAGCAGCAGCCCGCAATATTTTTCGTGCTGCAGGTAAATGTTGCAGGCGCGGCTTATTTGCTGTAAAACAGAACGCTCGCCGTCATCGTTAAAAAGCTCAATTTTTTTTGAAAGCGGCAGGTGTGCCCCGGTTTTTGCATTTTGCAAATAAAACATAAAAGAGTAGTATTCGCCCGGTACATCCTCCGTCCACTGCGATTCGTACGCTACACCGGCCGGCAGGTAAAGCAGCGAGCCGGCGTTGGCCTGCACGGTGCGGTTTTGGCTTTGAATGTTAAAGCTGCCTTGTATAATATAAAAAAAGCGGTCAAAGTTTTTTTCGCCCGCGCGGCAAACAAACCGCCCGGTATTGGGGCGGCCGCGGTGCACGGTAATGTTGCCAAGGCTGCAGACCCCGCTGTTTAATTGTAAAATGCTTTCTTTTATCATTTTGGCCTCCATTGGGGACGGTGTATATAAAGTTATATAAAACTAAAACGGTATTTTAAACGTTTAACCAAACCGGTTTACTAAAATTATGGCAGAATTTTAGGCTTTTGTCAATGCAAAAATATTTTTGTGGCAATTGGCGCTGCCGGGGGTGGCATAAAGCGCGGCAAAATAACATAAGGTTTAAGTAAAGTAAAAAAAAGGGGGAAATTACCGTGCCGGAGCAACCAACGCAAAACCAAACAACCACGCCGCACAGCCTTATTTTAGAGCAACGCAAAAAGCTTTCGCTTTCCGGCGTGCGGGATGTTGAATTGTTTGAGGAGGAGCGGGTTTTGCTGCAAACCACCATGGGAAAATTAACGCTGCAGGGCAGCAATTTTAAAATGGGCAGCTTTAACGCCCAAACGGGCGATCTTTCGGTTACCGGGGACCTGTACGCCTTGGTGTATACCAACGATTCCCCCAAGCGGGAAGGCTTTTTAAGCCGCGTTTTTAAATAATGTGGGAAATTGAGGCTGCCGGGCAATTTGGCGCAGCGGGGCTGGCCTTTGTTATAGGGGCGGCCCTTTGCTTGTTTTACGATTTGCAGCGGCTGGACCGTTTTGTGTTTCGGCGGGGTGTTTGGTTTGTTGCGGTGCAGGATGTTCTTTTCTGGGCGGTGGCCGGCGTGGCTGTTTTTTGCCTGCTGCTGCTTACTACAAACGGCCGCCCGCGCGCCTACATTTTTGCGATGCTGCTTTTAGGCTTTTTTGCGGTAAGGGTAACGCTTTCCCATTTTATTTTGGCTTTGGGCCGGCCGTTACGGCGGGCGGTGCAGCGGCTAAAAGGCGCCGTTTTAAGGTTGGCGCAGCGTGCTTTGGGGCTTGGCCGCAGGGTAAAAGGCAAAATATTAAAGCAAAAGCCCTAAAAACCCTAATTTAAAGGGCTAAAACTAAAAAAAACACTTGCAACAGCCCGGCGCTTTGTGTATAATAAAATTAGTGTTGTTTTTGGGCTTTTTTGTTTTGCGGTGTGCGGCTGTGCAGCCGGCCCTTGGCGGCGCAAATTTGTTATTTAAAATGGGATGTTGCAGATGATTGCTGTTAAAAAACGGCGTAAAAGCGTTATTTTGCGTCTGCTTTTGCTTGCATTTTCCGTTTATATTTTAATCTCTTTAATTAATTACCAGGTGCAATTAACCAATCACCGCCGCGATTTAGCCGAAAAGCAAAGCACCTTAGAGGCTAAGAATTTAGAGGTTGGCGAGCTGGAACGCCTGTTGGAGAGCGGAACGGAATCGCAGCTGATAGAGCGGGCCGCGCGCGAGCGTTTAGGTTATGTGTACCCGGACGAACAGGTTTATGTTGACCTTTCCGGTCAATAAATATAAATATATTCGGCTGTTTACAGCTTAGGAGGATCATTTCTGAGTATGCAGGCAAAGGTTGGAGAAATTATTGAAGGCAAGGTTACCGGCATTACCAAATTCGGCGTTTTTGTAGATGTTGGGGATAACCAAACGGGCATGGTACATATTTCGGAGGTGGCACGCACCTTTGTAAATGAAATTCGCGATTTTGTAAAAGAAGGGGACACCGTTAAGGTGAAGGTGCTTTCTATTGGGGAGGACGGAAAAGTCAGCCTTAGCATGAAACGCGCCGAGGAGGAGCGCCCCCGCCCGCGTCGCGGCCGGGCAGAGCCCCCCAAGCCCGACAGCTCTTTTGTGTGGTCGGCCCCCAAGCAGGAGGGTGCCTCTTTTGAGGAAATGATGAACAAATTTAAGCAGCAAAGCGATGAAAAATTCTCGGACCTTAAGCGCAAAAACGCCGATATGCGGCGCACCAAGCGCGGTATGCCGCCTAGGTAAATAAACGGCGGCCCGGCCGGCAGCCTTTGGCCAAACGCCGTACGGGGTTAAATGTTGTGCGGTCGCGGTTGTTTTTCTTTGCTTGTTTGCTCCTCGGTTTAAGCTTTGGCAGCCTACGCCGCCTTCATTTGTCTGCGAATAGCGGAAAATTTGGCTTTGGCAGCTGGGTGCCGCGCGGTTAATGCCGCTGCGTGAAAGGTGTAACGCCAAAAAACTAATTTCGGTTTGAACTGCCTGTTTAGCGGTTAAGCCTAAGCCATTTTAATTTATTTTAGTTATAGCGGTTGCCGCAAAACGGCCGGGTGCGGGCAAATTGCCTTAAAGCCCTTTGGCCGGGGTGCGGCAGCCTTTTATGTTAGGTGATTGTATGCAAAGTTTTAAAATGTACGCACCCTGCCTGTTTGGGGTAGAGGGTATTCTGGCCGATGAACTAAAACGCCTTGGCGCCGAGCAGGTGCAGGCGCAAAACGGCCGGGTTTGCTTTAGCGGCAGCCTGCAAACCCTGGCGGCTGCAAATTTGGGGCTGCGCACGGCCGAGCGCGTGTTAATTGAGGTTGGCAGCTTTACCGCCACCACCTTTACCGAGCTTTTTGACGGCGTAAAGGCCTTGCCCTGGCGGCAGTATTTAACCAAAACCGATTCTTTTCCCGTAACCGGGTACAGCATTTC
The DNA here is from genome assembly GCA_902465155.1 of uncultured Oscillospiraceae bacterium. Lineage (GTDB taxonomy): Bacteria > Bacillota > Clostridia > Oscillospirales > Acutalibacteraceae > UMGS1279. Next base: position 66,968 of record CABQLY010000008.1, on the reverse strand, counting down.
CTCCCAGCTGCACAGCCTGCCGGATTGCCAGGCCATTATTAAAAAAGCGGTGGTGGAATCGCTGCGCGGCGCCTACGGCGGCGATTGGTTTGAGGAAAGCGGGCCCACCAAAAAAATACGCTTTTCTATTCAAAAAAACCGGGTAACGGTTGGCATAGATACTTCCGGCGCGGGGCTCCACAAGCGCGGCTACCGTGAACATTCGGCCACCGCCCCTATTAAAGAAACGCTGGCAGCCGCCTTGTGTTATTTAACCGGAATTTACCCGGATACGCAGCTGTACGACCCGTTTTGCGGCTCCGGCACATTATTAATAGAGGCCGCTATGATTGCTAAAAACATTGCCCCGGGGCTGCGCCGCACCTTTGCGGCCGAGCGTTTTGGCGAGCCGTTTGCCAAGGCGTTTGCCGCCCAGCGCGCCGCCTGCCTTGCCGCTGTAAAAACCGGGGTAGAGTTCCACGCCTTTGGCAGCGACATTTTGCCCGAGGCCGTTGCCCTAACCCAAAAAAATGCCCGGCTGGCCGGGGTGGGGGAGCTTGTTACCACCGCTGAAGCCGATGTTAGCAGCTTTCGGCTGCCGCAGGGGCGTTTTGCGCTGCTTTGCAACCCCCCGTACGGCGAGCGGCTTTTGGATATTCGCGCCGCCGAGGAGCTTTACAAAAGCATGGGCAAGCTATTTGTGCCGGGCAAGGGACGCAAATACTTTATTATTACGGCCGACGAGGATTTTGAAAAATGCTTTGGCCGCCCGGCCGACAAACGCCGCAAGCTTTACAACGGTATGTTAAAATGCCAATTCTACATGTACTTTAGGGCGTAATTTAGCTTTTTAAATTTTAAAAATAAGCAACAAAACACCGGCCCCCAAAGGCTTTTGCCTTTGGGGGCCGGTTAATATATATTCAAGCTGCCAAAAGCCGGCTGCGTTACTGTTTTTTGTTGGTTAAGCCAATAAAATAATCGGCCGAGACCTTGTAAAACCGGCAAAGCTCAATTAAATCCTCAATTTTAAGCTCGGCTCGGCCGGCCTCAATGTGGTTGTACCCTTGCTGCGATTTATGAATAATTTTACCCACCTGTTTTTGCGTTAAATCGTTATCCTCCCGTAGGTTTCTCATTCTGGTTCGGTAATCCATTATTCAAGATCCCCCATTCTTTTTCGGTTTAATTATAATGTACCATATTCAAATATTGAGTATTGACATTTACTCAAAAATTGAGTATAATTAAACCGCGCCAAAAAATTTGGCGGAAGTTAAAATAAACGAGAAGGAGTAGAAACAGTGAAAAAATCTAAAAAAGTGTTCGCTTTAACCCTGGCAATGGTTTTGGTGCTTGGCCTGTTTTCGGGCTGCGGCCCCAAAAAGGCGGCCGGCCTTTACGAAAACGGCCGGTTGGTAAAACCGTGGGACGATTTATTAAAAGAAATTGGGTATACCGATTTTGACGGGAAAGAAATTAAGTGCAAAACGCGGGAACTAGACGAAGAAGGAATTACAATTTACACATCCTATTTTATACCATCTGAGCAAGATGAAAAAGGCAAAAAGAAGTACGATTTAGTTATTCTAAACGGTGTTACCGCTATTGGTGCCGGTGCATTTGATTCCTGTACCCATTTAAAAAGCATAGCCTTACCGAACAGTGTTACCTCAATTGGGGAACAAGCCTTTATTCGTTGTAAAGCGTTAGAAAGCATTAACCTGCCGAACAGCATTAAAACAATAGAGGAATATGCGTTTAGTACATGTTGGAATTTAAAAAGCGTAAAGCTGCCGAACCATCTTACGAGCATAGAAAAAGGTATGTTCTTCTATTGTGGTGACTTAACCACAATTGAAATACCAAACGGGGTAAAAATTTTACAGGACGATGCATTTAAATGGTGTTTCGATTTGGTCAGCGTAAAAATACCAAACAGTGTTAAATCAATTGGCGAAAGCGCATTTGATGGTTGTAAAAATTTAGAAAAAATAAACCTACCAAACAGCATTACAACAATTGAATTTGGCACCTTTTGGGGTTGTGAAAAGTTAACCGAAATTAAAATACCGGGCAGCGTAACAAAAATTGATTCCTGGGCTTTTGCTGATTGCGAAAATTTAGTTGGCATTACAATACCGGACAGCGTTACAAATATAGCCGAGTCCTCATTTGATGACTGCGACAAGCTAACCATTTACGGTTCGGTTACTTCTTTTGCCAAAGAATACGCCGATGATTGCGATATACCGTTTGTTGAAAAATAGGAGGAACAGAAAAATGAAAATTTGGGCCATGAATTTAAAGGACAACCGAAACAACGGCGAAAACAAAAGCCTGGAGGTTAAGTTTTTAGCCTGCAAGGAGCACAACCTGTTGGCAATTGGCTGGGCGGATGAAAACATTAACACCAGCCAAAACGCAGCCTTTGTAACCGCCTACAACCGCCTTGCGGAAATGAAACGGAACGATTTAGTTTGGGTTAAAAACGCCAAAACCAAAGAGTACTACCTTTGCGAGGTGTTGAACGACAGGGTTTTAACAGCCGGTGAGGCCTTACGAAAAAACGATATTGCGTTTGCAAGAATTTGCGAGTTCCACCCGGTAGAAAGCTCGGTAATTAACACCGAATTTAAAAAGGGCAGCTTAACGGCAATTTCAACCATTCAAGGTATTACAGACGCCGAAACCGTTGAAAAAACCAAAGCCCTTTGGCAAACCAAAAACATTTAAAGGAGCGATTTTTTATGAAAAAATGTCCAAATTGTAATGTGTGCTATCCTAACGAGGCCGAATTTTGCGGCACCTGCCGGGCTCAACTGGTTTTTGTGCCGGATCCGCCCGCGCAGCCCTCTGCCGCCCAACAGGTGCTTTCGGCCGTTAAGGGCAAAATAACCAAGCAAACGGTTGCGAATATTATTATTTTTCTTTTACATATTATTCTTGCCATTGTTGTGCTTTGCGTATTTGTTAACGCCGCAAAAGATTTTAAATCGGGCGGTATTTTAATTGGCAGAATTGAGTCGGTAGGCGGAAAAACGCTTGAGGAGGCCTATTACCAAAATTTAAGCTACATTTACGAGGGGTATTACACCTTTACAATTGCGTTTGGTATTTTTTGCTCGGCGGTTATTACCTCGCTGGGAATTAAGCGAATTAGAAAATGAGAAAAACAATAGCAGTAACACTGGCGTTGCTTTTGTGCCTGTGCTTATGCGGCTGCGGCAAGGATTTTGAAACCGCAAGGAGCGCTTTAAACCGGCAAAAATCCCAAAAGGAGTTAAGCCGGCCCACCGAAAGCGATTTGGAAATTACCTCCTGCGGCCCCGATTATATGTCCCATTCCTACAGCTACATTCATTTAACCGGCACGGTTAAAAACAACTCCGGCCATAAAATTTCAAGCGCAACCTTAAAGCTTTATTTTTACGACAGGAACGATAAGCTTGTAAAAACCGACATTACCTTTTGCACCAATATACCCGCTTACGGGGAGGACGCATTCAAGTTTTTAGTTTCTGACACAGATATTTATATTTACCGTTACGAGGTTAAGGTTTCCAGCGTTTATTAACCGTCGCAAAAGGTATTCATTTACCAAACAAAGTGCATAAAATAATACCCCCGCCCTAAAGGCCAGCGGCCTTTGGGGCGGGGGGTTAAGCTTTTTAGGGCTTTAATTTTAAGGGGGCTTAAATTTTAGCAAGGCTGAAAACGGCAATTTAGCACATACCGTGCGTTGCCGTTAACGCCGCAAGGTGCTATAACAAACCCTGCAATAGCAGGGCTTGCAGCCCCTTTGCCGGGGTAAAAGCAAGGGCTTAAATTTAGTTTGGGTTTCAAGCGCTTTTAGGGGCGGCGGCCCCTTTGCCAAAAGCAGCGGAAAAGGGGGATTTACAAACATTCGGCCAGCGCGGTAATAATGCTGTTAGAAACCAACGCGCCCGTATTGGTTAAAGAAACGCAGCCGTTTTGCAGCAGGGCGTAGCCCTGCTGCTTTAGCCGGGTTAGCAGCCGGTAAAAGCTGCCCGGCAGGGGGCTGCCGTAAAGCTGCCGCAGCCGGGCTAAATTAAGCCCGGCCTTTAGGCGCAGCGCCAGCATTAAGTATTCCTCGTACCCGCCGCCGCTGCCGTCGGCCACCGGCTTGGCCCCGTTTAAAAACGCCTGCAGCGAGGCCGGGTAGTAAAACCGCTTGCCGTTTAAAAAAGAGTGCGCCGAGGGGCCAATACCTAAATACTCGGCCCCTTGCCAATACTTGTTATTGTGGCGGGATTCAAACCCCTTTTTTGCAAAGTTAGAAATTTCGTACCGCTCAAACCCCGCCTGCTCTAAGGTGCTGCAGGTTTGCAGGTAAAAAGCGGCGGTTTCGTCCGGCCCCGGCAGGTTTAACGCGGCTTTGTTTTGGTACAGCGGGGTACCCGGCTCTACGCTTAGCATATAGGCTGAAAGGTGGGTTGGCTGCAATTGCAGCAGCTCGTTTAGCGTGTAAGCAAGGCTTTGCGGCGTTTGCTCCGGAATACCCAGCATAAGGTCTAACGAAAAATTTTGAATACCGGCGTTTTTTAGCGCCTGCACAGCCTTTTTAACCTCGGCAAAGCGGTGCCGCCGGCCTAAAAGGCAAAGCTCGCTTTCTACTGCGCTTTGCACCCCTAAGGAGACCCGGTTGACCCCTTTTTTAGCTGCCGCCTGAAAAAGCGGGCCTAAATTTTCGGCCGGGTTGGCCTCTAAGGTGATTTCGGCCCCGTGCAGCAAAAAGGCTTTTTTGGCCGCCGCCAAAATGGCGGTTAAAGCCTCGGCGCTTAACAGGGTGGGGGTTCCGCCGCCTAAATATAAAGTATCGGCGGGGCGGCCCAAAAGGCTGCCCCACCGGGTTAATTGCTGTATTACGGCCTTGGTGTACGCGCGGTAAACCGCCGGCCCCGCCGGCAGCGAGTAAAAGCTGCAGTAAGCGCATTTTTTGGCGCAAAACGGGGTGTGCAGGTAAAGGCCTAAGGGCTGCATTAATCTAAAATAATGCCGGTGCAGGCGCCCGCAATGCCGGCTGCGTTCGATTCGTCGGTATCAATGTGCATGGCTAAAGCGTATTTGGGGCTTACGCGGGCAACAACATCCCCAAAAACAAGGCTGCGGCCCTCGGTGTTCATTTGCACGCGAACCACCTGCGCGTCGGTAATGCCGTAGTTGGCGGCGTCCTCCGGCGTCATGTGAATGTGGCGCTTTGCGGCAATAACGCCCTCGGCCAATTCAACCTCGCCGCACGGGCCAACCAGCTTGCAGCTGCCGGAGCCGGCAACATCGCCGGATTCACGCACCGGGGCGGTAACGCCAATAGAGCGGGCGTCGGTTAAAGAAAGCTCTACCTGCGTGGCCGGGCGAACCGGGCCTAAAACCGAGCAGGCCAGTTCTTTTTTTGCGCCAACAACGGTAACCTTTTCGGTGCAGGCAAACTGCCCGGGCTGCGAAAGGTCTTTTTTAGGGGTAAGGGCGTGGCCCTTGCCAAATAAAATTTCTAAATGCTCTTGAGATAAATGTATGTGACGGGCAGAAACCTCTACCATAACCTGTTTTTCCATGGTTCTAAATTCTCCTATGTAAAATTAATTTTAGCAAGCAGATAAAAAGACCGAACGGCAAAAGCCGCACGGCCTTTTTTTGCGTGTATTAGCCCTGAGCAATAGCCTCAACCGGACATCCCTCAGCACAAGCACCGCACTCAGCGCATTTTTCAGCGTCGATCTCATAATGCTTTTCGCCCATAGCAATAGCTTCGCAAGGGCAAGCTGCCTCGCATGCACCGCATGCAATACATTCATCAGAAATTACGTATGCCATTTAAAACACCTCCAAACATAATCTAACTCTATTCTAACATACAATTAAAAATTTTCAAGACATTTTTTAAAAATATTGTTGAATGTTTTGTAAACAGTTTGCCGCTTCCTTATTTTTCCTTTTTCGGTTCGGCCGGCTGCTCTTTTTTCGGGGGGCGTTTGCGGCCCTTGCAGCCGCGCAGCAGGGTAACATCCTTACGGTGCAGCTTTTGTACGGTGGCGCCGTCCTCCCCTAATCGAACGGTTAACATACCGGTTAAAACATTACTGTCGCTCACCGTGCCAATGCCGTCGGCCGTTTTAACGGTAGAGCCAACGCCGGGCGTTAGGGAGTTTAAATACTCGTAAGCGTCCTGCTCGTACTTTAAGCAGCACATTAAGCGGCCGCAGCTGCCCGAAATTTTGGTAGGATTTAAGGAGAGGTTTTGCTCCTTGGCCATTTTAATGGAAACGGGTTGAAAATTCTCTAAAAACCGGCTGCAGCAAAAGGGCTGGCCGCAAATGCCAAGGCCGCCTAAAAGCTTTGCTTCGTCCCGCACGCCAATTTGCCGCAGTTCAATGCGCACCTTGTAGGTAGAGGCCAGTATTTTAACCAATTCGCGAAAATCTACCCGCCCGTCGGAGGTAAAGTAAAACAGCATTTTGCCGGAATCAAAAGCAACCTCTACATCAATCAGCTTCATATCCAGCTTTAGCTTTGCAACCTGCTGCTCGCAAAAGCGCAGGGCCTTTTTGCCTTTTTCTTTATTATCAGCCAGGCGTTTTAAATCGTTCGCGGTGGCGGGGCGCAAAACCTTTTTCAGCGGGGCGGTAATTTGCTCTTTGGGAATTTGGCGGTTGCCGCCAACGGCGTAGCCGCACTCTACCCCGCGCGAGGTTTCTACTACCATAATATCGCCGTCGTGGAATTCGTTGCCGTTGGGGTCAAAGTAGTAAGATCTGCCGTCCGGCTTAAATTTAACGCTAATAATTGTAACCATATATTCCTCCAATAAACCAAGCGGCGGCCGCTTAGCTTTTATAAACCGGCCCGGGCAGGGCAGGGTAAAATTGCAATGCGCGCCAAAGCAAAAGCTTTTTGGCTGCAGCAAACACTGCTGTTCCGCCTTAGCTTTGGCCAACGGGTAACGAACGCTATTATTATACCTTTAAATTGGCAAAATTGCAAGTGTTTTTAGTTTTGCCGGCCTTTGGCCCCGGCGGCTTTGGGGTGTTTTTTTGGCTTTTTTATAAACGACCACAAAATAATAACAATTTGCCCGGCCAACCCCAGCAGGTAAATTAGGGCAACATTTATTTTAAAGTACAAAAAGGTAATATGTATGGTAGCTAAAACCGACCACAGCAAAGCCGAAATAATAAAATAATTGTTGCGCGGGTTAAACCAAATGGAGTTAAACACCAGCTTAACAATTAATACCACCGGCAGCGCGTAAACAAAATACAGCCACTGAAAGGTTGCTTTGTTGGTAACAAGGCTGGTAATAATAAAAGCAAAAACCGCAATAAACCAGGCAACGCTTTCGCTAATGTAGGCAATTACCTTGCGGTTGTATTTGGTCTCGCTTTGCTTTTCCTCCAAAACCGTTTGATCCATGCCTTCGGGCTTTACTAAATAATCTAACGAAACGCCAAAAAGCTCGGCAATTTGCACCAATACCGAAATATCGGGCGTAGATTCCCCGCGCTCCCATTTTGAAACGGTTTTGTCGGAGTAATTCAGCTTTTCGGCTAGCTCCAGCTGGGTCAGGTTATTTAACAGGCGCAGCTCGGTAATGTTTTTTGCCACAATGGCTTTAATATCTTCCATAACATCCCCCAAAGTTGGTGTTGTAGTATTTTGTTGTGCAATTAGGCCTTGGTATTACGGTTATTACACTGCTATTATACCGCTTTTGGCGCCGGTTTGCAAGCCTTGCCAAAATTTTGCGCCGCCCGGCCGAAAAGTTGACAATTTTACCCCCTTGTGCTACACTAAAGCTGCACATTGTTTGGTACAGGGCAAAATTGCCGTTTGCCAATTGTCGGTTAAAAAAGCGCAAAGGAGAATTTAAAATGAATACGCTTTGGAAAAGGGAATACACCCTGCGCGGCAGCGATTTTGACCGCTACAACTGCATAAAGCCCGCCGCGGTGTTAGATTTGTTTCAAGACGCGGCCGCGCAGCACGCGCAGGAGCTTGGCGTTGGGTTTGAGGATATGCTGCGGCGGGGGTACCTTTGGGTGTTAACGCGGGTTAAATTTAAAATTTTTAAAGCCCCAAAAAGCTACCAAAGGGTTATTGCAAAAACCTGGCCGCTGGCCCCCAACCGGCTAAATTACCGCCGGGAATACTGTATTGAGGCTTTAAACGGCGAGCGGCTGATCATTGGCAGCTCGGAGTGGGTTGTAATTGACAACGTAAAACGCAGGTTTCTTTCGGTGCCGGATCTATACCCGTTTTCCAACGGGTTTTACCCCGAAGTAATGCTGGAAAGCAAGCTTTGCAAAATTAAAGATTTTACCGCTGCCAAGCCGGCCTACACGGTAGACGCCGGCTTTTGCGATTTGGATTTAAACGGCCATGTAAACAACACCAAATACGCCAACTATGTTTTAAACGCCATTCACCCGGCCGCGCCGCTGCCGCTGAAAGCCTTTCAAATAGATTACCGCAAGGAGGTTGTGCTGGGAACCCGGCTGTACCTTTTTTACGAAAAGAACGAGAGCGGCTTTTTGGCTAAAGGGCAAAACCAAAACGATGAAATTATGTTTGCCTGCCGGTTAGAGTGCGATTTTGCCCCCTTAGGCAGTGCCAATTAAAGCCTTAAAGCCATGTGCCGGCTTTTAGTTGGCCATTACCGCTTTAATCGCCATGGGTAAACAAACCGCTAAATGAACCGCCTTTCTATTCATTTATCGTAAAGAAAACGCCGCCCTGTTTCGGGGGTTGCCGCGCCAAAAATGGTAAATTCACAAAATAAAGCTGTCGAAGTTTGTCTGACTGCCCCGAAAAACCGCTCAAAATATTACCAAACTGTAAAATATTAGAAAAGCTGTTGACTTTTGTCATGCCATGCGGTATAATGCAGATACAGGCTTGAGGGAACCGCTTTTTGGCGATAAAACAAAAATAGCCGAAAGCGCCGTTTTTTTTAAGCCGGCAAATTTTAATAGGGGTGTTATTGGTATGAAAGCAACAGGTATGGTTCGCCCGGTAGATACTTTAGGCCGTATCGTCATTCCGAGAGAAATCCGCAAGATGTTCGACATTAAAGACGGTGAGGATCACTTCGAGATTTTTGTAAGTGACAATCAAATTGTTTTAAAAAAGTACGAGCCTTGCTGCGTTTTTTGCTCTGAGGTTGGGGATACCGTTATTATGAACGACCGCATTGTTTGCAAAAACTGCATTGAAAAGCTGCAAAAGCTGCTGTAAATAAAACAATTTAAAACGAACCTTAAAACCCCCTTCGGCGGTTCTTGCACCGCCGAAGGGGTTTTTTTACGCTGTTTTTTTACAAATGGCCTGCAATTTTAGGCAAGGCAAAAGCCGCAAAGGGTGGGAGAAACCTTTGCGGCTTTGTGCATTTTTGTGCGCTTTTGTTTATTAGTGCGTGTTTAGCTGCTTTGTTTATTCAGCGCGCGTTTAGGCGCGTTATTCATTTAATGTGTTTTTATGCGCTTGGTTTATTTTTCTGTTTTTGCGTGTTTATTGCGTGGGTTTTTGCTTGCCTATTAAGGCTTTTTTGGCGGTTTAGGCGCTGTTACAGCTGCCAAATAAAACGGTTGTAATCCTGCACTGTGCGGTCGGAGGAAAAACCGGCCGAGCCGGCAATGTTGTGCAGGCATTTGGTGGCAAACAGCTCGCTGTTTTGGTAGTCGGCGTTGGCCTGCAGCCGTGCCTCGTTGTACGAGGGCAGATCCATTAGCGTGCGGTAGCGGTCGGGGTCGTGATCCCCCAGCAGCGTTTTGTAAAGAAAATCAAAATCGCCCAAAAGGCCGTTTTGCAGCAGAGCCAGTACCTCGCGTATTTCGGGGTTGGTGTGGTAAACATCCCACGGGCTGTAGGTGGCAAGGGTTTGTTTAATTTGGGTGGCGTTGGCCCCAAAAATATAATTGTTTTCCTCCCCGGCGGCGCGCACAATTTCAATGTTGGCGCCGTCCAGCGTGCCTACGGTTGGTGCGCCGTTCATGCTAAGCTTCATATTCCCGGTGCCGCTGGCCTCGGTAGTGGCCATGGAAATCTGCTCGGAAAAATTAGCGGCCGGAATAATCTGCATGGCGTTTTTAATGTTATAATCCGGCACAAAAACAACCTGCAGCAAATTTTTAACGGTGTCGTCCCGGTTTAAAAACTCGGCTACGGTGTTAATAAGGCGAATTACCTCTTTCGCGGCGTGGTAGCCAGGGGCCGCCTTGCCGGCAAAAATAAAGGCAGTGGGGTAAAAGCTGGGCAGCTCGCCGTTTTTTAGCTTTAAATACAGCAGTAGTACCGAAAGCACATTCATTAGCTGGCGCTTGTATTCGTGTATTCGTTTAATTTGCACCGAAAAAATAAAATCGCTGTTTAAGGTAATGTTGGCGTATTGCTTTAAATAGCGGCAAAGGCGGCTTTTGTTTTGCTGTTTAATTTGGTTTAGCTCCTTTAGGTCGCCCGCCCCGGTAAAGGCGTGCAGGCGGCCAAGCTGCTCAAAGCTGCTTTGCCACTCGGTGCCAATGCGCTCGTTAATAAAGCTGGCCAGCCCGGGGTTGGCAAGGCAAAGCCACTGCCGGTGCGAAACGCCGTTGGTAATATTGCAAAATTTTTGCGGGTAAAGCTGGTGAAAGCCGTTAAAAATAGTTTCCTTAATTAGGCTGCTGTGCAGCTCGGCAACGCCGTTTACCTTTTTGGCCGTGTAAACCGCCAGGTTGGCCATGTAAAGGCGGCCGTCTTGAATAACGGCCAGCTTTTCGTAGGCTTTTTTTACGGTAACCTCGGCTGCTAAGGCGTTGTTTACCATAACGGCGTAGGGGTAAACCTGCGGCAGTACCCGGCAAAACAGCTCTACGCTCCAGGTTTCCAGCGCCTCGGCCATAACGGTGTGGTTGGTGTAGTTAAAAATGCTTTGGCAAAGGCCAAAGGCGGTTTTAAAATCCAGCCGGTAATCCTCACACAGGCGGCGCAGCAGCTCTAAAATTGCTACGGTGGGGTGGGTGTCGTTTAACTGAATTTGTACATAATCGGCCAGGGCGGTAATGGGCTCGCCGGTTTTTTTAAAATCGGCTAAAATATCGCCCAGTCCGGCGCAGCAAAAAAAGTATTGCTGCTTTAAGCGCAGCTCTTTGCCCCGCTCGGTAGAATCGTCGGGGTACAAAAAGGCGGTAACGGCCAGCGCGTTTACGGTGCTTTTAAAGGCGGTTTCGTACTCGCCGCGGCAAAAGGCTAAAAGGTCTACCGGCTCGGCGGCCTCGCACTGCCAAAGCCGCAGGCAGTTTACCCTGTTTTTAGAAATAATTGGCACATCGTACGGCACCGCCAGCACCGTTTCGTTGCCCAGCTGAACCGTTTGGGTGCGCTCGCGGCGGCAAATCTCCATTGGGCAGTGGTTCAGCCAAAAATCCGGCGTTTCCTGCTGGCGGTTGTTTTGCACCGTTTGCTTAAAAATGCCGTACCGGTAGCGGATGCCGTAGCCGTCTAAGGGTAAATCGCAAAAGGCGGCCGATTCCATAATGCAGGAGGCCAACCGCCCCAGCCCGCCGTTGCCAAGGGCCGGGTCCGGCAGAGCGTTTAGCACCGAAAGCCCGGTGCCGTTTTGCTTTAAAATCTCCTCGGTTTGCTGCTCTAACCCCAAGGCGGCCACCGTTTGCTCGGTAATTTTGCCGGGCAAATATTCGGCCGAAAAATAGTACCCGGTGCGGCCCTTTCGGCTGTTGGCCGGCAGGCCGGCGGTTACCAAAAGCAAAGCGGCCGCAATGGCGCGCTGCACGCGGTAGGGGTAATCGGCAGCGTTGGGGTCGGCTTTTTGCAGGCCTTCGTTTAGCTTATTTTGGTACAGCTCAGTGTTCACTGTCATTAAAATTGCTCCTTTCAAAAATAGCGGCAAGGGCGGCGGTTTCGTCGGCCAGCAGGTTAGGCGGCAGCTCGGTTAGGCGCCAACGCCAGTTTTGGCCAAGGGTGGCCGGGGTGTTAATGCGGGCGCTTGCCCCAAGGCCCAGTAAATCCTGCAAAGGCAAAATAAATAAATCGGGCGTGGCGGCAAAGCCGGCGCGAATTAGGCGGGGCTGTAGATCGGCCCGCCGTTTAACCCCTAAATAGCGGTAGGCGTAACGCTTTTCGGCGGGGGTAAAGCTTAAAATGCGCCCTTGCAGCGTGTTATTATCGTGCGTGCCGGTGTACAGCACGCAGTTTTTTGGCAGCCGGTGCGGCAAATTGCCGTTGCTGCTGCCGCTGTTAAAGGCCGATTGCAGCAGCCGCATACCCGGAAAGCCGGTTTTTTGAATTAAAGCAGCGGTTTTGGGGTTTAAAAGCCCTAAGTCCTCGGCAATGTAGCGGCCGTTTGGTACGGCTTTTTGCAGCGCCGCAATAAGGGCTTTATCGGGCCCCGGCAGCCATTTTCCGTTTTGGGCGTTTTGGGCGTTTTGGGCGTTTGCCGGAATAGCATAGTAGCGCGAAATGCCAATAAAATGGTCTATTCGCAAAATGTGGTACAGGCTAAACTGCCGGGCAACGCGGCTGCACCACCAGCTAAAGCCCGTGCTTTCGTGCGCCGGCCAGTTGTAAAGCGGGTTGCCCCAAAGCTGCCCGGTTTTAGAAAATTCATCCGGCGGTACGCCGGCTACCGCGCTGGGGCTGCCGTTTTGGTTTAAGCAAAACAGCTCGGGGTTGGCCCAAACATCGGCGCTGTCGTTGGCGGTGTAAAGCGGCAAATCCCCAATAAACTGCACGCCCTTGCTTTCGGCGTAGCTTTTTAGGGCGCAAAATTGGGCAAAAAATTCGTACTGCTCGTAGCAAACAAAGGCGGTTTGCTTTTTAAGGCGCTGCTTTACAAAGGCTTCGGCCTCGGCGGTTTTAACGGGGTAGGGCAGGGCGATGCGCCCCTTTTCGCCAAAATGCCGCTTTAACGCGGTATATTCGGCGTAGTTTGTAAGCCAATCGCGGTTTTGCCACAAAAATTCATCGTACCCCGGCAGGTCTTTTTTTTGCGCCCGCAAAAAGGCGCGGTACAGCAAGGCCTCTCGCGTTTGGTAAAGCTTAAAATAGTTAATTTCTCCCGGTTCGGCTTGGGCAGTTTGCAGCTCGGCCTTGGTTAGCTTGCCCTGCCGGTACAAAAGCTCCGGGTCAATAAAATAAGGGTTCCCCGCAAAGGAGGAAAAGCTTTGGTACGGGCTGTCGCCGTAGCCGGTTGGGCCAAGGGGCAACAGCTGCCAGTAGGCCGCGCCGGCGCGCGCCAAAAAATCTACAAACAAAAAGGCCTGTTTTCCCAGCGTGCCAATGCCGTACGGCCCGGGCAGCGAAAATAAAGGCAGCAAAATGCCGTACCGCCGGGCAAAGGGGGGCTGTTTTTTTAAAAGTACCGCGCGCTGCATACTTAACCCTTTACGGCGCCGGCAACTACGCCTTGTATAATATAACGCTGGCAAACTGCGTAAAAAATTACAATTGGTATAATCGCCAGCACCAGCATGGCCATTAAAGCGCCCATATCCCGCGAGCCGTAGCCCCCCTGCAGGTACTGCACGGCAATGGGAATGGTTTTATATTCGTTGCCAATTACCAAGTAGGGCAGCAAGTAGTCGTTCCAGATCCACATGGTGTTTAAAATTGCCACCGTAATGGCGGTAGGGCGCAGAATTGGCAAAATAACCGAGAAAAACAGCCGCGGGGGAGAGCAGCCGTCTACATAAGCGGCCTCCTCAATTTCTAACGGAATTGTTTTTACAAACCCCGAAAAAATAAAAACCGAGAGCCCGGCGCCAAAGCCAAGGTAAATTAAAATAATGCCAACGGGGTTATCTAACCGCAGCAGATTTGCTATTTTAGACATGGTAAACATGATCATTTGAAACGGCACGATCATGCTGAACACCAGCAGGTAGTACAGCGTTTTAGAAAAACGGCTTTTTTCCCGCGTTAAATACCAGGCCGTCATTCCGGTAAACAAAACAATAACCAACACCGAAAAAACGGTAATAAACAGCGAGTAAAAAAACGCTTCGGTAAAGCCGGTTTTGGCAATGCCGTTAATATAATTTTCCAGCCCGGCAAAGGTGGCGGCGTTTGGCAGGGCAAAGGGGGAGTCGCTAATATAAAACTGCCCTTTAAAGGAGTTTAGCAGCACAATAATAATGGGCAGCAAAAAGGCCAAGGCCAAAAGCCCCAGCAGCAGGCTGTAAAACCCGCGAAGAACCTTGTTGTTTTGCATTTTACTTTACCTCTTTTCTGCCGGTTAAATAAAGCTGCAGGCCGGCCAGCGCAGCAACAATTACAAAAAACACAACGCCTTTGGCCTGCCCCACCCCTTCAGAGCCAACCCGCCCGTAGAAGGTGTTGTAAATATCCAGCGCCAGCATAGAGGTTTCGCGGTTTGGCGCGCCGGCCGTTAAAGCCAAGTTTTGGTCAAACAGCTTAAAGGCGTTGGTTAGGGTTAAAAAGGTGCAAATGGTAATAGAGGGCATGGTAAGCGGCAGGGTAATTTTAAACAAAATTTGGCGGGGCGTGGCGCCGTCAATTTTAGCGGCCTCTAACAATTCGGGGGTAATGCTGCTAATACCGGCTACATAAATAATCATCATATACCCTATCATTTGCCAGTTGGTTAAAATAACCAGTCCCCAAAAGCCGTAGTTGGCGTTAAAGGTAATATCAACATTCCAGGGCAGCAGCACGCCGTTAATAATAATTTGCCAAATGTAGCCCAAAATAATACCGCCAATTAAATTGGGCATAAAAAATACCGACCGAAAGGTGTTGGTGCCCTTTAGCCCTTTGGTTAGCGCCAGCGCCAAAAGGTAGGAAAAAACATTTACCGTTATAATAACCGTAACGGCGTATTTAACCGTAAACCAAAGGGCGTTTACAAAATTGCGGTCCTCTGAAAAAGCGGCAATGTAATTTTTAATGCCAACAAAGGTGGCGTCGGTAACGGTGGTAAATTCGGTAAACGAAAGGTACAACCCCATAATAAACGGCACCAAAAACGCTACAAGAAAAGCAAGTAGTGTTGGCAGCGCAAATAGCGGAAAATAGCGTTTTAAATTTTTATGCATTTTTCTTGCTCCTTCTTACAGCAATTTTTAAACGCCATTAGCGCTTGTTTTGCTGCCAAGCGCTAAAGACTTTGCCGGTTTGGGCGGCCGGTAAAAACCGCCTAAACCGGCAGAGTTCAACGCCGGTGTTAAAAAGCTTAAAGGGTTTAGCTACGGCTTTCTTTTTTCCAGTCGTCTACAAACAAGGTTTTAACCTCTTGCCAGGGCTTGGCCCCCTGCGCGTAGGAGAGCAGCGCGGCGCCAAAATTATCCTTAAATGTTTGGTTGGGAAAAACCGTAAAATTCCAAGGAATGGTGGTAACATTGCCTTTTTGCATCCACTCGGCAACCTGCTGGGCCAACGGGTCATCCGGCACCTCGTTGGCGGTAAAGGTGTTAAACGGGGCAATAAAGTTTAATTTTTCGGTTACAAATTTTTTGCCCGTTTCGCTGGAATAAAGCCAGTACAAAAACTCCTCGGCCAGCTTTTGCTGCTGCTCGGTAGCGTTTTTGTTAATGCACAAAAAGTTTTCGGTGCCAATGCAAAGGCCTTGGGTCTGCTCGCCCTCTACCCCCGTGTAAATGGGCATGAATTTAATATCTTCTTTTTTAACGCGGTTGCCCGAAACCTGCTCAATTTGGCTCCAGGCCCAGTTGCCGTTTTGTACCATGGCACATTTTTCCAGCGCAAATTCGGCCATAGAATCGGCCACCGACTTGCTGCCCAGCAGCTTTTTATCGGTAGTGGAGTTATTTAAATATAAATCAAAAATATTTTTAAAATTTTCGCTGTACTCAAACTGCACCGTTTTGGTATCGTCGCCCGAAAGGTCTACCTTGTTTTTTTGAAATTCGTAGTACAGCGGAATGTTGGCTAAATGGGTCTGCCAGCGCCAGTCCTCGCCGCTTTTAAGGGAGGTAGAGGCAAAAACCCCCTCAATGCCAAGCTTTTCTTTCAGCCGGGTCATGTCCTCAACCACCGCTTTTAAAGCGGCAAAGCTGTTAATTTCGTTTACCGATTTTAAGGAAGTTTTTTTGTCGCTCAGCGCAAAGTAACGGTTTAAAATTTCGCGGTTGTAAATAATGCCGTACCCCTCTACCACATAAGGCACGCCGTAAACGCCGTCGCCCGAGGTTATGGCTAACGATTTATTGTTCAGCGCGTTGTAAATGGCGGTGTTTTTAATATCCTTGCAGTAGGATTTCCAGTTGGCGTAGCCCTTTGGCCCGTTAATTTGAAAAATGGTAGGCGCGGTAGATTTTGCCATTTCAGATTTTAGGGTTTGCTCGTAGGTGCCCGAGGCCGCGGTTGTTACCCGCAGGGTCACGCCCTTTTCCTCGCTGTAGGCTTTGGCAATTTCATCGTACACCGAGGCAATTTCGGGCTTAAAGTTTAAATAGTAAATGGTATTGTCATTCGTTGATTTGTTGCAGCCGCTAAGGCTTAAAAGGCTGCCGGCCGCACAGCAAAGCGCCAGTAGGCAGGAAACAATTTTTTTCATACTTAAAAAGCTCCTTTTTAAATTTGTTTTTAGCATTGCCAAAAGCGCAAAAAAAATACGCCGAAAGTTATTCGGCGTATTTAAAAGGGTTATTATTTTTTAAAATTTTAAAGCCTTGGCTGCTTTGGCGGCAAAGGGGGCTATTTTTTAAGACGCGGCGGCAACAGGCAGCGGGCCGCGTTGCAAACCGCTAAAATTAGCACGCCAACATCGGCCAGCTCGGCAATTTCAAAGGATACGGTTGTAAAAATGCTAAGCACCAGCACTACCAGCTTAATGCCAAGCGAAACAATAATGTTTTCCCGCACAATGCGCATGGTGCGGTCGGCAATTAGCTTAGAGGTTGCAACCTTTTCAATCGAATCGTCCATAATTACAACATCGGCCGCCTCAATTGCGGCGTCGCTGCCCATGGCGCCCATGGAAACGCCAATATCGGCCGTCATTAACACCGGGGCGTCGTTAATACCGTCGCCCACAAAGGCAACCGGGCCGGTGCCGCTTTTCATGTAGCGCTCGGCAATTTCTACCTTGTTGGTGGGCAGCAGCTCGGCGAGGTACTCTTTAATGCCAAGCTGGGTGCTAACGGCCTTCGCGGTATCCTCCCGGTCGCCGGTTAGCATAACGGTTTTAATGTTCATGCGGTTTAGGTGTCTTACGGCGGTAATGGCCTCGTCCTTTACCTCGTCCGAAATAATAATGTGACCCATATACTCCGTGTCAATAGCAACATGAACCGCGGTGCCGTGAATGTGGCAATTGTGGTAGTTGGCGCCGGCCTGCTGCATCAGCTTGCTGTTGCCAACCCAAACCTTTTGGCCGTTTACCTTGGCGGTAATGCCCGCGCCGGCAATTTCGGTAACCTCCTGCATTTCAATATCCTCCGGCACCTTGCCGTAGGCCGAAATTAAAGAGGTAGAAATGGGGTGGTTACTGTTGCTTTCAACCGCTGCGGCCAGGCGTAAAAGGTCGGTTTCGCTAATTTTTTCGGGATGAATGGCAACCACCTTAAAGCAGCCTTTTGTAAGGGTGCCGGTTTTATCAAATAGCACGGTTTTAACCTTGGCAAACCGCTCAATATACGCGGCGCCTTTCATTAAAATGCCTTGACGCGAGGCCGAGCCAATGCCCCCAAAGAAGGAAAGGGGAACCGAAATAACCAGCGCGCACGGGCAGGAAACCAGCAGGCAGGTAAGCGCCCGGTGGATCCACTGCGGAAAGGTTGAAACGCCGGTTATTAGCAGCGGCGGCAAAATGGCGGTAAGCGCCGCTAAAGCTACAACAATAGGAGTGTACACGGCCGAGAATTTAGAAATAAAGTTTTCGGCTTTGGCTTTTTTGCTGCCGGCGTTTTCAATTAAATCCATTATTTTACCAACGGTGGAGTCATCCAGCGTGTTGGTTGTTTGAATGTAAATAACGCCGTTTTCGTTAATTGAGCCGCTAATAACCTTGTCGCCCTTGGTTACCTGTAGGGGCACGCTTTCCCCGGTAAGGGAGGAGGTGTTTACCGTAGCCTCGCCGCTTAAAATAACGCCGTCTAACGGAATACGCTCGCCGGCCTTTACCACAACCGTTTCGCCAACCTCAACCTCGCTGGGGTCTACCTGCACGGGCTTATCCTCGCGCAGCACATTAGCATAGTCCGGCATAATATCCATTAAATGCTTAATCGAGGCGCGGGATTTTTCGGTAGCGTAGCTTTCAAAAAACAGGCCAATGCGGTACAAAATAACAACCATAACCGCCTCAAACGGCTCTTGCAGAAAAAAGGCGCCAACCGTTGCAATCAGCATGAGGGTGTTTTCATCCAGCATTTGGCCGCGAAACAGGTTTTTCAGCGCTTTTAAAATAATATCGTACCCAACAATAAAGTACGGCACTAAGTAACAGGCGGTTACAACCAAGGCCCGCGGCAGCTCCGGCAGCGGCAGGCTTTGCAGCGGCAGCAGCTTGCAAACCGCGGTTAAAATAACCGAAACGGCAATTAAAAGCAGCGATTTTTTTTGTGCTTTGTTAATTTTCATAAAAATCCCTCTTTCGGGTTATTTTACAAGGTCGCAATCCGGCTCAACTTTTTTTACCTCTTTTAAAGCGGCCTCGTAAACGGCCTGCTCGTCGGCGCCGTCCTCCAGCTCAATAATTAGCTTTAAGGCAAAAAAGTTTAGGGTTGCCTGCTTAACGCCGGCAATTTTGTTAACGCCGCGCTCAATTTTAGCGGCGCAGTTTGCACAGTCAATGTCGGTTAATTTGTAAGTTTTTTTCATGGTAATTTCTCCTGTTCTAAAATTATTTTTCGTTGGGCTCCAGCAAATGCTCTAACCCTTGGGTAAGAATGGAACTGACATGAAAATCAGTAAGGGAATAAAAAATTTCCTTTCCCTGGCGGTCGGCCTTTACCAGCTTGTTTAGCCGCAGGGCCTTAAGCTGGTGGGAGATTGCTGAGCTGGTCATGTTTAACGCGGCGGCAATATCGCACA
Organism: uncultured Oscillospiraceae bacterium; assembly: GCA_902465155.1. GTDB lineage: Bacteria > Bacillota > Clostridia > Oscillospirales > Acutalibacteraceae > UMGS1279. The sequence goes on along the minus strand of CABQLY010000008.1, from coordinate 47,966 downwards.
CGCACATTTTGCCCTTTACCAGCAAGCACAAAATTTTAATGCGGGTAGAGTCGGCAAACAGCTTAAAAAAGTCCGAAAGGTCGCAAAGAGTTTCGTCGTCCGGCAAATTTAAAAGCGCTTTTTGCAGGGCCTTGTGGTGCAGCTCGTGTACTTCGCAAACGGCGTCCTCACCGGGGGTGGGTTGTTTTTCTGCCATGTTTCACACTCCTTCATTTTAGCAATTGAACAATCGCTCAACTGTTCAAGTAATAATATAACAGATGCCGCCGCATTTGTCAAGCCCCCAATTAAAATTTTTTTTAAGCCTGCCGCAACCCCCAAAAAGCGTACTTAAAATATAAAGCGCAGAAACATATTTATAATAGGTGCCAAAGAAAAAAACACAAACAAGGTAAATTTTTAAAACGCGCTGCTTAAAACAGGCGCTTGAGAATTAATTTTAAAATAGCTTTAAAATAGCTTTAAAATAGCTTTAAAATAGCCTTAAAAATAACCTTAAAATAACCGGGTTTTAAAAAGGGGAGGGCGCTTTACCTTTAAATTTTACCCTTTTGGAGCTTTTTTTAAACCAAAAGGAGCAGAAAGCCGGGTTGGAATTTGCTAAAATTTTGTTAAACAAGCGGGAACAAACCCGACAGCAAAATGGGCTTGCGGCACCCCGTACACCGGGCTTTGCGCCAAAGCGGCGCAGCCCGGCCAAAGTGCCTTTAGGTTTTAACATTTTGCGCAAAAAGGTTTTAAAAACCGCTGCTTAAAAAGCCGCCTTTTGGGAATTCTACAAAAGGCGTTTATAAAAAATAATGAGTTAGCCAACGCTAACTGAAAGGATGCGAATACTGTGAGCGTAGTAATTGTTGGGGGAAACGAATGTATGGAGCGGCGGTATGTTGATTTGTGCGCCGCGTACAACTGCAAGGCAAAGGTTTACACCAAAATGGCGGGAAACATGAAAAACATTGGCTCGCCGGATTTGTTGGTGCTTTTTACCGGAACAATGTCGCACAAAATGCTGCGCAGCGTAATGCAGGATACAAAAGGCCAAAGCATTACCGTTGCCCGCAGCCGGCAAAGCTCGGTTTCGGCCCTGAAAAGCATTTTAGAAGCCCATGCCTGAGGAGCTGTTAGTGGCGCAGTGCGCCCCAACCTTAGCGGGGCTTAAAACCGGGAGCTTATTTTCCTGCCCCGGCGGCACCAAGGCCGAAATTTTAAAAGAGGTGCGGCGTTACAACGCCATGCTAATTGGCAAAGGGCTGCGTATGCTGCCGGTTAAAGCTTTAAAAAACCGGGTGCTGGTTTATGTTTACCGGCCGCAAAGGCTGCAAAACGATTTGAAAGACCCATTAGCGCAGCAGCTGCTAAAAAGTAAGGGCTACCCGGTAAATAACGCCGAGCTTTGCGTGGCCTCTTTAATAAAAAGGCTTAAATACAGCGCCGATTTTCCACACGAGGTTGGCTTATTTTTAGGGTACCCGCCGGCCGATGTTGCCGGCTTTATAAAATACGGCTGCGCCAAGGCCAAGCAGGTTGGCACCTGGTGCGTGTTTGGTAATGTGCAGGCGGCAACCCGCCAGTTTGAGCAATTTAAACGCTGTGTGGGCGCTTACCAAAGGGCGTTCCGGCACCACGGCTGCTTTGAGCGGCTGTTAATTCGGCAGTAAGGCAAACGGTACTGCGGTGCCAAAGCTTTATATTTAATATTTTTAATAATGTAAGGAGATTTTACCATGAGCAAAATTGCAGTAGTTTATTGGAGCGGAACAGGGAACACCGAGGCTATGGCCGCGGCGGTTGCCGAGGGGGTACAGGCTGCCGGGGCAGTGGCCGAGCTTTTTACAGCGGCCGAATTTAGCCCGGAGCAGCTGCAGGGCTTTGGCGCGGTTGCGTTTGGTTGCCCCTCGATGGGGGAGGAGCAGCTGGAGGAAAGCGAGTTTGAACCCTTGTTCTCGGCCTGCGAAGGCGGCTTAAAGGGCAAAAAAACGGCGCTTTTTGGTTCTTACGGTTGGGGCGACGGCGAGTGGATGCGCAACTGGGAGGACCGTTGCCGGCAGGACGGCGCCGAGCTGATTGCCGACAGCGTAATTTGCAATAACGAGCCGGACGAGGAGGCGCTGATTGCCTGCCGCGCTTTGGGCTCGGCCCTGGCGCAAAAGGCTTAAAACGCTGCGCCGAACAGGCTGCATTTTGGCAAGCGGGGCAAATTTTAACCGCTTGTTTTAAAACCCTTTGCTTTGTACTGCTCTTTGGTGCAAAGCGCCGTACGGCTTAAATGCCCTTTTTAGCGGGTTGGGTTTACCCGGTTTGTATTACATTTTAAAGCATTTGGCGCCAACTGCCTGTTGCGCCAAATGCTTTTGTTGTAGTATAATACAAAAGAGTTTTTTGGGCGGTTCTCCCCCGGCGGGGCAATTGTTACGCCTGCTGTAAGCGGCAAGCTTTTGGTTTAATTGTTGCCCTTGCCGTTGCCGCTTAAAACTCCCTCTCCCTACTTTGTTGGCAAAGCAAGGCTGCCAACACGCAGGCGCCCGCCCTTTGGCGGGCGCTTTTTTGCTGCGGTTGACTTTTAGCGGGCGCTTTTTTGCTGCGGGCAGCTTTTGCTTTACTGTGTTCTTTTTTAAACCTTTTGCCACTTTTTTAAGGTTGAAAACTTTGTGCTATCTTGCTACAATTAGGGTGTAAAGTATTATAATACTGTTTTTGGCAGGCGGAGTTTTATGGAATTTTTACCAATTGAAATAACCAAAATTCGTCCTTATGTCCGTTTTGTATTAAGAACTGCGCAGTGTACGCACAGTCTTGCGGTGTTGCCTTACGAACATCGTTTTATTTGGTGTGTTACGGGCAGTGCTGTTTTTTGGGTTGGGGAAGAACGGTTAGAACTGTCCGAAAACGGCGTTTTATACATTTCGTCGGCACAGCCGTATCAGTGTATTTGCTGCTCGGATGATTTTAGCGCCGTGTATTATTATTTTGACCTTACCACCCAAAACAACGGATACCATGTGCGTAACAAGCCAATGCCGGCCGTTTGTTTTGAGGAACAGCGGGTAATTTGCCGCTACCGGCTGCAGCAAAACGGGCAGCCATTAAACTATTTAGCGGTACAAAACGCTTACGATGCCACAAAATACTTAAACAAAATTTTAGCGCACGCGCACCCGGCCGTGGTAGACCCCTTGCAGGAAAGCCTACTTTCGGGCTACGCAGTTTTGGCTTTGACCCACCTGCTAAAGTGCCAGAATAAAACGGCAAAAAGCCGCGCCACGCGGGAGGTGGCCGATGCGGCAATGCGGTACATACACCAGCACTACGCCGAGGTGCTGGATCTGGATGCCATTGCCCAGGCGGTACGGTTTCACAAAAGCTATGTCAACCGGGCGGTGCGGGAGCATGCCGGCCTTTCGGTACACCGTTACCTGCTGCATTACCGGCTGGAAAAGGCCATGCAGCTGCTAAGTACTACGGCCGTTACGGTAGGGGAGGTTGCAGAGCAATGCGGCTTTCGTGATTCCAAATACTTTGCAACTGCCTTTAAGCAATATTATGGGGTTTCCCCCTCTAAAATATCGGTAAAAGATCCGCTATAGGTCCAAGCCGTACCTTAGACTGGTTGTTTTTAGCTTTTGGTGCATACAAAATGTAATACAGTAATTCTGCAAAAGGTTAACAATTATTTATGTATTTGGGAGGAATTTTGTAATGAAAAAGCTTGCGTCCCTTTGCGTGGCCGTGTTGCTGCTTAGCACCGCCGCGTTTGCAGTGCCGCTTTACGGCTCGGTTACCGCGGCCGGCAGCTCGCTGCTGCAAAACGGCGATTTTGAAACGCCGCAAACGCTAAGCGCTTACACCATTGCAAGCGCTAAATCGGCCTTTTTGGCCGGCAATTTAAACGGTTGGTTTACGGGCGGTAACGGCAATTACGGCAAAGATAGCGCCATTGTTGCCGACGGCGAAAGCAACCACGCCCTTTTAATGACAGGGCGGGTCATGCAGCAAATTAAGGGGCTTAAAACCGGCGCCGTTTACACGGTTCGGTTTAAGGCCAAGCGCGCCGCGGCGTACAGCAGCGCCACGGTTAATTTGCGCTGCCGTATTGTAAAAACAAAGCTGGACGCCGAAAATTCGGTTTATCCCACCGCCGATAAGGTTGGCGGCAGCATTTATGCCCTTTACCAAACGGCCAAGGGCAGCGCGTATGTTGGCCTTGGCAACACCTACACCGAGTACAGCTTTACCTTTACCGCCGGGAGCGACATTGCGGCAGACGATTGCCTGCTGCTGCAGTTTTGCGACCAAACCGGTAAGGGCGCCAAGCGCGTAATGTTAGATGATGTAACCGTAACCGCGCAGGGCCTTACGGCTTTGGCCGTGGCCGAGGCGGGCGGGGTTGCAGCGGTTTCAAACCCCGAGCCCGAATTTTCTGAGCAGGTTACCTTTACGGCAACCCCCAGCAGCAGCGACTACGCTTTTTTAGGCTGGTTTACCCAAAACGGCACTGCCGCCGTTAGCACCGCCAACCCCTACACCGTAGCGGTTACAGAAAATTTAACCCTTTACGCCCGTTTTGCCTTTGTGGGAAAACAGGATCCAACCGAGCTGCTGTTTGACGGCAAATTTGATACAACTACGGCGGTTGCCCCCGCGGAGGACTACAATACCGTTACCTTTCAATCGGCCCATATTTGGTATAAGCCTTCGGGCAAAACCGAGGTGGCGCTGGAGGGTGCCAACCGCTATTTAACGCTGCAAAATTGGGTTTACCAAAGCGTGGCGGTGCAGCGCCAAACCAATTATGTACTGCGCTTTCGTGCAAAATGCAGCAGTAACGCCACCTTAAAGGCTTACCTGCGCGCGGTAAAAAAGCGGGATGTGACCGTAGCGGTAAAAGAGGCCGCCCTGCAGGCCGACGGCGCCTGGCATGATTACACCCTTGTTTTAAACCCCGGAGATTTAAATAAAAGCTACACCGATTACGCTTTGGGGTTAGAGGCGCAAGGGGCGGTAATAGCGGTGGATGACCTTTCGTTAAAGCCCAAAACCAATGAGGATTACGCTGTTTCGGTATCGTCGTTCCGCTGCGGCAGCGCCACGGTAAGCAAAAGCCTTGCCCGCCCCGGCGAGCCGGTTACCTTTACCGCCCTGCCGCAAGCCGGCGCAAAATTTTTAGGCTGGTATTTAGCCGGCAACATGGCCGAGGGCGCCCTTTCTACCGAGCTGCAATTTACCACCACCGTTTCGGGCGACACAAAATTAATTGCCGTGTTTGGCGGCAACGGTTACCCCGAAAGCTTTACAGAATTTGTAAATAGCAATTTTGAAACCGGCAATTTAAACGGCTGGCGTGCCGGCGCTGCCGATTGCAAGCCGCAGGTGCAAAGCGCGCAAAAGCACGGCGGAAATTACGCCCTTGCCTTTGATTTTAATGAGGAGGAAAACAACCGCAGCTATGTTGGCACCAACAACGCGGTGCTGCTGCCGGGCGGCTACCGCTACACCTTTAGCTGCTATTTTAAAACCACTGGGCAGGGGCTGCGGGTACGCCCCATTCTTTACACCGAGTTAAGCTACAGCGAGGGCCGTAACGATTTTGTGCACTTAGACGCCAACCTGCATAAAGATATTGCCGTTACCCACCAGTTTGGGGTAGGGGAGGAAGCTTATACAATGGAGCGGTACTATTCCTCTATTATTTCTACCCGTTCCTCCGAGGATTTTGCCGAGGCAAACGCCGACGGCTGGTGCTATTACAGCGCAAGCTTTGAGTTGCCGGAGGAGTATGACGGCACCTTAATTTACTTTGGCCTGCAGGGGCGGTTAGGCAGCGGCACAATTTATTTAGACGACCTTACCGTAAACGCCACAAAGCTGGACCGCAGCACCCGGCAAGCCGGCAGCGCTTACTGCGAGTGGCTTTACAACACCAGCAGCAACGGCAGCTTTGAGCAAGGCTTAAACAAGGCCGATTATTTACAGCTGGCACCCGGCGCCGCCGTTTTAAGCGGTAACGCCGCCGAGGGCAGCAGCGCCTTGGCCGTTGGCAAAAACGCCGGCGCAACGGTTATTCGGCTAAACCCGGCTAAGGGCTACAACTACATTGCTTACAGCGTTTTGGCCGGCAGCAGCGGCAGCTCTTACATTGGTATTACCGAAAAAGAGCCTACTGCCGAAACCAATTTTGCCAACCCGGCCGAGGCTGGCATTGAGGCCTTTGGCCTTACAACGGCAACCGGCTGGCAGCGGCAAAGCTTATGCTATTTTGTTCGCTCGGCCAACACCCCAAAGTATTTGGTAATTTACGGCGGCAGCAACGCTTTTTTGTTAGATTATTTGCAAACCTACGCCGAAAAGTACCACTACACCGAGGACCCAAACCTTTATAAAACCTTAAGCTACGATTATAACGGCAACGGCGTTACGGTAGATGATTACGACCGCAAATACGCCGCATTTATAGCCGAGCAAAACGCAACCGAAAACCCGCAAACCGGCGCTAAAACAGCTTTGCCCTGTGCCCTTGTTGCCGGCAGCGCTTTGTTGCTGGCTGCCGCGCTGTTTTTAACAAAAAGGGGGAGAAAAGCATGAAAGCAAACTTTAAAAAAGCTCTTTGCCTAATTTTGTGCCTGGCGTTAAGCCTTGGCCTGCTTAGCTCCTGTAAGGCAAGCAAGGGTAAGGGCGGCAAAAAAGCTTCTTCCCTTAAAAACGGCTCGACAACCGAAACGGCCTCGCAGCCCGAAAATAACAGCTCGGAGGATTTTACCGACGATTTTGAAAACGAGGATGGGGACAACGATTTTGCCGACGACCCCACGCCGGAGGATGAGGAGGATCCGGGGCTTTTGTTTTTAAGCGCACGGGTGCAGAACACGGTGCCGCTTAGCACCCGCTACATGGGCAGCGGCTCGGGGGTGTACTACTGCTACCCCTTTTTGCCCGAAAGCTTTGGCCGCACTACTACCAACGCCATGGCTAAGGTAGAAATGGACCGCCTGCAGAACATGGGGGTGCACACCGTTCGCACCATGTTTAAATTCTTGTGGGCAAGGGACGAAAAATTAAACGTCTGGAACTGGGAAAGCGCCGAAATGCAGGGCGTTTACAAGTGGATGGGCGAAATGAAAAAGCGGAATATTGATGTTATGCTGAACCCGTGGACCTTTAGCTGGCTTTCTACCCAAAGCGGCAGTATTCCGGATACGAATTATTTTGCAACCACCGATTTTAAAACCAACTCGAACCGTTTTTGCGCCGGCGTTGCCGAGCTTTACCGGCAAATGTTTGCGCGCGGGTATTCTAACGCCAAATACTTGGTGCTGTTTACCGAGCCGATTTACCCGGAGGAGATTAGCACCGCCGAGTACGATAAATACATTTTTAACGCTAAAAACCTGCACCAAACCTTAACGGCGCAGGGCCTGCGGCAAAGCATTAAAATTATGGGCCCCAACCGTGCGGATATGGATATCACGCTGCTAAAACGCTGCGTAAGGGAGGCCGACGAGTGCTTTGATATTTACTCCCAGCACCGTTATCTTTCCGGCGAAGGCACAACTGCTGATACTTATTACGATTATGCTGATGTATCCATTGGCCAGCTGCACCGCGACTTTGTTGCTACCGGCTCGAAAAAGCCGTTTTGGTCCGATGAATTTAACATTCAAAACGCCAAGCTGCAGGAAAAAGGCTACTCTAATGTTGGGTTTGACGACGAGTACCGCGGCCTGCAGCAGGCGGTTGGCGTTGTTTACGGCATGAACAACGGGTTTGATAATTTAATTTTGTGGACTCTTGCCGACCAGCTTTGGCCCGGCCAGCGAAACACCAGCACCACCGCCGGTTTTTACGACGGCGTTTCCCGCCACGGCATTTTTTGGAACATTCAAGATACCATGGTGCCGAAAAAGCAGTATTACAGCTACTCGCTGCTTTCAAAATACTGCGGGCGCGGGGGCGGCAAAACCTACCCGTCGCAGCTTAGCGAATTGTACAGCGGCGTTTACACCGCCTGTATGCAGCTTAAAGGCGGCGACTGGACCTTTATTGCCGTAAACAATAATGTAGAGGATGTTAGCCTAAAGGTGCATTTTGAAAAAGCGCTGGGCGGGGTAAAGCTTTACCGGCACCAGTATGTGGCGGCCGAGGTACAACCCAATATTGGCGCCCAAATTATTCCCGCAAATAAAACAATTTTAAGGGTGCAAAAAAGCTTTTCCGACATTCTGCGCGGAGGGAGCTTAGCGGTTTACACCACCGAAAAGGGGTAAAATTTAATGGATTACAGTACATTACCAATTTACAAAACAACACAGGTTGCCGTGCTGGGCGGCGGCTTGGCCGGTTGTGCGGCGGCGGTTGCGGCTGCCCGTAACGGCGCCAAAACCCTGCTGGTAGAAAGCGGCGGCTGCCTGGGCGGCGCGGCTACGGCCGGTTTGGTTGCGCCCATCTCCTCTATTTACACCAAAAGCCGCAAGCAAAAGTTTGGCGGAATTTTGTGGGAGTTTTTAGACCGCGTTACGCCCTACGCCGAAAAATACTGCCGGGCCGATGGTTACCCCGTTACCGCTTTGCATATATACAAATATGTACTGCTGCAGCTGCTGAAGGAGTCCGGCGCCGAAATACTGTTTCACGCCTTTTTGGCCGATGTTGTAAATAAACCTAACGGCGAAATTGATTATTTGGTGGTGGCTACCAAGGCTGGGCTGCAGCGGGTTCAGGCAGCGGTTTATATTGATACCACCGGCGACGGCGACGTTATTGGCAAAACCGCGGCCGACTGCATTATTGGCAGCGAGCCGGGCGTGTTGGGCAATTTGGTAGACGACAAGGGCCAAATGCACACCGACACCCCCTTTGAGGTAAAAAAGGACGATTATGTTGGCCAGCTGCAGCCGGTATCGCTGATGATGTTGTTTGGGGATGTTGACCTTGAAACCGGCAAAAAATACATGAACAAACAGCTGACCTACGCCGATTTAAACCTAACCAAAGAGCAGTTTAAAGGCTGGCAGTTTTGCGGAACACCGGGCTTTGAGCCGGATGACTCCGAGCGGGTACCCATGCCGCAGGGGCGGGTTTGGCTGTGCCAGGGCCCGCGCAAAAACACGGCAATTATTAATATGTCCCGCATTATTCATGTAAACGCTTGTGATCCGCAAAGCTACTCGAACGCCGAGGTGGAGGCCGGCCTGCAGTTAATTGCAATTATAGACTTTTTGCAAAGCTTTGTACCGGGCTTTCAAAACGCTTATATGATTGAAAGCTCCTCCAGCTTAGGCGTGCGGGAGAGTCGGCGTTTAATTGGCGACTATGTATTAACCGGGCGGGATGTTATTTCCTGCAGGTCGTTTGCCGATTCGGTTGCTTACGGTTCGTATATTATAGATATTCACGACCCGTGCGGCAAGCGGATGGCCATTGGCGGCGAGGTGCAAAAGGATTATTACGCCATTCCGTACCGCTGCTTAATTACCGCTAAGGTGCCAAATTTGGGCACGGCCGGGCGCTCTATTTCGGCCGACCATGTTGCAACCTCCTCCACCCGTATTCAGGGCACCGCCATGTTAACCGGGCAAGCCATTGGCACGGCGGCCGCTTTGGCTGTGCAGGCCGGCTGCACCCTGCCGCAGGTAAGCGCCGAAAAGCTGCGGGCGCAGCTAAAGGCCGACGGCGCGTTTATTCACTGATTTTTGCCGTTTTGCTTTGTTAAAACAGCAATTCTTGCGTTTGAATCATTGCCGCACCTCTAAACGCTTTTGCAGTAGCGTTAAAAACTTAAAATTTCTTTTTAAATATCTCCCTAAAAAATACCGGCTTGTTCCCCTTGACAAAGGGGGAGCGGGCTGGTATAATTTTATTACAGTTTTACATTAGCAAATTAAAGCGTTAAAGGAGCCTTTTAAACATGAACAATTGGCAAAGCAACAGTACCGACGCGTTGTGCGACGCCTTGGTAGCCCTAAGCAGTAGGGAGGAGTGTTATGCATTTTTAGAGGATGCCTGCACCATTAAAGAGGTGCTGGATATTGCACAGCGGTTAGAGGTTGCAAAAATGCTGGCGCAGGGGGTAAGCTACGCCGTTATCAGCAAGCAAACCGGGGCCAGCACCGCTACCATTAGCCGGGTAAGCAAAGCGTACGAATACGGCTCCGGCGGGTACCAGCTGGTGCTAAAAAAAACAGCGCAAAAGTAAAGGGGGAAAATTTATGGTACAGTATTTGTTTCCGGGCGGAAAGTACAAAGCCGTTACCTTTAGCTTTGACGACGGAACGCAAAACGACGCCCGTTTGGCTCAGCTTTTAAATCGTTACAATTTGAAAGGAACCTTCCACCTAAACGGCAAAAATTATTTTAACAAAACTGCCGGCGAGCTGCAGGCAGTTAAAAATTGCTACCAGGGGCACGAAATTGCCTGCCACACCGTGCACCACGGCTTTTTAAATGTTCAGCCGGGAGTTTCGGTAGTGCACGAGGTTTTAGAAGACCGAAAAATTTTAGAACAAATTGCCGGCTACCCGGTGGTGGGTATGTCGTACCCGTTTGGGGTTGTCAGTAAAGAGGTTATTGCTGCCTTTCGCGCTTGCGGTATTGTTTACAGCCGCACAACGCAGGAAACAAACGGCAGGGCCATTCCAAACGATTTTATGCGGTGGGATCCCTCGGCCCATTTTTTAAGGGCGCAAAAAGCTATTGATCATTTTTTGCGTTTAATGCAGCACCCGTGGTTAGATGTTTTGTACCTTTGGGGGCATAGCTTTGAGCTTAAAACCGAGCAGGATTGGTCCGGTTTTGAAAAAGATCTTACCCGCATTGCTAAAAACCAGGCGGTTTGGTACGCCACGAATATTGAAATTTGCCGTTATTTAAACGCTGCCAAACAGCTGCAGTTTTCGGCTAATGAAAGCCTTTGTTTTAACCCCTGTGCCACCGATATTTGGGTAGAGGTGTTTTTGGAGGAAAACGAGACTTCTAAAACCGTTTTAGTGCCGGGCGGCGCAACGGTTCAGTTAAAATAATTTTTAACTGCAAATTTAAAAATCAACCGCCGGGCGGGGCTGCACAATTTGCGGCCTTGCTTGGCGGTTTTTAAATTAAAATTGGCCCTTGCCTTAAGTAGGCAAGGGCCAAAAACTTTTTAAAGGAGTTTTAAGAGTGCCGCTTTTTGTACTCCCTTGGGGTGCAGCCGCTTAACGCCAAAAACTGGCGGTTAAAGCTGCGCAGCGAGCTAAACCCAACCTGAAAAGCAATTTCGGTAATGCTTAGCTCGCCTTTTTTAATTAGATCGTAAGATTTTCGCACCCGAATGGCGTTAATAAAATCGGTAAAGCTAATGCCAATTTCGCGGTTAAAAATGTGGGAAATATGGTATTTGTTAATATGTACATTCGCGGCAATGTCGTCCAGCGTCAAGGGGTCGTTGTAATGGGTGTTACAGTAAATTAAAATAGATTTTATGGTGCTAAGGTCGCGGTGGTTGGCCTCTACCAGCTCGGCGTTTTCAAATATTTTTGAAAGTATAATTTGCAGGCAGCCGCAAATAATTTGCTGGCAGAATTTGCTGGGCTTGCCGCGTTCACAGGTAATAAGGTCAATGGTTTGAGAAATGCGGTCTAAATCAATTGGAATAATGGGGTTTTGGGGCACCTGGTTTTTAAAAATGCTGGTGAATTCCGGAATAATATCGGGTGGAAAAATTAATAGCGAGTACAACAGATCGGGGGAGTCATTTTCAAAATAATGCAGCTGATTAGGGAACGCAATAAAAGTATCCCCTTTTTGAATACGGCCGCCAATTCCGTCAGCGTAGGCGTAGGTAAAGCCGTCTAAAATAATGGCTAATTCAACATGGTTATGCAAATGCGGCTCGCAGGCTACGCCATCGGCGGTGCGAAACTCAATACACTGGCCTTTATTTTCGTAAAGCAGCGGCATAAATTGGTTCCCCCTTTGGGTTAGGTTACAAACCGGCCCGGCAGGGCTGCGCCAAAAAATTAAAACCGCAATATTTGGCGAGTTGTAACCCTTTTATGACTATCAATATAGCACAGCAGCGATTAAAATACAAGTAGAATTTTTAAATAAGGAGCGCTTTTTTATGAAAACAGGCGTACAACTTTATTCGGTAAGAACCGACTTAGAGCAAGACTTTTTTGGCACCTTAAAAAGGGTAAAGGAAATGGGCTACGACGGGGTAGAATTTGCCGGCCTTTACGGTAAAGATCCGGCCGAAATTAACCGTTATTGCAACGAGCTGGGGCTGGAGCCGATTTCGGCCCATGTACCGTTTGTTGAAATGCTGAACGACCTTGAAAAAGTAATGAGCGATTACGAGGCCGTTGGCTGCAAATACATTGCCATTCCGTACCTTAACCCCGAGCATCGCCCCGGCCAGCCCGGCTTTAATGTGGTGCTGGAAAACGCCGAAAAAATTGGCCGCTGCGCCAAACAGCACGGTATGCAGCTGTTGTACCACAACCACAATTTTGAGTTTGAAAAAATTAACGGCGAATACGCGCTGGATGTTTTGTACCAGTCGGTTCCGGCCGAGTTTTTACAAACCGAGATTGATACTTGCTGGGTAAATGTAGCCGAGGAGGACCCGGCCGCTTATGTACGCAAATATACCGGCCGTTCCCCGGTGGTTCATTTAAAAGATTTTTACAAAAAAGGCCATGTTACCGGCAATGTATTTAAGCTTATTGGCAGCGATGAGGAAGAGCAGTGCACCAAAGATTTTGAGTTCCGCCCCTTGGGCTGCGGTATGCAGGATGTACAGGGTTTGTTAGACGCCTCGAAGGACGCCGGCGCCGAGTGGGTAATTGTTGAGCAGGATGAAAACACCATGGGCCTTAGCCGTATGGAAAGTATTCAAAAAAGCATTGACTACTTAAAAACCTTAAAATATTAATTAAAAATAAGAATTACAGGAGGAACAACAAGATGTCTGACGAAGTATTGAGCCAATTTCAAGCCGCCCCGGAGCAGGAGGAGAAAAAGGCAAGCCGTGTACTAAAGTTTGGTATTATTGGTACGGGCTGGATTGCTGAATCACACGCAAAGGTATTGCTGGAAATGGAAAACGCCGAGGTTACCTGCATGGCCGATCTCATTCCCGGCAAGGCCGAAAAGTTTTGCGTAAAGCAGGGCTTTGACCCTGAAAAGGTGCATTTTTACAAAGACCATAAAGAATTGATCGACAACGAGCCGGATCTGGATGCCGTTTGTGTTTGCACCTACAACGCAACGCACAAGGAGTGTACCGTTTACGCGTTGGATCACGGCGTTAACGTTATGCTGGAAAAACCTATGTCGGTTACCATTGAAGAGGCGGAGGAGATGATTGCCGCCGAGCACCGCAGCGGTAAAATTCTTTCGGTTGGTTTTCAGCCGCGCATGGATGCCAATATGCAAAAAATCAAAGAAATTGTACAGTCGGGTGAATTAGGGGATATTTACTACATTCAAACCGGTGGCGGTCGCCGTCGCGGTATTCCGTGCAGCACCTTTATTGAGCAAAAAACTGCCGGTATTGGCGCGTTGGGCGATATTGGCTGCTATTCTTTAGATATGGTTCTAAACGCCATTGGCTACCCCAAGCCGTTAACCGTTTCGGGCTACAAGTCCGACTTTTTCGGCAAAAACCCCAAGGTGCTTTCCGAAAAGGACGCCGCCCGCTTTAATGTAGACGATTTTGCCGCAGCCTTTATCCGCTTAGAGGGTGGCATTGTGCTGGATTTTAGAATTGCCTGGGCCATGAACTTAGATACCCCCGGAGACACTATTATTATGGGCACCAAGGGTGGCCTGCGTATTCCCTCCACCGAGTGCTGGAACGGCTCAATAGGCGGGGAAATGACCGTTTACAAGCAGGTTGGCTCCTCGCAGGTTGAGTTTAAAATTCCGGCCTGCAAAAACACCGGCTATGCCGCAAAGGGCCTGTTTTACGCTAAGCTGGCCGGCTTTGCCGATGCTATTTTAAACGGCGGCAGCGCACCGGTTCCCACCAGCCAAATTTATTACAATCAAGCTATTATAGACGGTATTGTAAAATCGGCAAATGCCGGGCGCGAAATTGAGCTGAATTTAAAAGACTACAACAGCCTGTAAATTTAGTTTTTTTTGCACGCGGTATTGACAATTTTTATTCGCGGTGTTACAATGTAGAAAACAAAAAATCTTCAGGGCGGGGTGCAACTCCCCACCGGTGGTACAGCCCACGAGCCATTTTGGTTGATTTGGTGAAATTCCAAAGCCGACGGTATAGTCCGGATGAAAGAGGATCATAGCATTTTACCACCCTTTGCCCGAAGGCTTTTTGCTTTCGGGCAATTTTTGTTTTCATTTTAAAGGCTGCCGCAAAGGGCGCCGTGTTAGGAGTAATGTTTTATGAAAAATCAACCCGCTACCCGCAAAATTGCCGTTACCGCTGTGTTTGGCGCGCTAAGCGCGTTGCTAATGTTTTTAGAATTTTCGGTGCCGCTTATGCCGGGGTTTATTAAGCTGGATTTCTCAGACCTGCCGGCCTTGATTGCCGCCTTTGCCTATGGCCCGCTCAGCGGGGTAATAATCTGCTTTATAAAAAACCTCATTCACCTTTTATTTTCGGGCACCTTAGGCGTTGGCGAGCTTTCTAACTTTATTTTGTCGGGCATTTACGCCGCGGTGGCCGGGCTGGTCTACCGCCGCTTTAAAACCCGCAGGGGGGCGCTGTTAGGCTCTTTGGCCGGGGCGGCCGCCAGCGCGGTGTTGGGCGTTTTTAGCAATTACTTTTTGGTGTACCCGCTTTATGCCAAGCTGCTAATGCCGGTTAGCGCCATTTTGGGTATGTACCGTACCATACTGCCCGGGGTGCAAAATTTGTTTATGGCACTGCTAATTTTTAACCTGCCGTTTACCTTTGTAAAAGGGGTCTTGGTGGCGGCAATCTGCTTTGCCGTTTACAAGCCGCTGCGCCCTATTTTAAAGGGCAGAGCGTAACGCCAGGGGCCGTAAGCGCAAGGTTTGCACCAATTAAACCGGTGTAAATCCTGCGCTTTTTGCTGCTCGGCCTTTGTAAATGGTAAAAAGTCTGCTTTCACACTTGCAATCGCGCCGCGTTTCCGTTATACTTATTAATAGTTTGGTATTTTGTTTCAAGGAGCAGTTACATGAAATTTATTAAAACGCCGGTTAAGGGCATGAACGATTTTTTACCAGCCGATATGGCGCTGCGCGAGTATGTGCTTTCGGTTATTAAGCAAACCTACCAGGGCTTTGGCTTTAGCCAAATTGAAACCCCGGTAATGGAGCATATTGAAAATTTGCAAAGCAACCAGGGCGGGGAGAATGAAAAATTAATTTTTAAGGTTTTAAAGCGCGGCGAAAAGCTGAATGTTGTCGCCGCGCAGCAGGAGGCGGATGTGGTAGACAGCGGCCTTAGGTACGACCTTACCCTGCCGCTTGCACGTTACTACGCCAACAATGCCGAGCAGCTTTGCTCCCCCTTTAAGGCGCTGCAAATTGGCAATGTTTTTCGGGCCGACCGCCCGCAAAAAGGCCGTTTTCGCCAGTTTATGCAATGTGATATTGACATTTTGGGCGACGATTCCATGCTGGCCGAAACCGAGCTGGTGCTGGCCACTACAACCCTGCTTTTAAAGCTTGGCTTTCGGGGCTTTAAGGTGCGAGTTAATGACCGTCGCATTTTAAAAGCGATGGCTGATTATTGCGGCTTTGCGCCCGAGCAGCTGGGCAAGGTTTTTATTAGCTTAGATAAATTAGATAAAATCGGTCCGCAGGGCGTAGAGCAGGAGCTGCTTTTAAACGGTTTTGCGCCCGAGCAGGTGCAAAAGTATTTAGCCCTGTTTTTAAACCGGGACGGGCAAACCTGCACCGAGCTTTGCGCCAATTTGGGCAGCTTTTTAGCGCCCGGTATTGCCGAGGGGTTAGACCGCCTAATTGCTGACATTAAGGCCACCGGCGGGGATTTTAAATTTACCTTTGATCCAACTCTGGTACGCGGCATGGGCTACTACACCGGTACGATTTTTGAAATTGAAATGGCCGGGCTGGGCTGCTCGGTTGCCGGCGGCGGCCGGTACGATAAAATGATTGGCAATTTTGGTGCCAACCCCACCCCCGCCTGCGGATTTTCTATTGGTTTTGAGCGCATTATTACTATTTTAAAAGACCAGGGCTTTACCCCGCCCGAGGCGCCAGGCGGCATAGCTGTTTTGGTAGATAAAAAAGCTGAACCGGCGGCGGTTTCGGCCGCCTTTGCAAAAGCCGGGCAGCAGCGCGCGCAGGGCGTGCGGGTAACGGTTTTAAAACGCGGCAAAAACGCCAAACGCCAAAAAGAGCAGCTAACTGCTTTGGGTTACAACGAAATACAAGAGGTTTTTTAAATGCCGGTACGCGAATACACTGCGGCCGACCTGCCACAGCTTTGCAAAATTTGGAACGAGGTTGTGCGGGCGGGCGATGCCTTTCCCCAAACAAATGAGTTAGCGGTTAAAGAGGCGGCCGAGTTTTTTGCTGCCCAAAGCTACACCGGCGTTGCGGTAGATGAACAAAACGCCCCGGTTGGTCTTTACATTTTGCACCCCAATAACATTGGCCGCTGCGGGCATTTGGCCAACGCCAGCTACGCGGTAAGCGCCAATTGCCGCGGGCAGGGGGTAGGGGAGCTTTTAGTTCGCCACTGCCTGAAAACGGCGGCCGAAAAGGGCTTTAAAATTTTGCAGTTTAACGCCGTTGTTGCCCAAAATACAGCAGCCCGCCGCTTGTACGAAAAGCTGGGCTTTACACTGCTTGGCACCGTGCCCGGCGGCTTTTTGGCCCCGCAAGGGTATTTAGATATTTGCCTTTATTACCGCAAAACCGAAATGTAAACGGTTTATAAAACTGTTTTGCCGGGGCGGTTAAAGCCCCGGCGTTCCAATGTCCCGGTGTTAAAAACAAGGCTTTTTGGGCATGCGGCAGCGGTTAAAACCCCGGCATTTATACAAAATTAGCTTAAAATTTGTGTTTTGGGGTTAAATTTGCGGGTAAAGTTTCAATTTTTTTCTAAATTTTAAAAAAAATATTGTATTTTAAAGAGTTTTATATTATAATATTAAGAGTATTGTATGCCACGCTTTGGGGCGTGTAAACGGGCGGGTCCTGTGCGAAAGGCAGCCATGAACCATGTCAGGCGGGGAACCGAGCAGCATTAAGTGGATTTGCCCTTGCGCCGCAGTCAATCGGTTCGTTTACACACCCGAGGGTGTGGCGTATTTTTTTATATTCTAAAAAGGGGTGCGTTTTTTGTATCAGGCATTGTACCGCAAATACCGCCCTGCAACCTTTAGCGAGGTGTACGGGCAAGAGCATATTACCAAAACCCTGCAAAACAGCTTGGCTGCAGGCAAGGTTTCTCACGCCTATTTATTTACCGGCACCCGCGGCACGGGTAAAACCTCCTGTGCTAAAATTTTGGCCAAGGCTGTTTGCTGCTTAGAACCCAAAAACGGCGAACCTTGCGGGCACTGCGCCGCCTGCCGCGCCATTGCCGAGGGCGCCGCTACCGATGTTTTAGAAATTGACGCCGCCTCGAACAACGGCGTAAACGATATTCGTGAGCTGCGCGAGCAGGTTAATTTTTTGCCCGCCGCGTTAAAATACAGGGTTTATATTATCGACGAAGTTCACATGCTTTCTGCCAGCGCCTTTAATGCGCTTTTAAAAACGCTGGAGGAGCCGCCGGCGCACATTGTGTTTATTTTAGCCACCACCGAGGTGCACAAGCTGCCGGCTACCATTCTTTCCCGCTGTCAGCGGTTTGATTTTAAACGCTTAGAACCGGCCGTACTTTGCCGCCGTATGCAATATATAGCCGAAAAAGAGGGCTTTACTTTAACCGAAAGCGCGGCCGAGCTGATTGCCGGTTTGGCCGATGGCGGCATGCGGGACGCCCTTTCTATTTTAGATCAATGCTCCTCCTGCTACAACGAAATTACCGACGAAGTTATTCTTTCGGTTTGCGGCATTGCCGGGTCGGAGGTTACCTGCCGCTTGGTGCAGGGTATTTCCGAGGGCAATACGGCGGCGGTTTTAAACCTTTTAGATGAACTTTACAAAAATTCGGTAGATTTGAAAAAGCTGTTATTTGAGCTGGTTACCTGCTACCGCAATTTAATGATTTTAAAAACCGTGCGGGAAAACCGCAGTTTAATTGTTTGCTCGAATAAAGAGTACGAAACGCTAAAACAGCTGGCCGAAGGGCTTAGCCTTTCTAACATTTTGCAAAAGCTTTCTACCCTGCAGGCGCAGGCCGAAGGCCCCGGCGCGTTGACCCGCGCCGACGCCGAGTTGGTTTTGGTTAAGCTTTGTGTGCCAGAACTAAACGGCTCCTTAGCCGGGCTGGAAAAACGCGTTGCCGCGCTGGAGGAAAAATTGGCCTACAGCTTACCGCCGCAAGGCGCAGTGCAGCAGGGCACAAACCCCGCCGGTGCAACAGCCGCAGCGGAGCAGGCCGCACCGGTTTACCCGGCTTACGGTTCTGCCGCGCTAAGCGCTGCAAAACCGGACCACGAGCCCCAACCGCAGCCTACGACTATTGACGAGCCGCCACTGCCCGCGTCACCTTTGTCGGAGCCGCCGCTGCCCGAGCCGGACGAAGCCCCGCTGCCGCAGGGTGCGGTGCCAGTAGCGCACGAACCGCCCGCCGCAGCCGAACCGCCAGCCGCTGCCGCGCCCCCCGCCGCCCCACCGGCCGAAGGTGCCGAGGCGCCGGTTTTGGTGCAGCGCTGGCCCGAAATTTTAGAGGTTTTGCGCGGCAGCTGCCCGTTGCTTGTCGGGGTGCTGCGTGGCTCTAAGGCCTACACCAAGGGCACCCGACTGTTGGTAGATTGCAAGCTGACCCAGTTCCGCGAGATGATTAATTCTGACGCGAAGTACCGCGACTACTTAAAACGCGCCGCTGCGCAGGTGTTGGGCGTTGCCTACAATTTAGGCCCCTACAACCCCGAAAAATATGCGGCACCGGCGCAGGAGCCGGACCCGTTGGCGCAGTTTGCCAAGTCGCTGGAAAATAAAAATTTAAACCATTAAAACCCAAAAGGTTTCTTGCAAATGAATTTAGATTAAAGGAGCAGTTAAAATGAAAGTTCGTATTCCGAACCAAGGCCCCAGCCGAAACGATATGTTAAAGCAGGTGCAAAAAATGCAGGAGGATATGGCTGCATTGCAGGAGGATTTAGATAACCGGGAATATGAGGCTGTTGCCGGCGGCGGAGCCGTTACCGTTAAGGTAAGCGGCAAGCACCTTATTACCGCGCTGCACATTAAGCCCGAGGCGGTAGACCCGGAGGACCCCGAAATGCTGGAGGACCTAATTACCGTAGCGGTAAACGAGGCTGTTGAAAAAGCAACCAAAACCGCCGAGGAAGAAATGTCGGCCGTTACGGGCGGGCTGAATATTCCGGGCATGCCGGGGATGTTTTAATGGCTTATTCGGTAGTGCCGCTGGACCGCTTGACCGAGCAGTTTGAGCGTTTGCCCGGCATTGGCCACAAAACGGCCGCCCGGCTGGCGTATTATATGATCTCCCGCTCGGAGCAGGAGGTTCAAGATTTTTCGGCAGTATTGTTAGAGGCTAAAAAAAATATTCGCTATTGCAAATGCTGCCAAAATTTAACCGACAGCGAGCTTTGCTCGGTTTGTGCCGATTCGGGCCGGGACCGTTCGGTTATTTGCGTGGTAGAGGACCCGCGAGATGTTATGGCCTTTGAGCGCACGCGGGAGTATAACGGTTTGTACCATGTGCTGCACGGCGTTATTTCACCTATGGACGGCATTGGCCCCGATTCGCTGCGCATTAAAGAGCTTATGGCCCGCCTTTCCGGCACCGAGGTGCAGGAGATTATTATGGCAACCAACCCCACGGTAGAGGGCGAGGCCACCGCCAGCTACATTTCCCGCCTGGTGCACCCAATGGGCATTACCGTTACCCGCCTGGCCTACGGTATTCCGGTAGGCGGCGATTTAGAATACGCCGACGAAGTAACCCTTTCCCGCGCGCTGGAGGGGCGGCGGGAGCTTTAATTAAGGCCAAACCAAAGGGCTTTAAGCAAACCGCAAAGGGTTAACGCCTAACAAACAAAAGGTAAGGAGGAACCGTATGTTTAATACAAAACTAACTGCCCATTTGGCAGAGCTTTCTAAATTAGAATTTACCCCGGAGGAGCTTGATAAAATAACCGGGGAGATGGACGCTATTGTAGCGTTGATGGATACCGTTGCCGAGGCCGAGTGCAGCGGTGATTTTGCCGCGGTAGACCCCAAAGGCTTAAACGAGCTGCGGGCCGACGAACCCAAGCCCTCTATAAACCGGGAGGAGCTTTTGGCCAACGCAGAGGAAAGGGAGGACACCTATTTTAGGGTGCCTAAGGTGGTTTAAATGAGCTTAGAACAATTCATTTTAACGGCCGACCTTAAAACCTTGGCCGAGGGCTTAAAAAACAAAGAGTTTACCGCAACCGAGTTAACTGCGGCCTACTTAAACCGCACTAAAGAAAAAAACGGGGAGCTAAAGGCCTACATTACCGTAGATGAGGAAAATGCCCTGGTCGCTGCTAAGGCTGCCGATGAAAGGTTGCAGCAGGGGGGTGCCGCGCCGCTGTGCGGTATTCCGCTTGCGGTAAAGGATAATATTTGTACCAAGGGCTTGCGCACCACCTGTGCCTCTAAAATGCTGGAGCATTTTGTGCCCCCTTACAATGCAACGGTTATTAACCGTTTGCAGCAGCAAAACGCCGTTATTTTGGCAAAAGCAAATATGGATGAATTTGCAATGGGCGGCTCCTCGCAAACCTCTTACTTTGGCGGGGTACGCAACCCGTTTGATGTTAGCCGCGTTACGGGCGGTTCCTCCGGCGGGTCGGCGGCGGCGGTTGCCGCGGCAATGTGCCCGGCGGCGTTAGGGTCCGACACGGGCGGTTCTATTCGCCAGCCTTCGGCCTTTTGCGGGGTTACCGGCTTAAAGCCAACCTACGGTACGGTTTCGCGGTACGGGCTAATTGCTTTTGCCTCGTCGTTAGACCAAATTGGCCCCATTGCCAACAGCGCGGCCGATTGCGCCCTGCTGCTAAACACTATTGCCGGGCCGGATGAAAATGACGCCACGGCTAAAATTCAGCCGGCGCAGGATTATACCGCCCTTATTGGCAGCAGCCTAAAGGGCAAAACAATTGGCCTGCCAAAAGAGTTTTTTGCCGCCGGGCTGGATGACAGCGTAAAGCAGGCGGTTTTAGCGGCTGCCGAGTTTTACAAAGCGCAGGGCTGCAAGGTTCAAGAGGTTTCGCTGCCCAGCTTAAAGTACGCCGTTGCGGCCTATTACCTAATTTCCTCGGCCGAGGCGGCCAGCAACCTTTCAAGGTTTGACGGCATTAAATACGGCCACCGCAGCGAGGTTGGCCGCACCTACAACGACCTAATTAAAAACTCCCGCCGCGAAGGCTTTGGGGAGGAGGTTAAGCGCCGCATTATGTTGGGGAACTACGCGCTTTCCAGCGGATATTACGACGCTTACTACAACAAGGCCGTGCAAATTCGCGGCAAATTAAAAGCCGAATACGACGCTATTTTAAAAAATTGCGATTGCATTTTAACCCCAACCGCGCCAACCCCCGCCTACAAAATTGGCCAGCAGGAGAATGACCCGGTTAAAATGTACTCGGCCGATATTTGCACCGTTACGGCAAACATCTCTGGCCTGCCGGCTATTTCTACAACCTGCGGGTACAGCGAAAACGGCCTGCCAATTGGCATGAGCATTACCGGGCGCGCCTTTGCCGAGGCCGAAATTATTTCCGTGGCCGATGCCTTTGAAAAATCTTTTGTTAGCAGGAGGGCTGAATAATGAAATACACCACCGTAATCGGGTTAGAAATTCACGCCGAAATGTTAACAAAATCTAAGGTTTTTTGCAGTTGCGACGCCAGCTTTGGCGGGGAGGAAAATACCCGCGTTTGCCCCCGCTGCTCCGGTATGCCGGGCACGCTGCCGGTGTTTAACCGCGGTGCGGCCGAGCTGGCCGTTAAGGCCGGTTTAGCCCTTGGCTGCCAAATTAACCGTTACAGCGCGTTCGACCGTAAAAATTACTTTTACCCCGACCTGCCAAAGGCCTACCAAATTACCCAGTTTGCGCACCCCATTTGCGTAAACGGCGGGGTAGATATTGGCGGCAAAACCATTCGCATTAACCGTATTCACATAGAAGAAGACGCCGGCAAGCTGGTGCATGATGAAAGCGAAAATGTTTCGTTGGCCGATTATAACCGCTGCGGAATTCCGCTGATTGAAATTGTTACCGAGCCGGATATTCGCAGTGCCGAGGAGGCCCGCGCGTTTGTAGAGCAGGTTGCGCTGCGGCTAAAGTACGCCGGGGTTAGCGATTCTAAAATGGAGCAGGGCTCTTTGCGGTGTGATGTTAATATTTCTATTATGCCGGAGGGTGCAACCGAGTTTGGCACCCGCACCGAAATTAAAAATTTAAACTCCCTGCGGGCCATTGTTCGCGCTATTGAGTACGAATATTCCCGGCAGGAGGATTTGTTGGAGTGCGGCGAGCCGGTAATTCAGCAAACGCTGCATTTTAACGACGCTACCGGCACCACCCGCGCGCTGCGCTCTAAGGAGGAGGCGCACGATTACCGCTACTTCCCGGAGCCGGATATTCCGCCCGTTATTTTAAGCGAGGAGGATATTACCCGCATTGCCAACAGTATGCCCGAAATGCCGGCACAGCGTATTGAAAGGTACCAAAACGCCGGGCTTTCGCAGGTTGACGCCGAAAATATAGCGGGCGATAAAGCTCTTTCCGATTTTTACGACACTGCCGTTTCGGCCTACCCCAACGCAAAATCGGTTGCGGCCATGATTTTAGTAGAGCTGCAGCGCCGCATGAACGACGCCGGCCTTTCGGCCGAGCAGCTAACCATGAACCCGGCCGAGCTGGGCGCCCTTTGCAAAATGGCCGATGAGGGCACCGTAAGCCGCGCCGCCGCAAAGGATATTTTGCAGCTGATGATGCAGGATTCCCGCCCGGCGATTGAAATTGCCAAAGAGCAGGGCCTGCTAATGAGCAACGATACTTCGGCCGTAGAGGCCGCCGCCGACGAGGTAATTGCCGCTAACGAAAAGGCCGTTAACGAGTACCGCAGCGGCAGCGAAAAGGTTTTTGGCTTCTTGATGGGCCAAATGTGCCGCAAGCTGGGTAAGTCGGCCAACCCGGCGGTAATTAAAACTGTTTTAACCCAAAAATTAAAGGGCTAAACCGGCGTTGCGCATAAAGCTAATTTTTAACAATTAAACGGCGCCGACGGTAAAATTGGCAGCCGGTAAAATTAGTAACGGATGAAATTGGCAGCCGGTAAAATTGGTAACGGATGAAAAAACAGCGGCTAATGCTAAGGCAAAGGGCCAACAATTGGCCGGCGCTTAAAAACAAAGCCAGCCGCTGAAAATTGCTTGCTGTATTCGGCCGGTAATGCCGCATGTATTTTGAAAGGAGAACTGTGCATGAAGTGCCCCTTTTGCTCTTACGAGGAAAGCAAGGTTATTGACTCCCGCCCCACCGACGAGGGCGAGCGAATTCGCCGCCGCCGCGAGTGCTTAAACTGCCAAAAGCGGTTTACCACTTACGAGGTGATTGAAAGCTTACCGATTATTGTGATTAAAAAAGATAAATCCCGCGAGGTCTTTAACCGTGAAAAGCTGCTGAACGGCTTGCTGCGCGCGTGTGAAAAACGCCCCGTTTCGTTAGAGGATTTGGAAAAGCTGATAGATGGTATTGAGCTTTCGCTGCAAAACTCACTGGACCGCGAGGTTTCCAGCGAGCGCATTGGGGAGCTGGTTATGGACGGCCTAAAGGACATTGACGAGGTTGCCTATGTTCGTTTTGCCTCGGTTTACCGCCAGTTTAAAGATATTGGCACTTTTATGACAGAGCTGAACAAGCTGCTCTCCTCTAAATAATTGTTTATTTTTGAGTAGGTTGAACGGTTGCGTGCTGCGTGCAGCATGAGGAAAGTCCGGGCTTCACAGGGCAGGATAACGGCTAACGGCCGCCGGGGGCGACCCCAGGGCAAGTGCAACAGAGATATACCGCCGTTTTGCGGGCTTTGGCTTTGGCCATTGACTGCGCCGTTTTGGCGCGGCCCCGCACGGTAAGGGTGGAAAGGCGAGGTAAGAGCTCACCGAACGCGCAGGTAACTGCGCGCTCCTGTAAACCCTATCCGAAGCAACACCAAGTAAAGCAATACGCCGGCCCGGCGTGCTTTGAAAGGTGGCTGGAGCTGTATTGAGCAATCAACAGCCAAGATAGATAACCGTTCACGACAGAACCCGGCTTACAGACCTACTCAATAATAAAATAGATTTGCTGTAAAAACAGCCAAAAACGCCCCGATGTTCCAGCTTTAGGAACACCGGGGCGTTTGCCGGTTGCGTTTTTAAGCCTGCGCCAAACGCGGTTTGGGGTTGGCTTTTGCCGGCTTAGGTTAAGGTAAAGCTAAAGCCCGGCCGAGGCGCGTTAAACGGGGCAAATGAACCGCCTTGTTTTAAGCGTTAAGCAACGGCTGGGCTTTAACAAAATTTAATGAACAAAATTTAAAAATAAAGGCTTAAAATTCGGGGCTTAAAAACCTAAAGGGTTTAGCTTAAAATTCTTTAAACCCGGTTTATTCGGCCTGTGCGGCTTGCTTTAACCCCTTGCGGCGGAACAGGTGAATCACTACACCAACAACCAACCCGGCGGCTGCAGGGCAAACCCAACCAAGGCCAAGGCTGTTAAGTGGCAGGTGGGAGCCTAAGCGGTTTAAGGTGCTTAAAACCGGAACTTCCGGCAACCCGTAAGGCAGGGCTGCAATAAGGTCAAACAAGGCCGAAACCAGGGTAAAGGCGGTAACGCTAATGTAAACCGCTTTGTCGTGCAAAAACAGCTTGCCAAACAGCGCCAGCAAAATAATGGTAATAGCTAAGGGGTATAAGAACATTAATACCGGCAGCGACCAGGCAATAATAGCGTTTAAGCCAATGGTAGAAATAAAGAAGGAAAGTACGCAAAACCCAATGGCCCAGGCCTTGTAGCTTGGCCCGTTCGGGAACAGCTTGCAAAACATTTCGCCGCAGCTGGTAATTAGCCCTACGGCGGTTTTTAAGCAGGCCAAGGTTACAATAACGGCCAGCACAATGCCGCCAACGCCTTTAAAGTAGTGTGTTGCAATTAGGTTTAAGGCGGCACCGCCGTCCTCCGAAAGGGGGTAGGCTACGCGGCTTTGCGCGCCAACAACGGCCAGCATAATGTAAATAACAGCCATAATAAAACAGCCAAAAAGGCCGGAACGCAGGGTGTTGCCGGCAATGTGCTCCGGCTTTTCTACGCCAAGCTCGCGAATGGTGGTAATAACAACAATGCCAAAGGCTAAGCTGGCTAAAGCGTCCATGGTGTTGTAGCCCTCAATAAAGCCTTTAAAAAAGGCGCCGCTTTGGTAGGCTGGCTGCGGGGCAACCGTTGCGGTAGAGCCAATGGGGTTTATTAAGGCGGTAACAATTAACAGCGCCAGGCTTAAAAGGAACAGCGGGGTAAGCAGCTTGCCTACCCAGGTTAAAATTTTGCCCGGCTTTAGTGAGAACCACAAAACAGCGGCAAAAAACAAAAAGGCAAAAATCCAAATAAGCCAGCTGGCGGTGCCCTCGTTTTGCAGCATGGGCTTTATGCCAACCGAAAAGGAGGTAGAGGCGCAGCGCGGAATGGCAAAAAACGGGCCAATGGTTAAGTACAGCGCGCAGGTAAAAAACATACCGTAGCCGTGGCTTACCCGGCTGCTCATTTGCAGCAGGCTTTCGCTTCGGCTCATGCCCATGGCTACAACGCCCAGCAGCGGCACGCCAACGCCGGTAATAATAAAGCCAATTACAGCCGGCCAAACCTGCGAGCCGGCCGATTGCCCCATAAATACCGGGAAAATTAAATTCCCCGCACCAAAAAACAGGCCGAACAGCATACTGCCAACGGCAAAGGTCTCTGATACATTTAATCGTTTTTTCATTTGCTTCCCTTCAACTTTACAAAAAATTAGTGTAACGCACAGGTGTAAATGGTTGGTAGCCAACGCGTTACCAAAAAATTATATCACAATTTGTTAACAATTGCAACTAAAATAAATTAAAAGAGAAGGGGATTTCAGGAAAAAACTAAACTATTTAAAAGTGTGGCTGCCGTTTTTAGCGCCAAAAAAGCCGTTTTACCCAAAGCCGTTTAAAAAATTGCTTATTTTATTGCAAAAGGGCTTGACTTTTACTTTTAAAAATGGTAAACTATTTAAGCCGCATGCCGTGGGTTAAGTGCGCCCTTTTTGCAGCGCCCCCAAAAGCAGCGAGACTTTTTATTAAGGCAGGTGCCACCAATGTACGCTATTATTGAAACCGGCGGAAAGCAGTACCGTGTTCAAAACGGGGATGTTCTTTTTGTAGAAAAGCTGAACGCAGCTGAGGAAGAAAGCATTCAGTTTGAAAAGGTTATTGCAGTTTCCAACGAAGACGGCGCTTTAACCGTAGGCAAGCCCTATGTTGAAGGTGCAGTAGTTTCCGGAAAGGTTCTGAAAAACGGTAAGGGTAAGAAAATTACGGTTTTCACCTACAAACCTAAAAAGAGCAGCTCCAGAAAATTAGGCCACAGACAGCCCTACACAAAGGTTCAAATTGAAAACATTGCCCTTGCAAAATAATTTGGTATGACAACTGTTCGGTTTTATTGCTCCGGCGGGCAGCTTACCGGCTTTTTGATAAGCGGGCACGCAACCCAATCCGCAAACGATGAAAACGGTCGGCTGGTGTGCGCGGCAATTTCCTCCGCGGCATACATGGCGGCCAACACGCTAAGCGAGGTTTTAGGTTTGCAGCTTAACGCCAAGGTGCAAAGCGGTAAAATGCAAGTTAAATTGCTTACCGATTTTGAAAAAGCACAGGTGGTTTTAAAAGGCTTTCGCCTGCATTGCGAGCAATTAGCACAGCAGTACAAGGGCTCAATTACCGTTTATTCGGAGGTGTAAATTAAAATGTTACAGGTAAATATTCAACTTTTTGCGCATAAAAAAGGTATGGGTTCTACCAAAAACGGCCGCGACAGCGAATCGAAACGCTTAGGCGTTAAGCGTGGCGACGGTCAGTTTGTTTTGGCCGGCAACATTCTTGTTCGGCAGCGTGGCACCCATTTTCATCCGGGTAACAATGTTGGCATTGGCTCTGATGACACTTTGTTTGCTTTAAAAGACGGCAAGGTTAAGTTTGAGCGCTTAGGCCGCGACCGCAAAATGGTTAGCATTGTTGCGGAATAATTTAATTTTTACAAAGCCCTGCCGTTTGGTGGGGCTTATTTTTGTTTTAAAAGGGGGTAGATGTTATGGCAGACCTTACAACGGTTGCTGCAGCCAACCTTGAAATATATTCTGCGTTGTGTGCGGAACTAATAGAAAAATTTAATTACAGCCCCAAAACGGCTACCAAGCGGCTGAAAAAAAAGGCGCTGCGTTGGGCTAAAAAGCAATTGCGGCTTTACGGCTTGTTAAACGGGGTACCGTTTGTTGCCGAAAGCGAAATCCTTCCCCTTTTATTTGCGTGTTACCGGGCCGAACAAAAGCGGGAAAAGGAGCAACAGCAGCTTTTTAAGAAAAATACCAAAGCCGTTTCGGCCGAGGTAAAAAGCGCATTTTTGCAGATATTTGAATTGGAGCCCCCTGTTGTTGAAACCTTGCGGCGCCCGGGTGAGCTTGTTTTAGTTTTGGAAAACAGCCCCGCCTACAAAAAAGAGCTGGTGCTGCAGCTAAATGGCGAAATAAAAAACCGGGAGCAGCTTCATCAATTGTACCTTTGTAAAAATGTGGCTGCTCTTGGCTTTTTTAACGCCAAAGTTGTTTGCTTGCCAAACGGATATCAGCTTGCTTGCACCGCCTTGAATTTTGAAACGGATGTTGAAACCGAGCTTGAAATTTATTTTAGTGCGGCAACCGTTAAAATACAGCTTTTTAAAGCACAGCAACAACCTTTTTTGTTTACCCCGTGGGAGACGCTTTCGCAAATTGCCATAGATCTTTTAGCAAAAAACGAGTTAGGGCCGCAGTATTTTAACGCCAAAGAGCGGGCTTTGCTGCCGCTGCTAAACGAGCTGGCTGCTTTAACCGCCAATGTTTGGTTGGAAAACGTCCCTAAAAATTTTGCCGTTTTAAAGCAGTACGCCGAAAGGCATTTTTTAAAAAAGGCTTGCCGTGCTTTAAAAAAAGCGGAACAGCAGCTTTTAAAAGCGCCCAAAAGAGCGACCGCTTTTGAAAAATTAATTTGGCGGCTGAATGCCGCAGAATGTGAGCCGCTGTGGCAGGAGATTTATTTAAAAATCAGCGAATCGCAGCAGGACTATTTTGATCAAACGGCGTTTTACTCCGGCCCGGCTTTAGAACAAACAAGGCAGCAAATTACCGAAAGGTTGCACGCTTTGGGCTACAAGGGCAGTTACCCGTTTTTTTGCAAAACGGGGGTAATAAAGGGCTTAGGGCTGGTAGAAAGCTACAACCAAAGCTATTTTGTTGGCCCTAAAAGGGCGGCACAGCACTTTGTTTATTGTACTGAAAATGTGTTTTACCAAAAGCTGCAAATTCAGTTTATAAGCGCAACGGCTTTTTTAAAAAAGAATAACCGTGTTAACAATGCTTTTTCCTGCTGCTTTAACGCAAAGGGTAAGCGCCTGTTTAAAACCGTTACCTGGCAGGAGGAGTTTGACGCAGAACCGGCCGATTACTTTGCCGCCATTGCCGCAAAGCGGGCCGAGTGCAAATCGCTTACAAGGGCTGAAAAAAGCAAAATTGGTTTAAACGGTCTTACAGTAACAGAATTTTTGCTTATTTTTGTGTTGAGCGGCCTGTGCTTTGCAATTTTAAATCTTGCTTTTTACCTTTTGCTTTGCAGCCTTGTTACGCTGGTTGCCTTTGGGGTGGGCAGCGTGCCGGAAATGCTGGCGCAAATGCCGTGGGGCACTATTTTTGCCTTTTGCTTTTTTGGCTTTGGCGGGGGCATGGCGCTGGTTTACGCTTTGGCAAAAAACAAATAAAATAAGGGGACGGCGCCGTGTTAGAAAACGAGCCGTTAAAAAACAGATTAAAAGCTGCATACCACAAAGCTTGGCGCACAGCGAATGAAAAGGAACTTAAGGTTGGGGGATTTTTGTGACGCTGTTGAATATTGCAGGCAACTTGTTTTAAGCCCCAAGTGCCGCATTTACCGCCGGGGCAAAAACTGGTACTGCGAAAGCGGGCAGGTAAGGCTAACGGTAAACGCCGGCAGCTGCACCGTTATTACCGCGCACCTTTTAAAATAAGCCTTGGCAAAAATATGCAGCCCGGTTTTGCGGGCCTGCAGCGCTTAATGCTGCACCGGCTTTTGCCGGCGTTGGTGCTTTTACAAGGTTTAAAGCAAACAAGCCGGCCCGCGTTTTAAAACGCGGGCCGGCAAAAAAGCCTTACGGCTATTGCGCAAGCCGCCCCGGTTAACCGGGGCGGCTGCGGTTTTTTAGCTGTTTTCCGGGTGTTCCTCGGCCGCTTTAATGCGTTTGTACATATCCTGCATTTGGCGGTCAATTTCAGCAATTTTTCCGGCACATTCCAGCATTTCCTCGTTAATGCCAACCGGCAAGCGCGATTTATCGGCTTTGTAGCGAATATCGTGTTCTAAGCTGGCCCAAAAATCCATGGCAATGGTGCGAATTTGAATTTCGGCAATAACATATTCGGTGGTGTTAGAAAGGTAAACGGGCACTTTAATATCTAAATGTAAAGAGCGGTAGCCGTTGTAGTTTGGGGCTTTAATATAATCCTGCCGTTTTACAATTTCTAAGTCGGTCTGGCGCTCTAACATCTCCGCCACGCGGTAAACATCGTCAATGTAATGGCACACCACCCGCACCCCGGCAATGTCGTTAACATTTTTCATGGCCGAATCTACCGTAACGGGCAGCCCCTTTTTGGCCAGCTTTGCCAAAATGCTGTTAAAGGTTTTTACCCGGCTTTCAACATGGTGAATGGGGTTGCGCGCGTATAAAACATTAAACTCGCTGTTTAAAACCTCAAATTTTAAGGTTAGCTGCTTAGCGGCGGCAGCGTACAGGTTTCGCATAATGTTAAATTCGTGAGAATTGTCATAAAGCGGCATATTTCGCGGTAATTGGGTCACAGGGCTTCTTCCTTTCTTATTCTGCTTTGGCTTTTATGCTGCTTTGGCAAAACGCGCGGGCGGCCAAAATGCCGGCGGCGCAGCCAACGCGGCTTAAATTTTAGGGGTAGGTTGGGGGGTAAAAATGTTTAAAATAAATTGCTCAATTTCGTTTAGCTCGCTGCTTTTACATTCCTCCAGCCACTGGGCGCGGTAGGCGGCCAAAAAGCTTTGAGCCTGGGGCTTTAGCGGCGCGGTTGGTTGGTTGTTTTTTAGCCGTAAGGCGGCCTTGTTTAACAGCAAAATGCCCTCGGCCGCCGTGGTTAGGCGCTGCAAAACGGCGTTTTTGCCCTGCCCGGTTAAGCCTTGCAGGGTTAAAAGGGCCTGCTCTAAGGCCTGCACCGAGCCTTCTATTTCCTCGGCGGTTGATTGAAATTCTGCAGAGGAGCGGGTTTGCGCCCAGTTAAAAAATTGGCCCCAAGCAGCGGTGTTCTGCGCGGCCGAAACGGCAAAAATTAAGGGCACAAGGTTGGTTTTTGTTTGGTAAACCAGCAGCGAAACGGCCTGTTCAAAATTGGCGTCTACGGCGGTTTCGGCGTTCCAGGCGGCGCTGGCGCCAACGCAGGTGCCAAACAGGCTGCACGCAAAGGGTGCCGGGTGGCCGTAATCGCCCCAATTGGTGTTCAGCAGCCCTAATGCGCCGGCCTGCCGGCCGTAATCGGCCATTTTTAAAATGTTGGGTACGGCAATTTGCGGGTTTTCAATCAGCCGTGCCCAGGCCGAGGTTCCGGGGCAAACAATTTGCTGAAAACCGCTGTTTTTAACGGTTGTTACATTTTGCTGCAGCGGGTCGGGGCCGTAGTCCCAATTTAAAAACAGGGTGCTTTGGGGAATGTTTTTTAAAGCTTCCCGGTGGCGCAGGGCAATGTCGCCCCACATCATTACCTTTTTGCCCTTTTGGGCAACATATTGAATTAATTTGTTTACAAAGTAGCAGTAAAGTCGGCCGGCGTCTTTTCCCGCGTTTTTGCCGCGGGCCAAATCAAAGGTTTCGTCGCAGCAGATATTAAAATAGCCGGATCGAAACAGCGGCAGATATTGGTTTATTAACGAGCAGACAAGCTCAAAGCTTTTGGGGTTTAAAGGGTCAATGGTGTGGTGCCGCATACGCTCGTGCCAAAAATGGCTTTGCGGTTTAAAGTTTTGCAGCTCGCACAGCGGGCGGTATTCTTTTAAATTTAAAAGCTCGTACAAATGGCCAAAGGTGGCAAGCGAGGGCACAAAGTCAATAAAATTCTCGTAGCAATAATCGTCAAGCTCTAAAAGCTCGGCGGCGGTTAAATAATTGTTTGGCGTGCGGTTGGCGGTTTCAAATTCTTTAAAATCAAAACAATGCTCTACATAAAGCTGTAAGGAGTTTATTTTTAAGGCCGCTAAGCGGTCAATTATTTTTTTAAGCCCGGCAACCGTAGGCACGCGGCCGCGGGTGGCGTCATGGTAAAAGCCGCGGTAGGCAAAATCCGGCGCGTCATTTATGCAAAGGGTTGGTAATTCACCCTTGTAAAGCGTAATTAGCTGCTGCAGCGTTTGCAGGCCGTAAAAGCAGCCGGCGGCGCTGCCGCCCCAAAGCTCAATTTTTTTAGGCAAAATGTGTAAGGTGTAGGCCTCGGGCTTTAAGCCCGGGTTTAGGCAAACGGAAATTTGGCCCGAATTACCGGCGCTTGGCAAAAACAAGTGGCAGGTGTTGTCGGCTTGGTCCAGCGCGGTTTTTAGGGCTGCCGCTTTTTTAACCACGCGGCGGTCCATTCCGGGCTGCACGGTTACGGCGCATTGTTTGGTATTAAAAAAGCCGCCGGTTTCGGTTAATTTTTTAGGGTAAGGCAGTAGGGGAATGGGCATGGCAGCAACCTCCGTTTGCAAATAATCAACCTTTGTTTATTCTAACATAAACGCCGGCTAAATACAAACCCTATTTTGCAAAAAGGTTAAGAAAGCTGCTTTTGGCTTTTACAATAAAGCAAGCGGGGCAGCAACCGTTCTTTTCGCGGTTGGCCTTACTTTGCTTAGCGTAATATTTTTGCCTGCGGCAAAAGCAATATTGCGCCTTAGGCGCAGTGCTATTCTATTTGCGTGAACACTTGCAAAGCGAATATTACTCGGCCAAAAGCAGAATACCACTGCGCAGCAATAACACCCGCCGTAAGGCGAATCAAACTGAAAAACTCCCGTTCAAGGAACGAGAGTTTTTCTGTGACTGCGCGACGAAATCGCACAAAAACTTTATCTCATTGACGTGAGACACATTACTTATTACCTATTACTTTTTACTTATTACTTCCCAAAAATCCCGCATCAAACTTTATTTGAAGTAAGAGTGAAGAGGTAAGAAGTAAAAAGTAAAAATCCCGCCCACAAAGTGAACGGGATTTTTGGCTGGGGTGGCAGGATTCGAACCTACGAATGCAGCAGTCAAAGTGCTGTGTCTTACCACTTGACGACACCCCAATGCAGTATGAAATTTTAAACAAAAAGTGGGGTGGATGATCGGGGTCGAACCGACGACCTCCAGGGCCACAACCTGGCACTCTAACCAACTGAGCTACATCCACCATATTCAGCAAAACGCAAAGCTTATTATACCAGTTTTCTGTAAATTGTCAACCCCTTTTAAAAGAAAAAATTTAATTTACCCCGGTTTTTTTGCGTTTTTTTAAAATTGTTTTGCTTTTTACCGAAATATCTTTAAAAAAATGTAGAAATCTGCAATGTAATATGGTAATATATAATGTGAGTTTATGGAACTATAAGCTTTGTAAAAAGATGATACGCGGATGTGAAGGTATGTCTAAATTTTTTCGCGACGATATTCGCCCGGCTTGTAAATATTGCTGCTTTTGCGTTTTGGGCAGCAGCGAGCCAATGCTTTGCAAAAAGCGCGGCCCGGTTGAGCCGGAGCAAAGCTGCCGGCGCTTTTGTTACGACCCGGTTAAACGGGTGCCAAGCAGCGGCCGACCCCTTGAAAACAGCTTTACGGCCGAAGATTTTTTACTTTAACGAATTGAGGACTGAAAATGCCTGAGAAAGAAAATCGCCCTGCCGAACAGAATACCGACCTTGTGGTTGGCCGCAACGCCGTAACCGAGGCGCTGCGCTCCGGGCGGGAGATTGATAAAGTTTTTATTGCCGCGGGGGAAGTTACCGGCCCGCTGGTGCCCATTGTGCAAAAATGCCGCGCGGCCAAAATTTTGGTTAAAACCGTTCCGGCAAAAAAGCTGGATTACCTTTGCGGGGGCCTGAACCACCAAGGGGTTATTGCCGTGGTGGCGGCGCACACCTACTGCACGCTGGAGGATATTTTAGCGTTGGCGCAAAGCCGGGGCGAGAACCCGTTTATTATTATTTGCGATTGTATTGAGGACCCCCACAATTTAGGGGCAATTATTCGCACGGCGGAGGCCACCGGCGTACACGGAATTATTATTCCAAAGCACCATTCGGCCTCGTTAAACGCTACGGTTGCCAAGTCGGCAAGCGGCGCACTGGAGTATATGAATGTTTGCAAGGTTACCAATTTAGCCGCCACAATAGACTGGCTAAAAGAGCGCGGCATTTGGGTTTACGGCGCCGATATGAACGGCGAAAGCTGGAACAGGGGCGATTACACCGCCGCTACCGCTTTGGTAATTGGTTCGGAGGGCAACGGAATTGGCCGCCTGGTGCGGGAAAAATGCGACGGTATTCTCTCGCTGCCAATGTGCGGTAAGATCAATTCGTTAAACGCATCGGTTGCGGCCGGCGTTTTAATGTACGAGGTTGCGCGGCAACGAATTTTAAAATAATGCGGTACAAATTTTGCTAAAAAACTGCAAAGCACCGGTAAAAACCTTTGGATGCACGCAAAGTGGCAAACCGTGGGCGATTTGCATTTGTTACTGCCGGTTAAAGCCTGCTTTTAACAAATTAAAATTAGCCCGGTAGAGGAACGAACAGGAAAGGAAGAATTTTCGTGGCATTTTTTTCGAAAAGAAAAAGGAACGAAGAATTTAAAAAGCAGCTGGAACGCGAAGCTTTAGATAAAATGGATCAGGGTGGCATTTTGCCGTACGAAACCGTTGGCATAACGGTTGGCACCGGCAAGCCGCACCACCCTTCGCCGGCCCATGTAATTACCGCAGCCGAGCTAAAGGGGGAGGAAACCGGCCAACCGGCACCGGTGCAGCATTTGCCGGAGCCTACTGCCGGGGAGCCTATTGGCATGGCGGCCGGGCAAAAGCCCGACACCGCCAGCGACTTTTTATTTAAGCGGATGACCGAGGCAAGGCAGGCTGCCGCCGTGCGTTACACCGCCCAAAATAGCACGCAGCCGCAGGGTCAAAACGCGTTTACACAGCCTGGGGTACGGCAGCAATCTGCAGTGCAGCAGCCTACCCAAACAGCAGCACCGCCGCAGCCCGCCCAGCCGGGTTTTGCGCCAAGCGCCCCAACCCTTAAAACCCCGGCCGAACCCCGGCCGACCCAAGCGGCAGCGCAAAATGCCCCGGCAGCCGCACCGCAGGCCCAACCGGCTGCGCCGAAGGTACCGGCCGAAAGCTTTAAATCGGCCGAAGCGTCCAAAGCTGCCCCGGCTGTTCCGGCCGCTAAAACGCCGCAGGAACCGTTTGATTTAAACGCGGCCATTAATTCTTTAAAAAATGCCGCCGGGCTAATGTCTGGCTCGGTGGCAGAAAATAACGCCAAAAAGCCGGCGCCCGCAGCGTTTGCGGGCAGTGCCGAGCAAGCCAAGGCCGCGCCAAACAGCAGCCCTGTTCGCCCGGCAGCACCGGCGCCCCAAAAGCAAAACTTAACCTTAAACCAAAAGGCCGCCCCGGCAGCGCAGCCGGCTGTAGGCAGCCCTAAAGCGGCCGTGAATCAAAGCCAGCAAATTTCAAGCGCAATTGACCGTGATGTTTCTAAAATAGCGCAGGCGCAAAAAGCGGCGGCTACGGCCGAGCAGCGCCGCAAAACCCTGCTGGACCGCTGTAACGCCTATTTGGCCGATGATTCTGTTGGCGTTGTTCAGCCGGATACTTCCCGCTACAAGCTGGAAAGTGTTGAATCTATTTTAAGCGGGTTTGAGGATCGCGCCACCCAAAAGGTGCTGCGCAGCTTAAACCTGCCAATGCCGGAAAAGGCCGCGCCCCAAAGCGCCCCAAAGGCCGCCGAGCAAAAGGCAGAGCTCCCGCCCGAGCCGGCCGTACGGCGGGTGCCGCTTACTTCGAGCGCCGATATTTCAAGCTCCTCCGGCACCGAGACCGAAAAGCTGCCCGGCAGCGGCACGGTAAAGCACATTTCTTTTCAAAATCCAACGGCACCGCGCAGTGCGGCTGCCAAAATAAACAACGCTGCCGCCGACGGCGCTACCCGGCACATTGACCTTAGCGGCGTAAAGCAGCCGCAGGCCGCCGCGCCCGAGGCCGCCTTTGACGCGACGCAGACCTTTAAAAAATTTAAAGAGCAGGAGCCGGTTTTACCAAAAGGCGAACCGCAAAGTGAGCTGCCGGCCGAGGAAAACCAGGAGCCGAGCGAAACCGAAAAGCTGCCAACTGCCGATTACCGCACGGTAGGGGATAAGGACGCCGTAAATGCCGCCCTTTTGGCCGCCGGTAAAAAGCTGCGGCTGCGCGCCTTTGCCAACGCTGTTTTGCTCATTGGCACGGTGCTGTTTACAACCCTGTTGGCCGAGCCGGTAAAGGCGGCCGGCAGTACGGCCTTTTACGCAGTGCATTTGGTGCTTACCCTGTTAATTGCGGCGGTTAATTTGCCGGTGTTAAAGGAACTAAAGGCTTTTGTTTCTAAGGAGAAAAACATGGACTGCGGGTTGGCCGCGGCTATGGTGCTTGCCTTGCTGCAGGCAGTGCTGGCGGTTGTTGGCGTGCGCTCGCAATTGGACTTTCCGCTTTCGGGGCTGCTGGCGCTTTCGGCCACGCTTTACAGCTTTGGCCGCCTTTCGGCCCACCGCAGGGTTTGCGCAAACTTTAGCGTAATTGCCAACGAAAAGCTAAAAAATGCCCTGCACATTGTTTCAAACCACACGGCAAATTTGGCCATGGGTCAGCGCGCCGTGGGGGAGGATGTTTTAATTTGCTGCGGCAGTAAAACCAAAAATGTTGAGGACTTTTTGGCTTATTCCTACTGCAAAAACCCTTTAGTAAACCGCGCTAAAAAAATTGCCCTGGTAGGGCTGATTATGGCGTTGGGGTTAGGGGCAGCCGCAGCCTTTATTACTACCATGGACGCTGCCTACGCCGTATTTGTTGCCGGCGTAGTAAGCTGCATTGCCGCGGCCCCGGCAACCCTGTTTATTCCAAACTTTCCGCTGCGCAGCGCCGCCAAACGGTTAAACGGCTACGGCGCCATGCTAACCGGGTACAAGGCCTGCGCCGAGTTAGACCGCTGCAACGCGGTTGCCGTTACGGCGGGGCAGCTGTTCCCCGAGGATTCGGTTTGCATGGTAGATATGCGGCCGCTTAGCCCCAACCCCATTGATAAAACAATTTTAGACGCTTACTCGGTAACCGCGCAAATTGGCAGCCCGCTGGCCGGGATGTTTAAACAAATTAACAACACCACCGATTTAGTGCCCAAAAAGGCCGACACCGTAATGTACGAGGAAAAAATGGGCGTTTCCGGCTGGGTAGATAACCACCGCGTGTTTGTTGGCAACCGCATTTTAATGGAGGCGCACGGCTTTAAAGCGCTGCCGCCGTTAGAGCTGGATAAAAAGATTTTGCGCAAAGGGTATTTCCCGGTTTATTTAGCGTGCGACAATGCGGTTTGCGCCATTTTTGTGGTAAAATATTGCCCGAACGAGGAGGTTGCTTACGAGCTGAGCCGCCTTTGCAACACCGGCACAACCATTTTGGTTAAAAATTGCGATCCCAATTTAAGCGAAAAAATGCTGTGCGATTATTTTGGGCTGTATGAGGATTCTATTAGCATTATGAACAAACAGGGCTGCGATTATTTTGATACGGCCGCCGCCTACCAGGAAAGCCGGAGTGCCGGCGCCAGCTTTGGTAAATCGGTTTGCGGATTTTTTGCCGCTATGACCGCCGCTATTCAAATAAAAAGCCTGTTTCATTCTATGTCGGCCTTGTATGTTGTTACGGTAATTTTAGGCATTTTGGCAACGGCCATTGCCGTTTTTACGACGCCTGCGCTGCTTTCGCCCTGGTGCCTTTTAGCGTACCAGCTTATTGCCACCCTGCTTATTTGCCTGCCGGCCATTTTTAAACGGCCGTAGGCCGGCGGGTTAAGCGGACCAAATGCCTGCTGCCGGTTAAAAAACCGTTACAAAAGCACGAACAAAAAATGCCCCTTTTGCAGGCTGCAGGCGGGGCATTTTTGGGGGGAGCTTATGAAATTAAAATTAAATAGCCGGGCTTCGGACCTGGTTATTTGCGCGCTGTTTTGCAGCGTATATTTGCCTTTTGCCGCAACTGCCGCTGTGCTAATTGCGGCGTTTGCTTATTTTTGCATTTTTCAAAACGGGCTTAGCGTTTTTAAAAAGCGCTTTACCTGGCCGGTTTTAATTTTGGCTGTTTACGCCGCCGTTGTTGCGGCAGCAAATTTTAACTGGATTGGTTTGGCCTCGGCCGCCGGCTATTTTATGCTGGTAACCATTTTGCTTTATTGCCGGGAGCGCTGCAGCACCAAAACCTTTGAATTAGGGCTAAAGCTTTGCTGCCTGTTTGGCACAGCGGTTGCCATTTTAGGGTATTTTGATTGGTATTTAAGCACCTATTTGGTAAAAAGTAACGAGATGTACCGCTGCACGCTTTACTTTTTTAACTGCAACTACCTGGCAACGGTTTTAGCAACTACGGTTTTAATTTGCGGGTACAAAATTTTGGTGTTTCGCAAAAATGTTGCCCTGTACGCTGCCGCTGCGGCACTTATGGCCGGGGCCATTTACTTAACCGGCAGCATGTTTGTTTGGGTAGAGGTGCTGGTTGGCCTGGCAATGCTGCTGCTTTTAACGCGAAAAAATCAGCTTTTAAGCATTGTTTTACTGTTGGCGGCCGCCGCCTGCATTGTTTTGTACTGCGCCCCTTATTTAATGCCCCGGTTGGTAGATTATTCGGGCGTTACAACCGATAACCGGCTTTTAATTTGGCGGGTTGCCCTGCGGGATATTGCCAAAAACCCGCTGTTTGGCCGCGGCTTTTTGGGCTACTACCACATTTACGCCAATTATCCCGGCAGCTACGCCACCACCCACTGCCACAATTTGTTGTTAGACCTTTTATTAAATTTTGGCGTTGTTGGAACGGTTTTTCCCATTTGGTTTATTGTGGGCTATGTAAAACGGGCCATTTGCTGCCGCAACGCCCAAACCAAGCTGCAGCAAACCAGCCTAATTTTAGCGGCGCTTGCCGCTTTGGTGGTGCACGCTACGGTAGATTTAACCTTTTTGTGGATCCAAACCGGGCTGCTTTATTGCTTAATTTTAGGCGGAATTGGCGGCGAAGAAAGGCTGCTGGGGTTTGACCGGGCCGATTTTGGCAGCGCCGAATAAGCCATAGCTTGAATTTTAGCTTTTTTAAAAATTTTTAAACTTAAAAATGCAAAGCGGTTTTAAACGGGAACGCACCGTTTAAAACCGCTTTTGGCTTTGTTATTACATTCGTGGAATAAGCAGCATTTTATTTTCTTTTAGGCGGTCCTCCTTTAAATCGTTTTGCTCTAAAAGCTCTTTGCGGTTGGCGCAAAAGCGCTTGCAAATTTGCCAAACCTCCTCGCCGCTTTGCGCAAAGTAGGCAATTAAAGCGGCGTTGTCATCCACCGCGGGGGTGTTTTCATCTACCGTAAGGCCGGTAAGCACCTGTAGGCTTTCGGCGCTGTACACGGTGGCGTTAATGGCCAGTTTAACGGTTAGCTCGGCGCCGCCGCGCCCGTTGGGGCGGTACTCGCAGTTAGAAACCGTTATTTTAGGCTTGCACATTGGCGCTGCAATAGGCGTTTCTAACAAAATGGGGTATTCAAATTCAATCATCCGCTCGCTGTAACCAAATTCGCCCTCGCTGTTTTGGTGCAGCGCGCCGCACAAAATGCTGCCGCTTAGTGTTAAGCCTTTTTCGCCGGGCCGGGCGCTGCAATCTGCCGGGTCGCACCAAATATCGCAAATGGTTTCGGCCTCCTCCGGCAAATCAATTTGTTTTTTACACAAAAAGGTTTCGTTTACCTGCTTTGCCAGCTTGGTAAAGGGCACCTCCTCGGTTTTAAAATCGGTTTTTTTGCGGGTGCTGTAAGCGTCAAAAATTAAAGGTACAGTTTGCAGGCAGCAGGCCTTGCAGGTAAGATTTATGCGGCTAACAACCGCAACCGACCGGCATTCCCCCTCGGCGTTGGTTCGGGTGGTAAGGTTTAGGCTGCAAAGCTCGCCGGTTACGCTGCAGCGGCAATCCTCGGTAATATCTGCAATTTCTACAATTTGGCTAAAGGGAAACTGCTGCTGCGTTTTTTGCACGGCGCAGCTTTTGTCGCTGTAAAGCAGGCAAAGGCTTAAGCTGCCCGAAACCATGACCTTGCCGTTAATAATTTTCGGCTCCTCGGTATGCACGGCGGCGTCGGTGCGAATAATTTTAAAAATGGCGGGCTTTTCCTCCGGCAGTTCAAAGCCGTCGTCTATAACGGTAGATTTTTCGGTAATGCCAATTGGCAAAACGGTTTCGGCCTGCCCGCAAAGGGTTTCAAAATCAGGTGCGTCAATATCGGCAATAATGTTGTGCTGCGCCACCTTTTTTAAGGTAACCTTTAGCCTTAAAACGCCTTTTACGCTTAGTTTTCGCTCGGTAACGGCGCGGCAGGTGTTCAGTACGGCGTTGCAGTTTACCTCAAACCCGGCAGTTTCCAGCTCCTCGTTGCCGTCAAAGCTTTTTTTAAAGGGCTGCTCAAATTCCCCGCAGCAAAGGGTGCCGTCGGCGTCCTCGTACATTACGCTA
Organism: uncultured Oscillospiraceae bacterium; assembly: GCA_902465155.1. Classification (GTDB taxonomy): domain Bacteria; phylum Bacillota; class Clostridia; order Oscillospirales; family Acutalibacteraceae; genus UMGS1279. The sequence goes on along the minus strand of CABQLY010000008.1, from coordinate 7,773 downwards.
ATTAACACGGTGCCGTCTACCGTTGCCGTGTTACCGGAAAGCTGTTTGGCGGTAACAAAAGGCACCGCCTTGCATTTCAGTGTTTTTTTAATGTCCCCCAAATACTCCGCCACGGTAAAATCGGCTTCAATTGGCAGTTCGGCGGTTTGTTCCAGGCAGGTTTTTTCGTTTTTTAGGTTAAATTCGGTAATTTTGCGGTCCATGAAATACTCTCCTTTATTGCGGGCTCGGGCGCCGTTCTTTTGTTTTATGTATATGCCTTGGCTAAAAAAAATATGCAGCCGGTTTTTGGCTGCATATTTTTGCAAAAAATTAAGTTTTTTAAGCGGGGGAGTTTGGCCCGGCAGTGCGCGCGACATTGCAATTGCGGCGCAGCGCTAAGCTACGGCTGCTCGGTATTCTGTTCGGCGCCTTGCTCGGCGGTGGGTTTAGCGCTCTGCTCAGTAACGGGTCTGCCATTTGGTTCGGCACCTTGCTCGGCGGCGGGTTCGCTGTTTTGCCCAACACTCTCATCGGCATTTTGCCCGGCGGGCGTTAGCCCCTTAATGGTAATTTTGCCCTGCACATAAAGGTCGTGCAAAACAATAATGGTAACCGGGAAAAGGAAGAGACCTACAAAGCCCATAAGCTTGTAACCGCAAAAAATGGCAATTAGGGTAATTAGCGGGTGCAGACCAACCTGGTTGCCAATAACCTTTGGCTCTAAAAAATTGCGAATAACGGTAATAACCAAATAAACAATTAAAATGCCAACGGCGTGCCAAATGTTGCCGGTAATCAGCTCAATTACCGCCCAAGGGATCAACACCGTGCCAGTACCCAGCACCGGTAAAATATCTACCACGGCAATTACAGCGGCTAAGGCAATAGAATTATCTACCCGCAAAATAAGTAGGCCAATGCTCAGCTCAATAAAGGTAATCATGAGCAGCAGGGCGTAGCCGCGCAGCATACGCAAAATGTTGCGCATAAAAATAATTTTAATATCAATAAGCAACTGCCAAACCCTGGCCGGCAACACCTCGCTGGAGAATTTAATAACGCGGCGGTAGTCTTTGGCAATGTAGCAGCTGGCAACAACGGTAATAATAATGCTAATTAAAATGTTGGGAATGCGTTTAACAATATTGCCCGCAAAGGCCGAAAGCCACGAGGTTAGCGAGCCGGTTAAGGTGCTAACTATCTTTTCGGGCATGTTGTTCAGGGCCGAAACGGTGGAGCTTGGCAGTTGATTTAAAAGGTCAGAAAAGGTTACAGAAAGCTCTTTCATTGCCTTGGAGAAGGTTGGAAAATATTCGGGAATAATAACCAGCAGCGCCGAGACCCAGCGGTACAGCATAAAGCCAATAAGCCCTACCAGCCCAATAAGTAAAAAGTAGGTAATAACAACCAAAACAACGGTGCATACGCCGCTGGGAATACGGGTTGCCTTGTGAATGGCGCGGGACGGCCGCTGCACTAAAAACGAGGCCAAAATGCCAATAACAAACGGCAGCAGATAGACCGATAAAAACTTAAAGGCCACATAGGCTATGGCGCAAATTACAATAAAAAAAGCAAAGTTAATTAAAAAATCTTTTTTCTTTTCTATGGTCAAGGGTGCTACACTCCTACGGTTAAAATTCCGTTTTAAGCCGCAAAAACGCCGCTAAACAATAATATAATACCCCAGTTGGCGCAAGGGTTCAAGTCTTAATTGTAAATTTTCGTAAATATATACACTAAAAATGGCAAAAACGCGCCTAAATTTGCCGCATTAATGTATTGCAAAAATAATCATAAAGCGTTATAATATATTTTGTCACAAAAACACCTGTACACGAGAGGGGGACAGTACCGCGTGCAAAATACCGATTATTTATTGGTAAAAACCGCAGCCTTGCCGGCTGTTTTTGCAAAGGTGGCGCAGGCCAAGCTGCTGCTTTCTACCGGGCGGGTTAAATCCTCCAGCGAGGCAGTGCGGCTTTGCGGGCTTTCGCGCAGCGCTTATTACAAATACCGCGACTGTGTTTTCAGCGTTGGCGACCAAGGGGCCGAAAATGTTATTAACCTTTCCGCCGTGCTGGAAAATCGCTCCGGGGTGCTTTCGGCCTTTATTGGGGCGCTGTGCGCTGCGGGTGCCAACATTTTAACCATTAACCAGGGCCTGCCGGCCATGGGGGTAGCTTCGGTAACCGTTTCGTACCGGCGGGGTGCCGCCGCGGGGGAGGACGCGCTGCTGGCCGACCTAAAACGCGTAAAAGGCGTTGTTTCGGTAAACCGCGTGCTGGGCGAACTTTAAAATTCGGCGTGCTTTTGCCGCGTTTGTTATTATTGTTAAAAATTGTTCATATTTCAGGAGGTTTTCAATGTCTGTTGTAAATGTAGCCGTTATGGGGCACGGGGTTGTTGGCTCCGGCGTGGTAGAGGTTTTATTAAACCACGAGGAGAATATTGCCAAAAAAGCTAAAAACACCATTCATGTAAAGTATATTTTAGATCTGCGGGATTTTCCGGCCCTTTCATACAGCGACCGGTTTATTAAAAGCTTTGACCCGATTTTGCAGGACGATTCGGTTCGTGTGGTTGTAGAGGTTATGGGTGGAATTCACCCGGCGTACGATTATGTAAAAGCCTGCCTTGAAAAGGGCAAAAGCGTTGTAACCTCGAATAAAGAGCTGGTTGCGCAGTGCGGCGCCGAGCTTTTAAAAATTGCCAATGAGAACAATGTTAACTTTTTGTTTGAGGCCAGCGTAGGCGGCGGTATTCCGGTTTTGCGGCCCATTGCCCAGTGCCTTGCTGCCAACGACCTTTACGAGGTTTACGGCATTTTAAACGGCACCACCAACTTTATTTTAACTAAAATGATTAAAGAAAAAATGGATTTTAATTCCGCCTTAAAGCTGGCGCAGCAGCTGGGTTACGCCGAAAAGGACCCAACCGCCGATGTAGAGGGCATTGACGCCTGCCGCAAAATTTGCATTTTGGCCTCTATCTCCTTTGGTAAGCATGTGTACCCCAACCAGGTTAGCACCGAGGGCATTAGCCAAATTACCCTGCAGGATGTTACCTTTGCGCAGCGGGCCGGCTATGTAATTAAGCTGATTGGCCACGCCATGCTGCTGGAGGAGGGTAAGGTTACGGTTGCCGTTTACCCGGCACTGGTGCCGGTTGAAAACCAACTGGCAAATGTAGACGATGTATTTAACGCCATTATGGTACGCGGGGACGCCATTGGCGATGTAATGTTTTACGGCCGCGGCGCCGGAAAGCTGCCAACAGCCAGCGCCGTTGTGGCCGATGTGATTGATTGCGTAAAGCACCTGCAGGCCAGAAAGTACCTTTCGTGGGAGGACGGCAGCAAGGATTATGTTGTGCCGTTAGGAACCATTAAAACCCGCCTTTATGTTCGCGTTGCGGTAGAAAATATTGCCGAGGCCCAAAGCGTGCTGGAAAGCGTTTTTGGCAAGCTGGACTATTTAAACACCCCGGCCGAGCAAAACACCCTGGCTTTTATTACCCCTTATGACACCGAGAATATTTTACGCAAAAAGCTTAGCTTGCTAAAAACCGCCAACGCACCGGCTGTTTTTCATGTGGTGGAATAAATGGTACGCGTAAAGGTTCCCGCAACCAGCGCCAATATTGGTTCGGGGTTTGATAGCTTAGGCCTGGCGCTGACCCTTTATAACACAATTGGTTTAGAGGAATATGATGGATTAGAGATCCGCTCGTTAGACGGGGTTGAAATTCCAACTGATGAAACCAACATGGTCTACACGGCGGCGCAGCGCATTTTTGAGATTACCGGCAAGCCTTTTCACGGGCTGCGCATTTGGCAAAAAAACAATATTCCAATGGCGCGGGGGCTGGGCAGCTCCTCGGCCTGTTTGGTTGGCGGGCTGCTGGGCGCAAACGCGCTGCTGAATAACCCGCTGAATAAAGAGGAGCTGATTAACCTTTCGGCCGCTATTGAGGGGCACCCCGACAACACCACCCCGGCCATTTTGGGCGGCCTGGTTACCTGTGCGGTAGAGCACGGCCGGGTGTACTCGGTTAGTGTGCCGGTGGCCAATACGGTTAAATTTGTAGCCTTAATTCCGCCGCAGGCCTTAAAAACCGTGCATGCCCGCTCGGTGCTGCCGCAAACCGTTTCGCTGGAAAAGGCGGTGTACAACCTTTCCCGCGCGGCGCTAATGGCGGCTTCGCTGTTTTCCGGTAAGCTGCAAAACTTAAAGGTTGCAACGGGCGACGCCTTGCACCAGCCTTTTCGCATGGGGCTGATTAGCGGGGCCGACACGGCCTTTCGCGTAGCGTGCGAGCTGGGCGCGCTGGGGGTTTACATTAGCGGTGCCGGCTCTACCGTTATGTGCATGGTAGGGGCCGAGGATGAAGCCTTTGCCGAAAACATTAAAACCGAGCTAAAGAAAAACGGCATTTTTAATTGGCAAGTTACGCAGCTACGCACCGACGCCGTAGGTGCTACTGTTTGCAAGATACACGATTTGGAGGAAATTTGAATGGCGTTAGTGGTTAAAAAATTCGGCGGCAGCTCTGTTGCCGATACCAAAAGGGTACAAAATGTTGCCCGCATTGTAACCGAGGAGTATAAAAAGGGCAACGAGGTGGTGGTTGTTGTTTCGGCCCAGGGGGATACGACCGACGATTTAATTGCCAAAGCGCACGAGTTAAACGCCGGCACCCCCTCAAAGCGGGAGATGGATATGCTAATGTCGGCAGGGGAGCAGATCTCTATTGCGCTGCTGGCCATTGCCATTGAAAAAATGGGGTTTCCGGTGGTTTCCCTTTTAGGGTGGCAGGCCGGTTTTCAAACCGATTCGAACTACTCGGCCGCGCGTATTAAAAAAATTGAGGCCGAGCGGCTGCGTGCCGAACTGGCCAAAAAAAATATTGTGGTTGTGGCGGGCTTTCAGGGCCTTAATAAGTACGACGATATTACTACCCTGGGCCGCGGCGGGTCCGACACCAGCGCCGTTGCCATTGCCGCTGCTTTGCGCGCCGATCTGTGCCAAATTTACACCGATGTTGACGGCGTTTACACCGCCGACCCGCGCAAGGTTAAAACCGCTAAAAAAATGAGCGAGATTACTTACGAGGAAATGCTGGAATTAGCTACGCTGGGCGCACAGGTTTTAAATAACCGCTCGGTAGAAATGGCTAAAAAATACGGTGTGGAATTAGAGGTGCTCTCCAGCTTAGAGGATAAACCCGGCACAATAGTAAAGGAGACGGTTAAAATGGAAAAAATGCTGATTCGCGGCGTTGCCTGCGACAAAAATGTTTCAAGAATTTCGGTTATTGGGTTAAAGGACACCCCCGGCACCGCTTTTAAAATTTTTAACGAGCTGGGCAAGGGCAAAATTAATGTAGATATTATTTTGCAGTCGGTAGGGCGCGATGGCACGAAAGACATTACCTTTACCACCTCGCAGGACCAAAGCGTAGAGGCGTTAGCTATTATGGAAAAGCTTAAGGACTCTATGAACTACCAAAGCATGACGCATGATGAAACGGTTGCAAAGGTTTCAATTGTTGGTACGGGTATGGAAACGCATCCGGGCGTGGCCTCTAAAATGTTTGAGGCGCTGTACGACGCCGGCGTTAACATTCAAATGATCTCTACCAGCGAAATTAAAATTTCGGTTTTAATTGAGGGAAAAGACGCCGACCGCGCTGTTACCGCCGTGCACGACGCTTTTATTAATTAATAATAAAATACCGGGTGGCAAGCAAAAGCCTGCCGCCCGGTAAAGGTAAAAAATAAAGCCCCGTTTGGGGCTTTATTGCTGAAAGCTTAATTTTTGGTTTTAAACAGTTTTTAAAGCCGCTTTGGGTTTTAAAAAGGGCTTTAAAAACGCAAAGGGCGGGGGTTACCCTTGCTTGCCTAAGGCTTTTTCGGCCTCTTTTAAAATTTTGCGTAAAGAGGCGGCCGTTTCTTTTGGCAGGGCGTTTTCGCCCGGGCGGTGCAGGCCTAAAAGCTCGTCGGTGCTAACCTCGTAATAAGCGGAAAGCTTAATTAAAAAGTCTAACCCACATTCGCGAATACCGTTTTCGTAGTGCGAAAGCAGCGCCTGCTTAATGCCAAGCTCGGCTGCCGCCTGCTTTTGGGAAATGCCCTTAGCGCGCCGCAGGGAAGATATAATTTCGGGAAATTTGCAATTCAACGGTATTCACCTCCGGCCCGGTTGGGGCAAAAATGCAACGCCGCGGGCAAAAGGTAAGGAAAAAAGCCCGTTTCGGCGCAAAGTAATGACATTATAATACTTTTTTCAACATTTGTAAATAGCTAAAATATACAAAATGTAGAGGATTTTTTTGATAAGGAGAAATAAAAATGCAAACCTACAAGCTTTACTTGGTACGCCACGGAATGACGGCCGGAAACGAAACCGGACAATATATAGGGCAAACCGATATTCCGGTTACTACAAATGGTATAAAAGAGCTGAACGACCTGCGTTCCTCCGGCATTTACCCCCGTTGCAATTTGGTATTTTCCAGCCCCTTAAAACGGGCTGTGCAAACTGCCGAAATTATTTTTCCCGACAGCGAAATTGTAACCGACCCCGATTTTAGGGAGATTGATTTTGGCGCGTTTGAGGGTAAAACGCCGATGGAGCTAAAAGACCGGGAGGACTACACCAAGTGGGTAAAGGGCGAGCTGCCGGCAGCCCCGGGCGGGGAGGCAACGGTTGATTTTGCCGCCCGGCTTTGCATGGGGGTGAATCGCAGCCTGCGTACGATGATGGAGCGGGGCGAAAACGAGGCGGCCGTTGTGCTGCACGGCGGCGCTATTATGACGCTGCTTGCGGTTTCGGCACTGCCGCGCCGCAAAATGAAGGAGTGGGCCTGCGGCAACGGCCGGGGCTATGTGGTGCGCATTACCCCCTCGCTTTACATGAAAAGCGGCATTTTAGAGGTAATTGGCGAAATACCGCAGGGCGGCGCCCATTTAATAAACGGCGACCAGCAAAAGCTGTTTCGGTAAATTTTTAAAGCTTAGAACCTTTTTAAGCTAAAAGGGCAAAAAGCACCGGGAGTAATGCGTGCAAGGTACGGCATTGCTCCCGGTGTTAAATTTTACTGAGTTTACACCCTACAACAGGGCAAGCGCTTGGTTAATAAAGCCCAAACAAACGCAGCAGCTTTTGCCAAAAGGTAAGCGCCGGCTGTTCGGCAGGGCTTTCGGCGGCTGCCTCGGCTTTTTCAATAGCCGCCGTTTTTATAACAAACTGCACCGAATTTACCTTTGTGTTTTTGCTGCTAACAAACGATTCCGCCTTTTCGTTATTGCCGGTAAGGGTAGAGGTTAAGGCTTTTATCTCGCTGTTAATTTGCTTGTTGGCGGTGGCGGTTTGTTTGGCCAGTTTGTTGGTGCCGCTTGCTAACTGTGCTGTGCCGTTGTACAGCTGGCAAGCGGCGCTGTTCAGCTTACCAACCGAAACGGAAAGCGTGCCGGTGTTGCGGTAAAGCTCCTCTAAATTCAGCTTTAAAGCGTTGGCGCCCTCGGCTGCCGTTTTAACCGCGCCGGTGTAGTCTAACAGGGCTTGGTAAAATGCGCCGTAGCTATCTAATTGCCCTTTTAGCTCGGCCACCTGCTTGGCGGCGGCGTTTGCTAAGCCTACGGCGGTGTTAATTTGCTCGGTTACTTCACTGCTTGCCATGGCCTGCTCGATAGCGGCTTTTTTAATTTGCTCCTTTTGCTCGGCGGTTAAAGCGGCGGCAGCGGGGAGCTTGCGGTAGAGCTTAAAAATGTGTGGTTTCGTTACCAAA
>CABQLY010000007.1 GCA_902465155.1 uncultured Oscillospiraceae bacterium | reverse complement strand
GCATTGTTTGTGTTACAGTATTCATGACGAGTGGTGCTTCCTTTCAGTTGGTGTCAGCAACTTTAACTGTAACACAGGAAGCTCTATTCGTCACTCTTTTTTTATTCTCTGTAACACATCTATTGTAAACCTACAAATTTTTAAAATTAAGGCGGATGGCGAGTTTGCCACCGCTTTTAGCGCACGGTAATTTGCTGCGCCGAAAGGCACTTACCGGTTTTGTGGTCTACTTTAAAAACGCAGCCGTTTAGGTAGGCGGGGCCGGTGGCGTTTTTAAAACGCGCCGGCATTTTGCTGCGCATTTTTTGAATAATAATTTCTTTTTCCACCCCTAAAACCGATAGCTCTACCCCGGTCATGCCAAGGTCGGTAATGTAGCCGGTGCCGTTTGGCAGCACGCAGGCGTCGGCCGTTGCAACATGGGTGTGGGTGCCAAAAACGGCGGTTACCTTGCCGTCTAAGTAAAAGCCTAAGGCCCGCTTTTCCGAGGTGGCCTCGGCGTGGAAATCTACAAAAATGTTGGCAACGCCTTGTTTTTTTAACTCGGATATCAGGGCGTCTGCTGTTTGAAAGGGGCAGGCCTGGCTTTCTAAGTAAACCACGCCCAAAAGGTTTAGCACCGCAGCGCGGGTAAAGCCTAAATCAACAACCGTAACGCCCTTACCGGGCACCTCGGCGGGCAGGTTGGCCGGGCGCAGCAGGCAAGGGTTTTCCTCTAAAACGGGGTAAAACTCCGGGCGGCGCAGCGTGTGGTTGCCGCCGGTAATTACATCGGCCCCGGCTTTTAAAATTAAATCGGCGCTTTGGGGCACAATGCCGTTGCCCTCGGCAGAGTTTTCACCGTTTACAATGGTAAGCCCAATATTATACTGTTTTTTTAAGGCGGGCAAAAGGCGCAGCAAGGCTTCAACGCCAATTTTACCGCAAACATCGCCAATGGCTAAAACATTCATCTTTTAAAAATCCTTTCTTCCGGCGGGCTGCACAGGCTGGCGGCAGCCGCGGGGTTCGATAAACATTTTACAGCGAACCGCCAATTTTTGCAACCTTAATTTTAGGGGGAACAGCCAACAATATTAAAATGCCGAAAAAAAGACCATTTTTTTGCAAAAACAACACTGTTTTTAAGGTTTAAAATGTGCTATACTGTAAAAAATGGGGGATGAATATGAAAATTTTAAATTTTGGCTCTTGTAATATTGATTATGTTTACAGCGTGCCGCACATTGTAAACGAGGGGGAAACCCTGCAAGCGGGCGAGCTCTTGGTTTTTGCGGGCGGCAAGGGGCTAAACCAAACCATTGCGGCACAGCGTGGCGGGGCGGCGGTTTTTCACGCCGGGCTGATTGGCGCCGACGGCGAGTTTTTAAAACAGCAGCTGCAGCGCGACGGCGTTGATGTAACCTATTTGCGCACCGAAAGCGGCCAAAAAACCGGCCATGCCATAATTCAGGTAAGCGAGCAGGGCGAAAATTCTATTATTGTTTATGCCGGTACCAACGGCGCCGTTAGCAAGGATTATATTAATAATGTGTTGCAGCATTTTGGCGCGGGAGATATTTTAATGCTGCAAAACGAGCTAAGCAACACCGTGTATATAATTGAACAGGCCGCCGCCCGGGGAATGAGGGTTGTTTTTAACCCCTCGCCAATTAAAGCAAATTTAAAACAGGTAGATTTAAATAAGGTAACCTATTTGTTGGTAAACCAAGGGGAGGCCCGCAGCCTTTTAGGCGGTGAAAACGCCGAGCAGTGCTTGCAGGCTGCCAAAAATTACCCCGACCTACGGGTGGTAATTACCTTGGGGCAGCGCGGCTGCGTTTACGGTGACGCCGAACAAACCCTTTACCAAAAAGCCTTTCGGGTAAAAGCGGTAGATACCACAGCCGCCGGAGATACCTTTGCCGGGTACTTTGTTGCGGGGCTGGCGGCAGGCAGGCCGTTGGGTGAAATTTTAAACTACTGTGCGGCGGCGTCGGCCATAGCTGTTTCGCAAAAGGGGGCGGCGCCCTCTATTCCGTTATTCAACGAGGTTTTACAAAAGCTGCCGCAATTAATGCCGTACTAACCCAACAAAAATAGGGCCGCGCTGCCGCAGCCAATTAAACGGCTTGTTTTGGCAAACTTAGCGTAGGCTCCTTTAAATGCGGCGGCAAAAGAAAAGAGCCTTGCCGGTTTTACCGCGCCGCCGGCAAGCAAATAAGGCGGCTTACCGGGCAAAGCCTTACGGCGTTTTTGCAGGGGGGTTGCCTAAACAAAGCGGCCGAACCGCCAAAAGCAACAAGCAGGCCGGGTTGCCGCGGCGGCAGCCACGGTGGGGTATAAAAACGAAAGCTTATTTTTGCAGGGGCACAACCTTGGTTTTGCTGTTTGTTTGTAAAACGGTATGACGTAACGCCAAAAAAATACCGTAGCCTACCTTAAAAATTTGCCGTTTATTTTGTATAAAACAAGAATTACTTTTTTAAAAGGCGCTGTTTTTAAAGCAAGACGGCGCCGCTATTTTTTTATTTTTTACCGTTTTGCAAAGGGGTTTAAAATTTTGCTTAAAAATAGTTAAAATTTAAGCCGCAAACCCCGCTAAAATATGGTATACTGTTGTTGCTAAACGGGTTAAATGCTCTTTTTTAACCTGTTTACGGCGGTATTGCCGCAAAATTGGGAGAAATAGGGAGTAAGATTTTATGGGAGTACAATTAAAGCTGGACCTTGACCGGCCCATTCAGCAAAACTTTATGGGCAACAACGCCGTTTACCACGGCTACGCCGGTATGCCGGATGACGCCGGCCGCGTTTATTCCGAGGAGCTTTGCGAGCTGGAGGCCGACCGTGCCGCTACCTTGGGCGTTCGGGTTGTGCGCACCTTTTACAAGTGGTACGCTTGGGACGCCGAAAAGCGGGAATGGAACTGGGAGAGCGAAAAAATGCAGGTGTTTTACCGCTGGCTGAACCGGCTGAAAAAACGCAACATTCAGGTTGCGCTGCAAATTGGCTGGTGCAGCCCGGGAGATGTTAACAGCTCCAGCTGGAACGGGGAAAGCCCCTTTACCGTGCCGGGAAATTGGGAGGCCTCGGTACAAAATTACGCCAACTGGGCGAGCGAGAATTTGCACCAGCTTATTGAGTTGCGCGGGTACACCAACATTAAATATATTATGCTGTTTACCGAGCCGCAGCGCCCCAGCGGTAAGGTGCCGCAGGGCAAAACGCCCTACACCCTTTGGCGGGACTGTGCCGTTGCCGTACATAACGCCCTGCTGCGTGACGGGCGGCGCAATTTGGTTCAAATAATTGGCCCGAACGAGGGCAGCACCAGCAATTCGGTAATGAACGCCTGGGTTAGCGAGCATTGCCCCGAGGCGGTAGATATTTACGCCAGCCACAATTACCAAGACCGCCCGGCCATTGAGGACGAAACCGCCGAGGTAGAAAGCGGCGTTCGTTTAGGGGTGGCCGGCTCCAGAATACAGCAGCTGGTTACCCTGCAGCCGCAAACCGAATACACCTTAGAGTTTGACCTTGAGGCGCATATAGAAGACCCGGTGCACATTAGCGGCGGCATTTTGTTTGGCGCTTGGAGCACTACGGGCGGCGAGCGCGGCGGCTACCAAATTTCGGCCGGCGGCCAACCCACCAACCGGTTAAACCAAACGGCAATACAGCTGTTTGACGGCGCCAATTTAAAAACCGGCGAACGGCAGACCCTTACGCACACTTTTAATAGTAAAGAGGCAACCAAGGCTTTTGCCGGCCTGTTTTTTGATTTAAAAACCGGCGCAGGCGGGCCAAAGCTGTTCTCGTTTGGGTTAGGGGCAGCGTACATTTTGCTGCACGGGGCGCGCCTTTACCAAACGGCCGACCCGGCCAAAACCAACCTGCTGCACGCCGCTAATTTAGACGAAATACCCGCGGGAGATTTATTAACCGACACCCTGCCGCAAGGAAAATTTGAACATTACTGGCTGGTTTACGCCGCTTACAAATGCAGCAAGAACCCGTATTTAGACCTGAAAGCCTGCGCCCAAACCGCTATAAGCCGTATTCCGGCCGGGGCGCCCTATTGGTTTGATGAATACAATGTGCGCTGCGAGCTGAACGCTTACGATAAACCGGAGCACGGAACCCATTTAGCGGCTTTAATGCTGGCTTTAATGAACTCCGGGGCGCAAAGCTCGGTAATGTGGACCTTATTTGACCAGCAGTGGCCCTCGAACCACACCAACAACGCCGACGGCTTTGTAGATGGCGACCACCGCTACGGGGTTATGCCGGTTTTAACCCGCTCGTTAACGCCGTACCCGGCCTTTTACGCGGTAGCGCTAATTATGCGCCTTATGGGCGGCGGCGCCGGCACCTGCGTTTACGGCGACGACGGCGAAAAAATGGTGCACGCCAGCATGACGGTGCAGCCCGACGGGAACCTTGCCGTTGCGGTAGTAAACAACAAAAGCCGCGCCGAGGAAATTTCGGTACAGTTCAGCAAGGCGTTGGGGGTTCGCTTAAAGCGGCGCCTGTACAACCCGGCAACCATTGTGCCGGACGAAAAAGCCGCTTTTTTAGAGCCGGATTTGGAATTTGATTGCAACGACCGTTTAACCGACAAGCTGCCGCCCAACGCGGTAGTGGTATATTCCACCCTGTAAAACTGCGTAAAGCGGGCCAAAATTTTGCCCCCGGCAAAGTTCAACTTAGTTTATTATTTTATGATATTTGTAAATTTAATTTCATTCATTATTAGTAGGTGAAAAAATGAAGCAGCTTAAAATTCTTAACAGCACCCCGGTTTGCGAAAACTTTTGGGGCAACGGAGCCATTTACCACTGCTACGCCGAAATGCCGGACGCAAACCACCGGCAGTATTCGCCGGAGCTGGCCGAGTTAGAGGCCGACCGCGCCGGGCAAATGCGGCTAAAATTTGCCCGCACCTTTTACGGCTTTTACGGGTACGACCGCGCCAAAAAGGCCTGGACCTGGGAAACGCCGGAATGCCAAGCTTTGTACCGCTGGCTGCAGCGCATGAAGGATCGGGGCATTGCCGTTGCGCTGAATACCGGCTGGTGCTGCCCCGGAGATGTAAACAGCACCTCCTGGAACGGGGAAAGCCCCTTTACCGTACCGGGCGATTGGAAAGCCTCGGTGCAAAGGTTTGGCGATTTTGTAAGCGAAACGGTGCACCAGTTAATTGAGGTGCGCGGTTTTACCAACATTAAAATTTTAACCCTGTTTACCGAGCCACAGCACCCCTCCGGCTCCTACACCAAAGAGCAGCAGGAGGCTTTTGGCGGCAATGAGTGGGAGCTGCAAATGCACGCCTGGAAGGATTGCGTTGACGCTGCCTCGGCCGCTTTAAAGCGGGACGGCCGGCGGAATAAGGTTTTGCTCATGGGCCCGAACGAGGGCTCTACCGTAACCTCGCAAATGGTTAAATGGGTAGCCGAGCACCCCACAGATATTGACATTTATTCCAGCCACAATTACCAGTTTAGCAGGGATGTTGAGCTGCAGCCGGGGATTCCCTGCGGGCCAAAGGGTCAGGTGCCGCTGCTTTCGCTGCCGGGCGGCAGAATTTACCAAAAGGTTGCGCTGCAAAAAAATAAAAGCTACACCTTAAAGGTTTGGGTACGGTGGCATTTGCCGGACGCTTTGCATGTAAGCGGTAATGTAATTATTGGTGCGTTTAGCACGAAGGACGGCACCGTAAACACCGGCAGCGAGCCTACCAACCGTTTAACCCTTGGCAGTACCGAAATGTTAGACCCCGCCTTTGCCGAGCCCGGGGAGCAGGAGTACAGCGTTACCTTTAACGCCGGCGAGCATACCGAGGCGTTTGTTGGCATTTACCACGATATTAAACAGCAGGCCGCCGAGGTTATTTTGTGCAAAGCAGAGCTTACCGAGCAGGGCAAGGGGGAGCAGCTGCTGCAAAACGCCGATTTTGCTAACGATTTTGAAAATTGGCAGGTGCTTTACGCCGGCGGCAGCACCGATTATTACATTGGTTGGTGCCAATGCTGCAACACGGCGCTGCAATATGTGCCAAAGGGCAAAATGTTTATTTTTGATGAATATAACAATGTTTACGACCGCGACAACAGCCGGAAAGACCACGGCGCCAACATTGTAAGCGCCGCGTTAGCGTTTATGAACAGCGGCTGCAACGGCTCTATGCTTTGGACGCTGTTTGACCAACAGTGGCCAAACAACCACACCACGAATAACGATTCGTTTGTAGACGGCGACCACCGCTGCGGGGTATCCTCGGTGCTAACCAAAACAAAGGTTCCGCACCTTTCGTACTACGCGTTTGGGCTGCTAAGCCGCTACACCGGCGGGTGGGGCAGTAAGGTTTACAAAGGCTCTTACAGCCAAAATTTGCAAGCCACTTTAAACGAGCTGCCAGACGGCAATTTAACGGTTGTAGTAGTAAACAACAAAGCAAAGGCCGATAGCTTTACGCTGGAATTTGAAAAACCGTTGCAAAAAACGCTGCGCCGCCACCGGTTTAACCCGGCCGTTTTGGTGCCGGACGATACGGCAACGCTGCCTGGTATTGACGCCGAAATAAAGGTTGAAAGCCAGCTGCAGGATGATATTGCGCCTTACAGCGTAACCGTTTACACAACCATTGAGGATTAAGCGAAAAAGGGATAACATTTTATGAGGAATTTACAGTTAAAAAACAGCACCCCCGTTTGCGGCGATTTTTGGGGCAACGGCGCCGTTTACCACTGCTTTGCCGAAATGCCGGACGATGAAAACCGACAGTACAGCCCAAAAATGGCCGAGCTGGAGGCCGACCGCGCCGGAAAAATGCGGTTAAAAATTGCGCGTACCATGTACCGCTGCTGGGGCTGGGACGAGCAACAGCAGGCCTGGACCTGGGAAACACCGGAGTGCCGGGCTTTGTACCGCTGGCTGCAGCGCATGAAGGACCGGGGCATTACCGTTGCGCTAAACACCGGCTGGTGCTGCCCGGGGGATGTAAACGGAACCGACTGGAACGACAACCCGCCCTGGGCCGACCGGGATAACTGGGAAAAATCATTACAGGGGTACGCCGATTGGGTAAGCGAAACGGTACGCCAATTGGTAGTGCTGCGCGGATTTACCAATATTAAAATTTTAGTTTTATTTACCGAGCCGCGCAAGCCAAGCGGGGTAATGCCGGCCACCAGCGAGCCGTTTAGCGAAACCAACCGCGAGCCAATGTTCCGCCTGTGGAACGATTGCGTAAATGCCGCTGCCGCCGCCTTAAGGCGGGACGGCCTGCGAGATAAGGTTTTGCTTATGGGTCCGAACTGCGGGCACTTAATTTCTGCCCAAATGTTAAAATGGACGGCGGAAAATGCTACGGAAATTGACCTGTACTCCAGCCACACCTACCAGTGGAACGAGGAGCCGGAGGACTGCGACTCGAACGAGGACGGCGGGGAGCTGACCACCATTGCCATGAAAACTCCCGGCGGCCGTTTTTGCCAAAAGGTTACGCTAAAGCCCTTTACCACCTACAAAGTTACCGTTTGCTGCCGGGTGGTAAAGCGGGACCCGCTGCACCTTAGCGGCAACATTTTGTTTGGGGCGTTCGACCGGTCGCAGGAGTATATTTCCGGCGGCGGCGACCCTACCAACCGCCTAACGCGGCACAGCGTAAAAATGCTGGATCCCTCTAAAATGTCAACCGAATTTTGCAGCTACAGCTTTACCTTTCAAACGCAGGGGGAGGTTGCGGCGAATGTGGGCGTGTTTAGCGATATTAAGCACGAAAGCTACTTAATTGTAAACAGCCTAAGCTTAACCGAGCAGCCCGACGGCTTAGAGCTGCTGCAAAACGGCGATTTTGCACAGGGTCCGCTGAATTGGGATACCTTTTGCACCCTTGGCGCCAGCGATGTTTACTACGACTGGCGGCGTTGGTGCCAAACCGGAATGCAATACCTGCGGCCGGATCAGCCCTTTGTTTTTGATGAATACAACATTGGCTGGAACCGCGACCACTTGCGCAACGAGCACGGGGCAAATTTGGCGCTTAGCATTGTAGCGCAAATGAACGCCGGGGTTTTTGCCAATATGCTTTGGACGCTGTTTGACCAAATTTGGCCGAACAACCACACAACAAACGGCGACAGCTTTTTTGACGGCGACCACCGCTGGGGCTTGGCGCCAAACCTAAACCGCAGCTTAGTGCCGCACAAAAGCTATTACGCCTTTTCTATGATTAGTAAATACACCGGCGGCCGCGGCAGCAAGGTTTACGAGGGTGTTGGGGAGAAACACCTGCATTTAACCATGAACGAGCTGGCCGACGGCAATGTTACCATTATTGTGGTAAACAACAAAGCGCAGGGCGAGGATTTTAAAATTACCCTGCAAAAGCCGTTAAAGGCAAAGCTGTTTTGCCGCCGGTTTAACCCCAAAACCGTAGTGCCGGATGAAAAAGCCGAAATTTTACCGCCCAGCGGCGAAATTGAGCTGAACGGCACCGAGTTTTTTGACAGCATTGCGCCTTATGGCGTTACAGTTTACACCAGCTGTAACGATTAAAATATTAATCTTGTTAGGGAGAGATTACTATGCAAAACATTAACATTAAAAACAAAACGCCGGTGTGCAGCAATTTTTGGGGCCAAAGCGCCGTTTTTCACTGCTACGCCGAAATGCCGGACGAGGAAGGCCGCAATTACACGCCGCAGCTGGCGCAAATTGAGGCTGACCGCGTAATTAAAATGGGCGTTAAGGTTGTGCGCACCTTTTACAAGTGGTGGGCCTGGGATGCCGAAAAGCAAGAATGGAACTGGGAAAACGCCGAGTGTAAAGCTTTGTACCGCTGGCTGCAGCGGTTAAAACAGGGCGGCGTTGCGGTTGCTTTAAACGCTTGCTGGTGCTGCTCTGGAGATGTTAACGGTGTTGGCGGTTTTAACGGTTGCCCGCCCTGGGCCGACCGGGACAATTGGGAAAAATCGGTTCAGGGGTATGCCGATTTTATTAGCGAAACGGTGCACCAGCTAATTGAGGTACGCGGTTTTACCAACATTAAAATTTTAACCCTGTTTACCGAGCCGCAAAACGGCAAGCCCGCACCCGGCAAATCGCCGGTCACCCGCGAAAACAGGCTTGGTATGTACGAAACCTATTACGATTGCGCCGTTGCGGCCGATGCCGCCCTGCGGCGGGACAATCGTCGGGATAAGGTTTTGCTTATGGGCCCGAACGAGGGTAGTACCGCTACCTCCCTAATGGTTAAATGGATGGCCGAAAATTTGCCGGAAGGAGTTTTGGACATTTACTCCAGCCACAATTACCAATGGCAGCAGGAAATTGAGGAGGAGCCCGAAAATAACGGTTGGACGGTTGCAACGGTGGTGCCGGGCGGCCGAACCTACCAGCTGGCCGCCTTAAAGCCGAACACCGAGTACGAGGTTAAAATGACCTGCCGGGTGCTTTGCGCCGACCCGCTGCATTTAAGCGGCTCGGTAGCGTTTGGCGCCTTTTCGGGGGCCGAGGCGCCGCAAGCGGGCGGGCAGCCTACTACCCGGTTAAACCAAACCTCGGTAAAGCTTTTAGACGCCAGTGAGTTTAGCGCGCAAAACCGTACCTTTAGCATGAAGTTTTGCTCCGGCAACGAAACCTTAGCCAACATTACGGTGTTTTGCGATTTAAAAGCAGTACCCTTTACCTTTAAGCTGGAAAAATTAGAGCTGATTTGCTGCGAAAGCGGCCAAAGCCTGCTAAAAAACAGCAGCTTTACAAACGGTGCCGATGAGTACAATTTTGTTTGCATGGATTACACCTGTAGCGACGCGGCCCTTTCCTGGATGCGCTGGGCCCAAACGGGGCTGAACTATGTGCCTAAGGGGAAGCTTTACTTTTTTGATGAATTTAATATTGGTTTTAATAAAGACCATTCTTGGGAAAACCACGGCGCCTACTTAGTAAACGGGGCGGTTGCGTTAATGAACGCCGGGGTGGCCAGCCCGGTTTTGTGGACGCTGTTTGACCAGCAGTGGCCGAATAACCACACCACCAATCCCGATTGCTTTGTAAACGGCGACCACCGCTGGGGCGTAGCGCCGGTGCTTACGCGCAGCCTGGTGCCCTACAAAAGCTATTACGCTTACGCGCTGCTAAGCCGCTTTACGGGCGGGCCGGGCAGTAAGGTTTACGCCGGGGTTGGCGCAAACGGCTTGCACGCGGTGCTGAATGTTATGGCCGACGGCAACGCCACCGTGGTGGTGGTAAATTGCCGCCCGCAGGAAAAGGAATTTACCCTGCAGTTTGAGCAGCCGGTGCTTTACACCTTTAACCGGCACCGCTTTAACCCCAAAACGGTAGAGCCAAACGAAAAGGCCGAGTTAATTTTGGCCGACAAAACGCTGGAGCCCGTTACCGAAACCCTTAGTGACAGCATTGCCCCTTATAGCGTAACGGTTTATACTACTTTAAAATAACAAACCGGTAAAATTTTTCCGGGTGCGGGTTACCGTGCCCGGCTTTTTTGCAATTTTGCACGGTTTTTTGCAAAAAGTAGGGGGCAATTTTGGCGTGACAGCGGCAACTTTGAACCCAAGCGGTATTGAACGGCCTTAAAAAATGTGGTACAATAACAGTAACTTTTAATTTGCCTTTGCGGCAAGGGTGTGCCGCGGTTTGCTAAGGCGGCCAAGGCGCATGCGTACAAGCGCCGGCTTTAAAAATTTTTGAAAATTTAAGTACACACAGTTTAACGCGGCTGCGCTTAAAACAAGGCGCTAAAACGGGTTAGCGGTTACTTTTGCCGGCTTAACGGTGCCTGCCGTAATAAATGGGGGATGTTTATGACAAAGGTTTATTTGGTTCGCCATTGCGAGGCGTACGGCAACAAGGCCCGCATTTTTCAGGGCACCTCGGATTGCGAAATTACCGAAACCGGCGCCCGCCAGCTAACCTTTTTGGCCGAGCGGTTTAAAAGCGTAGCAATAAACGCGGTTTATTCCAGCCCTTTAATTCGCGCTAAAAAAACGGCCGAGGCCATTAACCGTTACCACAACGCCCCGCTGATAATTGAGCCCGGGCTTATTGAAATTAACGGCGGCGAAATTGAGGGCATTAGTTGGGTAGATTTTCCTAAAACCAAGCCGGTGTTAGAGTACAACTGGAATGTTGAACCGCACCGCTTTGCCCCAAAGGGCGGCGAGGCCATGACGGCTGTTTTTAAACGGGCGGCCGAAACCCTGCACCGTTTGGTGCAGCAAAACCAAAATAAAACAATTGTGCTGGCCAGCCACGGCTGCGTAATCCGCAACATTATGTGCCACGAAATGGGCCTGCCAATTGAGCGGCTGAACGAGGTAAAATGGGCCGATAATACCGGCGTGTTTTACTTAGAATACGGCAGCAGCCCGCTGCCCGAAATTAAACTGTTTAACGATTATTCGCACCTGCCGGCCGATTGCCTGCCAAACGCCCACCGAATTGGCCATGTAGAGGTAAAATAATTTATTTTAAAGCAAGGGGGCCGTTTTGTGGTTATTATGGCGGTAGATTTAGGAGAAGTACGCACCGGTATTGCGTATTCTGACGAGGGGCAGCTATTTGCCTTTCCTAAAACCGTTATTACCGAGCGCAACCGCGAAAAGCTGCTGCAGCAGGTGGCCCAAACGGCAAAGCAGCTAAAGGCCGGCCGCATTGTTGTAGGCCTGCCCCGTAATATGAACGGCTCGGCCGGCTTTAAAGCGCAGGAATGTACCGAGTTTGCCCAAAAATTAGGGGCGCTTAGCGGGGTAGAATGTATTCTTTGGGACGAACGCTGTACCACCGTTATTGCCCACCGGGCCCTAAACGCCACCAACACCCGCGGCAAAAAGCGCCGCGCCGTGGTAGACGCGGTTGCCGCAACCCTTATTTTAGAAAATTATTTGCAATTTTTAGGCCAACAAAAATAGTTTAAATTGGCCAAAAGCGGCAACAAAATTTGCCAAAAGCGGCAAGCCCTTGGGGTTTGGGGGTTGCCCCTTTTGGCAGGGCGGCTTAGGGCCGGTTGGGGGTTGGCGCAGGGCGGATTTGTTTGTTTGTTTGTTTTTTGCGGCTTTTTGGGTTATTCCCGGCAAGGCTTGCTTTACGGGCAGCGGCAGCCTTGCCGCTAAAAAAAACAACCGGCAGCGCTTACCCCAAAAGCCTAACCTTAGCCTGTAAACGCGGCGCAATTTTTTATAAAAATTTGCGCGGCTAATATAAAAACAATTTGCAAGGGGATTTTTCAATGAACGCTTTTAAAAAATGGCTGAACCGATTTTTTATTGACGGACTTAGCGGCATGGCCTTAGGCCTGTTTGCCACTTTAATTATTGGCACCATTGTTTGCCAGGTTGGCACCTTAGCGGGCAAAGATTCGCCGGTAGGCGGCTTTTTGTACGCCGTTGGCAGCCTTGCAAAAACATTGACCGGCGCCGGTATTGGTGTTGGCGTTGCTTTTAAATTGGGGGCTAAGCCGTTAACCGGCATTTCGGCCGCCGTTGTTGGTATGCTGGGTGCTTTTCCGAATTTAGATATTGAAAGCTTTGTAATTGGTAAGCCGGGCGAACCGCTTGGCGCCTTTATTGCGGCCTATGTTGCGGTTGAAATTGGGGCGTTAATTGCCGGGCGCACGGGGTTAGATATTATTCTTACCCCTTTGGGCTGCATTTTTGCCGGTGCTGCCGCGGGGTATTTAATGGGTCCGCCAATTTCAAAATTCATGTACTGGTTAGGGGCGCTGGTTAACATTAATGTAGAAAAAAGCCCCATTTTTGGCGGTATGGTTGTTTCGGTGCTGATGGGCATGATCTTAACCCTGCCGATTTCCTCGGCCGCCATTGGCGTTTCAATGGGTCTAAAGGGGCTGGCTGCCGGTGCGGCCGTTGTGGGCTGCTGCTGCAACATGGTTGGCTTTGCCGTTGCCAGCTACCGGGAAAATCGCTTTTCGGGCGCCATTGCCCAAGGGGTTGGCACCTCTATGATCCAGGTGCCGAATATTATGAAAAAACCGGTTATTTGGCTGCCCGCTATTATTGCCAGCGCCATTTTAGGCCCGGTTTCTTCCGCTTTGCTTAAAATGGTTTCTACGCCTACCGGCTCTGGAATGGGCACCAGCGGCTTAGTGGGCCAGTTTGCCACCTACGAGGCTATGACGGCTGCCGGTGTTTCGCCGGTAATAACGCTGGTTGAAATTGCGGTAATGCACTTTGTTTTGCCGGGCCTTATTGCTTTTGGCGTTAGCGAGCTAATGCGCCGCTTTGGGCTAATTAAAGCGGGCGATATGAAGCTTTCGGTTTAAACAGAACTCTTTAAAAAATTGTAAACACCGCTTTTTGGGCTTGACAATGCCTTTTAAGGGTGATATAATGTTCGCAACAAAGTTAAAATTTAAATGCTGAGAAGGAATTATTCTTTACCCCGCAGGCGTTTTAGAGAGCCGGTGTTTGCTGCAAACCGGTACCCTAAGGTAAAGCAAGTCTCGTTCCGGAGCAGGGGCTCTGAGCTTTTGTAAGATGTAAGAACCCCCGGTTCGCCCCGTTACCGTGGCGAGGGGCCTGTTAGGGCTTTTTGAGTGGCTGCTTTTTAGCAGCAATTAGGGTGGTACCGCGAAGTATACGCTTTATAATTCGTTATTTCGTCCCTTAAGAGTTTTAAACTCTTAAGGGATTTTTTTATTGCTAAAAAGAAAGAGGTAGCGTTATGAAACAAATTGCAATTGCCGATCAAACTTTAGTGCAAAATCAAGCCAAGCTGACTTTTAAAGAAGAAATTGAAATTGCACGCCAGTTAGACCTTTTACACACCGATGTTATTGAGCTGCCGGCACCGCAAAATGTGCAAAAAGATATTTTGCTGGTGCAAACGGTTTCGGCCTTTGTAAAAAACAGTACCCTTTCGGTAGAGGGCGGGCAAACCGAGCAAAGCATTGAAAACGCCGCCAAGGCCCTTGCTGCCGCTAAAAGGGCGCGGCTGCGGGTGTCGCTGCCGGTTTCGGCCGCGCAAATGGAATACGGCTGTCACCTAAAGGCTCCAAAAATACTGGCGCTGGCCGAAAGGCTTTTTGCAGCCGCCGTTAAAACAGGGTTTGATACTGAATTTTGCGCGTTGGACGCAACCCGCGCCGAGGAGCAATTTTTAAAGCAAATTTTCGGTTTGGCCGTAAAGGCCGGGGTAAAAACCGTTACCCTTTGCGACCAGGAGGCCGCCCTGCTGCCGGATGAATTTGCTGATTTTGTTGCCCGATTTATTCAAAATGCCGCCCTGCCGCAGGGGGTGCGGGTTGGCGTGCTTTGCGCTGACGGCGGCTGTATGGTAAACGCTTCGGCTATGCTGGCGGTTAAGGCCGGCGCGGTTGAGGTTAAGTGCTGCGTTAACGGCACCTTGCCGGGGCTGGATAGCTTTTGCAGCAGCCTGCACGATTGCGCCGAGCGCTGCGGCGTTTTTACCGGCGTTGCACACACGCACCTGCACCGAATTACCCGGCAAATAGGCTGGATTTTAAGCGGGCAAAAGCAGCCGGGCGGGCTTCCGCAGCAGCCGGGACAGGAGACACCGTTGGACGCAAGCGATGATTTAGAAGCGGTTCGGGCTGCGGTTTTAAAGCTGGGGTATGAGCTTTCGGCTGAGGATGAGCAACGCGTGTTTGAGGAATTTAAGCGCGTTGCCGCAAAAAAAAAGGTAACCGCAAGAGATTTAGATGCCATTGTAGCCAGCGTTGCCATGCAGGTACCGCCCACCTACCGCCTGGTAAGCTATGTGGTTAATAACGGCAACATTATTTCCTCCTCGGCGCAAATTAAGCTGCAAAAGGGCAGCTCCGAGCGGGAGGGCATTTGCTTGGGCGACGGCCCGGTAGACGCGGCTTTTCGGGCTATTGAGCAAATTTTAGGCACCCATTACGAGTTAGACGATTTTCAAATTCAGGCGGTTACCGAGGGGCGCGATTCGGTAGGCTCGGCCGTAGTGCGCCTGCGGTTTGGGGGCAAGCTGTTTTCGGGCACGGGCATTTCTACCGATATTATTGGCGCCAGTATTCGCGCTTACATAAACGCTGTAAACAAAATTGTGTACGAGCAGGAGGTTTAAAGAATGAAGCTTTCATTTTCTACAAAAGGCTGGCACCAAAAAAGCTTTGAGGAGTTTTGCGCCGTTGCCAAGGAGATGCGCTTTGCCGGCATTGAACTGCACAATGTGCAAAATCCACTGTTTACCGGCAGCGAAAGCGCCCTTGCCGATTACGCCCGCGCCGCCACCCTGCGCAAGCTGTACGAGCTGAATTTAAGTATTCCGTGCCTGGATATGATACAAGATCCGGCCTTGGAAGGTCAGCACGAGGCTTGTAGCGCCGAGTTTGCCGCCTGCCTGCAAATTGCCCAAAATTTGCACATTCCCTACATTCGGGTGCGGTCGGCCGCCGAGGGGGGCGAACCGGCTGTTTCGGCCTTTCGGCAGTGGCTGCGGCAAAGCCTTACCGCGGCCGAGCAGGCGGGGGTAACCCTGTTGTTAGAAACCTGCGGCCCGTTTTGTAATACGGCCGTACTGCGCGATTTGTTAGATGAATTTGCCAGTGACGCCTTAGGCGCGCTTTGGGCGGTAGACGCCCCGTTTTTTGCTTTGCAGGAGCAGCCCGAAACCACCATTGAAAATTTAGGCGCCTACATTAAGCAGGTGCATTTGCACGACGCGAAAGCCGAAAACGGCTGCATTACCCCTTGCTTAATGGGGCAGGGGCAGCTGCCGGTAGGGGCGGTAATGCGGGCGCTGCGCTCGGTGAACTACAACGGGTTTATTAGCCTTACCTGGAGCCCGGAGTGGTGCCCCGAAATTAGCGAGCTGGAAATTATTTTACCGCAGTTTGAAAGCTACATGAGCCAGTTCAGCGACCCTTCGAAGGACGAAAGCAGCCTGTACTACAACCGCCGCCACACCGGCAAATTTGTTTGGAAAAAGGATTTATTAATAGACTGCACCTTTTCTGAGGTGTTAGACAGAATGGTAAAAGAATTCCCCGATCAGTGCGCTTTTAAATACACCACTTTGGGTTACACCCGCACCTATTACGAATTTCGGGAGGATGTAAACACCTTTGCAAGGGCGCTGGTTTCCTTAGGGGTTCGGCCCGGGTGCCATGTGGCGGTTTGGGCCACCAATGTGCCGCAGTGGTACATTGCCTTTTGGGCGGTAACCAAAATTGGCGCGGTGCTGGTTTCTATGAACACGGCGTACAAAATTCACGAGGCCGAGTATTTGCTGCGCCAGTCGGATACCCATACCATTATTATGGTAAACGGTTTTCGCGATTCTAACTATGCCGAAATAATAAACGAGCTTTGCCCCGAATTAAAGGGCAAAAAGCCGGCCGAGGCGCTGCACAGCAAACGCCTGCCCTTTTTGCGTAATGTTATTACGGTGGGCTATTCGCAGCCCGGCGCCCTAACCTGGGAGGAGGCCGTAAGCCGCGCAGAGCTTGTTCCGGTGGAGGAAATTGAGCGCATGGCCGCCGCGGTAGACAAGGATGATGTTTGCAATATGCAGTACACCTCCGGCACTACCGGGTTCCCAAAAGGGGTAATGCTAACCCACTACAATGTGGTAAACAACGGCAAATGCATTGGCGACCGCATGGATCTTTCTACCGCCGACCGCATGATGATACAGGTGCCAATGTTCCACTGCTTTGGCATGGTGCTTGCTATGACCGCCTGCATGACGCACGGCGTAACGGTTTACCCGCTGCCTTATTTTTCGCCAAAGCCGGCGCTTTCCTGCATTAATCGGGAGCATATTACCGCCTTTCACGGCGTACCCACCATGTTTATTGCGTTGTTAGAGCATGAGGATTTTAAAAAGACCGATTTTTCCTACATGCGTACCGGCATTATGGCCGGCAGCCCGTGCCCCATTTCGGTAATGCAGGATGTGGTAAATAAAATGAATATGAGCGAAATTACCATTGTTTACGGGCAAACAGAATCTTCCCCCGGCTGCACCATGAGCTCTACCGACGACCCTATTGAGGTGCGGGTTGGCACCGTTGGCCGCGCCTTGCCGGAAATTGAGTGCAAAATTGTAGACCCCGAAACGGGCGCCGATTGCCCCGACGAGGTTACCGGCGAGTTTGTTGCCCGCGGGTACAATATTATGAAAGGCTATTACAAAATGCCGCGCGCCACGGCCGCCGCAATAGATAAAGACGGCTGGCTGCACACCGGCGATTTGGCCTGCCGCACGCCGGAGGGCAACTACCGCATTACCGGCCGATTAAAGGACATGATTATTCGGGGCGGCGAAAACATTTACCCCAAGGAGATTGAGGAATTTATTTACACCCACCCCAAGGTAAAGGATGTTCAGGTAATTGGCGTGCCGGACGAGCAGTACGGCGAGGAAATTATGGCCTGCGTAATTTTAAAGGACGGCGAGCAGATGACCGAAGCCGAAATGAAAGAGTACATTAACGCGCACATGGCGCGGCACAAGGTGCCAAGGTACATTGATTTTGTAACCGAATTCCCCATGAATGTTGCGGGCAAAATTTTAAAATACAAAATGCGCGAGCAGGCCATTGAAAAGCTGGGTCTGCAAAAAGCCAACAAAGTGGTGACGGCGTAATGTTTAACGGATTTACGATTATTGACGCGCACTGCCACATTTACCCCGAAAAAATTGCCGCCCGTGCCACTTTGGGAACCGATACCTTTTACGGCCTGCACTCGGTTTGCAAGGGCACCGCGGCCGATTTGCTGCAGCGCGGCACCAAAACGGGAATAGACCGGTTTATTGTGCAGTCGGTTGCTACAACGCCGGAGCAGGTGCAAAGCATTAACCGCTTTATTGCCGGCGAGGTGCAAAACGCAAACGGCCGGCTGGTTGGCCTTGGCACCCTGCACCCCGCGGCCAAAAACCCGGAGGACGACCTAAAGCACCTGCTGGCATTAGGGCTGCATGGGGTAAAGCTGCACCCCGATATTCAAGATTTTAAAATAGACGATTACCGCTGTTTAAAAGTTTACGAGCTTTGCGAGCGCTACGGCGTACCAATTTTAATGCACACCGGAGACAGCCGGTTTGACCGCTCGAACCCCAACCGGCTGCTGCCGGTTATGCAAATTTACACAGGGCTTACTGTGGTGGCGGCGCACCTTGGCGGGTGGTCGGTTTGGGAGAAGGCCGGCGAACAGCTTTGCGGGCTGCCGAATTTGTTTGTAGATTGCTCCTCCAGCTTTGGATTTTTGCCGGTAGAGCGGGTGAAAAAAATTATTTTAACCTACGGCTGCAACCGGGTGCTTTTTGGCACCGATTACCCCATGTGGGCGCCGGAAAAGGAGCTGGACCTGTTTTTTAAAATGCAGCTGACCGAAAGCCAGAACCGCCAAATTTTGGCCGAAAACGCTAAACGGGCCTTTGGCCTTTAAGCTAAAAAAGTAAAGCAAAGCCCGCCGTCAACCCAAAATAAGGGGTTGGCGGCGGGCTTTGCTTTACTTTTTGTTCGCTTTGCTTTTGGGTTGCTTTACTTTTTAGCTGCTTTGCTTTTGGTTTGTTTCTCTTTTTGGTTGCCTTGCAGCCTAAAATTTGGTTGGCGGCAGTATTTTGCCAAATGGCCCTACTCGGCCAACGGGGGTTTGCCGCTGTGCAGCTTGCGGTAGTTGCCGGGGGTAAGCCCCAAGCTTTGCCCAAAGGCTTTGGCAAATTTAGAGCCGTTATCGTACCCGTATTTTCCGGCAATTTCTAAAACGCTGCAGTTGGTGGTGCAAAGGTCTTTGGCGGCGGCCAACATTTTTTGCCGGCGCGCAAAGCTGTAAATGCTGGTTCCGTAAACCGCCTTAAAGCCGTTTTTAATGCCGGTAGGGGAGGTGTGAAATTGGTCGCTTAGCTGTTCAATTGTAATGCGGCGATTTAAATTTTGCTTTAAATGCTTTGCAATTTTGTGTGCCAGCTGGGTTTGGTTTATGGTGGCGTAGTGACGGTTCACCTCGGTGCGCTGCACCTCCAAAGCACTTAAAAACAGTAAAAGCTCTAAAACCTTTACTTTAAAATAACCCTTTTTAATTTCCTCGGGAACGGTGTACAGCTCGGAAAAAATGTGTGCAATGCTGTTGTTAGAGCGGGCAATGTAGGCCTTGCCCGGGCAGCTGAATTTTTGTAAAAGCAGGGCGGGGCTAACTGTAACATCGTCTAACAAACAAGAAAGGCACTGAGGCGTTTGCGCCGTATGAATTAAAATGCTAATGCCGGTGTAGCTGCCGCCGGTAAGGGTAACGCTGCTTTCCGGCAGCGGGCCGCCAAAGGCTGCTAAATCTCCGGCCGAAAAAAAGCAGCAGCTGTTTTTTTTGCGGCTTTCAACCTGCCCGGTTCGGCAGTGGTCAATTTCAAGCAAATTGGGGTCCGGCTGCCCCAAGG
Source organism: uncultured Oscillospiraceae bacterium (assembly GCA_902465155.1). Taxonomy (GTDB): domain Bacteria; phylum Bacillota; class Clostridia; order Oscillospirales; family Acutalibacteraceae; genus UMGS1279. Next base: position 63,901 of record CABQLY010000007.1, on the reverse strand, counting down.
CGGTAAAGCTGCCGGCCTGCAGGCAGTGGTACAGCAGCTCAATTCCAGGAAAAACGCGGTACACCGTAACCAAAAAATGCTCTTTGCCGCTGCCGGCGGCGTACTGGGTGTAAAATTCGTTTTTTCCGGTTTGCCGAAAGGGCTTGCCAAACCGCCGGCTTAAAAAGGCGGCGTTAACCATGGCGCTTCAGCCGGGCAAAAAAGCCGCCTTTGGCGCTGCCTTTTTCCGGCACTGCGCTTTTTTCAACCGCTTGCAGCTCGTAGCCAATGCCCTGCAAAACGGCGCTTAGCTTTTGCTCGTCCAGCTCCTGCTCGGCGGTTAGCTCGCACTGCCCCTTAGCGTGGGAGGAGCGTATTTTTTTAACCTTAAAATTTTGGCGAATGGCGTCGTTAACATGCGCCTCACACATACTGCAGGCCATTCCGTTAATTTTTAAAATATATTGTAACATAATTACCAGCCTTTTCTTGCAATTTTGTTGGCCAAAGGGCAAACAATAGCTTTGGGTGATTTTTTAAATGAAATATCAGAATTTACAAGCGCTGATTACCGGCAGCAAAAGCTCACGGGCTTATTTTTTGTCGCTGCCGGTAAAGGAGCAAATGCAGCTGCACTGCTTTAATAACGCCATTCACACCGCGCAGCAGCTGCACGAATACCAGCATTTGCTAAAGCGCCAGGCCAGCGCTTTGGGCGGGCAGTTTTGGCAGCAAGGCTAAGGGCGCAAACGCTTTTTTGCCTTGGCCCTTTAGCCGTTTTAAAAACGGGTACGCGTTATTATTCGGCCCCTTTTAGGGCCTCTACCATATCTATTTTTTTATTTTTGCGGGCAACCATTAGGCCAACCAGCAGCGACATACCAAAGGTTAACAAAATGCTGAAAATGTAGGTGCGCGGGCCAATAGCCAGCCGCATTTCAAACTCGCCGGCCAGGGCTTTCAGCAAATAATCCAGCACCAGCACTGCCAGCGGCAGCCCTAAAATAACGCCCAAAACCGTTAGCCACATATTTTGCCCAATTAGCAGGCGGCCAATTTTTTTGTTTTGAAAGCCAACTACCTTTAAAGTGGCCATTTCGCGGTAGCGCTCGGTGTAGCTCATTACCCCTAAATTGTAAAGAACCACAACGCCCAGCAGCAGCGCGCCCAGCACCAAAATGTAGATCATGGAATCCATCATGGCGGTAAAGGTCTCAAACGAATCCATTATTTTTTGCCGCGATTGTACGCTTTTAATGCTGCTGTTTGTGGCAATGTCATTTTTTTCGGTTTTGGTGTAAACCGCATTAACCGTGTAGGGCAGGCCAAGCTCTTTGGCGTAGGCCGGCGTAATAACCATGTTTTCAGAAACGCTGCGCATAATGCCGGCAATTTTAAGGGTATACTTTTGGTTGGTGCCGTAGGGCGAAACCTCTAAGCTGTCGCCGGGCTTTAGGTTAAATTCGTCGGCCAAGCGCATACAAACATAGGCCCCGTTGTTTTGCAAATTTAGGTAACCCTTTTTTACCGCCGGAAATTTAACCAGGTTGTTTTTGGCGCTGTAAATTTCAAGGTCAACCGTTTTTTGCTCTGCCTGCACGCTAACTGAGGCGCTCCAATCGCCCTGGTACTGCTCAATTACCTGCTCGGCTTGCGTGTTGGTAACGGTTTGCGACAAAAATATTTTGGCGTTGTACTGCATGGCGTCGTTGTAGTACAGCTTTAAAAACGCGTCCATGGTGTCGCGCATACCAAGCGAGGCCACAATAATAACCATGCAGCCAACAATGCCTAAAAGGCTCATGCCGGTGCGGGATTTGTGCCGCATAATATCCCGCATATTCCAGCGCGTACCAAAGGAGAGGCGGTGAAACAGCCGGCCTTTTTCTACCAGCAGGGCCTTAACCCTTTTAGGGGTGTAGGGGCGCAGGGCGTCGGCCGCGGTGCCGGCCAGCATTTGCCGCACCGAAAGGTAGCCAATTACCGTCATTAGCGCTAAAATGCCGGCTAAAACCAGGTAGCAAAACAAGGGGATGTTCAGGCTCCAGTACGGCATATCTAAATAAGTGCCCATCATACCGTTGGGGTTCATAATGTAATACGCAACGCCGTAGCCCAGCAAAATGCCAAGCAGAATGCCAACCAGGCCAATAAAAAACGCGTAAGCGGTGTAGTGCCGTGAAATGCGGCCGTTTTTAAAGCCTAAGGCCTTTAGGGTGCCAATTTGCGTTTTTTCCTTGGCGGTTAGGCGGTGCATGGTGGTAACCATGGTAAGCAGGGCAATGGTTAAAAACAAAGTGGGTAAAATTAAGGCCATAGTTTGGCCTTCCTCCTCCTCGCCCTTGGCCTGCGCGTAGGAAAGGCTTTCGTCCTTGGTTAAGATTAGGGTGGTGTTGTTTAGGGCAAGGTCGGCTTTTTTGGTGAAATCGGCTTTTTCCAGCTTTGAAATAACATTAATTTGCGGGTAGTAATCCACCCCCAGTGCCGCTTGGTACATAGCGGGGGAGATGTAAGCAAAGCCGTGGGTGTTGTAATCGGGCATCAGCTGGCTTTCGTCCCGTACGCAGATCATCTGCTCGCCGGCCTTAACCAACCCTTTTACGGTGCCGTTTAGCGTAATGCCGTTGTAGCTAAGGCTTAAACGGTTGCCAACCAAAATGTTGTTGGCGTTGGCATATTTTTCCGAAAGCCAAATGCCGTCCTGGCTGTTTTGGTTGTAAGTTTCGCCTTTTATTAATTTAAAAAACGATACTTTTTCGTTTTCGGTTACGGTTAGGGCAACCGTGTCGCCGCCGCTGTTTAAAACCTCGGCGGTAACGCTTAAATAGCACCCGGCCTGCGTAACGCCCGAAATATTTTTAATTTTTTCAAGGTCGGTGTTTGTAAACCCTTTTTCCGAAACAATGCGGTAATCGGCGTAGCCGGTTTCGGTAAAAAAGCGGGACATATTATTTTCAATGCTGACCCACTCCATGTTAAAACCAACAAAAACGCCAATGCCCAAGGCAATCATAATAACCATAGAAATAAACTGCGCTTTGTAAAGGCCCATGGTGCGCCAAAGCTTTTTCAGTAACAACAAAAGCGCCCCCTTTACCAGTCAATTTCATCGGCCGAGGCGGGGTTTGCCTGCTTTAGCTCGGAAAGAATTTTACCGTTTTTAACATGAATGACAACATCGGCCATTTTGGCAATGTTTTGGTTGTGGGTTACAATAATAATGGTTTTGCCGTACTGCTTTGCCATTTTTAAAAGCAGCTTTAACACCAGCACGCCGGTTTCAGAGTCTAATGCGCCGGTGGGCTCGTCGCAAAGCAAAATTTTTGGGTTTTTTGCCAAAGCCCTGGCAATAGAAACCCGTTGCTGCTCACCGCCCGAAAGCTCGGCGGGGAAGTTTTTTAAATGGTCGGCCAGGCCAACCTCCTGCAGCATTTTGGTGGCCGAAAGGGGACTTTTGCAAATTTCCTTAACCAGGGCAACATTTTCGTGCACGGTTAGGGTGGGTACTAAATTGTAAAACTGAAAAACAAAGCCAACCTTTTCGGCACGGTATTCGGCCAGCTTGTTTTCGGTTAAGGTGGCAATGTTTTTTCCCTCTACCAAAATTTCACCGCTGGTGGGGCTATCTAACCCGCCAAGCAGGTTTAGCAGGGTGCTTTTGCCGGCGCCGCTGGGGCCAAGCACAACAACAAACTTGCCTTCCTCTAATTTTAAGTTAATACCGTCCAGCGCTTTTAAAATGTGGTCGCCGCTTTGGTAAACGCGGGTTACATTTTTAAGTTCAATAAAAGCCATGTACTTTTCTCCTTGCAATTTATTGCGGTGTTTGTGTGTGGGTGTTCGGCTAAAAAACAACGCAGACCGGGCGGCCTGCGTTGTAAAAACTATTTTTTGTGGCAGGAGCCGGCACAAGCGCAATGGGCACAATTTCCGCCGCAGGTAGATTTACCTTGCTTTTTGTTTTTAATTAGCTTTACAATAATGGCAACAACAATGGCCAATAGCAGTAATGAAATTAAAAGGGTGGCTAAATTGTTTTGAATCCACGCAAGCATTGTAAAAGACTCCTTTAAAAATATTTACGCTTTTACCTTTGCGGTTAGGCGGGTGGCCTCTTTATACGGGCGAACCAGCATGTAAACCATAACGGCCAGCACTGCAACCGCAGCAATTAAGCCAATTACCTGTACCTTGCCGGTAAACAGCAGGCCAAACTGATTTACCATTAAGGCAATGCAGTAGGCAAAGCCGCACTGGTAAGCAATGGCAAACCAGGTCCACTTGGGGCTGTTCATTTCGCGCTTAATGGCGCCAATTGCGGCAAAGCAGGGGGCGCACAAAAGGTTAAAGCAAAGGAAGGAATAACCGCTTACCCCGGTAAATACTTTGGCAAGGGTTTCGTAAACATTGCCGGCAGCGCCGTACAAAATACCCATGGTGCCTACAATGTTCTCCTTAGCTACCAACCCGGTAATGGAGGCAACAGCTGCTTCCCAAGTGCCCCAGCCAAGCGGCTTAAAGATCCAAGCAATGGCACCGCCAATGGCCGCTAAAATAGATTGATCTAACTCGTCCTCACTCAACATTCTAAAGCCGTCGCTGGTAAAGCCAAAGTAAGAGGTAAACCAAACCAGAATGGTAGAAAGCAGAATGATGGTGCCGGCTTTTTTAATGAACGACCAGCCGCGCTCCCACATAGACCGCAGAACATTGCCAACGGTTGGCAGGTGGTAAGCCGGCAGCTCCATAACAAACGGGGCCGGGTCGCCGGCAAACATTTTGGTTTTTTTCAGCATAATGCCCGAAACAATAATCGAGGCCATGCCAACAAAGTAAGCGGAGGTGGAAATCCACGGGGAACCGCCGAAAATAGCACCGGCAATCATTGCAATAAACGGAACCTTAGCGCCGCAGGGAATAAAGGTGGTGGTCATAATGGTCATGCGGCGGTCGCGTTCATTTTCAATAGTACGGGAGGCCATAATGCCGGGAATTCCGCAACCAGTACCAATTAACATAGGAATAAAAGATTTGCCTGAAAGTCCGAACTTGCGGAAAATACGGTCTAAAACAAAGGCAATACGGGCCATGTAGCCGCAGGCCTCTAAGAAAGCTAACAGCAAGAACAGTACCAGCATTTGCGGTACAAAGCCTAAAACGGCGCCAACGCCGGCTACAATACCGTCGTTAATTAAGCCTTGCAGCCAATCGGCAGCGCCGGCCTTTTCAAGCCCGTTGCCAACCAAAACCGGAATACCGGGAACCCAAACACCGTAGTTGGCCGGGTCTACGCCGCCCTCGTACTTTTTGTAAGCGGCAAGCGCGTCGTCCAGCGCGGCCATGTCGCCCTTTTCCTCGGTGGTTTCAAGGGTTTCCTCATCCTCTAAGGTGTAGGTAAATTCGCTTAAATTTGCCTTGGCCTTTACGGCTTCAACCTCGGTAATAGCTTTGGCGTAGTCGTAATCCTCGGCTTCAGCGTCCAGCGCCTCGGTGGCGGCTTTGGTGTCAACACCTTGCTCGGCAGCTGCGTCTAAAAATCCGCTGATAATGGCGTCGGTGTCGCCGTATTCCTCCTCGGCTTCGGCGGTTTGGGAGGAGCCAATGCCAAACAAATGCCAACCGTCGCCAAACAGGCCGTCGTTGGCCCAGTCGGTTGCGGCCGAACCAACCGTTACCATAGAAATGTAGTAAACCAAGAACATAATTACCGCAAAAATCGGCAGGCCCAACCAGCGGTTGGTAACAATGCGATCAATTTTGTCGGAGGTGGAAAGCTTACCGGCGCTCTTTTTATGATAACATGCTTTAATAATAGATGCAATATAAATGTAGCGCTCGTTGGTAATAATGGATTCAGCGTCGTCGTCCAGCTCTTTTTCGGCTGCGGCAATGTCGGCCTCAATGTGGTCCATAACGCTTTTTTCAATTTTTAAGCCGGAAAGCACTTTGTCATCCCGCTCAAAAATCTTGATGGCGTACCAGCGCTGCTGCTCCTCGGGCATATTGTGCACGGCAGCCTCCTCAATGTGGGCAATGGCGTGTTCTACCACGCCCGAGAAGGTGTGCATGGGTACGGTTTTGCCGTTTTGGGCGGCGTCAATAGCCGCTTCGGCAGCCTCTTTAATTCCGGTGCCCTTTAAGGCCGAAATTTCTACCACCTTGCAGCCTAACTGTGCGGCTAACTCGGCGGTGTTAATTTTGTCGCCGTTTTTGCGTACCACATCCATCATGTTAATGGCAACTACAACCGGAATACCTAGCTCGGTAAGCTGGGTGGTTAAGTACAGGTTACGCTCTAAGTTTGTACCGTCAATAATGTTTAAAATGGCGTCCGGCCGTTCGCCAATTAAGTAGTTACGGGCAACAACCTCTTCTAAGGTGTAGGGGGAAAGGGAGTAGATACCGGGCAAGTCGGTAATAATAACACCGTCGTGCTTTTTTAGCTTGCCTTCCTTTTTTTCTACCGTAACGCCGGGCCAGTTACCAACAAATTGGTTGGAACCCGTTAAGGCATTAAACAGGGTTGTTTTACCGCTGTTTGGGTTACCCGCAAGGGCAATGCGTAAATTCATGTTTAAATTCCTCTCTTCCTAAAATAATCAGCCAACCTCTACCATGGCGGCGTCGGCCTTTCGCAGCGAAAGCTCGTAACCGCGCACGGTTAGCTCAACCGGATCCCCAAGCGGGGCAACCTTACGAATATAAACCTCAACGCCTTTGGTTAGGCCCATATCCATAATGCGGTGCTTTACGGCGCCCTCACCGTGCAGCTTTACTACGGTAACGGTCTCGCCGATCTTTGCGTCTTTTAATGTTTTCATGCCATTTTCCTCCTTTATTTACGGGCAAAGCCCGAAAGCTTTTATGTACAGGCAACCGCCGGGTGCCGTTATACCATTATTTTGCGCGCCATTTCCTCGCTGATTGCCACGCGGGATTCTTTTACATTTACAATAACATTACCGCCCAGCATACTAACAATGCTTACATTAGAGCCTACTACAAAGCCTAAATCCTCTAAATGCTTTTTAACCTCTGCACTGCCGCCGATTTTTTTAATGGTCATGCTGTCGCCCAAGCTGGCAAACGCTAACGGCATCATATTCAAACAACCTCTTTCATTCAGTTTAATTAGCGCAGGCTAACCAACGGGCTTAAAAATTGTTAGCTTACGCTAACTTTAAACCCGAAAAAACAGTTAGTTTTAGCTAACTGTTGCTCAAAAAAACAATTAGCCCCTGCTAACCGCTAATATAATAACTCCATTCGGACAAAAAGTCAACCCCCTTTTTAAAAAAATTTTAAGTTTTTTTGCGAATTTTTTAGCGGGGCAAAGTAAAAGCGCAGGCGGCCCCGCCGGCCGGCCAAACTGTACGCTAAAACGGAAAAAATTGGCTTAAACCTGCGCTGCTAAAAAATTGCTAAAACTTTGGCCTGCTTTTGCGAATAAAATTTTTTAAAAGTTTTGCCGTCTTTGGGATATTTTGATTGACAATTTTTGCCCCTTGCGTTATATTTAAAGGTATAAAACCAAAGGGGATGTAATTTTATGGATATACCGGTTTACTTATTTACCGGTTTTTTAGAGTCGGGAAAAACCCGCTTTATTCAGGAAACGCTGGAGGACAAGCGTTTTAACAACGGCGAAAAAACGCTGCTGCTTTTGTGCGAGGAGGGGGTAGAGGAATACGACCCCGCCCGCTTTTTTGGCAAAAATGTTTTTATTGAGCCGCTGCAGCAGGAGGGCGATTTAACCGAAAAGCTGCTGCAGCGCCTGCAAAAGCAGCATGGCACCGAGCGGGTGCTGGTGGAATATAACGGAATGTGGCAGCTAAAAAGCCTGTTTAACGCGCTGCCCAAAAGCTGGGTTATTGCGCAGGAGTTTATGTTTGCCGAAACGGCCACCTTTGTAAACTACAATAATAATATGCGCAGCTTGGTGGTAGATAAATTAAACTCCTGCGAGCTGGTTGTTTTTAACCGCTACAGTGAAAAGATTGCCAAGGAGCAGCTGCACAAAATTGTTCGCGCCGTGAATACCCGGGCCACTATTGCGTACGAGTACCCGAACGGTAAGGTGGAATACGACGATATTGAAGATCCGCTGCCGTTTGACCGCGACGCCCAGCGTTTTACCGTGCAGGATAAGGACTACGCCTATTTTTACCGTGACCTTTCGGAGAATTTAGATTTTTACAACGGCAAAACCGTTACCTTTAAAGCGGTTGCGGCCAAAAACCGCAAGCTAAAGGGCAGCGAGCTGGTGGTGGGGCGCCATTTAATGACCTGCTGCGTAGAGGATATTACCTTTGCCGGCCTGCTGGCCGAGTGCCCGCCGGAGCTTACCGCCCAAAACCGGGAATGGATCTTGCTTACGGCTATGATAAAGGTGGAATACTGCGAGCTTTACGGGCAGCGCGGGCCGGTTTTGTATGTAGACCGGCTTGCAAAGGCCGACCCGCCGGAGGAGGAAGTTGTTACCTTTTATTAAGGCTTGGCGCCTTGCTGCGAACGCTTTGCTGCTAAACATTAATAACAGGGTACAAATAGCGGGGTACAAAAATAACAACAGGTACGGCCTACGCCGGCAGGCTTTGGCGGCCCAAACGGTTTAAAATTTTAACCTGCTTTGGCTGCCGCGGCTGGGGCAATGCCCCTTAAATTTATAAGGGTAGAATTTATACGGGTAAATTTAAATTGGTAATGATAACAAATATTTTAAAAGAGAAGGTGTTTATTTGAAACGCACAGATTATTTAAGCTGGGACGAATACTTTATGGGTATAGCCATGCTTTCGGCCCGCCGCAGTAAAGACCCCGGCACCCAGGTTGGCGCTTGTATTGTAAATAAAGAAAACCGGGTAATGTCGGTAGGATATAACGGGCTGCCGTTTGGCTGTTCGGACGATGTTTTTCCCTGGAGCCGCGAGGGGGAACCGTTAAACACCAAATACCCGTTTGTGTGCCACGCAGAATTAAACGCCATTTTAAATTACCGCGGCGGGAACCTTGGCGGCTGCAAAATTTATGTAACGCTTTTTCCTTGTAACGAGTGTGCAAAAGCAATTATTCAAACCGGGATTACCGAAATTATTTATAATGAGGATAAATATGCCGATACCGACGGGGTGCGCGCCTCTAAAAAAATGTTTGCGGCGGCCGGGGTGCAGTGCCGCAAATACACGCCCGGCGGGCACACCGAAAGCTTTCATTTATAAGCCTAAAGTATAAGCCTAAAGGGGAATTTTATGAAAAAAATTGATTTAAGCGGAAGCTGGCAAGGGGCCTGCCCGCAAAAAAATTTGCACTTTAACGCAACCGTTCCGGGCTGCGCCCACACCGATTTGGCCGCTGCCGGGTTGGTAGAGGGCAACTTTTTTTGGCGGGATAACGCCCTGCAGCTGCGCTGGATAGAGCAAGAGGATTTTACCTACACCAAAACCTTTACGGTAGAAAAGGTTTTGCCGGGCGCGGTGCTGGTGTTTGAGTGTTTAGATACCTACGCCGAGGTTTACCTAAACGGAAAGCTGGCCGGCCGGGCCGAGAATATGTTTATTCCGCACCGCTTTGCCGTGCAGCAGCTGCTAAAATGCGGCGAAAACCGGCTGGAGGTTTATTTTCATTCAGCCGTTAACCGCACCAAAGGCTGTAAGGAGCGCTCGCACGCCTTTACCGGCGAGCGGCTTTACACCCGCCGAATTCAATGTACCTACGGGTGGGATTGGACCGAGCGGTTTGTTACCTGCGGCATTAGCGGCCCGTGCTACATAGCGTTTGAAAACGCCCCGGCTGCCCAAAGCGTTTACATTTACACCGCGCAGGTAGATACCTTTGGCGCCGAAATGGTGTGTGATATTCAGTTTAAAAACTTAACCCAAGGGGTGCTGTACACCCTAACCGTTACCGACCAAAGCGGAACAACCGTTTACCAAAAGCAGCGCTACACCGAGGAGCCGGAGCAGCGGGAGGTTTTTTGCCTGGCCAAGCCGCAGCTTTGGGAGCCGAACGGCACCGGCAGCCAGCCGCTTTACCGGCTAACCGTTACGGTAGGGCAAGAAAAGCTTTGCGAGCAATTTGGCGTGCGCACTGTTCGCATTTTGCAGCTGCCAGATGAAAAGGGCAGCCCCGCCGAGGCGCTTTGCAAAGCCCTGCAGCAAACCGAAAGCGGAAAAGAGAGCGATTTTAACACCGAATTTTCTTGCTTTACGCTGCTTGTAAACGGCTGGCGGGTGTTTTGCAAAGGGGCCGATTGGGCCCCCTGCGAGCCGCTGATTACGCAAATTACCCCGCAAAAAATTACCCGACTGTTAGAGCTTGCCGCTGCAGCCGGGGTAAATATGCTGCGCGTTTGGGGCGGCGGATTTTTTGAAAGCCGGCATTTTTATAACGAGTGCGACCGCCTTGGCATTTTAGTAACGCAGGACTTTTTAATGGCCTGCGGCAATTACCCCGAGGATGAGCCTTGGTTTATTTCGCAGCTTACGGCCGAGGCCGAACACGCCGCGCTGTTTTTACGCAATCACCCTTGCTTGGTTTGGTGGACAGGGGATAACGAAAACGCCGTAAACGGGAACGATACCATGTCGGAATACCCGGGCCGAACGGCAGCTTTAAAGGCCATTGCGCCGGTTTTAAAGCGGCTGGACCCTATGCGCCGGTTTTTGCCCTCCAGCCCTTACGGCGGCAACAGGTACTGCTCTAAAACCGCCGGCACCACGCACAACACCAACTTTTTAGGCCTAATTTTTAAAATGATGGAGCAGGGCGATATGCGGCGTTACCGTGAGCTGTACCGGCAGTACGCCGCCCGCTTTATTGCCGAGGAGCCAACCATGGGCGCCGTTAGCACCCCCTCGCTGCTGCGAATGATGACCGCGCAGGACGCGTTTTTTGAGGAGGAGCAGTGGCATTACCACACCCAAAATAACCCCTGCCTGGCGCGCCATTTGTTAGATTACACCTACACCTTTGCCGAGCGGCTGTTAGGGGCGTTTCAAAACGGCGAGGATAAATGCTTTAAGCTGCAATTTTTGCAGTACGAATGGGTTCGCCTTTCGTTTGAGCTGGCCCGGCGAAATTTGTGGTTTTGCAGCGGAATTCTTTATTGGATGTTGGCCGATTGCTGGCCGGCCGCAGCAGGGTGGTCGCTGTTAGATTATTACTGCCTGCCTAAGGCGGCCTATTACAGCTTTAAACGCTGCGCCAAGGCTCTAACCGCCTCTTTAGATGAAAACGGCGGCGCGCTTACCTTGTTTTTAACCAACGACAGCGAAAGCGAGCAGCCGGCCGAGGTAACCCTTACGCTGGTAAGCCTTGAAAGCCAAAAAACGCAGCAGGTGCTTTGCAGCCCGGTTTGCGTGGCGGCGCAAAGTGTGCTGCAGCTGCCGGTAAAAGTAACGGTAGGGCCGGGGCAGGTTTTGGTTTGCAATTTAACAGGCAACGGCAATTTTGACCGCACCTTTTACAAGGCGGGCGATTTGCAAATTAAGCCCACCAACGCCGTGCAAATTACCGCGCAAAGCAGCGGCAGCGTTACCGTTACGGCAAGCGCTTATGTGCACGCGGTGCGGCTGGAGGGCGGTTTTGTATTCTCAGATAATTATTTTTCGCTTTTACCGGGCGAAAGCAAAACGGTAACCCTAAGCGAGGTGCCCGAGTTTGCCAACGAACCGTTAACGCTTACCGGCTACACCTTAATTCCGTAAGCCTTAGGGCTGCCGTGTTACATTAACGGCTGTGTTTCTACGGGTATATTTTTTTAATTTATTGCAGCGCGCCCCTTGTTTTTGGGGGCGGGCTGCTTTAAAATGCCGGTTTATTTTGCCTAAAGCGCTGCAAAGGGCCGGTTAACCGGCCGCCAAAGCTTGAAATTTTAAATAAGTTGTGTTAAAATAGGGAATACTTTGGCAAAAGCTTTGGGCCGCAGGCGCTGGCCTAAAAAGCAAAACTACGAAAACACTAAATAAAAGCGAAACAAGTAAAACCGCATAATAATGGAATAACAAAATTGCAGGAACAACAAAATTGCACGGCGTCTGGGTGTAATTTTTAAAATTCACCCCGGCGGCGGGCTTACAACCGCTTGCCTTTTAGCGGGCTGCACTTTGTTTTGTGTTTGGAGCAAAAATTATGAAAAATAATTTAACCGTTGGCTTAGTGGTAGCGGATGATACCGAATACGCCCCCATAGCCGGTTTAAACAACCCCACCCTGCAGCCGGCCCCGTTTTGCGGCCGGGCGGGGCACCGCTTTACCTTACAGCAGGGCAAAAAAACTCTTACGGTTTACAGTGTGCATAGCGGCGTTGGCAAGGTAAACGCCGCCACCGCCGCTGCCCATTTGTTGGAAAAAGGGTGCCATGTGCTGTTAAATTACGGCCTTTCCGGCGGGGTTGGCAAGCTGCCGCATAACAGCTTTGCGCTTGGTACCGCGTTTATTGAGCACGATTTTGACCTTACCTGTTTGGGTCGTCCCCGTGGGCAAAAGCCCGGGCAGCCGTTGTTTAGCACAGCCAGTGAAGTTTTAAACCGCTGTTTTTTGGCGGCAGAGCCGGGCCTTTATACCGGCCCAATGGCGTGCGGCGATTGCTTTGTAAGCAACAACAAGCTGCGCGACTGGCTGCGGGAGGAACTAAAGGTAATTTGCTGCGATATGGAAACCGGGGCCATTGCCGCCGCGGCCAACCTGTACGGGGTGCCCTTTGCAACCCTGCGCCAGGTTTCGGATGATGCGGGCGACGACGCTGTCGCCGATTATTCGGCCCACGCCGAGCCGGAGCAGGTTACCCTGTTTGAACTATTTTTAAAGCTTTTAGGGCAGCTTTTTAGCGTGCCAAAGCTTTGGGAGGACGAATAATGGCTACAAAGCACACCGAAAAGGAACAAAGCTTTTTGCAGGCAACGGTTATTTTAGGCATTGCCACCATGCTGGTAAAGGTGCTGGGGGCTATTTTTAAAATTCCTTTGCAGCGCCTAATAGGCGATGACGGCATGGGCTTTTATTCCACCGCTTATGATATTTATTTGCCCATTTACTCGTTGGCCATGGCGGGATTTCCGGTGGCCGTTTCCCGAATGGTGGCCGACCAGGTAGGCAAAGAGCGCTACCGCGACGCCCGGCGCACTTTGCGGGTGGTTGCCAAGGTGTTTTTAATTGCCGGCACCATTGGCCTGCTGTTAATGTACGGCGCCTCGTTTATTGTTACCGCCGTTACCGGCAATGTGCGGGCAAGGCCCGGTATGTTTGTAATTGCGCCCTCTATTTTCTTTTGCTGCGTTATGTCTATTTACCGCGGCTATTACGAAGGGGTTCGCAATATGTACCCCACGGCGGTTTCCTCGGTTATTGAGGCGGTTTGCAAGCTGGTTTTGGGGTACAGCTTTGCGTTTATAATTGTTAAATCGGCCACTACCGTAACGCTGGATACTTTATCTTACGCGGTTGCCGGGGCAATGCTGGGCATTACGCTGGGTACGGTTTTTGGCTCGGCTTACCTTATTTGGTGCTACACCAAAAAGGGCGACGGCATTACCAACCAAATGCTGCGGGAATCGCCGGCGCCTATGTCGCAGCGCAAAATTTTTAAAATGCTGGTTGCTATTGCCGTGCCGGTAGCGCTGGGCTCGCTGGTAACGCAGGTTTCCGGGTTAATAGATGTTGTTATGGTGCAGGGGCAGCTTAAAAGCACGGTGGCCGCGCACCCAAACTCTTTTACCGAAATGTACCAGGCCTACCAAGCCTCGGGTGCCGCCCAAAAATCGGGGTTTGAAATTTGGGTAGCCAACCGCCTGTACGGCTGCTACAAGGGCAGCGCGTACACCATGTTTAACTTTGTGCCAACCATTACCTCGGTGCTGGGTGTTAGCGCCATTCCGGTGCTTACCATGGTTTGGGGGGCAAAAAACTCTGTTGGTATTCGTAAAAATATAGAATCTATTATTAAAATTATTTCTTTAATTGCTTTTCCAATGGGGGTTGGCATGGTGGCCTTGGCGCCGCAAATTATTCAGCTTTTGTTTAAGTCGTCCGAGCCGGTTATAACCGCCAATCTGCTGCGCATTTTAGGTTTGGCCGCCTGCTGCGCGGGGCTTTCTACTCCGCTTACCAATATGCTGCAAGCAATTGGCCGGCAGGGCGTGCCGGTGCGCAACATTGGGGTAGGGGCCATTATTAAAATTGTAAGCAACCTTACCCTGGTGGCTATCCCCTCGGTTCATGTTATGGGCGCGGCAATTGGCACGCTGCTTTGCTACATTTACATTGCGGGCGCCAACCTGTTTTGCCTCATTCGCTATTCCGGCACCCGCCCGAATATGAAAGCCGCGGTGCTGCGCCCCTTTATTGCGGCGGCACTTTGCGGTGTGGCGGCTTTTGCGGTGGCCTTTTTGGGGCAAAAGCTGTTGGGCTCGGCTTCGTCGCTGGCCAACGCCGCGGTAACCGGCCTTGGCATTTTGGCGGCCGTTGTGGTTTATTTGGTTGCTGTTGCCGCCTTTAAATGCTTAACCGAGCAGGATATTCGTACCTTAGCAAAGGGCGAAAAGGTTATTGCCATTTTAAAAAAGCTTAAAATAGTAGCATAAAGCGGGTTTAAAACACCGATAATTGCCGAATTTCCCGATTTTTTTCAAATTTACACTTGATTTTAGGGTAATTTTATGGTAAATTATTAGTATACCGTTGCTCGACCTTGGTTTTTAAAACTTCTGCTTGCCTTTTTGCTTAAAATGCGGTATAATAACAGGGTCGCAGTATTTCGTTTTCAAACAGGTTTTACCTGTTGAAATAAATCATTTTCTACGGAGGAAAATAAGATGAAAAAAACAGAATTAGTTGCAGCAATTGCAGAAAAGGCAGACATTGCAAAGAAAGACGCCGACAAGGCATTAACCGCTTTTATTGAGACCGTTACCGAAGAGCTGAAAGCCGGCGGCAAGATCCAGTTAGTTGGCTTTGGCACCTTTGAGGTTAAGGAAAGAGCCGCAAGAACCGGCATTAACCCCCAAACCAAAGAGCAGATTAAAATTGCTGCTTGCAAGGCTCCGGTATTTAAGGCCGGCCGTGGCTTTAAGGAAGAAATTCAATAATTTAAAGCTTATATTTGCGCCCTGCCTTTTTCGGCAGGGCTTTTTTAATCGGTTTATTAAAGTACAGCTTTAACGGAGGATTTTATGCGATTAGATAAATATTTAAAAGTAGCCAGAATTATTAAACGGCGCACCGTGGCCAACGAGGCGTGCGACGCCGGGCGGGTATTGGTAAACGGCAAGGCCGCCCGTGCCTCTTACGAGGTAAAGCCGCAGGATTTTTTGCAGCTGGAATTTGGCGGGCGCACTTTAAAGCTGCGGGTTTTAGAGGTAAAAGAGGCCGTTCGGAAAGAGGATGTTGGCACCCTGTACACCTTAATAGATTAGCCCCTTTTACCCGAATCAATTTGCACCCTGTTACCTAAATGAATTCGTACCCTTTTACCCGAATAGTTTGGCCCCCCTTTGCCTGAATAAATTCGTACTCTTTACCTGAATAAATTCGTTCCCATTTTTTATGAAAAAAAGCTCGGTTTTTACGCTTTTTAGGGCCTGCGGTTGCAATTGGCGGCCGCTGCCACTATAATACAAGGGTAAACTATTTTAGAAAGGGCGTTGTAAATGCTTTACCCTAAAAATAAAGCCAAACAAATTGATTTAAACCTGTTTTTAAACCCAACAGCCGAGTACCGCTGCACCCCTTTTTGGGCTTGGAACTGCGATTTAAAAAAGGATGAACTGTTTTCGGAAATTGACGCCATGGAGCAAATGGGCATGGGCGGATTTCATATGCACACCCGCGTGGGTATGTCTACTACCTACCTGTCGGATGAATACATGGCCTTTATTAAAGCCTGTACCGAGCGGGCAAAAGAAAAAAATATGCTGGCCTGGCTGTACGATGAGGACAAGTGGCCCTCGGGCTTTGCGGGCGGGTATGTTACCAAAAAGTTAGAAAACCGGCAAAAGTTTTTAATGCTTACCACCACGCCGTACGGGGAAGCCGCCGAAGCCGAGGAGCAAATTGACGCCTCGGCCTTAGCAAAGCGCGCCAACAACGGCAAGCTGCTTTGCAGGTACGCGGTTGAGCTGGACGACGAAGGCTATTTAAAAAGCTACCGGCAGCTGAAAAACGGCGAAACGGCCGAGGGCACGGTTTGGTACGCCTACTTAGAAACGGCTTCGGAGGGGCCTTGGTTTAACTACCAAACCTATGTAGATACCCTTTCGAAACCGGCTATTGACGATTTTATTAAAATAACGCACGAGCGGTATAAGGAAACAGTTGGCGAGGAGTTTGGCAAAACCGTTCCCGCTATTTTTACCGATGAACCGCAGGTTACCCGCAAGGTGTTGTTAGACCACGCGAAGGATTTCAATAAAGACATTATTTTGCCCTTTACCACCGATTTGGAGGAAACCTACCGCGCCGCTTACGGCGAAAGCCTTTTAGAAAAGCTGCCGGAGGTTATTTGGAACAAAAAGGGCGTTGCCTCGGTTACCCGTTACCGCTACCACGACCATGTTACCGAGCGGTTTGTGCAGGCCTATTGCGATAATATTGGCCACTGGTGCCAAAAAAACGGTATTGCAATGACAGGGCACATGATGGAGGAGCAAAGCCTTTCCTCCCAAACCGGGGCAATTGGCGAGGCCATGCGCGCCTACCGCAATTTTACCATTCCGGGGGTAGATATTCTTTGCAACACCTACGGCGAATTTACCACCGTTAAGCAGGCTGCCAGCGCGGCGCACCAGTATGGCCGCGAAGGGGTAATGAGCGAGCTTTACGGCGTAACAAACTGGGATTTTGATTTTCGCGGGCACAAGCTGCAAGGGGATTGGCAGGCCGCTTTAGGCGTTAGCGTGCGGGTGCCGCATTTGTACTGGGTTTCTATGAACGGGGAGGCAAAAAGAGATTACCCGGCCTCTATTGGTCACCAATCGGCCTGGTATAAAGAGTACAGCTACATTGAAAACCACTTTGCCCGGGTTAACACTTTAATGACGCGGGGCAGCGCCGCCATTAAAATTGGTATGATCCACCCCATTGAATCTTACTGGCTGTGCTACGGCCCGAACGACCAATCCGGCAGTATTCGGCAGGAGCTGGACCGCAATTTTAAAGATATTTCAAACTGGATGCTGCACGCCGGGCTGGATTACGATTATATTTGCGAATCGACCCTGCCGGAGCAATTTAAAAGCAGCCAAACGGGCTTTACGGTTGGCAAAATGTGCTACGATGTTGTGGTGGTGCCGGGCTGCCGCACCCTGCGCGGTACAACCCTAAAGTACCTGCAGCAGTTTGCCGAAAAGGGCGGTAAGGTTTTGTTTGCCGGGCATGTGCCGGAGTACATTGACGCTGTTTTAAGCAACGCCGCGCAAAAGCTGGCCGAAAATAACCGCATTGATTTTACCCAAAACGCGGTGGTAGAGGCTTTAGAACCCTACCGCACCGTAAAAATGCTTCGCGCGAACGGCAGCCGTACAGATGATTTATTTTACGGCCTGCGCCAAGACGGCGAAAATTACAACCTGTTTGTTTGCCACTGCACGCAAAGCAACCGGCTTTCTATTAAACCGAATAGGGTAGATACCATTGGCGTAAAGGGCACCTTTACCGCAACCGAGTTTAATACCCTAACCGGCCAAACCGCCGAAATTCCGGTGTATTACGAAAACGGCTTTACCTACTTTAACTGGCAAAATAATGTACATTCCTCTTTGTTGGTTCAGCTTTGCCCCGGCAAGGCAAAATCGGTAGCCGAAAATACCGCCGAATACGAGGAGCAGGGCTATGTAGCCGGGCCGGTGGAGTACGCTTTAGCCGAGCCGAATGTTTGCGTGCTGGATATGGCCCGGTGGCGGTTAGATAACGGCGATTGGCAAAAGGCAGAGGAAAGTATTCGCATTGGCGTTATTGCCAAGCAGCAGCTAAACCTGCCGGTTGCGGCATCCTTAGGGGCGCAACCCTGGGCCACTAAAAAGGTAAAAGAGCAAAACAGCATTACCTTAGCGTACAGCTTTTATTCTGAAATAGAGGTTCAAAATGCTAAATTGGCGTTAGAAGACCTTGATTGCACCGAGGTTTGGTTTAACGGCCAAAAGCTGCCGGCTAAAAAGCAGGGCTATTATGTAGATTTTTCCATTGCCGAAATTATGCTTGGAACGGTGCAAAAAGGGCAAAATACCATTGAGCTGAAAAAGCCGTTTGGCGTTATGACCAACACCGAAAACATTTTTGTTTTAGGCAATTTTGGCGTAAGGGTAACCGGCACGGCAGTTTGCCTGCAAAAGCCGGCCGAAAAGCTTTATTTTGCCGATTTAGCACAGCAAGGCCTGCCGTTTTACGGCGGCGAAATTACCTACCGCCTGCCGCTTAAAACCAACCAAAGCACAGCGTTGGCGCTGGGCACCTACGGCGCCGGCTGCGTAACGGTTACGGCCGGCGGGGTGGGGCAAAATGTTTCACTTGCGCCCTATGTGGCTAATTTGGGCTATTTAACCCCCGGCCAAAATACGGTAGAGGTTCATGTTTACAACTCCCGCGCAAACACCTTTGGCCAGCTGCATTTAAATAACGGCGACCACACCTGGTTTGGCCCGCCCGCTTGGCGCACCCAAGGCGCCGAGTATTGCCCGGAATACCGCTTAAAGGCAACCGGCCTGCTTTCGGCCCCGCGTATTTTAAAAAAACGGTGATTATTCTTGAAAAATACCTTTGAATTAATTTATGATGTTGTTTGCCAAATTCCGCCCGGCCGGGTGGCAACCTACGGGCAGGTGGCAATGCTGGCGGGCAACCCCCGCTGGTCTCGCGTGGTGGGCTATGCCCTGCACGCCAACCCCCGCCCGGGGCAAATTCCCTGCCACCGGGTAGTAGACCGGTTTGGCCGGGTTTCTTCGGCATTTGCCTTTGGCGGGCAAAACCGGCAAATAGAGCTGCTGCAGCAGGAGGGGGTAGAATTTACCCCGGACGGCCGCGTAGACTTAAAAAAATACGGTATTTAAACCGGGATTATTTTGGTTTAAAAATTTTTTGGCAAATTTTCCTCTTAAAATTTTGTGTAGGTATTGACAACGCTGTAAAAGCGTGGTAAAATGTTACTGTAATGAGCAAGGATGTTCATGCAGCCGTGTATTGTACTCGGCTGTGTGGGCGTCCTTGTTTTTTTGTTTGGGCGTGAGCGGCGGCAATTTTAAGTGGCTTAGCTAATTTTTCCGCCCGTAGGAAAGGAAGAGAAAATCATGAAGCTTGAGGGTCAAGTGCGTATTCCGTCCGGCTGTGCCATTTCGGCGCTTATTTCTAAAAATGGGAACCGAATGTCGGGTGAAACCATTATGAAAAGCATGGTACCTATGCACGACCGCTCCAACGGTTTGGGCGGCGGCTTTGCCGGGTACGGTATTTACCCGGAATACAAAGAGTTTTACGCGTTTCACATTTTTTATAATGACAACGAGGCTCGCGTGCGGTGCGAGCGCCTGCTGAAGGACCGGTTTGAAATTGTTAAGGCTGAGAATGTGCCCATTCGCAAAATTCCCGAAATTACCGATATTCCGCTGATTTGGCGGTATTTTGTGGCGCCGCTTTCCTCGGTGCTTTCCCGCCTGCAGTTAGATGAAAAAGAATATGTTGCCCGCACGGTAATGACTATTAACGCCAAGTCTGAGGGGGCTTATGTTTTCTCCAGCGGTAAAAACATGGGCACCTTTAAGGCCGTTGGTTTTCCCGAGGATGTTGGCCGTTTTTACCGGTTAGAGGAATACGAGGGCTACTCCTGGACGGCGCACGGCCGTTACCCCACCAATACCCCCGGCTGGTGGGGCGGGGCGCACCCCTTTACGCTGCTGGATTATTCTATTGTACATAACGGTGAAATTTCCTCCTACGACGCAAACCGCCGCTACATTGAAATGTTTGGCTACAAATGTACCCTGCAAACCGATACCGAGGTTATTACCTACATTGCCGATTATTTACTGCGGCGGCAGGGCCTGACCTTGCAGGAAACGGCACAGGTAATTGCCGCCCCGTTTTGGAGCACCATTAACGGCAAACCAAAAGTCGAGGCCGAGCAGCTGGCCTTTTTACGCAAAATTTACCCCAGCTTGTTAATTACCGGCCCGTTTTCTATTGTATTAGGGTTTGAGGGCGGCTTAATGGCGTTAAACGACCGCCTAAAGCTGCGCTCTATGGTAGTGGCCGAAAAAAATGATATGGTTTATATTGCCAGCGAGGAGGCCGCCATTCGCGTAATGGAGCCGCAGGCCGAAAATGTTTGGGCGCCGGCCGGCGGCGAGCCGGTAATTGTAAAGGTTAAGGAGGGCGCTTACTAATGCCAGTTTCTTATTTATTCCCCGAATTCCAAGTAATACGGGATCCAAACCGCTGCATTGCCTGCCGCGTTTGCGAACGGCAGTGTGCCAACGAGGTGCACCGTTTTGACGCCGAGGGCAATGTAATGCTCAGCGACGAAAGCAAGTGTGTAGATTGCCAGCGCTGCGTGTGCGTTTGCCCTACCCACGCCTTAAAAATTGTAAAAAACGATTGCGCGTTTCGCGAAAACGCCAATTGGCAGACCGATACCATTAAAGAAATTTACAAGCAGGCGGCCAGCGGCGGCGTGCTGCTTTCCTCCATGGGCAACCCCAAGCCGCTGCCGGTGTACTGGGACAAAATTTTAATTAACGCCTCGCAGGTTACCAACCCCTCTATTGACCCGCTGCGCGAGCCAATGGAAACCAAAGTGTTTTTAGGCAAAAAGCCGGCCGAGGTTGCCCGCAACGCAAACGGCACCTTAAAAACCGAGCTGCCGCCGCAGTTAGAGCTTAGCATGCCGGTAATGTTTTCGGCTATGAGCTACGGCTCTATTAGCTACAACGCGCACGAGTGTTTGGCTCGCGCCGCCAAAGAGCTTGGCATTTACTACAACACCGGCGAGGGCGGCCTGCACGAGGACTTTTACTGCTACGGCGAAAACACGGTAGTACAGGTTGCCTCGGGCCGTTTTGGTGTGCATGAGGAGTATTTAAACGCCGGCGCTGCCATTGAAATTAAAATGGGTCAGGGCGCAAAGCCGGGTATTGGCGGGCACCTGCCCGGCGCCAAAATTGTGGGCGATGTTTCCCGCACGCGCATGATCCCGGAGGGCTCCGACGCTATTTCGCCCGCCCCGCACCACGATATTTATTCTATTGAAGATCTGCGTCAGCTTGTTTTTTCACTAAAAGAGGCAACGCAGTACAAAAAGCCAATTATTGTTAAGGTTGCGGCGGTACATAACATTGCGGCCATTGCCAGCGGTATTGCCCGCAGCGGTGCCGATATTATTGCAATAGACGGCTTTCGCGGCGGCACCGGCGCGGCGCCTACCCGTATTCGCGATAATGTTGGAATTCCAATTGAGTTGGCCTTGGCGGCGGTAGATCAACGCTTGCGGGACGAAGGAATTCGCAACAATGTTTCGTTAGTAGTAGGGGGCAGCATTCGCTCGGCGGCCGATGTTGTAAAGGCTATTGCGCTGGGCGCCGACGCTTGCTACATTGCAACGGCGGCTTTGCTGGCGCTGGGTTGCCACCTTTGCCGCACCTGCCAAACCGGCAAATGTAACTGGGGCATTGCAACCCAACGGCCAGAGCTGGTGCGCCGTTTAAACCCCGAAACCGGCTATTTGCGGCTGGTGAATTTAATGACCGCCTGGCGGCACGAAATTAAAGAGCTAATGGGCGGCATGGGCATTAATTCTATTGAGGCGCTGCGCGGGAACCGACTGATGCTGCGTGGCGTTAATATGACAGAAAAGGAGCTTGAGATCCTCGGTATCTCACACGCGGGAGAATGAAAAGGGTATTTGTAAACGAAAAATGGTGCCTTGGCTGCCATTTGTGTGAATATAACTGCGCGTTTGCCAATTCCGGCCTTACCGACATGGTAAAGGCGTTAAAGGGCAAGCCCTTTTACCCCCGGATTCGCGTAGAGGGGGACGATAAAATAACCTACGCGGTCTCCTGCCGGCATTGTACCGACCCGCTTTGTGTAAAAAGCTGCATTTCGGGCGCGCTGCATTTAGAGAACGGAACGGTTTGTATAGATCACGATAAATGCGTTGGCTGCCTTACCTGCGTGCTGGTTTGCCCCTACGGCGCCGTTGCCGAGGGCGAGCACGGAGCCGTGCAAAAATGCGAGCTTTGCCTTAAAAATTCGGCCGGTGCGCCGGCCTGCGTTGCCGGCTGCATTAACGGCGCTATTGTGTACGAGGAGAGGTGAACAGGGCATGAAAAATTATGTAATTATTGGCAACGGTGCCGCTGCCGCCGGCTGCATTGAGGGCATTCGCGCGGCCGATAAAACCGGCAAAATTACCGTTATTTCTAAAGAGCAGCACCCGGTATATTGCCGGCCGCTGATTTCTTACTACTTAGAGGGCAAAACAACCTTAGAGCGCATGCACTACCGTGCGCCGGATTTTTACGAGAAAAACGGCTGTCGGGTGCTTTACGGGGTAGAGGCAACCGCCCTAAACCCCAATGAGAAAACCGTTACCCTTTCTAACGGGGAGCAGCTTTTGTACAGCGAGGTTTGTGTTGCAACCGGGTCCAGCCCGTTTGTTCCCCCAATGAAAGGGGTAGAAACGGTTTTGCAAAAATTTAACTTTTTGACGGTAGACGACGCCTTAGCACTGGAAAAGGCCGTTACCAAAACCAGCCGCGTTTTAATTGTTGGCGCCGGGCTAATTGGCCTAAAGTGTGCCGAGGGGCTAAAAAACCGGGTGCAAAGCGTTACCGTGTGCGATTTGGCCGATTGGGTTCTTTCCAGCATTTTAGACGCACCCGCCGCCGCTTTTATGCAAAAGCATTTAGAGCAAAACGGCCTAACCTTTTTGCTTAATAACAGCGTAGAACAGTTTAGCGGCAACACCGCCCGCTTTACCGGTGGGCAAACCCTTGCGTTTGACCAGCTGGTGCTGGCCGTTGGGGTGCGCCCCAATGTGGGTTTGGTTCAAAACGCGGGCGGCAGCTGTGGCCGTGGGATTACGGTAAACGGCGCTATGCAAACCAGCCTGCCTTGTGTTTTTGCCGCGGGCGACTGCACCGAAAGCACCGATATTTCCGACAATACGGTTAAAATTATGGCCCTAATGCCCAACGCCTATATGCAGGGCTTTTGTGCCGGCAGCAACATGGCAGGTAAGGCGGCCGGCTTTCAAAACGCTATTCCAATGAATGCCATTGGCTTTTTCGGTCTGCACGCCATGACGGCGGGCAGTCGCCCCGGATCGGAGCAGGGGGGCGAGGTTTACACCGAGCAGGATGAAAAGCATATTAAAAAGCTTTACAGCAAAAACGGCCTGCTTACCGGGTTTATTTTAATTGGGCAAACCGAGCGCGCCGGCATTTACACCAGCCTAATTCGCAACAAAATTCCTTTAAACAGCGTAGATTACGAAGCCCTGAAAAAAACACCGAATTTATTTGCTTTTGGGCAAGAATACCGTAGAAATAAGCTTGGAGGTGTGGTATAATATGTTGGTAGACGCAAGAAATTTGCATTTTAAAGCGTTAAACGAGCAAATTCGCAACGCGGGCAGTACCTGCACCGTGCAGGGCTGCATTGGCCAGCGGTTTATTGCCGCCGGCATGAGCGGCAAAAACATTATTATAAACGGCGTGCCGGGCAACGCCCTGGGGGCTTACCTTGGCGGCGGCAGCATTACGGTAAACGGCAACGCGCAGGACGCCGTTGGCGACACCATGAACAGCGGCGAAATTATTATTCACGGTAATATTGGCGACGCAGCCGGTTACGCTATGCGCGGCGGGCTGATTATGGTTCAGGGCAACGCCGGCTACCGCGCCGGAATTCACATGAAGGCGTACAAACAAAAAAAGCCGGTCTTGGTTATTGGCGGCTGCGCCGGCAGCTTTTTGGGCGAGTATCAGGCCGGCGGTTTAATTCTTGTTTTAGGGTTAAACCGGGGCAATCGGCCAATTGTTGGTAATTTTCCCTGCACCGGTATGCACGGCGGCAAAATGGTGCTGCGGGGCAATGTTTCGCAAATTGCGTTTCCCAGCCAGGCAACCGTTACCCCGGCAGGGGAGCAGGATTTGGCCGAAATTACCCCCTACCTTAAAAAGTACGCCGAGCTGTTTGGCTGCGAACTGGCCGAGCTTTTAAAAGGGCCTTACACCGTTGTAAAGCCCGACAGCAAAAACCCTTACCGGCAAATGTATGTAGCAAATTAGCGGGCCAATTTTTACCCTACGCTTAAAACAAAAAAGGTTGTGTTAAAATGAGCTATACCTCGCAGGAAATTTTGCAATATATTCGTGAGGAGGATGTTAAATTCATTCGCCTTGCGTTTTGCGATGTTTACGGCACGCAAAAAAATATTTCTATTATGCCGGGCGAGCTGGAGCGCGCGTTTACCCACGGCATTGCTATTGATGCCTCGGCCATTGCCGGCTTTGGCGGCGAGGTTCGGTCTGACCTTTACCTGCACCCGGACCCTTCTACCATTTCGGTGCTGCCCTGGCGGCCGGAGCACGGGCGCGTGGTGCGTATGTTTTGCAACATTACCTACCCGGATTCCACGGTTTTTGAGGCCGATACCCGCAGCATTTTAAAGCGCGCGGTAGAAAATGCCGCCGCCATGGGCTACCGGTTTGATTTTGGCCCCGCTATGGAGTTCTACCTGTTTTTGCAGGATGATTTAGGCGAACCCACCTTAATCCCGTACGATAAAGCCGGGTATATGGATATTGCGCCGGCCGACAAAGGGGAAAATGTTCGCCGCGAAATTTGCCTAACCTTAGAGCAAATGGGCTTTCGGCCCGAAAGCTCGCACCACGAGGAGGGCCCCGGGCAAAACGAAATAGATTTTCATTACGCCGACGCCCTAACCGCGGCCGATAATACCGTAACCTTTCGCTCGGTGGTACATACCATAGCCGCGCGCAACGGGCTTAGCGCCAGCTTTGCCCCAAAGCCGCTAAAGGGCTGCCCCGGCAACGGTATGCATTTAAATTTTTCGGTTCACGCGGCAGATGGCTCCGATGCACTGCCGGCGGCCATTGCCGGCATTATGCAGCACATTTCGGCCATGACGCTGTTTTTAAACCCCAAGGAGCAATCTTACAGCCGGCTGGGCAGCCAAAAAGCCCCGGCCTACATTACCTGGGGGCACGAAAACCGCTCGCAGCTTATTCGTATTCCGTCGGCCGGGGGGCAATACCGCCGGGCCGAGCTGCGTTCGCCCGATTCCTTTTGCAACCCTTATTTAGCAATGGCCCTTATTATTTACGCCGCTTTAAGCGGAATAGAACAGCAGCTTACCCCGCCGCAGCCGGTAGAGTTAGATTTATTTCACGCCCCGGCCGAGCAGCTTAAGGCTTACACCCCCTTGCCCGGCAGCCTAAAGGCCGCCGTTTTGGCCGCGCAAAACAGCGATTTTATTCGCGCCAATTTGCCGGGCTGCATTGTTGCCAGTTACGGCATTTAAGCTCTGCCTGCAATAGTAATATTACAGTTAAGGGGGCTTGGAATGTCACTGAAAGAACAGGTTTACAGCGTGCTTTTAATTTCGGCTGCCGAAAAATTTAACCGCAGCATTGCGGCGCTGCTGCCCGAGGGGCGTTACAGCCCCGTACATATTGTCGACAGTGCCGCCGCGGCGCGCCGACGGGTGCTGGAGCACAGCTACGACCTTATTTTAATTAACACCCCACTGCCGGATGAATTTGGCAACGAGCTGGCGTTAGAGCTTTGCCAAAACAGCGGCGTTGGGCTTTTAATGTTTGTGCGGGCCGAGCATTATGACGATATTTTTGCCCGCGTTACCGAGTACGGCGTTTTAACGGTGCAAAAGCCAACGGTTGCCCAAACGGTGGTGCAGTCGGTACGGCTGCTTTGCGCAACCCGGCAGCGCCTAAAACGCATGGAGAAAAAAACCGCCACCATGGAGGAAAAAATGGCCGAAATTCGGCTGATTAACCGCGCCAAGTGGCAATTAATTGCCGACACCGGCATGACAGAGGAGCAGGCCCACCGCTACATTGAAAAGCAGGCTATGGACCGCTGCATTACCCGGCGCAGGGTTGCGCAGGAGCTTTTAAACGAATATCAGTAACCTTAAAATTTTTAAGGCGGGCGGGCTTTGTTTTTTGTTGCAATTTTTTTGGCGGGGCAAGGTAAAATGCGGGCAATTCAGCAAATTGCCGAGCACTGCAGCCCCGCTGTGCTAAAAACAGGGCGCTAAAAGTTGCTGCCTGCCAAACCTTAAAACCTAACCTTAAAATGCACTGTATTGCCGGCAAAATGGCCGGTAAAATTAACGGAGGCGTATTTATGACCAAGTATATTTTTGTAACTGGCGGCGTAGTTTCGGGCCTTGGTAAGGGCATTACGGCGGCCTCACTGGGCCGGCTGCTAAAGGCGCGCGGCTTAAAGGTTGCCGCCCAAAAGTTAGACCCCTACATTAATGTTGACCCCGGCACCATGAGCCCTTACCAGCACGGCGAGGTTTATGTAACCGAGGACGGCGCCGAGACCGATTTGGATTTAGGCCATTACGAGCGCTTTATTGATGAGGACCTAAACCGTTTTTCAAACCTTACCACCGGCAAGGTTTACTGGAATGTTTTAAACAAAGAGCGCCGCGGGGAATACTTGGGCTCTACCGTGCAGGTTATTCCGCACATTACAAACGAGATTAAGGAATTTGTTTACCGGGTAGGCAAGCAAACCGACGCCGATGTTGTTATTACCGAAATTGGCGGAACCATAGGAGATATTGAATCTCAACCGTTTTTAGAGGCCATTCGCCAAATTTCTTTAGAGGTTGGGCGCGAGAACAGCCTGTTTATTCATGTAACGCTGGTGCCGTTTTTAAGCGGGTCAGACGAGCATAAGTCTAAGCCCACGCAGCACTCGGTTAAAGAGCTGCAGGGCATGGGGATTCACCCCAACATTATTGTTCTGCGGTGCGACGAGCCGCTGGAGTCGGCTATTTTTCAAAAAATATCGTTATTCTGCAACGTTAAGCCCGATTGCGTTATTGAAAACCGCACGCTGCCAATTTTGTACGAGGCGCCCCTAATGCTGGAGCAATCTAACTTTTCGGCGGTGGTGTGCCGTGAGTTAGGGTTAAACGCCCCCGACCCCAACATGGCCGATTGGGCCGCTATGGTAGACAGAATTCGCAACCCGCAGGGTCAGGTTACCATTGGTTTGGTTGGCAAGTATGTGCAGCTGCACGACGCCTACCTTTCGGTGGCCGAGGCGCTGCGCCACGCCGGGTACGCCCAAAACGCCGCGGTAAACATTTCTTGGGTAGATTCTGAAACCATTACGCCCGATAATGTTGCCGAGCAGCTAAAGGGGTTAGACGGCATTTTGGTGCCGGGCGGCTTTGGCGGCCGCGGTATTGAGGGCATGATAACCGCTGCCCGCTACGCGCGCGAAAACGGCCTGCCGTACTTTGGCATTTGCCTTGGAATGCAAATAGCGGTTATTGAATACGCCCGCAATGTTGCCGGAATTGCCGGGGCCGATTCGGGCGAATTTAACGAGCTTTGCGCCGACAAGGTAATTGATTTTATGCCGGGCCAGAGCGAGTCGGTAGATAAAGGCGGCACCCTGCGCCTTGGCAGCTACCCCTGCAATATTCAGCCCAACACCACCATGGAGCGCTGCTACCAAAAAACCGAAATTGCCGAGCGTCACCGCCACCGTTACGAGTTTAATAACGATTACCGCACCGTATTAACCGAGCACGGCCTAACCCTTTCGGGCCTTTCGCCGGACGGCCGTTTGGTAGAAACCGTTGAACTAACCAACCGCCCGTTTTATGTTGGCGTGCAGTACCACCCCGAGTTTAAAAGCCGCCCCAACAAGCCGCACCCGCTGTTTTACGGGTTTATTGAGGCTGCCTTAAAAAGGGAAAAATAATTGGCCAAAAATTAATGTGTTAGTTTTTACACAAACCCAACCCCGCCAATTTAAGCGTTGTTGCTTAAGTTGGCGGGGTTATTTTTTTTAAAACTGCTGTTTAGGTACAAATTGCTTGACGGCGCATTTAAAATATTGTAAAATAAAACACAAAGGTAAAAATTAACCTTTATAACCGTTAAAAAACAAATCTGCCAAAGGTGGGGTTGTTGTGTTTTTTTCTCAATGTCAGCCGTATATTCGCTTTGCCAGCAAAATTACCTTAAAAAAGTACCCCAGCCGCAAGGTGGTGGCGTACGATTACCGGCTGTTTTATGTTGCGGCCGGAACGGTAGAAATAACCGCAGGGCAAAGCTATGCGCTTTCGGTAGGCTCGCTTTTGGTTGTTCCGCCGGGGGTTTGCTACCGTATTTGGGCGCCCGAGCCGGTTGAGCTTTTGGTGCTTAATTTTGATTGCCACAAAAACCCCGCGCTTGGCGAGCAGCCCCTTGCACCTGTTTCGGCTGCCAATTTTAAGCCGCAGGCCGCGGCGTTTTTGGTGCCGGAGGACGCCGCCGCTTTGGCCGGGGTGCTGGCCGAAAGCAACGCCGCCTTTGCCTGCCGGCCGCTGCAAAAAATTATTACCGAGTTTAAAACCTGCCCAATGTATTTTTTAGAAAGTGCCGCCCTGCAGCTAAAGCTGCTGCTAATTGAGCTGCTGCGCCGTAACGCGCCGCAAAGCGGCAATTTGCCGCAACGGCTTAGCCGCCTTACCGATTACATTAACACCCACCTAACCAACCCGCTTTCTAACAGCGAATTAGCGGCGGTTGCCAATTACCACCCCTACTATCTAAACCGCCTAATGCAGCGCTACAACGGGCAAACGCTGCACAGCTTTGTTACCCAGTGCCGCTTAAACTGCGCCGCCGAGCAGCTGCTTTACAGCAGCGAGAGTATTGAGCAAATTGGGCGGGCGTACGGCTTTTTAAATCAGGCCTACTTTACCGCCTGCTTTAAAAAACAGTTTGGCCGAACCCCCAGCGCCTACCGCAAGCAAAACGGGCGGCTGCTGTAATGGGGTAAAATTTTGGCAATAAAAAGGCAATTGCCGGCTTTACAAATAGGCAATGCCGGTTAAAATGCCTTGTGGAGTTAGGTCTATAATGCCGTAGCTGGGTTTGGCTCTGTCGCCGCAAAGGCAGCCGGGGTTTAGCAAATAAAGGCCATTGCGGTACTCCTCGTGCGCCAGGTGGGTGTGACCGTAAACCGCTATTTTGCAGTTTTGCTGTTCGGCCGCCTGAATTAAGGGTTCTAAGCTGTATTTTACGCCGTACTTGTGCCCGTGCGTGATTAAAATTTTGGTGCCGTTTAGGGTTACGGTGCGGGTAGAGGGCTCTAAGCTGGCAAGGTCGCAATTGCCGCAAACAAAGTAAAAGCTTTTTTGCGGGTAAAAGGCGGCAAGCTCTTTTGCCTGTTCTACGCCGTCCCCTAAAAATAACACGGCGGCTGCCTGCGGTTGCGCCTCAACGGCTTGTTCAAAGCGGCTGCCGCGGCCGTGCAGGTCTGAAAGTACTAAAACACGCATTTTAAATTTCCTTTCTAAATTTGGCAAAACCGCGGTAATGCAGTTTTGCTTTTAATTTTTCTTTAGTTGTTTATATTTAGTTCTTTTTTCTTAGGTATTTTTCTTTAATTATTTTTCTTTAAATTGTTTTTTCATTAATTGGTTGCGTTTTAATTCTGCGGCTTGGCGCGGGCTTTGGGCCGGGCCTGCTAAGGGGGCACTGTTGCCTCGCTGCTTCGGCAAGCCACAAAAAGCGCCAAAGGCTTGCTTTTTGTGGGGCTTTGGTACATTTTTGCCGGCCGAAGCCGGCGTTCGTCTAAACACCTTTTTGTTTGCATAGAATAAAATGTAAACGGAGGCGATAGTATGCAAAATAACATTCCAAAACCATTACAAAACGCAATGAAAAAAAACGGGCTAAACCCGAACCATTTAAATCAGCAGGACGCCGCTAAGCTAATGAAAAGCTTAAGCAAGGAGGACGCCGAAAAGCTGAACAGTATTTTGCAAAATAAGCAGGCGTTAAATCAGGTTTTAAATTCGGCCCAGGCGCAAAGTATTATGAAGTCGTTATTCGGGGAAAAATAGCTTATGGAGGATTTAAACGAAAAGCTTTCGCAGCTAATAAACTCCCCCGGCGGCATGGAAAAGCTCCGTGCCGCTGCGGCAACCCTGTTAGGTAGCGCCGCGAAGCAAGAGCCGGACGAAAACTCCGCACCGGCGCCAACCGCAGCCGGGCCGGACCTTTCGGCTTTACTTTCGGCCGCCGGCGCAAAACCGGGGGAGGGGGAGAATAATTTTTCGGCACTGCTCTCCAACGCGGCGGCAATGGGGAACATGATGAAGGTAGTGCAGGCTGTTCAGGGCATGAAAAACGACTCAAGCGTTGAGTTGATTCGGGCGCTAAAGCCGTATTTAAGCCCCCAGCGGGCCGAGCGCGCCGAAAAGGCAATACGCTTTTTAAAAATTGCCGCGGTGGTTCCGTTGTTAAAGCAGCAGGGGCTGCTTGATTTATTTGCGGGGGGATGAATATGACAGAAAACGAGCGTCAGCGTTTTGAAAGGGAAAAGGAAAACGCCCGCCGCCAGTTTAACGAAATGTACCGTGGTAAGCCGGCCGGCGGGTTAGAGTTTAACCGGCCAAAAGCGCCCGAACCGGCCGGCCGGCAGCAAGCTTCGCCGGTGCCCCCGCTTTTTGCGCCGCAAAAGGGGCAACCCGGCCCTAAAAGCAAGGCAGAACCGCCCGCAAAGCCCCAGCCGGAGCAGGGGGGCGGCCCGGCCCCAAAGCCCGAACCCCCAAAGCCGCAAAACAAGGGCTTTGACCTTTTAAAAATGCTGAATTTTAACAAAATTGAGATGGATAACGACCGGTTGCTGCTGCTTATGCTTTGTTTGCTGCTGGCCAACGAAAAGGCCGATGAAAAGCTGCTGCTGGCGTTGGTTTACATAATGCTTTAAACAGCAACACCTTTAACCGTTATGGTGGTTAATTTTGCAAAACTGCCTGAAAATTTCCAAAAGCCAACCGTTTTTCCACACTATTATGGTACATTTTTTTGCTCGTTTTGTCAAGAAAAAATGCGCCCGGCAAGCCTTTGGTCGAGTGCCGAGCTTTTGTGTCCTTTTGTATTTTGTAAAAACAGCAGCCCAAGCCTTTATGTAAAAAATCGATTTTTTCTTGACAAGGCGCAAAAAATGTGTTACGCTGAAAACGGTAAAAAGAATTAAGGCTTGGCGGGGTTTTATGCAGCTGATATACGCTTACGATTCTATGACGAAAAACGGCCACAAAAACGACTATTCGTTTGATTTGTGCATTAATAATTGCGGGCACTTTGTTGGGGTTTCTACCTGCCTTTACACCGAGCGGGAAATTGGGTTTGAGGATTTTCAGCTGATTTTTGTTGAAAGTGGACTGTTAACCTACACCTTAAACAGCCGCGAACACCGGGTGCGGGCAGGGGAGCTGCTGCTTTACACCCCGCACACCCGGCAGGAGTACACCTACCACCCGGCGCCAAACAGCTCGTACTACTGGCTGCATTTTGGCGGCCGGGAGCTGCAGCAGCGTTTTGCCTGCTTAAAACAAACGGCGGTTTTGCGCCCTAACTACACCGGCTTTTTAAGCCCGATTTTTGAAAAGCTGATTTTAGAAATTTGCAGCCGGGGGGCCAACAGCTTTTTTTACACCGAGGCTTTGGGGTTAGAGCTGCTTTACCGGTTAGAGCAAGCCTTGCAGGAAAACAAAAAAACGGCCTATTCGGCCATGATTTGCGGCGTTATTCAGCAAATGAAAGCGGGGGGCGAAAATTTTTCGGTTTCGCAGTACGCGGCACACTGCCAAATGAACCCCGATTATTTTATTCGGGTTTTTAAAAAAGAAACCGGCTACACCCCCAACCAGTACCGCCTAAACATTTTAACCGACCGCGCCAAAAAGCTGCTGCTAAAAACCGAACTAAGCGTTAGCCAAATTGCCGAGCAGCTTGGCTTTGCCGACCCTTTGTATTTTAGCCATGTTTTTAAAAAACGGGTTGGCGTTAGCCCTGTTGGCTACCGAAAGCAAAAGTAAATTTAGCCCTTGTGAAACGGCCAAGACCTTGCAAAAGGCTGCGCCCTTAAAAACACTTTTAAAGCTTTTTGGGGCTACACGGTTTTTTATTGCTTTGCGTTTTGGCCAAAACGCAGCGCTGCCGCCGCTAAAAATTGTTGTTTGGTTTATTAAAGCTTGGCTTAGATAAGTGAAAACCCCGCTGCAAAAAGCAGCGGGGTTTTTCAGGCAAAAATTTATTTAATCACTTTTTTAGAGCGATCAACATAGGTGGTGTGCAATACCTCATGCGCCTTGTGGCTGCCCGGTTTTTCAAAGTAATCTTTATAAATTTCTTTGATCATGGGGTTTTCGTGAGATTTGCGAATGGTTTTAGCAGCGTCATCGTTATAAAGGGCTGCGGCACGCAGAGATTTATAATCGGTAAAGCTGCGAACAGCCGCCGGCTGGTGGGGCTGGCCGCCGCCGTTAATACAGCCGCCGGGGCAACCCATAATTTCAATAAAGTGGAACTGCTCGCCGTTGTTTACCCGCTGTAACAGGGTGTGCGCTGCAGCGGCGCCGCTGGCAACCGCCACTTTAACATCCATGCCGGCAACATTTAAGGTAGCCTCTTTAATTGGGGCGTTGCCGCGAACAGCGTTAAAGTTAACATCGTCCAGCTCTTTGCCGGTTAAGGTTTCTACCGCGGTACGCAGTGCCGCCTCCATAACGCCGCCGGTAACGCCAAAAATAACAGCGGCGCCGGTGCTTTCGCCAAGCGGATTATCAAACTGCTCGTCGGGCAGCAGGTTAAAGTTAATGGCGGCTTTTTCAATCATGCGGGCCAGCTCGCGCGTGGTAATAGAAATATCTACATCCGGCACGCCGGCGGCCGATTGATCGTCACGGTCTACCTCAAACTTTTTAGCGGTACAAGGCATAACCGAAACGCTTACAATATCTTTCGGGTCAATGCCGTTTTTCTCGGCGTACCAGGTTTTAATAACCGCGCCGAACATTTGCTGCGGAGATTTGCAGGAGGAAAGATTTTCGAGCATATTGGGGTGGTAAGTTTCGCAGAACTTGATCCAGCCCGGAGAGCAGGAGGTGATCAGCGGCAGCTTTCCGCCGTTTTGCACCCGGTCAATAAACTCGTTAGCCTCCTCCATAATGGTAAGGTCGGCGGCAAAGTCGGTGTCAAAAACCTTATCAAACCCTAAGCGGCGCAGGGCGGCAACCATTTTGCCCTCAACATTGGTGCCAATTGGCAAATCAAAACATTCGCCCAGCGTTGCGCGAATAGAGGGGGCGGTTTGCACTACAACATGCTTGGTGGGGTCGGCCAAAGCCTCAAACACCTTCGCAGTATCGTCCCGCTCGGCCAAAGCGCCGGTGGGGCAGCTAACAATGCACTGCCCGCAGGAAATGCAGGCGGTATCGTTCAACGGGCGTTCAAACGCACAGCCAATGGAGGTTTTAAAGCCGCGGTTATTGGGGCCAATAACCCCAACATATTGCTGGCGGCAGGCAGCCACGCAACGGCGGCACAAAATACATTTGTTGTTATCGCGAATCATGTGCGGGGCCGAAGTGTCAATTTCGTACTCGTTGCGGAATCCGTCGTATTTGCCGGCGTCCTCAACACCCAGCTTTTTGGCAAGGGTTTGCAGCTCGCATTTGCCGCTGCGTGTGCAGGAAAGGCAGCTGCGGTCGTGCGCCGAAAGAATAAGCTCCAGCGTTTTTTTGCGGGCTTCCAGCACGCGGGGGGTGTTGGTGAAAACCTCCATCCCCTCAGAAACCGGGTAAACGCAGGCAGCCATTAAAGAGCGTGCGCGGGCAACTTCAACAACGCAAATGCGGCAGGCGCCAATTTCGTTTAAGCCTTTTAAGTGGCACAGGGTTGGAATTTCTATTCCTAATTGGCGGGCAGCCTCTAAAACCGTGGTGCCCTCCGGCACGCAAACATCCATGCCGTTAATTTTTAAATTTACATTAGCCATGTTCAGCACACTCCTTTCTTATTCTTTAATAATTGCGCCAAAGCGGCATTTTTCAATACAGGCGCCGCACTTAATACACTTAGAGGTATCAATGGTGTGCGGGGTTTTAACCGCGCCGGAAATTGCGTTAACCGGGCAGTTACGCGCGCAGGCGGTACAGCCTTTACATTTATCGGCAACAATTTTAAAGGAAAGGAGCTTTTTACATACGCCGGCAGGACATTTTTTGTCTACCACGTGGGCAATGTATTCGTCGCGGAAATACTTTAAGGTGGAAAGAACCGGGTTGGGCGCAGTTTGGCCTAAGCCGCAAAGGGAGTTATCCTTAATGTAGTAGCAAAGCTCCTCCATTTTGTCTAAATCCTCCAGCGTGGCTTTGCCCTCGGTAATTTTGGTTAGCATTTCCAGCGTGCGGCGGGTACCAATACGGCAGGGGGTACATTTACCGCAGGATTCATCTACCGTAAACTCTAAGAAGAATTTTGCAATGTCTACCATGCAGTTATCTTCGTCCATAACAATTAATCCGCCGGAGCCCATCATAGAGCCAATGGCAATTAAGTTGTCATAATCAATCGGAACATCTAAGTTCTCGGCCGGAATACATCCGCCGGAGGGGCCGCCGGTTTGGGCCGCCTTAAACTTTTTGCCGTTGGGAATACCGCCGCCAATTTCCTCTACAATTTCGCGCAGGGTGGTGCCCATAGGAACCTCTACCAGGCCGGTATTGTTAATTTTACCGCCCAAGGCAAATACCTTGGTGCCCTTAGATTTTTCAGTACCCATGGAGGCAAACCAATCGGCCCCATTTAAAATAATTTGCGGAATGTTGGCGTAGGTTTCAACATTGTTTAAAATGGTGGGCTTACCAAA
Source organism: uncultured Oscillospiraceae bacterium (assembly GCA_902465155.1). Taxonomy (GTDB): domain Bacteria; phylum Bacillota; class Clostridia; order Oscillospirales; family Acutalibacteraceae; genus UMGS1279. Next base: position 28,996 of record CABQLY010000007.1, on the reverse strand, counting down.
AAGGCCCTTAACCGCCGGGAACGGGGGGCGGGGCCGCGGCTCGCCGCGCTTGCCCTCAATAGAGGTCATTAACGCGGTTTCCTCGCCGCAAACAAACGCGCCGGCGCCAAGGCGCAGGCCAATATCAAAATTAAAGCCGGTGCCAAAAATGTCGTTACCCAGCAGGCCGTATTCGTGTGCCTGCTTAATGGCAACCCGCAAACGCTGTACGGCAATGGGGTATTCGGCACGAACATAAATGTAACCCTGCGAAGCGCCAATGGCGTAGCCGGCAATGGCCATGGCTTCCAGCACAACATGGGGGTCGCCCTCTAAAACCGAGCGATCCATAAACGCGCCGGGGTCGCCCTCGTCGGCGTTGCAGCAAACATACTTTTGGTCGGCGTTGTTGCCTTTGGCAAACTTCCATTTTAAGCCGGTGGGAAAGCCTGCGCCGCCGCGGCCGCGCAGGCCACTGTCTAACATGGTTTGAATAACCTCGTCGGGCGTCATTTCGGTTAACACCTTACCTAAGGCCTGGTAACCGTCGCGGCCAATGTATTCGTCAATACATTCCGGGTTAATAACGCCGCAGTTGCGCAGGGCAATGCGGTGCTGTTTTTTGTAAAAGTCGGTTTCGTTTAAAGATTTAATGCCGGCGTCGGAAACGGTTTCGTCATACACTAATCGGGTTACAATACGGCCCTTTAACAGGTGCTCAGAAACGATTTCGGCAACATCCTCTTCTTTTACCATAGAGTAAAAGGTGCCTTCGGGGTAAATAATCATAACCGGGCCTAAAGCGCAAAGGCCGAAACAACCGGTGCGTACAACCTGCACTTCTTTTTCCAAACCTTGAGCTTTTAGCTCGTGCTCCAGCTTTTCAATAATCGCCTTGCTGCCGGAGGAGGTACATCCTGTACCACCGCAAACTAATACATGTGAACGATACATTTATAAGATTCCTCCTTAATCCAGCACGGTGTACTTGGTAACAACCTTGCCGCCAACCAAGTGCTGCTCAAAAACCTCTTTGGCTTTTTCCGGCGTCATTTTAACATAGGTTACCTTTTCCTTGCCCGGGGCCAGCACTTCAACAATAGGCTCGTAAGCGCACATGCCAATACAGCCGGTTTGGGTAACCATAACATTATGTAGGCCTTTTTCCTGCACTAAGTCTGAAAATGCGGTTAAAACGGGGCGGGCGCCGGCGGCAATTCCGCAGGTGGCCATTCCCACAACAACGCGGATACTGTCTGAATCCTCGGCCCGCAGCTCCACTTGATTTTTCATTCTGTCGCGAATGGCTTTTAATTCTTCAAGCGATTTCATTGGATTTCCTCCCAGAATTATAAAATTAGTTCGCCGTTTACTTCGGCGGTGTTTTCACGCAAATAGTCGCGCAAATAGGCGCTCACTTCCGGTGTGTTCAGCGCAACGCCTTCTAAAATTTCTTTAAACTGCCGGGTGTCCAGCGTAAAAGATTTTTCGTTTACCCGGTAGGTAAATAAAAAATCCTGCGTTGGATGCATGGTAATTAGGGTGTGCAGGGTGGCGCAAAGGTCCCCCAGCGGCATACGGTCAATACTGTTTAGCACAAAAACGGCCGTTACCGTTGTGCCAACCCCCGGGGTAGAGGTAATGCAAAAGCTGCCGCCGGTTTGCTCGGCTGCCTCTTTAAAAAACGGCACGCCCAGCCCAACCTTGCGGGTGGTGCGGGTGGTGTAAAACGGGTCGGTTACCCGGTTTACCTGCTCCGGCGTCATGCCGCAGCCGTTATCGCGTATTGTTACGGTTAAAGCGTTGGCTTTAACATTGGCCGTAACCGCAATTTCGGTAAGGCTTGCACCGGCCTTTACCGAATTTTCCGCAACATCTAATATGTTTAAAGAAATTTCGGTCATCATAGCTTAATATTTTGCTAAAATGCCTTCAATATCATCTACCGTTAAACGGCCGTAAACATCGTCGTTTACCGTTAGTACCGGGGCCAAGCCGCAGGCGCCAATGCAGCGGCACGCTTCTAAAGAGAATTTGCCGTCCGGCGTGCATTGGCCGTCCTCAATGCCAAGCACTTCTTTTAATTTGTTAAATAGATCACCCGAGCCCTTTACATAGCACGCGGTGCCAAGACAGACAGAAATTTTGTACTGCCCTTTCGGGTAAAGCGAAAACTGGGCGTAAAAGGTGGCAACGCCGTAAACCTCTTGAATTGGAATATCCAGCTCACGGGCAATAATGCTTTGCACCTCCAGGGGCAAATAACCGTAAATGTCCTGCGCTTTTTGCATAATAGAAACCAAAGCGCCTTTTCGGGTTTTTCCCTCCTCAATGGCGGCAAGCAGTTGCTTTTCCTGCTCCGGTGTGCCGTTAAAGGGAATGGACTTGTTTTCATCCATTTGCAGATCCTCCTTAGAGAGTTAAAAAATTAACAAAAACAGCGGCAAAAGCGCCTTACCCGAAAAGCGTGCGGCCCTTTGGGTGTGCGGGGCTACCCCCTTAGCCAGCCTATTCTGTTTTCAGTTATATCTATTATAGCATAGCGCCTATGCAAAATCTACATTAAATTTTTGGTTGAACATAAAAAATTCCCCCAATATTTTGTGTAACTTTTAGCAAAATTGGGGGAAAAGTTCTATTTATGCTCAAACGGGCGGAAAATAACAAAGGGGAACAGCAAAATTTAACGCCGCAGAACAGTTTTATTTGCAGTCGGTACCGCCGCCTGTACCGCCGCCTGTACCGCCGCCTGTACGGCCGACTGTACCGCCGGCTTTACGGCCGGGCGGCGTTGGCAAGGGCTTTAAAAATTTTAAGGCTGGCGTCGTCGGTTTTATAAAAAAATTCCGGGTGCCACTGTACGGCCCAAACAAATTTTTGCTCGGGCATAAAAACGGCCTCGGTTAACCCGTCTTGCGAAAGGGCAGCTGCCTGCAAGCCGGGCGCCAGTTTTTTAACGGCCTGGTGGTGGTAGCTGTTTACCCCTAAAACCTCTACCCCCAAAAGCTGCCGCAGCGGGGTGTTTGGCAGCAGGGTAACGGTGTGCACGGCACGGTCGTAGGGCGGGGACATGTGGTGCTCCACCGCGCTGCCGTATTCGGAGTTAAGGTCTTGGTACAGGGTTCCGCCCAAAGCGGCGTTTAAAAATTGAATTCCGCGGCAAATGCCAAGCACCGGTTTGTTTTGCTGCAGCGCCAGCTTTAAAAGCTGCTGTTCGGCGGTGTCACGCTCGGGGCAGGCAGGGCCGCAGTAGGGCTTGCGCTCAGCGCCGTATAAAGTGGGGTCAACATCCTGCCCGCCGGTAAACAAAAAGCCGTTGCAGGTTTGCGCCAGCTGCTGCAAAATTTGTGCGTTGGTTGTTAGGGGCAGCATAATTGGCGCGCAGCCGGCCGCCTGCAGCCCCTTAAAATATCCCGGCAGCATCCAGTAGGAGGAGCGCTCGGCGTCGTAAAGCGGGGTAACGCCAATAATAGGTTGAAACATAAAATAACACCTCTAATTTTATTGTGCAGCAAAGCTAAATATACCTATGTAAATACCAATAAACAAACAGCGCCCCCGAAAAAGCGGGAGCGCCATTGCTCTTACAACAGCATTTTACCACAAATTGGCCGCCATTGCAACAAAATTTAAAAAATTTTAAAAAAGGGGTTGACAAATGAAATATTTGGTATTATAATAAAGCCTACAAAACAAGTAGGTTTGGTAGGCAAGTTTGCCGCCGGCCGAAAAATAAAAATAAAGAGGGTTATTACAATGAAAGTTTACGAGCAAATTACCGATCTAATTGGTTCCACTCCGTTGGTTAAGTTAAAAAACTATTCGGCAAATCGGGGTCTGGAGGCCACTGTTTTAGCCAAGGTAGAATTTTTTAATCCGGCCGGCAGCGTAAAAGACAGAATTGCCAAAGCCATGTTAGATGACGCCGAGCAAAAGGGCCTGTTAAAAAAAGGCTCGGTTATTATTGAGCCTACCAGCGGCAACACCGGCATTGGGCTTGCCAGCGTGGCGGCCGCAAGGGGCTACAAGGTTATTCTTACCATGCCGGAAACCATGAGCGTAGAGCGCCGCAACCTGCTAAAGGCCTACGGGGCGCAGCTGGTTTTAACCGAGGGCGCCAAGGGTATGAAGGGGGCCATTGAAAAAGCCGAGCAGCTGGCCGCCGAAACCGAAAACAGCTTTATTCCCAGCCAGTTTACCAACCCGGCCAACCCGGCTATTCACCGCGCAACCACCGGACCGGAAATTTGGGCCGATACCGACGGTAAGGTAGACATTTTTGTGGCCGGCGTTGGCACCGGCGGCACCCTAACCGGCGTGGGCGAATTTTTAAAATCTAAAAACCACAATGTAAAAATTGTTGCGGTAGAGCCGGCAACCTCCCCGGTGCTTTCTAAAGGCACGCCCGGCCCGCACAAAATTCAGGGCATTGGCGCCGGCTTTGTGCCCAAAACCTTAAACACCGGCATTTACGACGAAATTTTGCCGGTAGAAAATGAGGACGCCTTTGCCACCGGCAAGGCCCTTGCAAGGGAGGACGGCATGCTGGTTGGTATTTCCAGCGGCGCGGCGGTATTTGCTGCAACGCAGCTGGCAAAACGACCGGAGAATAAAGGCAAGACCATTGTTGCTTTGCTGCCCGATACCGGCGAGCGTTACCTTTCTACCCCCATGTTTGCCGAATAATTGGTTTAAAAGTTTTAGCTTTAAAGCTCCCGGTTTTGGCCGGGGGCTTTTTTTGCGCAAAAAAAGTTCCACAAAATTTACGCAAAAAAACGCTGTACTATTTTTTAAATTTATGGTAAAATATTATTACATTCATTTTTATTGAGCAAGTAACTTTTAAGGTGGTGCAGGCGTTTTATGAAAAAGAACTTTACAATGGCGGCGCCAAAGGCACTGCCTAAAAAGCGGTGCGGTATTTTTAAAAAGGCCGCCCGGTTTTTATTGCTGTTTGTTATTTTAATTTTAATTGCGGTACTGGGGCTTAACGCCTGCGTGGTGTACAGCGGCGGCAAAAGCATTGTAACCAAAAAGGCAGCCGAAAGCTTAACGGCCGACTGCATTTTAGTACCCGGCTGCGGCGTGCACGGCTACACTCCAAGCTTAATGCTGCAAGACCGGTTAGACACTGCCGTTAGCCTTTACAAGGCCGGCAAGGTTAAAAAAATAATTGTTAGCGGCGACCACAGGGAGGACGACTACAACGAAGTTGGCGTAATGAAAGCCTACGCCATGAAGCAGGGGGTGCCCGGCAGCGCCGTTTTTATGGATCACGAGGGCTACTGCACTTACGACAGCCTTTATTTAGCAAAAAACAAGTATGGCTGCCAAAGCGTAATTATTGTAACGCAGCCTTACCACCTTTACCGCGCGCTTTACACGGCCTCGGCCTTAGGGCTAACGGCTAGCGGTGTGGCGGCCAGCGGCAACAATTACAAGGGTCAGCTTTTTCGGGACCTGCGCGAAATTGCCGCCAGAAATAAAGATTTTTTAACAACGGCCTTTTTGCGGGAAAAGCCGTATTCGGGTACAACCGTTTCTTTGCAGCAAAGCGGGAATGTAACAAACGATGCCGCTTTTACCCGCATTTGCAAGGCCATGCAGGTGCAGCCAAACGAATAACAAAAAAGCTGCGGATTTTTTGAATCTGTGATTTTAAAGCCCGGCATTTGCCTTAAAAATTGCACCCTGCTTTCGGTGCCGCTAATTGATTTTTGCGCTTTTGTAAACCTTAAGCTTAACAATAGGTAAAGTTTTAAACAAAAACAAAAGATTTTACGCCCAAAGCGCCGCCCGGTGCTTTGGGCTTTTTGCGCTCTTAGCCGGTTTGAACGGTTCTTTTTAAAAATTTGCAGTTTCCAGCTTTTTGGGGTTGCAAAAGTTTAAAAAGGGGAGTATAATATTAAAAAAGAACAAATGTTCTGTTTTAAAACGGAGAGAAAAATGGAGCGTATTATTTTACATTGCGATTTAAACAATTTTTTTGCCTCGGCCGCGCTAACCAAAAATGTTACGCTAAAAGGGCTGCCGCTGGCGGTGTGCGGCGATACCAAAAAGCGCCACGGCATTGTACTGGCAAAAAACGAGGCGGCAAAGGCCTACGGAATTCAAACGGCCGAAACGGTTTGGTCGGCCAAGGCCAAATGCCCGGAGCTGATTACCGTTTTGCCGGATTTTGAGCTGTACGAATCGCTTTCGGCGGCGGCGCGGGCCATTTACAGCCAGTATTCCGAAAAAGTAGAATGTTTTGGTATTGACGAGTGCTGGGTAGACCTTTCGGACCCGGCCATGAATTTTAAAAGGGCGGTGCAGGTGGCAAACGATATTCGCCGCCGTATGAAGCGGGAGCTGCGTTTAACGGTTTCCTGCGGGGTTAGCTTTAGCAAATATTTTGCAAAATTGGGGTCCGATTTAAAAAAGCCGGACGCCACTACCTGTATTAGCCGCGAAAATTACAAAAGCCTGGTTTGGCCGCTCCCGTGCGAGGCGCTGTTAATGGTAGGCCGCAAAGCCAAGCAGGCGTTAAACGGGCTTGGTATTTTTACGGTAGGCGATTTAGCCAACGCCCCAAAGGAGGCCTTAACCACCCGGCTTGGGGTAAACGGCGTTAAGCTAAAAAACGCCGCCAACGGGGCCGACGGTGAAAGCGTAACCGATTACAAAAATCGGCCGCTGCCCAAAAGCGTTAGCCGTTCGGCAACGGCCGAGCGGGATTTAACCACCCCCTCTGAGGTTTACGCCGCCTTAATTGGCTTTGCCGAAAAGGTTGCGGTGCAGCTGCGGCAGTACGGGCTGTTGGCCGGCAGCGTTGGCGTTACGGTTGTAAACCCGGCGTTTGAGGGGGCCGAGCTTACCGCCCCTTTGCCCGAGCTTACAAACAATTCGGCCATTTTGGCAAAACACGCCTTTGCCCTTTTTAAAAACGGGTACCCTAAAAGCACCCCGGTTCGGGCAATTGGCCTGCGTGCCGCCAATTTAAGCCCCGAAAGCCTGGTGCAGCAGCAGCTAAGCCTGTTTGGGGAGCCGGTTGAAACAGCACGCCTGCAAAAAATTGAGGATAGTATGTTAAAAATTAGAGAAAAATACGGTGAGCAGGCCATTATGCGGGCCGCTTGCCTAAACAGCGCGGCAAAAGCGTTTAGCCCCGGCTTTTTTAAGGGTTAACCTTTAGCGCCGGCGGGTAATTTTTTGTTTTAAAAATTACATATTGTTCGGTTTTTTTCCTTGTTTTTCCATATCTGCTGTGGTATACTTTAAAAGTAAAAGCTTTTTGGGCTGTTGTACAACGCTAAAAAGCAATTATTTAAAAAAGTGGTGTTTTGTAAATGGTAGAATTAAAAAACGGCGCTGCACGGCTGGTTATTAGCCCGGTTGGGGCCGAGCTGCGCGAATTTGAATGTAACGGGCGCAACATTTTGTGGGGGGCCGACCCGGCTTACTGGACGGGCGTAGCCCCGCTGCTATTTCCCATTTGCGGGGGGCTGAAAGGGGATTGCTACACCTACAACGGCCGGCAGTACACTTTGCAAAAGCACGGCTTTGCCCGCCACGCAACCTTTCAGGTTTTAAACCAAACTAAAAACTCGGCCGAGCTTTGTTTTACCGCCACGCCCGAAACCTTAAAGCAGTACCCGTTTCATTTTGCCCTTTTTGTAACCTACACGCTGCTTGAAAACGGGGTTACGGTAACCTACCGCGTAAAAAACAGCGGCAACAATAAAATGTATTTTTCAATTGGCTCGCACGAGGCGTACGCCTGCCCGGAGGGCATAGAAAATTACGAGGTTGTTTTTCCTAACAACGAAACCCTAAACGCCTACGAATTAGACGGCAACCTTTTAACCTACCACACGGTGCCCGTTTTGCAAAACGGCAACAGCATTGCCCTTAAAACAGGTTACTTTGCGGTAGACGCGCTGGTGTTTTTAGATTTAAAAAGCCGCAGCGCCATTTTGCGTAACCGGTTAAACGGGCAGCAGGTGCAGGTAGAATTTCCGGGCAAAGATTACTTTTTGCTTTGGACCAAGCCTGGCGCCGGTTACATTTGTTTAGAGCCTTGGGCCGGCGTTCAGGATTTTGTAGACAGTACCGGCAAGCTGGAGGAAAAAAGGGGAATAATTGCGCTGGAGGCCGGCGCCGAATACACCGCCACGCACAAAATAACCGTATTAAAATAACAGCAGCCAAGCTGTTGCAAATAAAACAGGCCTTGCCGCAGCCGGCAAGGCCCTTAAAAATTTTAAGCTTTTATAAACCCGCTTTATTTTAAACCGTTGCGGGCACTTTTACTTCGGCCCCGGTTTCGGCGGTTTTGGCTTCCTCTGCAGTCTCGGCGTTTACCCGGCAGCTGTACGCGCGGTATTCGGTAACGCCCAGTACGGTTTCACCGTCAATTTGCAAAGCGGTTGGGCGCTCAAACCGAACGGTAATATCCATGCCTTTAAAAATTTGCACCATGTCGGTAAATTTAACATGCTCCCCTTTAAAAACCGAGGGAAAGCGCATTAAGGTCTTTAGCCGCCCGGCTCCGTACATGGCCATAACCGAAAGGCTGCGCTCTTGGTTTAAACGGTCCTGCGCCGGGGTTGGCATAATGCCGCCGCCGTAAAAACGGCCGTTCATGGTAGGAGCCAGCCACATATTTTTAAACGCGTGGCTCTCGCCGTCTACCGTAACGGTGGCGTTGGTGGGGTGGTAGTAAAAAAACAGGCCCTTTACGGCAATGGCACCGTAGTTTACCGGTTTATCCGACTTTTTGCGTAATTCGTCGCCAACCTCGCAGCAGTAGCCGTCAATACCGTAGCCAATGCCGTTAATAAACCGGCGCTTTAAGCCGTTTACCTCTACAAACGGCAGGTTTTTTAAGTAGGGGGCAACCTCAAAGGGTTTATCGCCCTTTTGGTAGCCAACATCGTGGGCAAAATCGTTGCCGCTGCCGGCCGGGTAGTACAGCAGTTTGTTTTGGGGCAGTTCCCCGTTAATATCATTCACAAAACGGTTTAGGGTGCCGTCGCCCCCGCAAATTACCAGGGTTGCGTCCTGCGGAAGGCCGGCAAAAAATTCTTTGTAGCTTTTAATTTCTACCATAGATTGCAGCCTTGCCCCCGGTAAAAAGGTTTTTTTCAGCTGCCGCGCGGCGGTTTCGCAGCGCCCGTTTCCCGCTAAAGGATTGTATAAAATATAGCTTTCAGACATTGAAAGCCCCCCTAAAAAATAAGATACCTTATTGTAGCACAAAATTTGTTGTTTTTCCAGTTAATTTTTTGTTAATAGGGGAAAACGGTCGAATTTTGTTGAAAGGAGCAAACAAAATGAAAAATTTGCAGGAAAATATTATACCAAGCAAAAACCAAAACAAAACCGATGTTTTTATTTACGGGAACAGCAATTTTAAGGTGTTGTTTTTGGGGAATTCTATTACAAAACATTCCCCCAAACCAAAGGTTGGTTGGACAAACGATTGCGGTATGGCGGCCAGCTGTACCGAAAAAGATTATGTACATGTATTTATGAAAAAGCTTTGCGCCGTTCGGCCCGGTTCCACCTTTGGTATTGCGCAGGTTGCAAATTACGAGCGCGGCTTTTTAACCCACACCCCGGCCGACTTTTTTAGTGCGGCAAAGAATTATGAGCCGGATATTATTCTGGCGTTTTTTGGGGCAAATGTAGATAAAGGCTATAAGGAACTTAAAAATCCGGCCAAAACCTTTGGGGCTGCCGTAGGAGATTTAATAAATTATTTTAACGCCAAGGGCAATGCAAAGGTTTTTGTAAGCGGCGGCTTTTACATTCGCCCGGAGCTGGACGCCGAAAAGAAAGCTTTGTGCGCAGAAAAAGGCTACACTTACATTGATTTAGGCAATATTCCGAACCGGGAGGAAACGCACGGAAAGTTTAACCACCCCGGCGATTTAGGCATGGCCGAAATTGCCGAGAGCTTTTGGCAGGCGGTAAAGGCGGAATTGTAAGCGTTGAATTTTAAAAAATTAAGGCCTAAAAGGGCTTGCAATTAAAAATAAAGTGTGCTATACTAACAAGGTAAAATGCAGCGAGGAAGAAAAGTACATTCGGTTTTCCGGCTTTAGAGAATACTGCTCACCGGCTGTAAGGCAGTTAGCGCGGCACCGTTTAGAAGTTCACTTCTTAGCAGCGGGGTTGAACCCAAGCTTTTTTGTAAAGTAGGCCCTGCCGCCTTACCGGCGTTACAAGGTAGCAAAGTGTTTGGTTGGTGTTATTTGCAGTACACGGCCAAAAATTTGGGTGGTACCGCGGAGTGTTTAAAAATTTACTTCGTCCCTTTACTGGGGCGAAGTTTTTGTTTTTTAAGAAGGGAAGTTGTTAGCATGATGAAAGAAAAGCTGGAGCAAATTCGCGCACAGGCTGCCGCCGCTTTAAAAAATGCGGCAGATGAACGCAGCGTAGACGAAATTAGAATTCAGTTTTTAGGCAAAAAGGGGGAACTAACCTCTATTTTAAAGCAAATGGGCTCCCTTTCGGCCGAGGAACGGCCGAAAATGGGGCAGCTGGCCAACGAAATTCGCGGCGATATTGAAAATACCATTGCCGGGACTATGGCCGCCATGAAAAAGCGCGCGTTAGACCGCCGGCTGGAAAAAGAAACCTTAGATGTTACCATTCCCGGTAAAAAACCGGCTTTAGGGCGGCTGCACCCCTTAAACAGCACCCTAAACCAGCTAATAGATATTTTTCGGTCTATGGGCTTTGATGTGGTAGACGGGCCGGAGGTTGAAAACGATTATTACAATTTTGAGGCGCTGAATGTACCTAAGGACCACCCGGCGCGCGATATGCAGGATACCTTTTATTTGGCCGAAAACCTGCTGCTGCGCACCCAAACCTCGGCTACGCAAATTCGCACCATGGAGCAGCGCAAGCCCCCCATTCGCATGATCTGCCCGGGCCGCGTTTACCGTTCGGACGAGGTTGACGCCACCCATTCGCCGGTGTTCCACCAGGTAGAGGGCTTAGTGGTAGATAAAGGCATTACCATGTGCGATTTAAAAGGCACGCTGGAGCAAATGGCGCACGAGATCTACGGGCCGGAGACCAAAGTAAAATTCCGCCCCTCCTTTTTCCCGTTTACCGAGCCCAGCGTAGAGGTAGATGTTTCCTGCTCGGAGTGCGGCGGCAAGGGCTGCCGGGTTTGCAAAGGCTCCGGGTGGATTGAAATTTTAGGCGCCGGCATGGTGCACCCAAGGGTGTTAAAGGGTTGCGGAATTGACCCTGAGGTTTATTCGGGCTTTGCTTTTGGCATTGGGCTGGACCGCTTAACCACCACCCGCCACAAAATTAGCGATATTCGCCTACTGTTTGAAAATGACCGCCGCTTTTTAGAGCAGTTTTAAAGGGGGAAGTGCAGAATGAAAATTTCGTTAGAACAATTAAAACGGTATGTTGAAATTAATGTTTCGCCTTTAGAGCTGTGCGACCGCATGGTTATGGCCGGCTTTGAGGTAGAGGAGGCGGTAAACACCGCCGAAAGCATGAAAAATGTGGTGGTTGGTAAAATTACCAAGCTGCAAAAGCACGCCGATTCCGACCACCTGCAAATTTGCCAAATTGATGTTGGCACCGGCACGGATGTGCAAATTGTAACCGGCGCGCAAAATGTTTTTGAGGGCGCCTATGTACCAACCGCACTGCACGATTCTTACCTGCCAAACGGTATGCATATTAAAAAAGGCAAGCTGCGCGGGGTAGAATCTAACGGTATGCTGTGCAGCGGGGAGGAGCTTTGCCTAAAAAACGAGGATTACGAGGGCGCCGAGGTTTACGGCATTATGATTTTGCACGGCGAGCCTAAGCCGGGCACCGACCTGCGCGAGATCTTGCATTTAAACGATTGGATCATTGATTTTAAAATTACCGCCAACCGGCCGGATTGCCAAAGCGTGCTGGGTGTAGCGCGGGAAATTGGCGTGGTGCTGGGTACAAAATTTCACCCGCCGGTGCCAACCTTTAAAACCGTTGGCGGCAGCATTAACGAGCATATTGCCGTAACCGTTAAAAATTTTGAGCTTTGCCCGCGGTACATGGGTCGGTTTGTAACCAATTTGCGTATTGCCCCCTCGCCGGACTGGATGAAGCAAAGCATTAAGGCTGCCGGTATGCGCCCCATTAACAACATTGTAGATATTACCAACTTTGTTATGCTGGAAACGGGGCAGCCCATGCACGCGTTTGATTACGACCAAATTGCCGGCAAGCAGATTATTGTTCGCAACGCCGAAAAAGGGGAAAGCATTACTACCTTAGACGACAAGCCCCACGCCCTAACGCTGGATATGCTGGTAATTGCCGACGGCGAGCGCCCCTCCTGCTTAGCGGGTATTATGGGCGGGCTGGAAAGCGAAATTACCGAAAACACCCGCCATTTGTTTTTAGAGTCGGCTAATTTTAAGCGGGATAATATTCGCCGCACCGCGCGTGCCTTGGGCATTCGCACCGAATCCAGCGGCCGTTACGAGCGCGGGCTGGATATTATGAACACCGAATACGCTATGAACCGCGCCTTGCAGCTCATTTGCGAGCTAAACGCGGGCGATATTGTTGACGGCGTAATTGATTGCAACGAGGGCCTGCCGCAGCAGCGGGAGCTTACCGTTAAGGTGGCCGATATTAACGGCCTGCTGGGGGTAGAAATTCCGGGCGAGCGCATGGCCGAAATTTTAAACGCGCTGCATATTCCAACCACCCTTAAAAACGGCGAGCTGAATTGCACCATACCCTCCTTCCGCGGGGATATTGAATTTATGGCCGATATTGCCGAGGAGGTTATGCGGATTTACGGGTACGACCACATTCACGGCACCCCAATGAACGGGGCGGTTATGCGCGGCACCGTAACGCCCGACCGCGCGCTGGACGACCGCTTAAAGGCCCTGCTTTGCGCCAACGGTATGGACGAAATTACAACCTACTCCTTTATAGGCTCTAAGGATATTGACCTGTTGGAGCTGCCGGAGGAGGACGCCCGCCGCCGTGCCATTACCATTTTAAACCCGCTGGGGGACGAATTTTCTACCATGCGTACCCAGCTTATAACCTCTATGCTAAAGGTGCTGGCAACCAACAGCAACCGCAAAATTCCGGCCGGCCGCTTTTTTGAGGTTTCTAAACGATTTATTCCGCACAGCCTGCCGCTTACCTGCCAGCCGCAGGAGCTAAAAACCTTAAGCATTGGTATGTACGGCGAAAGCGAGGATTTTTACACCCTAAAGGGCGTGATAGAGCAAATTGCAACCCTGCAGGGCGTTGAGTTTAGCTTTGACCGCTGCACCGAGCCGTATCTGCACCCCGGCCGCCGCGCCAAGGCTACCCTAAACGGCGAGCTGATTGCCGTTTTTGGTGAGCTGCACCCGGCCGTTGCCGCTAAGGCCGATTTAAACCGCCGGGTTTATGTGGCCGAGGTTTATTTAAACCGGCTGCTGCAAATTAAAAAGTCGTTGGTTATTTATAATCCGCTGCCAAGGTTCCCGGCCGTTAACCGCGACCTGGCACTGCTGTGCGACTCGGCCGTTCCGGTAGGGGAGCTGATGCAAACCATTCGCACCGCCGGCGGCAAGCTGCTGGAAAGCGTTTCGCTGTTTGATATTTACGAGGGCGAGCAAATTCCGGCAGGCAAAAAAAGCGTGGCCTTTAATTTAACCCTCCGCTCTAAGGAGGAAACCTTAACCGATGAAGCCATTGACGCCTGCGTTAGTAAAATTGTTAAAAAGCTGGCGGCCGCCGGCGCCGAGCTGCGGCGTTAAGGCGGGCTGCTGCCTTGGCCCCTTGGGTTGTGCTTAAGGTGCTAAGGCCATAAGGTTGCCCGTTGCCCCGGCGGCTTTGCGCTTATTTACCGTAAGCGGTTGTTTTACAATTTGTTTTAAGCTTTGCCGTTAAGGCTTTGGGGCAATTGCTTGTTTTGGCGTTAAACTTTTGGCGCGGGTGCCTTTGCCCGGGGTTTAGGCTTAAAAGCAGTTTGCCCCAAAGGCTCCGGTTTGTAGTTTTTCGCCGGTTGTTTCTCAATATGGTGTAAAAAAGGTTGACTTTTTGTGCAAGATGTGGTATAATACGCCTATATTTAATTTTTATTTTTATGAATATTGAGGTTTCACTATGCAATATCTTGTTAATCCGGGCACCGGCGACGCCGGCCTTTCTCCCATTATTATTGTTTTGGCAATTGTTTGTACGGTAATTGTAGTAAGCGGCTTGGTTTGGATGTTAATTATTAGCAAAAAAAAGACGGATGTAACCGCTACCGATGTTACAAAATTAAACCAGCAAGCTGCCGAGCATACGGTGGTTGAGCCTATTGAACAGCCGGAAAACGACCCTGCTGAAAGCGGCGATGATAAAACTGATTTAGAGCCGTAATTTTTAAATTTAGCTTAAAAATTGCCTTTTGTTCCCGCGGTCGGAAGTTTTTTTGAAAGCAAAAAATTTCCGGCCGCGTTATTTTTTGTAAAAACAGGGTAAAAAAATTAAAATTCGCAAAAAAATAGCTTTTAAAAACGTTTGCATTGTTGTATAATGGTAAGTGAATGGGGGAGTATTATGCAAACAGGTTTTTCTGTTCAATTGGCTAAAATAATTAAAGAGCTTTCGCTTGAAACAATTTATTTGCCGGAAAACCCGGAGGAAATTTTGGTTGTTAGCGTTGAGGTAAACCGCCCCGGCCTGCAGCTTGCCGGGTACTACGAGTTTTTTGACAGTGAGCGCGTTCAGGTTATTGGCAAAAGTGAAGATAGCTATTTAAACGATCTTTCGCCCGAAAAGCTGCACGCCTGCTTAGATAAATTTTTTTCCAAACAGCCTCCAATGGTCATTATCTCGCGCAATTTAGCGGTTTTAGATGAAATGCTGGCGGCTGCCAAAAAATACGGCGTTCCGCTGCTGCGCACCGACGACGCAACCTCCAGCTTTATGTCCTCTATTATTGCGTTTTTAAATGTTCAGCTGGCGCCGCGCATTACGCGCCACGGCGTTTTGGTAGAGGTTTACGGCGAGGGCATTTTAATTTTGGGCGAAAGCGGCGTAGGCAAAAGTGAGACCGCCATTGAGCTGGTTAAACGCGGCCACCGCCTAATAGCCGATGATGCCGTTGAGCTGCGGCGGGTGTCCTCCCGTTCGTTAGTAGGCTCCTCGCCCGAAAATATTCGCCATTTTATTGAGCTTAGGGGCATTGGCATTATTAACGCCAGCCGCATTTTTGGCGTTGGCGCCGTAAAGCTTACCGAAAAGGTAGATATGGTAATTAAGCTGGAGCCTTGGGATTCCGACAAGGTGTACGACCGCATGGGGCTGGAAAATCAAAGCACCTCTATTTTAGATATTAAAATTCCCTCCCTTACCATTCCGGTAAAGCCGGGGCGCAATTTGGCCGTTATTATTGAGGTTGCCGCCATGAACAACCGGCAAAAAAAGCTGGGCTACAACGCCGCGCACGACCTTTTAAAAAAGCTTGGCATGGAGGACGCCATTGCCTCCTCGGAGGAAAACGAAAACCTTAGCAGCGATGTTTACGATTAACGCCCCGTTTTTGGGCTAACGCCCCGGGGAATAAGCGCACAGCCGTTTAAGTAAAACGGGCAAGCCGTACGGTGCTTAGCCCTGCTAAGGCGGCAGTGTTATTAATTGCAACAAAACCGTTTTAGCGGGCACCAACCCGATTTTAACCATTAAATAAAGGAGCTTTTTCATGTATTATTTAGGTATTGATTTAGGCGGAACCAACATTGCCGCCGGCGTAGTAAACGAAAATTACGAAATTATTGGCCGCGGTAAAATGAAAACCAATGCCGGCCGTGCCGACGATTTAATTTTAGACGATATGGCTGAGGCCGCCCGCTTGGCGGTTAAGGACGCCGGCTTAGAGCTAAAAGACATTGCCAGCGTTGGCGTTGGCAGCCCGGGCAGCGTAAACCCCTACACCGGCGTTATTGCAACCTCGAACAACCTTGGCTTTTCTAATTTGCCAATGGGCAAAATGCTAAAAGAGCGTTTGGGCTTTAACTGTTATTTAGAAAATGACGCTTCGGCTGCCGCTTACGGCGAATTTATTGCCGGCGCCGGCGTTGGCACCAAAAACTTTGTTGCTATTACGCTGGGTACCGGTGTTGGCGGCGGAATTATTATAGACGGCAAGCTGTTTTCCGGCGCCAATTTGGCCGGCGGCGAGCTGGGGCACACCGTAATTGTTATGGATGGCGCCCAGTGCACCTGCGGCCGTAAAGGCTGTTGGGAGGCTTACGCTTCGGCTACCGGGTTAATTCACCTTACGCAGGCTGCCATGCAAAGCAACAAAAACAGCGTAATGTGGGAGCTGGCCGACGGCAAGCTTGAAAATGTAAACGGCCGCACCGCGTTTGACGCCATGCGCAAAAACGACGAGGCCGGGCGCGCCGTTGTAGAGCTTTACATTCGCTATGTTGCCTGCGGGTTAATTAACACCATTAACACCTTTCAGCCGGAAATTATTTGCATTGGCGGCGGTATTTCTAAAGAGGGGGATAATTTACTAATTCCCATTCAAAAAATAGTAGAGGCCGAGCGTTTTTCAAAAAATGTTGAAAATCAAACGCAGGTTAAAATTGCAAAGCTGGGGAACGACGCCGGCATTATTGGCGCAGCGTTTATTTTTAGATTTTACCAGCATTAAGCTTTTTAAGGGGAGGTTTGCCCTTTGCAGTTAAACGAGCAACTAAATGAACTAAAAGGTTTTTTAACGCAAAAGCAGTGCTTTTTTAAGGAAAACGAGCCCATGGCCCCGCACACCAGCTTTAAGGTGGGCGGCCCGGCCGACCTTTGGGCCGAGCCGCTGAACGAGCGGATGTTGGCCCAAATTATTGCCTTTTGCACCGCGCGTGAAATTCCGGTAACGGTTTTGGGCAACGGCAGTAATGTTTTGGTTTCGGATCTTGGCGTTGCCGGCGCTGTGCTGCACATTGGCGGCGGATTTTGTGAAAAAGAGCGGCTTAGCGCGTTTGAGCTGCGCTGCGGCGCCGGCACAAAGCTTTCGGTGCTTTGCTCTTTTGCGCTTGAAAACGAGCTTGGCGGGTTAGAGTTTGCTTGGGGTATTCCCGGTACGGCCGGCGGCGCACTGTACATGAACGCCGGGGCTTACGGCTCAGAAATGGCCAACATTGTTACCGAGTGTAGCTGCGTTTTAAGCGACGGCAGAACCGAGGTTTTGCCCCTGCAAAAATTAAAGCTGGGCTACCGAACCAGCCTGTTTAAAGAAAAAAAGAATCGCATTATTACCGCAATTACCTACCGTTTAGCCGCAGCTCCCCCGGCCGAAATTCGCGGCCGAATGGAGCAGCTTATGGCCCGCCGGCGCGAAAAGCAGCCGTTAGAGTACCCCAGCGCCGGCAGCACCTTTAAGCGCCCAACCGGGCATTTTGCCGGCTCGTTAATAGAATCCTGCGGGCTAAAGGGCTTTACGGTTGGCGGTGCCGCGGTTAGCGAAAAGCACGCCGGCTTTGTAATTAACAAGGGCGGCGCCACCGCGGGTGATATTCGCAGCTTAATTGAGCAGGTGCAGGAAAAAGTTTTTTTAGAAACCAGCGTGCGCTTAGAGCCGGAGGTAGAATTTATTGGCCGGTAAGGCATTATTTGTAGTTTTACATTATTGGTGTTGTGGGCTGGCCTTTGCCGACAAAAGCGGTGTGGCAGTTTTACCTAAAGCAGCCGCACCGGAGCCGGGTTTTAAAAGGTTTTACGGTTTAGATTAGAGGTGTATGTATGGAGTTTTTATTTGTAACGGGAATGTCGGGCGCGGGTAAATCCAGCGCGGCAAATGCATTGGAGGATATTGGCTATTATTGTATAGATAATATTCCGCCTGTGTTGATTAACGCCATTGTAGACCTTTCCGGAAAAGGGCAGTTTCCGCTGGGCAAGGTGGCCATTGTTACCGACTTTCGCGGGGGGGAGGCTTTTCGCGGAATTAACGAGATTTTTGAGCAGCTTGCCGCTAAGGGCGTGCCCTTTCAGGTACTGTTTTTAGATACCTCTGATACCGAGTTAGAGCGCCGTTACAACGAAACGCGCCGCAAGCACCCGCTGTGCGAGCTGTACCGCATTTCGGTAGCTCAGGCCATTCGTAAAGAGCGGGCGCTGCTTGCCAACCTGCGTGCCAAGGCCAATTTTGTAATAGATACCACGAATATTACCGCCGGGCAGTTAAAAAAACGGCTGATCAACCTGTTTTCCGAGCAAAACGGCGGGTTAAATATTACCTGTATGTCCTTTGGCTTTAAGTACGGCGCGGTCAGCGAATCTAACCTGGTGTTTGACGCCCGCTGCCTGCCAAACCCCTTTTATGTGCCGGAGCTAAAAAGCCACACCGGGCTGGATAGCGAAGTAGTAAACTACATTATGCAGTTTGAGGCCTCGCAAAAATTTGTGCAAAAAATGCTGGATTTTATTGAATTTACGGTTCCCCTTTACCGGGAGGAGGGCAAAAGCCAGCTGGTTATTGCCGTTGGCTGCACCGGCGGCAAGCACCGCTCGGTGGCTCTGGCCGAAATGATCTACAACGATTTAAGCAAAAAAAAGTACCGTGTTAGCGTAATACACCGCGATATTGATAAGCATTAATAAGCGTTGATTTTTGGAATAATTTACGGGGATGTTGCCAGTGTCCTTTTCATCCGAAGTGAAAAACGAGCTTTGTAAGGTGAAAACGCCCGCCTGCTGCAGGTTAGCCGAGTGCCTCGGCTTATTGCTGTTTGGCCGGGTTTTTTCTTTCAATAAAATTTTGTTTTATTCCGAGAGCGAGGCTGTTGCCAACCGCCTTTGCGCGCACCTTGAAAAGTGCTTTGCGGTAACGGTACAGCCCCAAAAGGCTGCCGCCGTGCGCGAGGGCTACACCGTTTTGGTCAGCAGCCCCAACAGCTGCCAAAAAATTTTTGCCGCCTACGGCTTTACCCCAAACGGCGTTACCGCGCTGCCGCCGCAAATTTTAAATAAAGATTGCTGCGTTTCGGCCTTTGTGCGCGGGGCTTTTTTGGCCTGCGGCAGTATTACCGACCCTAAAAAGGAGTACCACGCCGAATTTTGCCTGCACAAAACGCAGCCGGTAGATTTATTTGCCGTGCTGTTGGGCAAAATAGGCCTAACGCCGGGGGTTGCTATTCGCAGCGGGGCCGTTGTGCTTTATTTTAAGGGCAGCGCCCAAATAGAGGACCTTTTAACAACCGTTCGGGCCACCCGTTTTACGCTGGAGCTGGCCGAAATTAAGGTGTATAAGGATATGCGAAACCATTATAACCGCTTAACCAATTGCGAGGCGGCTAACATCTCTAAAACCGTTGGCGCCGCGGTGCGCCAGCGCGAGGCCATTGCCGTTTTAAAAAAGCTTGGATTATTAGACGGCCTTTCCCCGGAATTGCAGGAGGCCGCCGCCCTGCGCGAGGCGTTTCCCGACGCCTCTTTGCAAGAGCTTTGCGCCAAATGCGCCGCCCCGGTTACCCGCTCCGGCCTAAACCACCGGCTGAACAAGCTGGTGCTGCTGGCGCAAAAATCGGCCAACGGTTAAGCTGTTTTTTGCAAGGGTAGGCTTAAAGTAAAAAGCTTAACGGCGTTAAAGTTTTTTGGCCGAAAGCCGGGTTTTAAAAATTTTTTTGGCCTTTATTGCAATTTAAGACTTTGGCCGGCCTAAAGGTGCGGCTAAAATTTTGTTTAAAGGGGGCTTTGCCTTGGGCTTTGTACATTTGCATTTGCACACCGAATATAGCTTGTTAGACGGCGCTTGCCGGTTAGACGATTTATTTTTGGCGGTAAAGGCCGCCGGGCAAACCGCCGTTGCAATAACCGACCACGGGGTAATGTACGGCGCCCTTGAATTTTACAAAAAGGCCTTGCAGCACGGCGTTAAGCCTATTATTGGCTGCGAGGTTTATGTAGCGCCCGGCTCCCGGTTTGAAAAAACAAAAGGGGTGCAGTCGCCCTACAACCACCTGGTGCTGTTGTGCGAAAATAACCGCGGCTACCAAAATTTAATCCGCCTGGTTTCGCTTGGCTTTACCGAGGGGTTTTACACCCGCCCCAGAATAGATAAAGAGCTGCTGCGGCAGCACCACGAGGGGCTTATTGCGCTTTCGGCCTGCTTAGCGGGCGAAATTCCGCGTGCCATTTTGTACGGGGAGGAGGAAAAAGCCCTGCAAACCGCGCAGGAGTACGCCGAAATTTTTGGCCCGAACCATTTTTATTTAGAGCTGCAAAATCACGGTCTGCAGGGCCAGCAGCAGGTAAACGCCGGTTTAAAAGCCATTGCCAAAAAAACAGGCATTGGCCTTGTTTGTACCAACGATGTGCACTATTTAACCCGGCAGGACAGCAAGGTGCAGGAGGTTTTGCTGGCCATTGGCACCGGAAAAAAGTTAGGGGACAGCGACCTGCTGCGCTTTGAGACCGAGGAGTTTTATTTAAAAACCCAGGCCGAAATGGCCAAGGCCTTTCCGTTAGACGAGGCCGCCCTGCAAAATACGCAAAAAATTGCCGACCGCTGCAGCGTTAGCTTTACCTTTCACGAGCTAAAGCTGCCGTATATTGATATTGGCCCGCAGGATCACTTTGAATATTTAACCCAAAAATGCCGCGAGGGGCTGCAGCGCCATTACGGCAAAAACCCGCCGGAAAATGTTGCAAAACGGCTGGAATACGAGCTTTCGGTTATTCAAAAAATGGGCTTTACCGATTATTATTTAATTGTTGCCGATTATGTTTTGTACGCCAAAAGTCAGGGCATACCGGTTGGCCCCGGCCGTGGCTCCGGCGCGGGCAGCCTGGCGGCCTACTGCATTGGCATTACGGGCATAGACCCCATTCGGTACGATTTATTATTTGAGCGGTTTTTAAACCCCGAGCGCGTATCTATGCCGGATTTTGATGTTGATTTTTGTTATGTTCGCCGGCAAGAGGTTATTGATTATGTAATTAAAAAGTATGGCAAAAGTCATGTAAGCCAAATTGTTACCTTTGGTACGCTGGCGGCCCGTGCTGCCGTGCGGGATGTTGGCCGCGTGCTGAATTTGCCGTACAACACCTGCGACAGGGTGGCAAAGCTAATTCCCTTAGAACACGGCATGAGCCTGAATAGAGCGCTGCAAACGGTGCCGGATCTAAAACAGCTGGCCGAAAGTGACGACGCGGTAAAAGAACTGCTGAACCTTTGCTTAAAGGTAGAGGGTATGCCGCGGCACGCCTCTACCCACGCGGCCGGGGTTGTTATTTCCGACCGCCCGGTAGCCGATTATGTTCCCTTAGCGGTAAACGACGATACGGTTGTAACCCAATATACCATGACCGAGTTAGAGGAGCTTGGCCTATTAAAAATGGACTTTTTGGGCCTAAGGAATCTTACCATTATTCGTGACGCCGAAAAAATGGTTGCTCGCCGGGAGCCCGATTTTAAAATAGAAACCATTCCGGAAAATGACCCGAAAACGCTGCACATGATGGCGCAGGGCAATACCGACGGGGTGTTTCAGTTTGAGTCGGAGGGCATGAAAAATGTTTTGCGCGCCTTTGGGCCCGAAAGCTTAGAGGACCTAATTGCTATTTTGTCGCTGTACCGGCCGGGGCCGCGTAAATCTATTCCAACCTATGTTTATAATCGGCACCACCCGGAGCAGGTACAGTACAAAACGCCGCTTTTAAAACCAATTTTAGCGGTAACCTACGGCTGCATTGTGTACCAGGAGCAGGTTATGCGCATTTTTCGCGAGCTGGCGGGCTACTCGCTTGGCCGGGCCGATATTGTTCGCCGGGCCATGTCTAAAAAAAAGCACGATGTTATGCAAAGGGAGCGCCAAACCTTTATTTTTGGCGAAAAGGATGAAAACGGCAGGGTAAGAATTGAGGGGGCGGTTGCGCGTGGCGTGCCGGAGCCAATTGCCGAGGAAATTTACAACGATATTTCCGACTTTAGCTCTTACGCCTTTAATAAATCGCACGCGGCGGCCTACGCGGTAATTTCTTACCAAACCGCGTACCTAAAGGCGCATTACCCGGCCGAATATATGGCAGCTTTGCTTTCCAGTGTGCTGGGTCAGCCCGGTAAGGTAAACCAGTACAGTGCCGAGTGCGCCCGCTTGAGCATTAAAATTTTGCCGCCGGATGTGAACGAAAGCGATTTAGATTTTACCGTGCGCAACGGCTACATTCGGTTTGGGCTGCTGGCGGTTAAAAATTTAGGCGCCGTGTTTATTCAAAAAATAATTGCCGAGCGCAAAAACGGCTCCTACACCGGTATTTTAGATTTTTGCCGCCGTGTAAACGGGCGGGAGCTGAACCGCCGCGCGGTAGAAAGCCTAATTAAATGCGGCGCGTTAGATTCTTTAGGGGCCAACCGCCGGCAAATGTTACAGGCATTAGATGAAATTTTGTTGGCCTGCAGCCAAGAGGCCGCCCGCAGCGCCAACGGGCAGCAAACGCTGTTTGATACTTTGGCCGAGCCGCAGCAATTAACCTTTGAATTGCCGAATGTGCCCGAAATGCCGGAGGAACAGCGCCTTAATTTTGAGCGCGAAGCAACCGGTATGTACCTAACCGGGCACCCGCTGAACAAGTACAAAACGCTGGCAAAAACGCTAAAGGTGCAGCAGGCGGCCGAGGTAACCGGCCCGGCGCTGCCAGATGGCGCGCGGGTAAAGCTTTTGGTGCTTTTAAATGAAGTGAAAACAAAAACAACCAAAAACGGCGGCGTTATGGCTTTTTTAAGCGCCGAGGATCTTACCGACGCCGTGCACATTACCGTTTTTCCAAAAACATTTAATCAGGCTCGCCCCGTTTTAAAGGGGGGCAGCGTACTTTTCGTTAGCGGCCGAGTTTCCCGGCAGGAGGACCGCCCCGGCGAATTAATTTGCGACAAAATTGAGCCGGCGCCCGCCCCGCTGCAAAGTGCCAACGCCGGCGGGGCCGAACCGACAGCGCCAAATTTGGCGTTAAACCAGCCGCCCGGGCCCGATTACCAAAAGCTGTTTTTGCGCCTGCCAACAAAAAACGACAACCTGATGCGGCAAATTAACGCGCTGCTGACCGAGAACGGCGCTCCGGTTATTATTTACTGTGCCGATACCGGCAAGCAGCTGCTGGCCGCCAAAAAAGCAAATTTTGCAAAAAATAGCCCGCTTTATTTGAAAATTTGCAATATTGTGGGGAAAAATAATGTAAAAACGGTTGAATAATTTTTTAAAATATGTTATGATAAATCTATATTGTTTTTATGGGATATTTTGAATGAAAGGATGATCTTCAATGAAAAAGATCGGTGTTTTAACAAGCGGTGGGGACGCACCCGGTATGAACGCTGCCATTCGCGGTGTTGTGCGTGCTGCCATTTCAATGGATATGGAAGTATTTGGCGTTTACCGCGGCTACAACGGGTTAATCAGCGGGGAGATTAAGCCCCTGAACGCCCGCAGCGTTTCAGATATTATTCACCGCGGCGGCACCATTCTTTACACTGCCCGCAGCCCCGAATTTAAAACCGAGGACGGCATGGCCAAAGCCATTGCCAACTGCAAAAAATTTGGTATTGAGGGCTTGGTTGTCATTGGGGGCGATGGCTCTTACCGCGGCGCGCGCGACCTTTCGGTACGCGGCTTTCCGTGCGTAGGTGTTCCCGGCACCATAGATAATGACATTTCCTCTACCGATTATACCATTGGGTTTGATACTGCCATGAACACCGCCATGGAAATGGTAGACAAGCTGCGTGATACCACCCAATCGCATGACCGCTGCAGCGTGGTTGAGGTTATGGGTCGGCACGCCGGCCACTTGGCCCTGCAAACCGGCATTGCCGTTGGCGCAACCGCTATTTTAGTGCCCGAGGTGCCCTACACTATTGAGCAGGTTTGCAACAAGATTGCTGAAACCAAGAAAAACGGCAAGCAGCACTTTATTATTGTTGTTGCCGAAGGGGCTGAGATCAGCGCCGAAACCGTTACCAAGGAAATTACCGCCCGCACCGGCATTGACGCTCGCTGCACCGTTTTAGGCCATGTACAGCGCGGCGGCAACCCCACCGTGCGGGACCGTGTAGCCGCAAGCGAAATGGCCTACGCTGCCGTTAAGCTGTTAAAGGACGGTATTGGCAACCGCGTTGTTTGCTACCACCACGACAAAATTGTTGATTACGATATTGTAGAAGCCTTAAACATGACCAAAGAATTTGACACGGCCGCTTACTACATGGCCAGTGATTTAGCACTGTAATGGAACCGCAAAAACAAACCGACCCCAAAAACATTGACCCCATTTGTCACGAAAGCGAGCCGCTGCCGGCCGGAAAGCTGCCGTACACCGGCAACCTTTTTAAAATACCGGCGCTGCTTTTGGGGGCGTTCTCGGTACTGCTGTGCTACCACCTAACGGTTTATGCGCTAATTGCCGGCATTTTGGCAGTTGGTTTTGCCGTGGTAGACCGGGTAAAGGCTAAGGAGCTAACCTCCTTGCCGCATGTTGGCCTGCTTTGCGGGGTGCTGGGCATTTTCTTTTCTATTGTGTTTTTAATTTGGCAATAAAGCTACAAAAGCGCCGGCAGCAAAAGGGCTGTTGGCGCTTTTAAAAATTGTGCAGCCCGGCGCCGTTTGGCACCGGGCTGCGCGCGGTATTTAGGCAATTTTAAAAAACAGTAACGCTGCCGCCGTAAAAGGCGGTTGCCCGGCCTTAAAGCGCTTAAAAGCCAAGTGTGTTTAAATGTTTAAACGCAGGCTTTTAAGGGCAGGGGGCAAGCGCTTTGGCCGCTGCTTTAAAGCGGTTTTTGGCTAAAGCTACTCAGCCGAGAACTATTTGGCCGAGAACTACTCAGCCGAGAACTACTCAGCTGGGAACTACTCGGCCGGAAACTACTCGGCCGGGGTTTGGGGTTGGTTCCCTTCAGCCTCCTGCATTGGCAGTGCGGCAGGTACGGCGGCCGCTTTGGCTCTTTCCAATTCTTTGGCGTCATCTACCTGCTTTAGCCCCAAATTAATAAAGTAAATAATTACCAGCCAAGCCAGTACGGTTAAAATAATGGGCAGGCCGTAGTAGGGCAAATTAATGGGCATATCCCAAACGCCGTGCAGCACAATGGGAATAATGCAAACCAGCAAAAAGCGTTTATCGTTTAAGTGCTTTTTGCTCAGCGTATCAAACCCTTTGGCAAACATTAAGGCCGCGCCCTCAATAGCCGCCCAGGCAACATGGCCGCCGGGTGCTAAAAAGCCGCGTACTCTAATTACCTGCAGCATGGCGTCAAGGCCGCTTTTTAGCCCGTAATTTAAAATGTAACCGGCGGTTTCAAAGGCGGCAAAGCCGGCGCCAACCGCCGCGCCAATGAGCAAACCGTTTAAAATGTACTGGCACTTTTTATCTCGAAATAAAAATACGGCTACAATAATAGCTTTTGCGGCTTCTTCAATAACCCCAACCATTAACGCGCCGGTGTAGGTAGAAATGTCGGTGTTAAAATCAAGCGAGAAAAACAAAATTGCAGTAATTAAAGAAAGCGCGCCGCCCAACACAAAATATTCTACCACCCGGTAAAAGGGGATGTTTTTAAATACATTAATTTCAAAAAAGAAAATTAAAACCGTTAGCGGCATAGCAAAGCCACCCAGCATAATCATGGCCGGTAAGAAATTGCTGTTTCCGTAGGTTATAAAACCAATTCGGGTTGGAATGTAGGCAATTAAAAAGAAAATAAAAATTTTAAGGTACACCCAGGCGCCTACATGGTGGGGGTCAATTTGCTGCAGGGCCGGCGTGGTTTTTGGGCCGCCGCAAACAAAAACCTCATCCAGCTCCTGCGTGGTGTGCTTTTTAAAGGTGCCTTTAAAAAGGTCTTTAAAGGTTATGTAGCTTTTAGAGCTTGCCCCGGTAAGCTTATCTAAATTTTCGGTAATAATGCTGTTGGCGTTTTTTTTCTGCAGCGGGTAGCCGCATTCCGGGCAGGTAATGGTGGTGCTTTCAACCGGCTTGCCGCACTCCGGGCAAACGCTTACCTTGTTGGGGCAGCCGCAGTGGGGGCAAAACTTAGCGCCGGAGGAAATCTCTTTTCCACATTCTTTGCACTGGATCATTGCCATGTTAGCCAACCTCCTTTAGGGTTTCAATTACAGCAGAAACAACATTGTTAACTTCCTGCGTGTTTACATTTTCCTCGCGCGAGCCAATCATTAAAAGGTTGTTGCCAATCATGGTGGCGTAACGGTTATCAATTACCGTGTGCCCGCTTGCGGTGTACCGGTACTGTATGCCGTAAACCGTGCGGCCGCCAATGGTTCCCGAAAGCAGGTCAATGGTAATGGCAACATCGTTGTAGGTTTTTTGCAGCTCGGCCGTAAAGGCGTTTAAAAACTGCGTGGGGTCTTTGTAGTTGGTGTCCCACCCTAACAAAATGTAAGGGATCATGGCGCCCTGTTCGTCAATATTATTACCAATGTAGGTTAGGCCCTTTTCGGTAAAGGTTTTGTAGTTGGCCGGAATTTCGTACTGCAGGCCAAGGCTGGCGTCGCTGTAAACAACATATCCGCTTTTGGTAGCCGGTGTGGCAGCGCTTGGGGTGGCGCTTGGGGTGGTTCCCGGCTGCGTATTGGAGGCGGTTGGCTGTGCGGTGGACGGGGTGCCGCTGGTGGTGCTTTCGGAGTTACTTCTTGTTTGGTTAAGCATAAATAGCCCAAAAACCAAAACCGCTAAACCAATAATAAGGTATTTATAGTCAAGCTTTTTGCGCTTGCCGGCCGGCTGCGTATTAGGCTCGGCCGGCTTTTTAAGCGCATAGCCGCATTTTGGGCAGGTTTCTGCCTGGTCGCTAATCTCGTTTTTACATTCGGGGCACTGTATCATTGCCATAAAACCACGCTCCTGAAAAGTTATTATACTTAGTATAAAGTACAAACCCGGCAATAACAAGCAAGTTACCGGGTAAAGCAATGTTTATTTTGGAAATTATTTTGCAAAACACCGCAGAATTGTAGTATAATAAATATAAAATATTTTGTTGTAATCTGGTGAGAAAAATGAAGTTTGAAGCCCTTTTCAACGGGTACTTAAAATTGCTGCAATGCAGCTCAAAAGCCCTTTCAATACGGTCGGGTATTTCTGAGCCGGTTTTAAGCCGTTACAAGAACGGGGAACGCTGCCCCAAGCCAAACAGCGAGCAGCTAAAAAAGCTTTGCCGGGCAATTGCCGAGCTGTTTGCCGAAAAGGGGATGGCCGAGTACACCGAGCAGCGCATTTTTAAAGAGCTTTCGGCCGCCGCCACAACCGACGATTTTTTTGATTACAACGCTTTTAGCAACCAATTTAATAAGCTGATTACCACCTTGCGCATAAATGTAAACGAAATGGCGCGCTACATGCTTTTTGACGCCTCGCACATTTCAAGAATACGGTACGCCAAGGCTCGCCCCTCAGACCCCGAGGAGTTTTGCGCAAAGGTTTGCAAGTTTGTGCTTTTAAAGTTTGGCAAGGGCGAGGGGCTTTTGCCCCTTTTAGACTTGCTTGGCATTACAAAACCTGCCGAAATAGAGCCAAACGATTTATTTGAACCGCTTTACCGTTACTTAATTGGCAGCCCGCAGGCGGCGCCCGTGCCGGAGGTTAACAATTTTTTAAAGCATTTAGATTCTTTTTGCCTGCAGGATTATATTAAGGCCATTAAATTTAACGAGCTAAAGGTGCCGAACATTCCGTTTTACAAAGCAAGGGGCGGCCATTATTACGGGGTAGAGCAAATGAAAAAAGGGGAGTTAGACTTTTTTAAAGCTACCGTTTTAACCAAAGATAACAGCCCTATTTTTATGTGCTCGGATATGCCAATGGAGGACATGGCCAAGGATTTAGATTTTGGCAAAAAGTGGATGTTTGGCATTGCCGTTTGCCTAAAAAAGGGCTTACAGTTAAATATTATACACCATTTAGACCGCCCCTTTCGGGAGATGATGCTGGGGCTGGAAAGCTGGATCCCGATTTATATGACCGGGCAGGTTTCCCCCTATTATTTTAAAAACGCTAAAATTGAGCCGTACCACCATTTAAATTATGTTTCGGGCAAATATGCGCTGTGTGGGGAATGTATTGGCGAATACCACAACAGCGGCAAGTATTATTTAACCGGCAACAGCACCGAGGTGGCCTATTACAAACAAAAAGCGGCCCTGCTTTTAAAAAAAGCAAAGCCGTTAATGCAAATTTTTACGCAGAACAACAAGCGGGCCTATTTGGCGTTTTGCCAAAAGCAGCAAGAGCAGCCGTTTAACCAAAAACGCACGCTTTGCACGCTGCCGCTGTTTACTTTAAGCGAGGAGCTGTTAAATAGCATTTTGCAAAGAAACAGGGTAGAGGCGCCTTTGGCGGCCGAAATTTTGGCACAAAGGCGGCTGGAGGCCGAACAAACAACAAAAATTTTGCAAAAAAACAAAATAACCGATGTTGTTTATAGCACCGAAATGGCCTTTGCCGAAAACGATTTTGTAGGCCTTGCGCTGCAAAATTTGTTTTTGGAAAACAGCATTTTTTACACCCGCGAGGAATACGAAAGCCACTTAAAGGCCACTCTGCAGTACCAAAACAAAAATTACAAGGCGGTTTTAAACCAAAACAAGGTGTTTCAAAATATTTCTATTGCCGAGGTGGCAGGGCAATATGTGCAAATAACCAAAAGCAAAGACCCGGCAATTCATTTTATTATTCACCACCCTAAGCTAATGCACGCCATTGAAAATTTTGAACCGATTTTTGAATAAAGCTGGCCTACCGCACCACGGCGCACGCGGCCAACCCGCCAATTAAGGGCAAAACAGCGTTTTTGTTTGCTGTTTTGTAAGGCGCCGGCTTAAAAAAAGCAACTTTTAAACAGCGCCCTTAGCTAAAAAAATTTGAGCTTTTAAGAATAACCCTTTAAACCAATTTTAAAACTGCCCCCGCAGCTTAAGTTAGCTGCGGGGGCAGTTTGGTTTAGGGCTTTAGCCAGTTGAGGACGGAACGTCCGAAACAAAGAACCACCCGCTAT
>CABQLY010000006.1 GCA_902465155.1 uncultured Oscillospiraceae bacterium | reverse complement strand
GCATTGTTTGTGTTACAGTATTCATGACGAGTGGTGCTTCCTTTCAGTTGGTGTCGCAACTTTAACTGTAACACAGGAAGTTCCATTCGTCACTCTTTTTTATCCTTTGTAACACATCTATTGTAAACCTACAGAGCAAAGCCCTTGAACCGCTTGACAGGAATTGACAAAATAACCCGATTGCTATATAATATTTTTATTCTTAATTTTGGCAAGGCTTTTACGCAAGGGGCTTTTGGCCCCGCCCGGAAAAACGGTAGTCCAGCCGGCAAAACAGCAACCTCGGTAGTTCACCCGGCAAAACGGCGGTTCACCCGGCAGGGTGCCGCACGGCCGCACCCTTTCTCCGCTGTTTTTTACCGCTGTTTTTTACCGCCCTGCGCAAAAGCTTAAATTTGATTTCTAAATTTATTGGAGGTATGTATTAAAATGGAACGCATTGCAAACAGCAACAGCTTAGTTTATGTTGGGGTAAACGACCACGAAGTAGACCTGTTTGAAGGGCAATACACCGTGCCCAACGGCATGGCCTACAACTCTTACCTTATTTTAGACGAAAAAATTGCCGTGCTGGATACGGTAGACGCCTTTTTTACCGACGAGTGGCTGCAAAACATTCACGCCGCGTTAAACGGCAAAACGCCCAGCTACTTAATTGTGCAGCACATGGAGCCGGACCATTCGGCCGGCATTACCGCCTTTTTAAAGGCCTACCCCGAGGCGGCGGTTGTTGCCAGCGCCAAGGCCTTTACCATGATGCAGAATTTTTACGGCCTTACCCTTAACGATCGCCAAATTACGGTAACCGAGGGCAGCACCCTAAGCCTTGGCACCAAAACCCTTACCTTTATTGCGGCGCCGATGGTTCATTGGCCGGAGGTACTGTTTACCTACGACGCCGATGAGGAAACCTTATTTTCGGCCGACGCTTTTGGCAAGTTTGGCGCTTTAGATGTTAAGGAGGATTGGGACTGCGAAGCCCGCCGCTATTATTTTGGCATTGTTGGCAAATTCGGGCCGCAGGTGCAAAGCGTGTTAAAAAAGGCGGCTGCCCTTAAAATGAAACGGATTTGCCCGTTACACGGCCCGGTACTGCAAGGGGATTTGAGCCACTATTTAGAGCAGTACAACACCTGGTCCTCCTACCAGGCAGAAACAAACGGCGTGTTTATTGCTTACACCTCGGTTTACGGCAACACCAAAAAGGCCGCCGAGCTGCTGGCAAAGGAGCTAAAAGCCGCCGGCTGCCCCAAGGTTGCCATTACCGACTTGGCGCGGGAGGATATGGCCGAGGCGGTAGAGGACGCGTTTCGGTACAGCAAGTTAGTGCTGGCAACCACCACCTACAACGCCGGCATTTTCCCCTTTATGCGGGAGTTTATTGAACACCTAACCGAGCGCGGCTACCAAAACCGCACCGTAGCGTTTATTGAAAACGGCTCCTGGGCGCCTACCGCCGCCAAAACCATGCAAGGCATGCTGGCCGGCTGCAAAAATTTAACCCTGCTGCCGGGGGCGGTTAAAATTCTTTCGGCTTTAAGTGAGGAAAACAAAGCCCAGCTTAAAAATTTAGCGACCAATCTGTGCCGGAAATAACCCGGTGCCCCAAATCCGCCAGCTAAAAAACCGTTGTTTTGCCTTTTTTGGCGCGATTTATTTGCCCGGGCTGCGCCAATACGGCCGCAGCGCGCAAAAACCACAAAAATAAACAATAAAAACAAAACAACAGGGCCGGCAAAACCGCACAGGGGTGCTGCTTTACCGGCCCTAAAATTAAACACAATAAATTAAAACGCAAGAGGTTGAAACATGGAACGGGAATCTTTTAAATCGCGATTAGGATTTTTACTGGTAAGCGCCGGCTGTGCCATTGGCATTGGCAATGTTTGGCGCTTTCCTTATGTTGTTGGGCAAAACGGCGGCGGTATTTTTGTGCTGTTTTACTTAATTATGCTGGTAATTATGGGGCTGCCGGTGCTTTCTATGGAATTAGCGGTTGGCCGCGCCAGCCGCAAAAGCGCGGTGCTGGCCTACAAGGCGTTGGAAAAGCCAAAATCTAAATGGCACATTCACGGCTGGTTTGCCATTCTTGGCTGCTTAATTTTAATGATGTACTACACCACGGTTTCGGGCTGGATGCTAAACTACTTTTTTAAATTTTTGAGCGGCACCTTTACGGGCAGTATGTCGGCCGAGCAAACCGGAGCGGTGTTTAACAATATGCTGGCAAACCCCGGCGAAATGGGGCTTTGGATGGCCGTAACCGTTGTGGCCGGCATTTTGGTTTGCAGCATTGGCGTGCAAAAGGGGCTGGAGCGCGTAAGCAAGGTGATGATGACGGCGCTGTTTGCCTTAATTGTTATTTTAGCGGTGCATAGCTTTACCCTTTCCGGCGCTAAGGAGGGGCTGGCGTTTTACCTGGTGCCGAATTTAGAAAATGTTAAAAATGTTGGCCTTGGCAATGTTATTGCCGCCGCAATGAATCAATCGTTTTTTACGCTAAGCCTTGGCATTGCCGCTATGGAGATTTTTGGCAGCTACATGGGCCGGGAGCACACCCTTTTGGGGGAGGGCGCCCGCATTTGCGCGCTGGATACCTTTGTTGCCATTTCGGCGGGACTAATTATTTTTCCGGCCTGCATGAGCTACGGAGTAGAGGTTACCGCCGGCCCCAGCCTAATTTTTGTTACCCTGCCAAATGTTTTTGTAAACATGGCGGGCGGCCGAATTTGGGGCAGCTTGTTCTTTTTGTTTATGACCTTTGCCAGCTTTTCTACCGTTATTGCCGTGTTTGAGAATATTATGGCCTCCTGCATGGATAACTTTAACTGGTCACGCAAAAAAACCGCCGTTATTTGCGGCCTGGTTATTTTAATTGCCAGCATACCCTGCGTGTTGGGCTACAACCTTTTAAGCGGCGTACACCTTATTGGCGGGCGCGATATTTTAGACAGCGAGGACTTTTTAGTCAGCAACATTTTACTGCCGTTAGGCTCGCTGGTTTATTTGCTGTTTTGCGTTACCAAATTTGGCTGGGGCTTTAAAAACTACCAGGCCGAAGCCAACCTTGGCAAGGGGCTAAAGGTAGCCGGGTGGATGAAATGGTACTTCTTACTGGTTGTGCCGATTTTAATTTTGTTAATTTTTGTAATTGGCTTAATTGGCTAAGCCCAATAAAACCCGGGCTACACCCCCGCGTACCGCGCCTTTTTGGCAGGTAAAGCAAGTGTAATTAAAAAAATAACGCCGCCGGTTGTGCAAAGACTGCACAACCGGCGGCAACTTTTACAGTAACCCAAACGGGGCTTTGCGGCAAACGCTGCTGCAAACCCCGTGCAAATTAAGTTTTAAAGGCAAAGCTGCCCCGTTTGCCGCGCAGGCGCCGCAAATTTTAGGCGTGCCGCTTTGTTCGGCCGCTAAAGCAGTTAAAGCCTTACACCCTTGCCTTTGGTTTTTTGGCCTTGGCCGGGCTTTGTGTTGGCTCCTTTTTTAAGGCGGCGGGGGTTGCTTTTTCCTGCTGCAGCACGGCAAACAGGCTGCGCAGCCGAATACGCACCGCACCCAGGTTTGTAATTTCATCTATTTTAATTTGGGTGTAAAGCTTTCCGCCGGCCTCTAAAATTTCGCGCGTTTCGTCGGTGGTTACGGCGTCTACCCCGCAGCCAAAGGAAACTAACTGCACCAGGCTAATGTTTACCCCCTGCTGCTTGGTTACAAATTTGGCGGCGGCGTACAGCCGCGCGTGGTAGGTCCACTGGTTTAAAACGGTGGTGGCAAAGCGCTTTTCGTGCGGGCTAACGGAATCCTCGGTTAAAACTACGGCGCCCAGCTCGCAAATTAGTTTATCTATTCCGTGGTTTACTTCGGGGTCAATGTGGTAGGGGCGCCCCGCCAGCACAATAACCGGCAGGTTTTGCTGCCGGGCCAGCGTTAAAAATTCGTTGGCCTTTTGGGTTAAGGCCCGGCGCTGCTGCGCGTACACCTTGTAAGCCGCCTTGGCCGCCCTTTTAATTTTAAAAAGGGGCAGGTTAAAGCCGTGCGCCGCCATAATTTTTTGAAAATGGGGCGCAAAGGCACGCTTTTTGTGCAGGCCAATAAAATCGTTTATAAAATTGGTTTGCTTTAAGTTTGGCATGTTGGCCCCAATCACCTTAGGGTAGTAGGCAACAACCGGGCAATTGTAGTGGTTGTGGCCCAAATGCTCCTCTACATTGTAGCTCATGCAGGGGTAAAAAATAAAGTCTACCCCTTGCTGCAGCAGGTATTCTATGTGCCCGTGCATAAGCTTTGCGGGGTAACAAACCGTGTCGGACGGAATAGTGCTTTGGCCCTTTAAATAAAGCTCGTGCGTTGCGAATTTTGAGGAAACCACCCGAAAGCCCAGCTGGCTGAACAGCGTGTGCCAAAACGGCAGCAGCTCGTACATATTAAGGCCTAACGGCAGGCCAACGGTTGGCGCGCCGTTTTTGGGCTGCGGCTGCATAAACTGCGCCAGCTGCTGTTGCTTGTAGGCGTACAAATTGTACTGCGGCCCTAACTTTCCGCCGCGCACCGGCTTAGAGCAGCGGTTGCCCGCAATGTAGGTGCGCCCGCCGGTAAAGGTGTTAACCGTTAACCGGCAGCCGTTGCTGCAGCCCTTGCAGGTAACCGCCCGAACGCTGTGCACAAAGCTTTGCAGCTCGGCGGCGGTAATTAACCCGCTTTTGGCCCCGCTGCCGGAGCGCTCAAGGGCGTAAAGGGCCGCGCCGTACGCCCCCATTAGCCCGGCAATTTGCGGGCGAATAACCTGCCGCCCCGTTTCCTGCTCAAAGGCGCGCAGCACAGCGTTGTTTAAAAAGGTGCCGCCC
Organism: uncultured Oscillospiraceae bacterium; assembly: GCA_902465155.1. GTDB lineage: Bacteria > Bacillota > Clostridia > Oscillospirales > Acutalibacteraceae > UMGS1279. Next base: position 116,782 of record CABQLY010000006.1, on the reverse strand, counting down.
TGCACCACAATGCTTTTGCCCAAACGGTTTGGCGAGGCGCAGCGAATAACCTTGTACAGCGCGTTTTTTACAACGCTAACACAAAGGCCGGCGGCAATATCTTTAACATCGGCGCCGTCCTTTTGCGCCTGTTTTACGGCACTGTTCATAAAAACCGTACAGCGGGAGCCTAAATCTACCGGCTTTTCGGCCTGCAGCGCCAAGGCCGAAAAATCCTGCATACTGTACCCCAGCACCTTGGCAAAGGTTTGCAAAAAGCTGCCGCAGCCCGAGGAGCAGGCCTCGTTTAAAAATAGGCTGTCTACCCCGCCGTTTTTAATTTTAAAGCATTTAATATCCTGCCCGCCAATATCAATAATAAAATCAACATCCGGGCGAAATTTTTTCGCCGCCGTATAATGCGCAACCGTTTCTACCAGGCCGTAATCTAAGTGAAAGGCGTTGCGAATAATATCCTCCCCGTAGCCGGTAACGGCTGCCCCGCCAATTTTAATGTTGGGCCATTTTTGGTACAGCACGGTTAAATACTCCCGCAGCAGCGGAACCGGGTTGCCGCTGTTGGTACGGTAAAACGGAAAAAGCAGTTTGCCGTTTTGGTCACACAGCACCGCTTTTACCGTGGTAGAGCCGGCGTCTACCCCCAGGTACATTACACCGTTTGGTTCGGTAAGCTCACCGGCAACCTTGCCGGTTTCTTGGTGCCTTTTTACAAAGCAGCTGTACTCCTCTTTACTGCGAAACAGCGGCGGGCAGCTGTTGTAGCCGCCGCCGGCGTGGTAGCCTGCAATTTTTTTAGCCAAATTACCTGGCTGCACCGGCACCGAGTATTTAGAATAGGCCGCCCCCATGGCAACAAAGTACAGCGAATTTTCGGGGCAGGTGCCGGTTACCTTTAAAACATCGTCAAACGCGGCACGCAGCCGGTTAAAAAAGGTTAGCGGGCCGCCCAAATAAACCACCTTACCGGCAATGCTGCGCCCCTGCGCCAGCCCGGCAACCGTTTGGTTTACCACGGCGTAAAAAATGCTTTCGGCAATATCCTGCTTTTTGGCGCCCTGATTAATAAGGGGCTGAATATCTGACTTAGCAAAAACCCCGCAGCGGGAGGCAATAGGGTAACGCTTTTGCGCTTCGGCCGCCAGAGTATTCAGCTCGGCCGGCTCTACCCCCATTAGGGTGGCCATTTGATCTATAAACGCGCCGGTACCGCCGGCACAGCTGCCGTTCATGCGAACCTCTAACCCGCCGCTTAAAAACAAAATTTTGGCGTCCTCGCCGCCCAGCTCAATTACAACATCGGTGCCGGGCAGCAGCCGGCGCACGGCCGAACGGGTTGCGTAAACCTCTTGCACAAAGGGCAGCTGCAGCGTGTTGGAAAGGCCCATGCCGGCCGAGCCGGAAATGCTAAGCAGCAGCTCCTCCGGCCCAAACTGCGCGGCAACCTCCTGCAGCAGCTCGGCAGCGGTTTGGCTGATTTTTGAGTAGTGGCGGCGGTAGCTGCTGTAAAGCAGACTGCCGTCCTCCCCCAATACTACGCCCTTTACGGTGGTAGAGCCTAAATCTAAGCCCATGCGTTTCATGCTTCGGCCCCCTCCCTTGCTACTGCCAGCATTAGCTTAATGCGGTTTTCCTGATTTACTTTTGAGGCGCCGGCGTCGTAATCTACCGGGCAAATGTTAGCGCTTGGGTACCGCTGCTTTATGGTACGAATAACCCCTTTGCCAACAATGTGATTAGGCAGGCAGCCAAAGGGCTGGGCGCAAACAACATTGCCGTAGCCCTTTTCAATTAATTCGGCAATTTCGGCCGGCAGCAGCCAGCCCTCGCCCATTTTAACGCCGCGGCCAATTAACTCCTCGCCCAGCTGCTTTAGGTGCTCAAAATCGGCCGGGGCAACAAACTCGGGGTAAGGGGCCAGCGCCTGCGGTATTAGCCGTTCTAACTCGGCGGCCTTTTTGGCCAAAAAGTTGCTGCCGGCCAAAATAAGCCTGCTGCCGCCGTAAAGCTTATAATCGGTTTCGCGGTTGGCAAACATACACTCAAAAAACGGCAACACGCCGGGCACCATAAATTCGCAGTCCTGACTTTGCAAAAATTCCTCCAGCCCGTTATTGCCAAGGGCCGAATATTTAACATAAATTTCCCCTACTATGCCAACCCTTGTTTTTGGGGTGCGGCGGCAGGGGATTTGGTGAAAATCGGCCGCCATAGCCTGCAAATTTTGCTTTACCGCCTTGCCCACCAGGCCGCGGTTGTGCCGAAACTGCTCGGTAAGCCGGCGGTTCCACTGCGCCACCAGCTGCAGCGTTTCGCCTTTGTTTTGCTCGTAAGGGCGCACCTGATTGCGCAGCAGCATGAGCATATCGCCGTACAGCAGAGCCATTAACCCCTTTAGCAGCATAAGCGGCGTAAGGTGAAAGCCGCTGCATTTTTCCATGCGGTTAAAGCTAAGCGAAATAACGGGAACATAGTCCATATCCATTTGCTTTAATGCTTTACGCAACAGCCAAATGTAGTTGGAGGCGCGGCAGCCGCCCCCTGTTTGAAATTGAATTAACGCCACCTTGTGCGGGTCGTACTGCCCGCTTTTTAAAGCGTAAAGCTGCTGCCCTATGGCGCAAATGGCAGGGTAGCACATATCGTTATGTAAATGCTGCAGGCCGGCGTCTATAACGGCCTTGCCGGTAGTTTTAAGCACCTGCAAATTGTAGCCGTACATTTTAAAAATTTCTTTTAAAAGCTCCATGTGGGTCGGAAAAATATCCGGCGCTAAAATGGTGTGCGTAGCTTTCATTTCTTTAGTAAATTCGGCAGACATTTTTTCACCCCTTGTGTTAAACCTAAAACAAATTTGGTAGGCGATTTGGCGGGCAAAGCAAGCCCCGCCGGCCCCAAAGGCCCTTTTAAAAAGCGGCCGCGGTTTAAAATAAAACAAGCCCTAATTTATTGTATGGCCAAACGCCCCGTTTCAAAACCCTTTATTGCTTTATTGGCCGTTTTGGGTTGGCAAGCCGTTTGCCAAGGCGTTTAAAAACTGCTCGGTATCGGCCGTTAGGGCGTCTAACCGCCGGCGCAAAAGCGCGCCGCTGCCCGGCTTAGTTAAAAAGGCGGTGGCCTGCTGCTTAAACGCCTCTGACCTTGCTAAGGCTAAATCTTTTACATTAGCCGCGTTTTGCGTAGGGTTGTAAACCATAACCCTTGTTGCGGCCAGCGCCACCCGGCCAATTAACCGGGCGCAGTAATTTTGCAGCTCCTGCTGCTCGCCCAGCGTGCGAACACCAAAATCGCCCGGGGCAGACTCTGCAGCCGTCTGCGGCAAAATCGGTGGCTCTGCAAATTGCGGTTCTGCAGATTGGCACTCTGCAGATTGCGCAACCATGGGCTGCAGGTCTGCGAATTGCGGCTCTGTAGGCTGCGGGTTTATAACTTGCGGCTCTGTAGGCGGCTGTTCTACAGGCTGCGGCTGAGCAAATTGGGCTTCTGCCACCGTCGGAAATTGCTCGGTCTGCTGTTTTTTTGCCGGTTGCGGGTTGGGTTGCTGTAGGTCGGCCGGTTGCGGCTCTGCGGATTGCTCAACTGTGGCCTGTGGGTCAACAAATTCCGGGTTGGTCGGCGGCGCCTTTGGCACCGGCGCGGCATTTTTTGCAAAAGGCTTGGCGGCCAAAGCCTCGGCCGCCGTTTGGTTTGCTTTTTCGCCCTTTTCGGCGGGCGCTTCCGGCTCGTTAAAATAGCTTTCAAAATCGGCGCCGTTTTCACTAAATGCGGGGATTCTTGCCTGCGGCGTGCTTTCCGCAGAGGGTGCTTCCCCGTCCGGCGGTAAATGGCCTTTCGGGGCGCCGTCGGTTCGCATATTCCCTGTTTGCGTATTATCTGTTTGTGTATTATCTGCCAGTGTATTGGCTTTCGGCGCGGGCGCTGCCGTTGCGGGCGCAACCGGCGTGTTCGCGGCCGGGTTGGCGGCAATGGGCCTGCCTGCAGTTGTTTTTTCTGCCGCTGGTTTCTCAGCGGCCGGTTTCTCAGTGGCCGGTTTTTCAGTGGCCGGTTTTTCTGCCGCCAAAACTTCTGCTGCCGGAACTTCTGCTGCCGGAACTTCTGCTGCCGGAACTTCTGCTGCCGGGACCCGGCCCGCCAAATTACCGGCCGGGTCGGCAGCCGCGGCAATACCGGCCGCCAACCCGGCCTTTAAAAAATCTACCTCGGCCTGCAGTTCGGCACAACGGGCGGTTTGCCGCTCTAACGCGGCCAGGCGGCTTTCCTGCTCTAACTTAGCCTCGCTTAGGCGAATGTGCAGCGCTTGCAGCTCTTGGCGCGCCTCGTTCAGCCGGGCGTTTAATTCCTCATTTTGCAAAAGCAGCTGTTTTTTGTTCATAAAGCTCCCCCTTTGGTGCCGGCGGCGGTTTTAGCCGGCGCAGTTGCCAGGCCAAAACCAAAAGCAAGAATTGAATTTTAACAAGACTTAACCTTTAAAAGCAATTTTATGTATTTTAAATGCTATCTTATATATTTTAAAATATTTTTCGACCAAAAACAAGCGGTTTTTTTAGGTAATTATGAATAATTTTTTAAAAATGAGAAATAGGGCTTGATTTTTTGAAAATTCGGATTACAATAGATTTAGCACTCAAGAGCAAAGAGTGCTAAAAACAGTTTTTATTATCTTTCAGGAGGTTTTATTTATGCAAATTAAACCATTAGCCGACCGTGTTGTTACCAAACCGGTTGAAGCCGAGGAAAAAACCAAAAGCGGCATTATTTTAACCGCCGCCGCACAGGAAAAGCCGCAAATGGCTGAGGTTGTTGCCGTTGGCCCGGGCGGGGTTGTAGACGGTAACGAGGTTAAAATGTATGTAAAGGTTGGCGACAGAGTAATTACCAGCAAGTACGCCGGCACCGAGGTTAAAATTGACGGTGTAGAGTACTCAATTGTTCGGCAGGCCGACATTTTAGCAACGATTGAATAATTTTTTTACATTAAAATTTAAGCGAGGTTTTAAGTTATGGCTAAAGAGATTTTATTTGGTGAAGAAGCGCGCAAGGCGCTGCAAAGCGGCGTAGACCAGTTAGCAAACGCCGTTAAGGTTACCTTGGGCCCGAAAGGCCGCAACGCCGTATTAGATAAAAAATTCGGTTCCCCCCTTATTACCAACGACGGCGTTACCATTGCCAAGGAAATTGAGCTGGAAGACCCCTTTCAGAACATGGGCGCCCAGCTGGTAAAAGAGGTTGCTACCAAAACCAACGATGTTGCCGGTGACGGTACCACCACCGCTACGGTTTTGGCACAGGCTTTAATTGGCGAGGGCATGAAGAATGTTGCTGCCGGCGCCAACCCCATGGTTGTAAAAAAGGGTATTCAAAAAGCGGTTGACAAAGCGGTTGAAACCGTTGTTGCCAACTCTAAAAAAGTTACCGGCAGCGAGGATATTGCCCGTGTTGCCACCGTTTCGGCCGGCGACGAGGTAATTGGCAAGCTGATTGCCGAGGCCATGGACAAGGTTACCAGCAACGGTGTAATTACGGTTGAGGAATCTAAAACCGCCGAGACCTACACCGATGTTGTAGAGGGCATGCAGTTTGACCGCGGTTACATTACCCCCTACATGGCCACCGATACCGACAAAATGGAAGCCGTGATTGACGACGCCATGCTGCTGATTACCGATAAAAAAATCAGCAATATTCAGGAAATTTTACCGCTGTTGGAGCAAATGGTGCAATCCGGTAAAAAGCTGGTAATTATTGCAGAGGATATTGAGGGCGAAGCCCTTTCTACCTTAATTGTAAACAAGCTGCGCGGCACCTTTGTTTGTGTAGGCGTTAAGGCCCCCGGCTTTGGCGACCGCCGCAAAGAAATGCTGCGGGATATTGCCATTTTAACCGGTGGCGAAGTAATTTCGGAGGAATTGGGCTTAGAGCTGAAAGATACCACTGTAGATCAGTTAGGCCGTGCCTCTCAGGTTAAGATTGGCAAAGAAAACACCATTATTGTTGGCGGTGCGGGCGACAAAACCGAAATTGAAAACCGCATTAACCAAATTAAAAACCAAATTGCCGATACCACTTCGGACTTTGACCGTGAAAAGCTGCAGGAGCGTTTGGCTAAGCTTTCCGGCGGGGTTGCCGTTATTAAAGTAGGCGCCGCCACCGAAATTGAAATGAAAGACAAAAAGCTGCGCATTGAGGACGCTTTGGCCGCAACCAAGGCCGCTGTTGAAGAAGGCATTGTTGCCGGCGGCGGCGTTGCTTTGGTAAACGCCATTAACAGCGTTAAGGCCCTGGCCGACGCCACCACCGAGGGCGACGAAAAAACCGGCGTAAACATTGTGCTGCGCTCGTTAGAGGCGCCGATGCGCCAAATTGCCTTTAACGCCGGGCTGGAGGGCTCTGTTATTATTGATAAAATCGTGACCTCTGAAAAGGCAAACTACGGGTTTGATTTTTACAATGAAAAATACACCGACATGATTGAAGCCGGCATTGTAGACCCCACCAAGGTTACCCGTTCTGCCTTGCAAAACGCCGCCTCGGTTGCCGCTATGGTTCTTACTACCGAGTCGTTAGTGGCCGATAAGAAAGAGGACGCTGCCGCAGCCAACGCCGCTGCCGCCGCAGCTGCTGCCGGTGCCGGCGGAATGTATTAATTCCCCCGCGCCAAAGCAAAACCCCGGCTATAAAACCTTTTAGAGTTAAAACACCCGCCGCACAAGGCTTAAAGCTTTGTGCGGCGGGTGTTGTTTTTAATTAAATTCTTGGCAGGCTTAACGCCCCCGTCGGTCGGTTTTTAAAATTGTAGCCGCAGCCGTACACTACCGTGCGGCGCGCACCTCTTTTGCAATTATGCCGGCTAAGGTTTGGTAGCCCAATTTTCCAAAATGCAGCCCGTCATTTGGCTGCATTACCGCTTCCGACTCGGCAGTAAATTCGGGCGCTAAAGCCAAATCAATTAGCCGGTAGCCGTTTTTGGCAGCGTAATTTCGTATAAAATCGGTTGCCTTGGCAACCTGCCCGGCGTATCCGCAGTTAGAATAACTTGGGTTCTCGGTGCAGTGCGGCGGTGTGCAAAGCAAAATTTTTGCTTGCGGCGCGTCTTGCCGCAGTAAATCCAGCAGGGTGTTAAAATCATTATTATCTGCCGTTTCAGCTAATAAATCAAAACCCCCGTTGGTGCCCAGCAACACAATAATAAAGTTTGAATTTTTAACATCTACCGCGCCGGTACGATAGTAGGCTAAATAATTAGAAGCCTTAAACCCGCATTTGCCAAAATTACGCACCTCGCACTGCAGCAGCTGCTGCAAAAAATACGGGTAATTCTCCTTTTGCACATTTGCAATGCCCCGTTTGCCCTTTATGCCGTAATCGCCCTGCGTTAAGCTATCGCCAATACAAGAAATAACCACAAAAACACCCCTTACTTTATTGCCAGCGCCTGCTGCCCAAAGGCCTGGTAACGGCTTTGGCAAAGCGCCTTTTTGTACTTTACAACCGCACCCTTGTACGGGTCGGAAAAACAGTAATTCTCGTTATCGTAACCCATTAAAACCAGGCAATGCTCGTTGGCCAGCCAGGTGTAGGTTCCGCCGCCCTCCAAATGCCAAATGCTGCTGTAATACGGCTCGGCCATGTCAATACTTGCCCAAACAATGCACGGGGTTCCGTTATTAATAAACCGGGTGCAAAGCTGCTCTAAGCTGGCGCCGGTTGCATTAACAACGGTTTTTTTGCCGGCGTAGAATTTATTCAGTGCCGCCTCAATAACCGGGGCCATGCAGCCGTAGGCGTTGCGGCTAGTTGGGGTGCCAATAAAATATTTACGGGGGTCCGGCCCGTACTTTTTGCCGTCTTGCAAATAAAAGCTGCTGCTTTTTTGCAGGTAGTTGTTTACAAAGCTTTTTACGCTAAGCTTGTCCCCGGCCGCGCGCACCGCAATTACGGCGCTAACGCTTTCACACCCCGTAGGGTAATTGGGGAATTGGGAAAGAACCGGCACCCCGCTTAACAGCTTGCCGCCGTTTTTTGGCACGGTTGCCGCAAGGCTGCTAACGCTTTCGCTGCTGCTTTGCGCCGGGGCCGAGGCGCCGGCAGCCGCCTTGTTTTTGCGAAAGGTTAGCTTTTTGGTTTGCAAAAGGTAGGGGGTTTGCGCCGTTTGGCCGGCGGTTATAAAAATGTCCCCATTCTCTAACGGCAAAGCCTGCCGAATAAACAACGGGCCGTTATAGCTAACATTTTTACCGTTTTGAATATTGTAAACCGTTAGCTTTTCGCTGTTGTTGCCGGTTAGGGTAAGCAGGTACTTTTGGTTGGCCACAAGCAGCACTTCGTCAATTAAATTAACCGTAACGGTAGTTTTTTTGCCCGCGCCGGTTTTTGGGCAGGCAAAGCCGGTTTCGGTTTCGGTAAAAGCGCCGTACTTTGTAAAGGCCCGCACGCTGGATTGATAATCGGTACGGTGAAAATCGCCGGTTTTAGCGGTAACCTTTAACAGGCTTTCGGAGTTATTTTGCAGGTAGAAAACGCCGTCCCTTTCCCCTACAAATTTTAGGTAGCCGCTGCTTTTACAACTGGCTGTAACCTGCTTTTCGGCAAAGCTGTAAACCAAAATTTTAACGGCGCTGCCATCTACAATGCAGGCGTAGCTTTTGTTTTGGCTAACGCAAAGGGTGCTGGGCGTAATGCTTTGCGGCAAGGTAACCGTTTGCTGCAGCGCCCCGTTGTTACTGTAAAATTCAATTTTTTTAGTTTGCAGGCGGGCTACATAAAAGCCATTGGCTGTTTGGCCGGTCTCAAAAGCGTCGGTGCCAAAATCCTTTTGCAGCAGCACTTTGTTTTCTTTTAAAGAATACAGCACCACCGTTAAGGTATAGGTATCTAACCCCGGCTGAATATAATCCAGCTTTAAAACATCGCCAACCTGCTCGGCATTAATAATTTCGGCCGAAAGGTTTAGGCTGCCGCAAACGGGCTGCAGGGCGTTTTTTGCGGCCTCATCAGCTTGGTAGCCCGGCTGCACCTGCGAGCTTTTGGGCGCGCCCGGCCGGCCCTGCGAAAAGTAAAGGGCGGCCCAAATGCCGCAAACAACCAAAACAAGCCCCAACAAAACGCACAGGGTATTTTTGGCTTTATGCTGTTTTTTACGCTGTTTTTTCAAACAACTCTCCCCTTTAGCGTGCTTTTACCCCGCCGTTTTTGCAGCTTGCCGCACGGCGTTCACACTCTTTTAAATTTTAACACACCGGCAAGGCATTGTAAAATTACAATTGGTTACAATGCCCCACGCAAGCCCGGCCGAACTTTGCGGCAAAAATGCCTAAAAGGGCGTTTTTTTAGTTCGGCCAGCCGGCATTTTTGGGCGGCAAGGCTTTATTCGGCTTTATCCGGCCGGCAAAGCCGGCAGGGGGCATAGCCCTCGGCCTCCAGCTGGGCGCAGGTTTTGGTTACGGTTTTTTTGTTTTGGGGCTTCGTATCTTTTATTGCGCTGCAGCTTGGCCGGTGAATTTTTTTGGTAGAGGTGTTTACAACCAAGCTGCCGACCAGATTTTGAGCGCTGCTTTCACTTTGCCCGCTTGCCAAGCTATTACTCTGCCCGCTTGCCAAGCTATTACTCTGCCCGCCGGCCAAGCCGCTGCTTTGTCCGCTGCCGTTATTGCTTTTTGGCGGTCGGCTTTGCGCGTCTATTACCACAGCGGCACGGCTGGTACCGTTTTGGTAATTAATTTCTACCCCCGGCTGCGCGTTGTAGCAATAAACATAAAAACAAACGCCGGTGCCGCCGTCCTCCACCGAAAGCGCCTCTATAGCAACACCGCTGGCCACCAGGTTGGCGCCCCTAAAAATTGGCGTTACCCGGTAAAGCACATGGTTGCCTGTAGATTTTACATAATCGGCCACCGTGTTTTCAAAGGGCAGCATACCCTGTACATTCAGCGCCCTGGTGCCGGTAATTAGGTTTTTAACATTTGCGTTTTCGCCCGTAAGCTGGTAACCAATTAAGTGGCAGCGGTTGTAAAGGTATTTGCCGTCTACAAAATCGTACTTGGCAATTTGCCAGCCGGAGGGCTTTACCGCGCCAATAGCACCGCGCTCCTTGGTTGGCATCAGCTCTTTTCCAACGCAGGCAAAGGCCGGGCCGCAGCGGCCCAAAGCGTCTAACTCGCTGTACTGCTCAAAAGCGGCTGCCTTTTGCTGCTCGGCCGTAAAGGTTGGCTTATTTTGCTGCAGGGCAACATACGGCGCGCCGCTGTATTCAGGCAAATTATTTAAGGTGTAGTTTTCGGCCGATTGCGATTCGGCCGCAGGCGCTGCCGGGTTTTGGCAGCCGGCAAGCGGCAACAGCCAAAGCCCAAGCGCAAGGGCGGCGGCTAAAATGCGGCGGCAAAGCTGATTCATAATAATCCCCCTGCAAAGCATTAAAAAATTTAGATTTTTGTTGACTTTTGGTGTGTTTTAAGTTAAGATAGTAAGGTAAAATTGCGCAGCCGCAAAGGCTGCTAAAGTTAGGCCGGCGGGCACCTAAGGCGTTTTTGCCGCCCGGCTGTGCAAAACAAAACGCCCGTTTTTAAGCGACGGGCCCTTGTTGTCAATGAAATAGATATTCGTCTTTGTAGCTCAGCTGGATAGAGCGTTCGCCTCCTAAGCGAAAGGTCCGCGGTTCGAATCCGCGCAAGGACGCCAAAAAATCCTCATTCGCAAGAGTGAGGATTTTTTTACTGCCTTTTTGCCGCCCGTTTCACCCGGCTTTTAAAGGGCTTTTAAAAGCGGCCATTCGCAGCTAAAAACAGCGGGCAGTTACAGCAAGCGGGTAATTACCCGCTTGGTAATTACAAAACATTTCGCAAGGGGTTTTTTAATTTTTAAAACTTAGGGCATTAGCAAAAGCCGCCGTCTACCCCTAAGATCTGCCCGGTAATAAAGCTGCCTTTTTCGGCCAAAAAGTAAATGGCCTCGGCAACCTCATCTGCCGTGCCAAGGCGGCAAAGCGGTGTTTGGTCAGCCAAGGCTGCCAGCTCCTCGGCCGAAAAATTCGCGTTCATTTCGGTTTGAATCACGCCCGGCGCAACGCAGTTTACCCGAATATTACTGGGGCCAAGCTCTTTGGCCAAGGCCTTTGTAAAACCGGCTACCCCGGCCTTTGCGGCAGAATAATGCGTTTCCATACACGCGCCCTGCACCCCCCAAACCGAGGAAACATTAACAATGCTGCCGGCGTGCCGACGCAGCATATATTCGGCCGCGGCACGACAGCAGTAAAACACCCCGTTTAGGTTTACGCCCAACATACGGTCGTAATCGCTGTTGGTAATATCGGTAATCAGCTTTTGCTGGGCAATGCCGGCGTTATTTACCAAAACGCTTAGCCCGCCCAGCTGCGTCTCGGCACGATCTACCACCGCTTTAGCCTGTTCCGGGCTGGCAACATCGCCGGGCACCGTTATCACCGTTGCCCCCTGCTGCCTAAGCTGGGCAGCCAGCTGCTCGGCGCGCTGCTGCTGCTGGTGGTAATTTATTGCAACCCGGTAGCCGTTTTTTGCAAAAAGGGCTGCGGTGGCCGCACCGATCCCGCGGGAGGCCCCGGTAATTAAAACTGCCTTTGCCAAATTTTTCACCCCAAAAAAGCCCGCCAATGAGCAACTGCGGCACACGGCGGGTCTTGTTTTTTTATTTTTGCCCAAAAAGGCAGACGGACAGGCCTTAGCCTTAGGCACAGGCAAACCCCACGCATGTAAGGCTGCCGCCCCGCAAAAGCAACGCCAAAAAAGCGTTATTTTGCCCTTTTAAGGCAGGTTCGGCCGCGTGCGCTGCGGTTCAGCCACCGCGCCCCGGGCCGCAAAACAGCCCGGCTGCAAAAAATTATTCTTCAGGTTTTTCCTCGTCGGCCGGCTGGTCGTTTTGCTCGGCTTGCGGTTCGTCCTCCTGCTCCGGGGCAGGGTCGTCCTCGCTGCAATCAATTTCAATAACCTCTACCGGTTCTTCATTGCATTTGCAAAAAAACTTTTTAATAACCAACAGCGCCCCGGCAACAGCGGCAAGCACGGCGGCAATAGCAATACCAATTTTTAAAGCTTTGTTCATAATAATACCTCCAAAAAAATATTAAAACGGAAACTCCGTTTTTAAGCGATTAACCCCGGCAAAAACAAATTTTGTGCCAGACAAAACCAAGTACTTCAGCAAAAATTTATTGCGCCGGGTAAAGGCAACCGGCCCAAATATTACTCCTGCGCCGGGCCGGCGGCTGGCTTAATGCTTTGCAGATTATTATCTTTACTAAAATAGGCGGGAATGTAAGTGATTAAAGAAATTAACATAAACACGGCGCAAATAATAACAATAATGTTAACCACGCGATCGGGAATACTTTCGGAGAACAGCACTAAAGCGATCATGCTAATGAACAGCACCGTAGTACTCATTTTGCCTGTAAAAATGGCGCCCTTTAGCATTTTACCGTGCCGCAGGTTTACAATGCCCATAACCAGCATAAACCCCTCTTTAATTATAAACAGGGCAAACAGCAGCCACAGCGCCAAATTACCCTTACGCACGCACAGGCAAATAATTAAAATGCCCTGCGTGGCTTTATCGGCAATCGGGTCCAGCGCAATGCCAAGTTTAGAAACCATGTTGCACTTGCGGGCAATAATACCGTCAAAACAATCGGTTAAAGTGGAAACGCCTAAAATAACGGCGGCAAGCAGGTAGCCTTTTAAGGTTTTGGCGTGCAGGTATACGGTAACATAGACCGGAATTAACGCCAGCCGAAACATGCTTAAAATATTTGGAATGGTAAACACCTTGCTTTTTCCCGCCATGGGCGCCGCACCTCATTCTTACAATTAATGTTAGTATACCATGTTTTTATTGTTTTTTCAACCTTTTAAAGCCAATTTTTTGCACGCAGGGCTTTTGAACAAAAAACAAACGCAAAAAATTGGCCAATTGAAAAATCTGCCTGTAAACAAAATTCGCCGTATTTTGTACAGTTTTACTAATTATTTTGCAAAAATAAACCGTTTTAGAAAAAAAGATGTGAAAACTAACTAAAAACAAGCCAAAATTTAGTGATAGAAAAGCTGCAAAAGGGCTTGCAATTTTTGCCGGAATGTACTATGATAGAAAAAGCGGAGTGTAATTTTTTGCACGCCAAATTTATTCAGGAGGATTTTTTATATGAAATATACCGCCGCTGAATTAAAAGAAAAAATAACCGCCGCGCTTTCGCACAATTTTGGCGTTTCGCCCGAGCAGGCGTCGGATGAGTTTTTTTACAAGGCCACCGTTATGGTACTGCTGGATATTATGCGGGATCGCCGCGCTGATTTTCGCAAGCAGACCGAAGAACAGCAGGCCAAAATGGTTTACTATTTAAGCATGGAATTTTTAATGGGCCGTTCGCTGAAAAACAGCCTGTACAATTTAGAGCTGGAGGGCACCATGCAAAAAGCCCTTTCGGCCTTTGGCGTTAAGTTAGACCAGCTTTACGAATTAGAGCCGGACGCCGGGCTGGGCAACGGCGGCCTGGGCCGCTTAGCCGCCTGCTTTTTAGATTCGCTTTCTACCTGCTCTTACCCCGCCATGGGCTACTGTATTCGGTACGAGTTTGGCATTTTTAGGCAAAAGCTGGTAGACGGCTGGCAAACCGAAATGCCCGATTTTTGGCTGCCGGGCGGCAGCGTTTGGCTGGAGGCCCGCCCCACCTCGGCCGTTGATGTTTTGTTTGACGGCGAGGTAGAGGAATGGTGGGACGGCGAATACCACCACGTTGAGCACAAAAATTACACCGCCGTGCACGCCGTGCCGTACGATTTAATGGTAGCGGGGAACGACGGCCGCACCGTAAATGTGCTGCGCCTTTGGAGCGCCGAAAGCCCCAGCATTGACATGGCCGCCTTTAACAGCGGAAACTATGTTCGCGCGCTGGAGCAGCAGGCCATGAGCGATGTTATTAGCAAAGTGTTGTACCCGGAGGATAACCACATGGAGGGCAAATCTTTGCGGCTGCGCCAGCAGTATTTTTTGGTTTCGGCCTCTATTCAAGATATTTTGCGCCGCCACCTGCGCACCTATGGCACGCTGGATAATTTACCCGAAAAAGCTGCCATTCACATTAACGACACCCACCCCGCGCTGGTTGTGCCCGAGCTGATGCGCTATTTGCTGGACGAGTGCGGCTACGGTTGGGACGATGCCTGGCGCATTGTAACCGAAACAACCGCCTACACCAACCACACGGTTATGAGCGAGGCGCTGGAGTGCTGGCAGGTAGATATGTTCCGCCACCGTTTGCCCCGCATCTACACTATTATTAAAGAAATTGACAACCGTTTTCGCGCCGCAGTTTGGGAGAAAACGCACGACGCCGACTATGTAGAGCGCACCGCCATTATTTCGGGCGGGATTGTTCGCATGGCCAATTTGTGCGTAGCCGCCTGCCACTGCGTAAACGGCGTTTCGCAGCTGCACAGCGAGATTTTAAAGAACAACCTGTTTAACGATTACTACCGCCTAACGCCCGAAAAATTTACCAATGTTACCAACGGCATTGCCCACCGGCGCTGGCTTTGCTCGGCCAACCCGGAGCTAACCAAATTTATTTCGGGCAAAATTGGCAACGGCTTTAAGCACCACGCCGAGGAGCTGGAAAAGCTGGCCGCCTTTGCCGACGACAAAGCCGTTTTAACCGAAATTGGCAAAATTAAACGCAGCAACAAGGTGCGTTTTTCAAACTATGTTAAAGATGTTAACGGCGTTGCCATTGACCCGGACGCGATTATTGATATGCAGGTAAAGCGTTTGCACGAGTACAAGCGCCAGCACCTAAACGCGTTAAAAATTATTTCGGAATATTTATTTATTAAAAACAACCCCAACGCCCCCTTTACCCCGCGCACCTATGTGTTCGGCGCCAAGGCGGCCCCGGGCTACCTGCTGGCTAAAAAAATTATCCACTTAATTTACGCTTTAGGGCAGGTAATTAACGCCGACCCCGCCACGCGGGACAAACTAAAAATTGTGTTTATGGAGGATTACCGCGTAACCCTGGCCGAGCTGATGATTCCCGCGGCCGATATTAGCGAGCAGATCTCCTTAGCCGGCACCGAGGCCAGCGGCACAGGCAACATGAAGCTAATGATGAACGGCGCCATTACCCTTGGCACCGAGGACGGCGCGAATGTTGAAATCCACCGTGCGGTTGGCGACGACAACATTATTATTTTTGGCATGCAGACCGACGAGGTAAACCGCCTGAAAAACGCCGGCTACAACCCCCGCTCTTATTACGATAACAACGCCGAGCTAAAAGCGGTTATTGATTTTATTAGCCGCGGCATTGGCGGCAACGACTTCCGCGATATTTCGGACCTTTTATTAAACGTTGACAGCTACATGGCACTGGCCGATTTTTCCGACTATATGCGCGCGACCCGCTACGCCGCCCAGCTTTACGCCGACCGGGACCGTTGGAACAAAATGTCGCTGCTGAATACGGCGCACTCCGGCATTTTTGCCGCCGACCGTGCCGTTCGCCAATACGCCGACAACATTTGGCACACCAAACCGCTGAAAAAATAACCCACTTTATCCCTGCGGAAACCAGCCGCAGGGCACAACCTGAACTCCGCCGGCAAGGCCCTTTTTAAACGGGCTTTGCCGGCCTTATTTTGCAAAAACGGAACCCCCGGGCAATTTTTTATTCATTAGCCTTAAGGCAACAACCGGCCCCTAAAAGCGTTTTGCTTTTAGGGGCCGGTGCTATTTTATTTTAAATTACGCTTACCGTTATTTATCCCATTTATCGCACAAGGCTATAATCTGGTCGGCAAATTTGGCAATGTCTTTATTCGCGCCCTGCGCGTATTTTGCAATTACCCGCAGCAGGCGCTGCCCAGCCGCCTGCAAACGGCCAAATACGGCCGAGGTGCGGTCTTGCCGGGCGTCCTCTTGCCTTTTTTTAGGCAAAATGTGCTGGGTGTTGCCTTTTTCCAGCATTTTAAAAGGGGATAGCTCGTAAACCGCGCCGTTGTAGGGGGCGGTGGCATTCAGGCCAAGCTGCTGCTGCACCGTTTGAGCAAAAGCGTCGCAAACCTCGTCGTTGCCGTGGTTTACAAAAACGTATTCGGGCTTTTTTTGGTAGCCGGCCAGCCAGTGCAGCAAAATTTTTTGGTCGGCGTGGCCGCTAATGCCCTGCAGGGTGCAAATTTGGGCGTTTACCTTAATTTCCTCCCCAAACAGCTTTACGCTTTCGGCTCCGTCTACCAAATGGCGCCCCAGGGTGCCCTCGGCCTGGTAGCCAACAAACAAAACGGTACACTCCTTTCGCCAAAGGTTGTGCTTTAAATGGTGGCGAATACGGCCCGCCTCGCACATACCGCTGGCCGAAAGAATAACCTTTGGCGTGGGGTCCTCATTAATGGCAATCGATTCGTCGCTGGTTACCGAAATACGCAGGTTGGGAAAACGAATGGGGTCAATGCCCGCATCTAACAGCTTTAAGGTCTCGGCGTCGTAATACTCCCGCATTTCGCCGCTGTAAATGCCGGTGGCCTCGGCGGCCAGGGGGCTATCTACATAAACGGGGAAGTTATCGTGCCCCGAAACAAGCCGTTTTTCTTTAATTTCGCGAATTAAATACAAAAGCTCCTGCGTGCGGCCCACCGCGAAGGAGGGAATAACCACATTGCCGCCGCGGTCAAAGGTGGTTTGCAAAATTTGCTGCAGCACGGCAATGTAATCGGGCCGCTCGCCGTGCAGACGGTTACCGTAGGTAGATTCTATAACAACATAATCGGCCTGCTGCGGCTGGCCGGGGTCGCAAATCAGCGGGCGGTTTACATTGCCTAAATCGCCCGAAAAAACCAGGGTCTTGGTTTGCCCGCCCTCGGTAACCGTTACGGTAATGCTGGCCGAGCCCAACAGGTGCCCGGCCTCGGTAAACTTTACGGTAATGCCGGGGCAAAGGGTAATTTCCTGCTCGTAGCTGCAGGGCTTAAATTGCGTTAGGGCGCGGGCGGCGTCGGCCGTGGTGTAAAGCGGAACATACGGCTCCCGGCCGGAGCGTTCGGCCTTGCGGTTGCGCCATTTGGCTTCAAACTCCTGTATATGGGCCGAATCTAACAGCATAATGCCGCAAAGCTTACAGGTGGCGCCGGTGGCGTAAACCGGGCCGCTAAAGCCCTGCGCGCAAAGCATCGGAATCTTGCCGGAATGGTCTATGTGCGCGTGGGTCAGCAGCAAAAAATCTACCTCGCCGGGGGCAATGGGCAGCTCGCAGTTTTGGTACAAGTCTAACCCCTGCTCTAACCCGCAATCTACCAAAATTTTTTTGCCGCAGGCCTCCAGCAGGGTGCAAGAGCCGGTAACCTCGTGCGCGGCGCCTAAAAATGTAAGCTTCATAAAACGGTTCCTCCTTTAAAACGGTTATTGGTTTTGTTTACGGTATTTTAGCGGCGAAATGCCGCACTTTTTTTTAAAGATGTTGGAAAAATACATGGCATCGCCGTAGCCTACCATTTCCCCCACCGCCGAAACGGGCAGCTTGGTTTGCCGCAGCAGCTGCCGGGCAGCTTTCATTTTTAAATTTAGCTGGTAATTGTAGGGCGTAACGCCGTAAAAGTGCCGAAAGCCCTTTACCAAATAATCCTCCGACCGAAAAATTAAATTGGCCAGCTGTTTATTGGTAATTATTGTACGCGTATTTTGGGCCAGATATTCTAACACCGGCCGAAATTCGGCGTCGGGCGCATTTTGGCGGCTGTTTTTTTGGCAAAATGCGCCGAAGGCCTGAATTAGGCCGTGAAGCTCTATCGCGGCGTTTTTAAAAACATTAGTGCTTTTGGCCCGGTGGGCCTGCACCACATTACGGTGCATTTGCCAAAAAAGCTCCGGCCGGTCAAACGCGGGAATTACGGTTGTTTGCCCCAGCCCGTAGGCCTTTAGCAGGCTTTCGCACAGCGGGCCGTGCATATTAAAAAAGCTTTTTACCCAAGGGTTCCCGGCCGAGGAGGCGTAGCAGTGCCTGGTGTTGGCGTGTATTATATAAACATCCCCCGCGCGGGCGGTGTATTCTTTGCCGTCTACCACAATGGTGCCGCACCCCTTGTGAACATACTCCAGCACGGTAAGCTCCTGCGGCGGGCGGCTGATTTTATAGCTGCCGTCGCAGTAAGAAACCCCCACAATGCTAAAGTAAAACGGGCAAGGCTCCCCCGGTGGCGCAAAGTAGTAAATATCCTCTTTCAAATTGTAATCCTCATTTTTATAATTGTAATCCCTATTCTTTTTGCCTTATTTATATTGTATAATAAATAAAACAAAAAATCAAGGAGATGTTTTTATGCGTTTACGCCCACCCTCTGTTCCGCTTATAACGGTAGACCCTTATTTTTCGGTTTGGTCGCCGGCCGACCGGCTAAACAGCTGCACCACCGAGCATTGGACCGGCGCCCCCAACACCCTGCTGGGCACGGTTGAAATTGACGGCACCCCTTACACCTTTTGCGGCAAGGGGGAAAACAACATTCCCCAAACCGCATTAGATTTAACTGCTACGGTTACCACCTACACCTTTCAAAACACCGAAATTACCCTTACGGCCGAGTTTTTTACCCCCTTGCTGATTACCGACAACTACCTGCTTTCCCGCCCGGTTTCGTACTTTGCGGCCAGCTACCGCGCCAACGACGGCCAAAGCCACCGCGTTACCGTTAGCTTAGCCGTTTCGGAGGAGATTTGCCTAAACCAAAAGGGCGATTTTGCGGTTGAAACCAAAACCTTTGCGGCCGAGCGGTTTAACGCCGTGCGCATTGGCAGCACCGAGCAAAAGGTTTTAAACCGCTCGGGCGACGATTTACGCATTGACTGGGGCTATTTTTACTTAGGCTGCCCCAAAAACGGCCAAACCGGAACCCTGCAGCAGGGGGACCTAACCTTTGTAACCGCCGCGGCCGAATTAAGCGAGGGCGTGCCGGCGCTGTTTTTGCTGGCGTACGATGATATTGAAAGTATTCAGTACTTTGGGCGCAACCTAACCGCCTACTGGCACACGGTAGACCCCGACATTTTAACCGCCCTGCACAAAGCGTACGGCGAATACCCGCAGCTAAAAGCCCGCTGCGCCGAGTTTGGGCAGCAGCTGCGGCAAAAGGCCACCCAGGCCGGCGGCGAAAAATACGCCGACCTTTTAACGCTGGCCTACCGCCAGGTGCTGGCGGCGCACAAGCTGGTTGTAGCCGAAAACGGCGAGCTTTTATACATTTCTAAAGAGTGCAACTCAAACGGCTGCGCCGCCACGGTAGATGTTACCTACCCCAGCGCCCCGCTGTTTTTGCTGCTGAACCCCGAGCTGCTAAAGGGTATGCTGCGCCCGGTTTACCACTACGCAAAAATGCCGGATTGGCCCTACGATTTTGCCCCGCACGATGTTGGCTGCTACCCGCTGTTAAACGGGCAGGCCTACTGGGGCGGCACAAAGCGGTTAGATAAGCAAATGCCGGTGGAGGAATGCGGCAATATGTTAATTTTAACGGCCTGCCTAACCCTTTGCGACCAAAACGCCGACTTTGCCAAGCCGCAGCTGCCGCTGCTGCAGCAGTGGGTTAAATACTTAGAGCAGTACGGCGCCGACCCGGGCGAGCAGCTTTGCACCGACGACTTTGGCGGCCACTTAGCCCACAACTGCAACCTGGCGCTAAAGGCCATTTTAGGCATTGCCGCCTACGGCATTATTTTAACCTATTTAAAAGAGGAAAACGCCGCGCATTACCTTGCCCTTGCAAAAAAAATGGTCAACCATTGGGTGCAAACCGCCGCCAACCCCGACGGCAGCTTTCGCCTAACCTTTGACCGCCTCGGCACCTTTAGCATGAAGTACAACATTATTTGGGACAAAATTTGGGGCACCAACCTGTTTGAGCCCTGCGTTTTAAACTCGGAATTTTTAAGCTACCGCCGCCGCTTAAACGCCTACGGCCTGCCGCTGGACAGCCGCAAAAGCTACACCAAATCTGACTGGTACATTTGGGTGGCCTGCTTGGCCAATTATAAAGAGGATTTTGAGGAATTTATTGCCCCCTTGTGGCAGGCTTACCACCAATCGGAAAGCCGCGTGCCAATGACCGACTGGTACAGCACCGTTACCGCCGGAATGTGCAGCTTTAAGCACCGCAGCGTGCAGGGCGGCCTGTTTTTAAAGCTGCTGCAGCTACCCTTTAAAGCCCCGCAATAAACCGCGGTACAGCACCTTTTACAGGGCTAACAAAGCAAAAAACTAACAACCCCGCAGCAAAGCTTGCTGCGGGGTTGCTTGTTTAAATTTGCTAAGGTTTAAAAGCCTTACTTTTTCGCAACGCTTTTTCTTTTTTGCACGCCGGCAAGCACGCCGCCGCTTACAAACAGCAGAGCCAGGCACGGCAAAGGATTGCTATAATCGCCGGTTTTGGGGGATTTTTGCGCTGCGGGCAGTTTTTCGGTTACGGTAGCCGCCGCGGTAATCTCTTTGGTTGCCGCCGCGTCGCTGTAATACTTGCCGCAATCGCCGCAATACCAGTATTCGGTGTTGCCCTCGGCCTCTTGGGTGGCCGCCTTGGCGGGAATGTGCTTTAAATTGGTGTGGTTTGCCGCGTTAAACTCGCCGTAGCTTTCTCCGCAAACCTCGCACACCGCTTTGGTGTGGCAATTGGCGGTGCCGCCCTCGTGGTTTTCTAACACCGCAACGGCCTTTTCGGTTTTAAACACAAAGCCGTCCTCGGTTTCGGCGGTAACGGTTACCTTAAAGGCGCTCTCCTCGGCGGGGTAGCCGGCAGCGCCAAGCTCTGCCGTATATTCGCCGTTTTTCAGCAGAGTTTCCAGCTCGCTGCCAACATTTTCAAACTCGTAGCCGGCGGCAACAAGCTTGCACCCCTCCGGCAGCGCAAAGCCAAAGGTGTAATTTTGCGTTCGGCAAACCTTGCCTGCCCCGGTAATTGTTAAAACGGGAATATTCTTTTTGGCGGTTTCACTACTGCAAACCTTGCATTTTTGCCAATACTGCCCGTTTTCGCTTTGCCATTCGTAAGGGTGATTCCCCGTAGCGGGCAGCTCTTTATAGGTGGTGTAGCTGCAGTTGCGGCAGGTTTCATAATCCTCCCAGCCGGGCTTGGCACAGGTTGGCGCCTGGCCGTTGTGCAAAATAATATCGTGCCCGTTTGCCTGAATCACCTCTTTTTTTGTTGCGCTGCACTTGGTGCAGGCAAAAACCTTTTCTCCGGCTGTGGTGCAGGTGGCCGGGGTGGTGGTTGTTCCGTTGTCCCAATCGTGGGCGTTTTTATTGGCAATTTCGCTGCAGCGGGAGCATTTTTGCCAGTGTTCGTTCTCGTTGTGCTGCGGTACAGAAAAATCGTGCCCTAATTTTGCAATGGTGCCGCCGCACACTGTGCAAATTGCGGGTTCGGTGCAGGTAGGCTTTGCGGTGCTGCCGCTGTGACTGCACAGGCTCCACTGCGCCGTAACAGTTAAATTGTAAGCGGGCATTTTTTCGGGGAATTCGGGGCTCCACCCCGCAAAGGTATAGCCCGGTTTTTTCAGGCTTGGGGCGGTAATTGGCGTACCAAAATTTACTTCCATGGTAATATCCTGCTCGCCGTTTTCGGGCTTAATTGTAAGGGTGTACGAACAAACCTCCCAACCGGCGTACAGCGTCATATCTCCAAGAATTAAATCGCCAAAATTCCATTTTTGTGTGCAGGCGGCGTCTTTGTACCAGCCGTTAAATTCGTGCCCCTCCCTTACCGGGTTGGCAGGCCTGCCGGGGCGGCCGTTTACCCTCTCGTCGCTTGTGGCCGAGCCAGTTAGCGTGCCGCCGTTGGGGTCAAAGGTAAGGGTGCAGCCAACCACCCGCCACTGTGCGTACAGGGTGCAGTTTTCTGTTTTGTCGTACGGGGTGGCGCTTTGACCTTTACCGTTGCTGTAACAGCGGCCACCCTCCGGCTGATCATACCAGCCGTCAAAAACATAGCCCTCCATTGTTGGTATGGGCATGGGGTCAAGCTCCTTGCCGTAGGTAACGGCCACGGTTTCGGGCGTTACCTTACCGCCGTTGGGATTAAGCGTTACCAAGTAAGTATTTGCCAGCCATTTAGCCGAGCACTTTACAGGCTCCTCGGTTAAAGAAGCGGTCTCCCACCCGGCAAAGGTATAGCCCGGTTTTTGAATGTTTGAGGCGGTGGGAAGCACAAGTCCCTCATCCTTGTAATAAAAATCCTTAGGGGTAAAGCCGCTTACCCACTCGCCGCCGTTTAGCTCATACTGCAGCTGCACCTTTTCTCTTTTAATAGCGGTAACAGTAAACGCCCGGTTCGCGGCAATGGCTGTGTTTTGCATTTGCTCAAAGGTAATGTTTTGAATAAGCCCGTTGGTTACCGCTGCAAAGGTTACAGATTTTCTAAGGCCTTCATCTCTGCAAAGCTGCCCGCATTGATTGAGCCCGCAGGACCATATTCCCCCGTTATCATCCAACAGCACACTGTGGTAGGCTCCCGCTGCGGCGGCCGCCATTTTAGTGCTGCCAACGCCGCTTGTAACGACAAGGAGCTTTGAATCGCTTGAATCTTCGGTGCTTCTGCCAAGCTGACCGTGCCCGTTTAAACCGCAGGTTCTGGCGTTGCCGTTTGTATCAATTACTATTGTGCTGCCGCCGCCCGCCGCAATAAACCCGGCGGTAGCCCCCTGAAGGTCGGCTTTTTGAAACACGCCGTCTGTTGTGCTGCTCGTCTCCCGGCCAAGCGATTTGTAAAGGTTATTTCCCGCCGTCCAAACATTTCCGCTTTCATCCAGCAGCACGCTGTGGCTGCTGCCCGCCGCAATTGCGGTTATTTTAACCCCCGATATACCGCTTGTAACCTTTTCGAAGGTGGAGGATTTATTATCGGCCGTTTCTCGGCCAAGCTGCTCGTAAACATTACTGCCTGCCGTCCAAACGCTGCCGTTTTCATCCAGCAGTATGGTGTGAATGTCACCACCTGCCGCGCCGATTATTTTTACGGAATTAAGTCCGTCAACCTTTTTAAACTCGCTGTTTATTGAAGCCAGCGGCTCACTGCCAAACTGGCCGTCGCTGTTTTGGCCTGCCATCCAAACGCCGCCGTTTTCATCAATAAGAATTGTGTGGTACTTCCCTGCGGCTACGGCTTTTATTTTTACGCTGCCGCTGCCAACGGTAACCTTTTTAAAGGTATCAACCCCCAAGTAACTACTGCCCCGATTTTCGGTTGTTCCAAGGGCGCCGTATTGGTTACTGCCGGCTGTCCACACCTCGCCGTTTTCGTCTAAAATAACAATATGCTCCAAACCCAACGCAACATCGGTTATTTTGGCCGAGGTGGAAACCTTTGTCAGCACCGAATCCTGAGTCTGATACTTGTTCAGCTTTCTGCCAAGCTGGCCGAGCGAATGATCCCCCGCCGTGTAAAGGTTTCCGGCGTCATCAATAACGGCTGTGTTAATATCTGACGCCACAACCTTTTTAATGGCCGTAGGGGCAATTACATGATTCAGCTTATAGCCCTCATCGGCCTTATATTGCACCCGGTTGCCAAGCGTTTCGCCGTTTGCAACCCAAACCGAAACACTGCTGCCCCAGCTTGTGCCGCCTGTTGAAACCTTGCCGCCCTCGGCCGCATTTACAGTTACCTGAAAGGTTCCGCCTGCTGCAGCGCTCCAAAAATTGAGCGCGCAAAATTGGCACAAAACAATGCCCAAAGCAAGCACACAGCTTAAAACTCTTTTTTTCATTCAATTACCTCCGCTTTATTCTTGGGTTTTCTACGCTTTATTCCAAACACCGTGCAGGCCCCGCTTACAAACAGCAGAGCCAGGCACAGGGTAAAGCTGCCGTTACCATTCGTTTTTTTAATCCAGCGCCGTAATGGTTACGCCATACTTGCTGTCGGTAAAATTGGTAGACATAAAGAACATATTAACATATTGAAAGGTTAAGGTAATATCCTGCTCAGCCTGATAGATGGTGTTATACGCCATGGCCAAGCCGGCGCCTTCGCCGTCGTTTGTTGTATTTACAAAAACCCGTGTTTCCAAGCTCATTTCGGAGCTGTTGTACCCATCAATTAATGCGGCGCCGCAAGACTTATATTTGCCGTTTGCACTGATGAAAACCGTTCCGCTGAACACCAGGCTATAGGCGTGGCCTTTTGAAAGGGTAATGCTTTTGGCCTCGGCGTTGTAGGAAATTAGATTGCCGCTTTGTTTTTTTACCGTAAACGGGAGCGGGGTGTTCCAAGCGGAAACGCTGCCCTTTGCGGAAAAATACCCCGTGCAGGTGCCGTCTTTTCCCTTTTCACCCGGATCGCCCTTTTCGCCGGAGTCACCCTTTGCGCCCGGATCACCCTTTTCGCCTTTTTCACCGGGGTCGCCTTTTTCACCGGGGTCGCCTTTGTCGCCCTTTGCCCCGTTGGTGCCATTGGTGCCCTCGGCTTTTACACCCGTGTCGGTTTCACCAATCCACCAATTGCCGTTTTCGCCAATAAACGGTGTGTTGCCGTCTTTGCCGTTTTGGCCGTTTGTACCGTCCTTACCGTTTTGTCCGTTTTGCCCGTCCTGCCCCTTTAGGGTCAAAAGGTTGTACAGGTTCAGCCATATCTCGTCGCCCACATAACGCCATTGCAGGGTGTTTTCCTCCACCCTAAACTCCGGCGTTTTACCGTTGGCTCCGTCTTTTCCATTTTGCCCGGTGGGGCCGGTAATATCGGCCAGGGCCACAAGGTTTTGCCAAGCTTCGCCCTCGTAACGCCACTGAATGTAATTTTCGGCCTTTTGTACCTCAACGGTCTTGCCGTTAATACCGTTGCTTCCGTCTTTACCATTTGTGCCGTCTTTACCGTCCTTGCCGTCGATACCATTCTTACCGTTGGTTCCGTCCTTACCGTTGGTACCGTCCTTACCGTTGGTACCGTCCTTACCGTCGGTGCCATTCTTGCCGTCAGCACCATTCTTACCGTCAGCACCATTCTTACCGTCGGCACCATTCTTGCCGTCAGCACCATTCTTGCCGTCAGCACCATTCTTACCGTCGGCACCATTCTTGCCGTCGGTGCCATTCTTACCGTCGGTGCCATTGGCACCGTTTTGGCCGTTTGTTCCATTCGCGCCGTCGGTGCCGTTTTTGCCGTCAACACCCCTTAGCTCGGTAAGCGCCACCAGGTCGTGCCAAGTGGTTTCGTCGCTGTATTTCCACTGGATTGCGGTGCCGTTATTTTGCACCTCCAGCCGGTCGGCCACCGTGCTTGTTGGCTGTGCTTTGCTGCACCCGGCAGAAAAAACAAGCCCCAATACTGCCAGCATACAGGTAACCCTTTGCAACCATTTTTTCATTTTGTGTTCCCCCATTTTATGCCGTTTTTTGCCCTTTGCGGCAAGCACCGCCCAAAATGCCGCCGCTTACAAACAACAGGGCAACCCACATCAAAGGATTGCTGTTGTCGCCTGTCTGAGGAGACTTCGGATCGTCCGGCAGTTTTGCTATTAAAGTGTCGGCCTTGGTAATTTCCTTGGTAGCATCGGCATTGCTGTAATATTTGCCGCAGCCGCCGCAGTACCAATATTCGGTGTTGCCCTCGGCCTCTTGGGTGGCCGCCTTGGCGTCGATATGCTTGAGGTTGGAGTGATTTTCTGCGTCAAGTTCGCCATAAGCTCTACTGCAGACATCGCAAACGGCTTTTTCGGTGCAGGTAGCTTTGCCGCCGATGTGGTTCGTAATTATCTTGCCGCAGAAATCGCAGATGTGATTTTTATCCGCGTCCTCGTGGTTGGAGATAATCTTTTCGCAAATATCACAGATATGGTTTTTATCCGTATCGTCGTGCAGGCACACATACCCGCACTCGCCGCACACGCCGTCCACCCACTCATGGGCCTCGCTCGCCACGGTCACAGCGCCGCAGCAGCTCCATTTTTGCTCGTGAATGTAAGCGGTCCTTGTTGTCCACTGCCTTGTGCCGCCCTCGTGGTTTTCGGGGTTCTTTTCGCCGTAGGGCTGATGACAGGACGCGCAGGCTGCCTTGGCAGTGCAGGTGGCCGTGCCGCCGGTGTGCTCCCCGTATCCGTCCTTTGCGGAATCATTATCCTTTACATCGCAATCGGCGTTGAGGCACTCATGCCAATGATGCGCCGCATCGTGCTGCCACTCCTGCGTCCAGTTATGACCGCTCGCCGAAATCGACTCGATTTTTGTCGCGTCGCATTCGTCGCAGGTATATATTCTTTCGCCTGCCACCATGCAGGTAGGCTTTACAGTCACCTTTCCGTTGTCCCAATCGTGGGGGTTCTCGTCATTCTTTGCATCGCAGCGGGAGCACTTTTTCCAGTGGGTGTCCTCATCATGCTGCCATACGGATGCGGAAAAATCGTGACCGAGCGCCGCAATAGTGCCGCCGCAGACCGAGCAGGCAACGGGATCCATACAGGTGAGCTGCGTGGTGTTGCCGGAGTGGTCGCACACCGTCCAAACCGCCGTCAGCCCGGCATTTTCAAGCATCGGCTTTGCATAATCAAACGCTGTCCAGCCGCTGAAAATATATCCCGTTTTGACGGGCTTTTCGGTCGGGGGCGTCGCCTTCTGTCCACGCAAAATTCTCTGCGCATTCATCGCACTGCCGCCGTCGGTGTCGAAGGTCAGATAACGGCATGCGCTGTTATGGATAACCGCTCCGCCGTAGATCACCGTTCCGTGGTAGATGCCGCCGATCACATCGCCGCTTTTCAGATCGATCCTGCCGTTGAATGTTCCGTCGGTTAAGGCTCCGCCGTCATTGAGGAACTCACCGTCAAAGATGCCGCCGAGAATGTAGCCTCTGTTCGTCACCTTACCGACTATTCTGACTCTGCCCGCCGCGGCAAAACTGCCGGTTTTTCCGATGACAAGTTCGCTTCCCGCCGGGATGCCGCCGCCGTACATAAGCAGCCTGCCGGATGACATCATGACATCACTGACGCTTCCCCTTGTGCCGCAGTCGGTGACGGTCAGCGTGCCGGCGTTGGCATAAAGTGTCGGTTCACTCGCTCCGTTCGCACCGTTCACGCCGCGGATGCCGTATCCGTTCAGGCAGATAGATACCCCGTCGGGCATATAATAATCGGAGTTATATTTCAGGAGCACATTGCCCGTCAGATAGTAGTTTCCGGACGCGGTCGGGAGAGAATCCGTCTTTGTCCAAGGGGTCCACATGAGCGGAGAATGCACCGTATGCCCCTCCGATGCGATTTCTCCGCCGCAGATGCAGTGAGAGTGAATCTGACTTTCGATCACGACCTTGCGCGAAGCGGTACTCAGAGTGCTGAGATCGTCGCCGGGATTATATGTGGTAACATTGCCGTTCTTGTCGGTGGCGGTGATCTTCGTAAAGCCGCTTATGGTTCCGAAGGTGGGACCGCGCATCACGATATCCTTGGACTCAAGCTCCACCAGACTGCTTTCGAAAGTCGGTTTTGCGTAATTGTAGCCAGAGAATGCGAATTGATTACTTTTTGCCTTGAATATACTGTTTTTAACGGAAAAAGTCGTGTCTACGCCGTCTAAGCATATTGTTCTTCCCGCTTGCAAAACGTCCGACTCTGCATAAATCACACTGTCTGTGCAGGTGGTTCCGCCGACGCCCTGCAAAGCTGCGTAAATGGATGCACGTTGACGCTCTAAAGACGAATAGATTCCCGCATGAATATACGAGTTTTCGATTGAGATTCTACCGGTGGCATAAACACACCCGCCCTGGTACGCTTTCTGCATGTTTCCTTGACGGTCTTTGCCGACGATAAGATCTATCGCCGCATTTTTTACCGTAAAGTCGGACACACGGATCGCCACATTGTCGCCGAAATTTTGCAGGCCGCCGATTACCGTGATATCTACCGAACAGTTACGGATTTCACATTTTCCCATTGAAATGGCATAAGCGTACTTATACCCGCCCGTCGTTCCGGGAAGCGTGACCGTCAGGCTGTCCTCACGGCTGTTTCCCTTGATAAGAAAGGAACTGCTTGAGGCGGAGATCGCATAAATGCTCGTCGTCTTATCGCTTTCGTCTGCCCATTTGATCTCGTTTTTTCCTTTAAGGATCAGCGTGTCAATGCCGCTGCGAATTTCTATGGCTTTTTCTTCGGTCGTTACGCTGATGGTGGCGTTTTCAAGCGTCAGCGTTTTGGCGGCCGCGTCAAAAACGATGCTGCCCGAAATGCCCTCGCCCGTGATGCTTCCGCCCGCCGTGGGCACGGCAATTCCGTTGACTTTTGCGGAGACCTCATCCGCCGCCAGCACCGCCGCCGGCACAAGGCACAGCACCATACATAAGGTAAGCAAAATACTAAGTAATCGTTTTGTCATTTTGTATTCCCTCCGTTCAAGTATTGCGCGCGGTATTTATCTGCAAACAGGGCAACCCCCTGCTTTAAAACCTCCATTTGGCTTTTCAGGTAATAATCGTCCTCAAACATGGCATAGTGCACGCAGGCACGAACAAATATAAAAATAAGCGGGGTAATGGTGGTGTACGGAATACCAATTTTGGGCTCCAGCAGCTTGGCGTATTCGGTGTACCGCTCATTCACGCCCTCAAAAAATCTTTTGCCGTGCTCCATGTACTTTGGCAGGGTGTAAACCTGGTACATTAGGCGGTACTTTTTGCCGTGCTTTTTCGCCGTCCAGTACGGTACCTCCTCAATAAACCGCTGCACATCCTTTAGGCTGCGCGGCGCTTTTTTCATAAAATCGTCCTCCACCTTTGCCATGCAGTAGGCGGTAGATTCTAAAATCAAATCATCAAGATTTTTAAAGTACAAATACAAGTTGGCTTTGGTACAGCCGCAGGCTTCGGCCAAGGCCTGAATCCCCGTGCCGGTAAGCCCGTTTTCGGCGTAACAGTTAAAGCATTTTACCATAAGCTCCTGCTTGCGCTCGTTGTGCTGCTGCTCTGTTGTTTTCATTGGTGCATTACTCCTTATAATAAACGACCGTTCATTTATTATAAGTATAGCATACTCCCTTTGCAAATTCAACCGCTGTTTGCAAAATTTTGCCGCCAATTTGCTTTTTTTAAAGCAGGCCAACGGGGCAAAAAACCGGCCCGGCCCCAAAGCCCAATAAAGCTAAAAACGGGGCAAAGCCAAGCGTAAAATAAGCAAAAGGGCGCCCGGCGTTGTTCTAATATTCACTTTGTAGTTTTTTACGCCTTGCCGTTACCGCCAAGGGCGGCTAAGCAGGGTTTGGTAAAGCTTACCCTCTAAACATACCGTTACATTTTAACAAATAGAACCAAAGAAAACAACCCGTTTGGCACAAACGGTTAAAAAACGGCACAAACGGCAGCAGCCCCTTAAAAAGGCTCGACAAAAAGCCTGCAAAAAAGCCTAAACACCCGGCGTGGGCATTTAGGCTTTTAAGGCGGCGGCAAGCCGCAAAACAGGCAAAGCCAACCGGCTAACGCCTTAAAATTACGCCGCAGGCAATTTTTTCGCCCGAATTGCCCGAAGGCTGCGTTATAAAATCGTCCGGGTCGGCGTGAATTATCACCGTGCGGTCAATAATCTCCTTTGGGGTAAAGCGGTTGGTTAAAATGGCCGCGCAGGCCCGGCCGTTAACGCCAAACAGCGGCGGCAGATCCCCGGCGTGAAAGGGGTGTTGGCAATTATTGGGGTTGTAGTGGGCGTTGGCGTTGGCAAACGGGTCGGCCTGCGTGCCGGTACAGGCCGGGCCGCTGTGAATATGAAACCCAAAAACCGGGCTTTCGCACACCCCGGCCTTTTCGGGCAGGCCAAACACCTCGGCGTACACCAGCACGGCGTTACAAGCCCGGTAAAACCGCACCGTGCCGTGAACGGCAGCGTACTTTTCGCTGCCCCTTAGGTGGGCCGCCGCAAAGGCGCGCCCTTTTAAAATGTTGCATAAAGTATTCATAAAGCACCTCTATTTACCACTGTATGCAAAGCGCCCCGTTTTAGCTACCACCCCGACTTTTAGCCGCCAAAATGAAAAGCCCGGAACTGTACCAAACCGGAACTGCACCAAACCGGAACTGCACCAACCCGGAACTGCACCAAACCGGCGCCGGGGCAGCCCTAAAAGCCACCGTGCCGGCGCATTTTTAGGGCAACAAAAAAGCACCCGCACAAAGCGGGTGCCCAAGCTTGTTTTTAAACCTTAAAAATTAAATTTTTAAAATTCGCCGCCGGTTTGCTTTACAGCTTCCAGTTTACCGTTTGCTTTTTGCCGCCAACAAAGTCGGCGTAAATGCCCGGCTGTAAAATAAGCTGCTCGTGCGTGCCCTTTTGCACAATGCGGCCGTTTTGAACCACCAAAATCTGGTCGGCGTTTTTCACGGTTTTTAACCGGTGCGCTATCATAATAATGGTTTTATTGCGGGTCAGCGCCTCAATGGCCTTTTGCAGCCGATCCTCATTTTCGGGGTCTACATTTGCGGTTGCCTCGTCTAAAATAACAATTGGCGCATTTTTCAGCATGGCGCGCGCAATTGAAATGCGCTGCCTTTCCCCGCCCGAAAGGCTGGCCCCGCCCTCGCCAATAACGGTGTTGTAGCCGTTTGGCAGGCGTTCAATAAAATCGTTACAGCAGGCCGCCTTTGCCGCGGCAGCTACCTGGGCGTGGGTGGCGGTTGGGTTGCCGAATTTAATGTTGTTTTCAACCGTATCGGCAAAAAGGTAAACATCTTGAAAAACTATGCTAATTTGGTTCATTAACGATTCCAGCGTGTAATCCTTTACATTATATCCGCCAATTTTTACGGCGCCACTGTCTACCTCCCAAAAACGGGCAATTAAATTGCAAAGGGTTGTTTTGCCGCTGCCCGAGGGGCCAATAATTGCCGTGGTGGTTTGGTTTGGCAGCGTTACAGAAACATTTTGCAAAACCGGCTTGTGCTCGTACGAAAAGCTTACATTTTCAAACACAATATCGTGCTTTTCGGGGTTTAAAGCCTTGCCGTTTTCATCCATGCGGGGCAGGTCCTCCGCGGCGGTGGCGCGCTCAATTGCCGCGGCCGCCAAGCGCAGCATAGAAACGCCCATGCCAAAGGCTTTAATTTGGTTAAACACTAAAAACGAAAGCACCAGCACCATTAAAGCGTTGGCAAGGCTAAGGCTGCCGCCAATCCAAAGCAGCACGGCGGCCAACATCATAAAAACGCCGGCAATTTGCAAAATGGCCTCCTGCAGGGCGGTGTAGGGGGTTAAAATGTTGGTAACCTCTACATTGCTTTGGCGGTTAAACTCCAGCGCATTTTGCAGCCTTTGGCTGCCCTTGCCGGTAAGGTTAAACGATTTTATAACGCCCATACCGCGAACGGTTTCCAAAACCGCCTCAATTAGCTCGGTTTGCGATTTTTGCGTGTTGTTTGCAATAACGGCCGACCTTTTCTCCATTGCCGAAACGGCCAGCAGGTAAAGCAAAATGCCCGCCAGCACAATTAGCCCAATGCGCCAGTTAAACAACAAAATTACTACCGCAAACACCGCCGTTGTAACAAGCCCGCCAAGAATGTTAACCAGCACCATTGGCACCATGCTTTCAATGCTGCCTACCACCGTTGTGCAAACCCCCGCAACCTGACCAAGGCTATTTTTGTTAAAATAGCCCATTGGCACGCTTTTTAGCCGGTTGGCAATTGCAATTCGGCTATTGGCCGCCATAAAATAGCCCGCGTGCGTTTGCAGCATTTTAGAAAAGCTGGCGCTTACCGCACCGCCAAAAATAGCAATCAGCTCGCACAACAGGGCAATCCACGCGGTTTTAGCACCCTTTTCGCCGCCCGTTAGCCCCAGCACCACAAAATAAATTGCCGCAACGCTAAACATTTGCAGCACCGCGTTTAAAAAGCTTACCGCAACCGATTTATTAATGTTTTTGGTTTCCTCCCCGGCAAAGCTCCAAATTTTGCAAAACGCTTTTATCATTGCGCGTCACCATCCTTTGCTCCAATATGCGCCTGCCACATTTCTTTATAAAGGCTGCAGCTTTCCAGCAGCCTTTGGTGGCTGCCCTGCCCCTCAATTTTTCCGTTATTTACCACCACAATGTTGTTGGCGTTGGTAATGGTAGAAAGGCGGTGGGCAATTACAATTACCGTTTTGTTTTTTATAAGCTTTGCTACCGCTTTTTGAATAACGGCCTCGTTCTCCGGATCCATATACGCGGTCGCTTCGTCTAAAATAATAACAGGTGCATTTTTCAGCATGGCGCGGGCAATGGCAATTCTTTGCCGCTCGCCGCCCGAAAGGTGCGTGCCGCCCGCGCCTACTACTGTATCAAACCCGTTTTGCAAATTTGCAATAAAGCTGCTGCACCCGGCGGCCTGTGCCGCCGCCTCTACCTCGGCGTTGGTTGCGGTTCGGCGCCCCAGGCGAATATTTTCGCGCACCGTTTCGTTAAACAAATAGTTCTCCTGCGAAACAAACGCCACCTGGTTGTACAGCTGGGTAAGCGGAATTTGCTTTAGGTTGTGCCCGCCCAGGGTAATGGTGCCGGTTTTAACATCCCAAAAGCCGGCAATTAGCTTTGCCAAGGTAGATTTACCCGAGCCCGAGGGGCCAACCAGCGCCGTCATGCTGTTTTGCGGGATCGAAAGGGTAACGCCGTGCAAAACCTCTTGATTATTGTGGTATCCAAACGCCACCCCTTTACCTCAATGTTGTAATGATTAAATTCTACCGGCTGCGTGCTATGCTCCTGCTCCTCGGCCTTTAAAATTTCATCTACCTGCGAAACGGTTGTGCCAACCTGCGCTAAAGTATCTACAAAATTAAACGCAGCCACAATGGGCGCCGCCATTCCAAGCGCCAAAATAATAACCGTAACAAAGGTTTCGGCCGTAAGGGTGCCGTGCGTGTAAAACAGCCAGCCAAACGGCAAAACGGTTAACATCTGCGCCGAAAAAAAGGCGTAAGCCATGCACATTCCAAGCTGGCTGCGGCGCATCCAGTTATAATAATACTGCGCGTTGGCGCGCACCCTTTGGGTTAATTTAGAATAAGAGGCTTTGCCCTGGTTAAACGCCTTAATAACCTCAATTCCGTTAATGTATTCAATTAAGGTGTTGCTCATTTCGGTGGTAGCCTTTACCGCACCCTCGTAATCCTTCGCGTAATTGCCCATTACCGTCATCATAAAAACAAACGCCACCGGGAACACCGCAAGCGAAAGCAGCGCCAGCCGCCAATCTAAAATAAACAAATAAACAACCGTTAGCAGCGGCGCTGTAATATTCGCCGTCATTTCGGGAAAAAGGTGTGCCAGCGTGGTTTCCATGCCGTCTACCTGATCCACAATAATTTCCTTTAGCTTGCCGCTTTTGGCGTCTACCACCTTGCCAAGCGGCAAACGGGGCAATTTTAAAAGCAGCTTTTGGCGAATGGTTTTAAGAATGTTAAAGGTTGCCCTGTGCGAAAGGCCCAGCGCGCCGTTGTAAAGCGCCGTTCGGGCCAAAAAACCGCCCAGTGCCGTTAGCAGCCACGGCAAATAGGCCAAAAAAGCCGTGTTGCCGCCCAGCAGCAAAACAATTATTTTGGCCGCGGCAAAGTACGGCGCCATTCCGCAAACAACGCCAATTACCGCAAGCACCACCGCCGCAATCAGCTTGCCGTGCTCGGCCTGCCCCAGCTCCCAAATTCGCCCCACGGGGCTTTGTTCTTTCATCAACAGTTACCTCCTGTAAGTTAGCGGAGGCTAACCGACGGATTATTGAAAAGGCCGCCGTTTTGGACAACCTTTTGTACCAATGCTTTTATTGCGCGTTGTTTATTGCGCGGCTTTTCCAAAAATCTCAAGAAAACCGGTGCGATGATAGCGGCTTAAAAGCTCAATGTATTCCTCGGCCTCTGCTCTGGTCATACCGTGGCGAATAATTTCAAACAAGCTTTCAAAGCGGGAGGTTGTTACAATGTGCAGCAGGCGCTGCGTTACCGCGTCACCGAATTTTTCCGGGTAGCCAACCGCCGCCATGTACTTGTAGGTGTACTCCACCTCAATGCACACCAGCGTATCAACAAAATTGTGAAAACGCGTACCGTAAGAAAAATCCAGCAGCAGGCGAAAGGCGTCTAAATGCTTGTACATATAATCAATTAGCTCGGCCGTGCCGCCGTCGGCGTATTTTGGCATTTTTTCGGCCTGCTCGGCCGGCTCCATTTGGTGAAACCGCTCTTGAATACGAATAAACCGCTCGGTCATTTCGCTTAGCACCGGCTCAACAATAGCCGAAAACAAGCCCTCTTTATCGCCAAAACGAACATAAATTGAATTGGTGCTGGTTCCCGCGGCCGCGGCAATAGAACGCAAAGAGGCCTCAACATAGCCCTTTTCTAAAAACTCCTGCTTTGCGGCAATTAAAATACGGTCTGCCACACCTTCAATCTGTTTTGCCATACTCTCACCGTTTATTCATAACACTGTTTCATAACGCCGTTATTATTATAACTACTCTGCTGCAAAATGTCAATACCCCTTTTACAAAATATTTTATTTTTAAAAGGGCAAATTTTAGGGCCGGTAGGGCAAGGAACCCCCAAATTAACGCCATAAGAATATCCCCGCCGGTTAAAACAGCAAAGCCGCAAAAAACCGGCAGAAAAGCGGCTGCAAAATCTGCCGGGGCTGTTTAATAGGCCATGTAATAAGGTGGGCCTAAAGCCCTAAAACGGTAGGCGATTAACCACGGCGCACACAACCAAACCCGCCGAAAAAGGCAAAATAACAGCTATTTTTTGTTCGCCAACTTTGTAAGGCGTTACAGCCTTACGGCATTTTCCGCACCAAAAAACTGCTCGCCTTTTTGCGCCTTTTAGGTTGCAGAATTTTAAAGAAAACAAATTTAGGGTGTGCTATAAAACCTTGATAATCCTAACGAATTACCAAGGTTTTTCACAAGGCCCGCATTTAAAATTTTTCTTAAAATCGGTGTTCCAATGCGTGTGAAATGGTTCAGTCTTGCCCCTGCAAGGGGGTGTTGCCGGTGGAACAAGCTGATATATCATTTTAATAATTATTTTTGCTGCGGGTTATATATTGAAAATAAAAAAGAAATAACCGCCCGGTCTGCAAGCTAAGCGGTTAAATCTTGAACGAATTATTTTGGGGCTAACCGTCTATCGGTTCGCCTTATCCACCTTTATTATAACACATCATTAAGCTTTGTAAAGTGCCTGCCAATTACCTTTTACCTGTTTCCCCTAAAAATTCCGTTGTCAATTTTATTTTGGGGTAAGGGCAAAAAATAAAATTGCTAAATAAAAATCCCGCCCAGCAAAGTGGACGGGATTTTTGGTGCGAGTGACGGGACTTGAACCCGTACGCCAAAGACACACGCCCCTCAAACGTGCCTGTCTGCCGATTCCAGCACACTCGCATATTTTACCGATAACAGAGTTATTATACCAAACCGCGGCCCGAAAGTCAACAGTTATTAATATACAAATTTAAAGCGCAATATTACAATTAGTATAATTCACCCTGCCGGCCAAACCCGGTACAGCGGCTAAATTGCCGGCTGCGCCGGGTTTGGCAGTTTTTGTTTTAATTTGCCTTAATATTCGGCATTTCCAACCGTGCGCGGGTAGGGAATAACATCGCGAATATTGGCAACGCCGGTTAAATACATAATAAGCCGCTCAAACCCCAGACCAAACCCGGCGTGCTTGGTAGAGCCGTACCGCCGCAGGTTTAAATACCAGCTGTAATTTTCCTGCTTTAGGCCGCACTCGGCCATGCGCTGCTGCAGCAGCTCGGCCCGCTCCTCACGCTGGCTGCCGCCAATAATTTCCCCAATGCCGGGAACCAAAAGGTCCATGGCCGCAACGGTTTTGCCGTCGTTATTCAGCCGCATATAAAAGGATTTAATTTCTTTAGGGTAATCGGTTACAAACACCGGGCCGCCAAAGGCCTGCTCGGTAAGCCAACGCTCGTGCTCGGTTTGCAGATCGCACCCCCAAAAAACAGGGTAATTGAACGAAGCCTTGCTGTTTTGCAGCAGCTGAATTGCTTTGGTGTAGGTTACGCAGCGGTAGCTGCTTTGGGTAAGGTTGGTTAAACGCTGCAGCAGCCCGGTATCGGTAAAACGGTTTAAAAATTCCAGCTCCTCGGGGCACTGCTCCAACACCGTGCGGGTAACAAATTGCAGCATATCCCACGCCAGCTGCATATTGTCGTTTAAATCGGCAAAGGCCATTTCCGGCTCAATCATCCAAAATTCGGCCGCGTGCCGCGCGGTGTTAGAATTTTCGGCCCGAAAGGTTGGGCCAAAGGTGTAAATTTTGCCAAAGGCCTGCGCAAAGGTTTCGCCCTCCAGCTGGCCGGAAACGGTTAAATTGGTTTGTTTGCCAAAAAAGTCTTTGCGGTAGTCTACCCGCCCGGCTTCGTCCAACGGCGGATTTTGCGGGTTTAGGGTAGTTACGCGAAACATTTCGCCGGCGCCCTCACAGTCGGACGCGGTAATTAACGGGGTGTGCACATACAAAAAACCGCGGCTGTTAAAAAAGGTGTGCAGCGCAAAAGCGGCCGTACTGCGAATACGAAAAACGGCCGAAAACAAATTGGTGCGCGGCCGCAGGTAGGCCTGCTCGCGCAAAAATTCTAACGAGTGCCGCTTTTTTTGCAGCGGGTAATCGGGCGCGGAGGCCCCCTCTACCGTAACGGCCGCGGCGTTTAGCTCAAACGGCTGCGGGTTTCGCGGGGTTAGCAGCACCGTTGCGGTAACCGTTACCGCGGCGCCAACATTTAACCGGGCAATTTCAAAAAAATTTGTAAGCTTGCTTTGCTCAAAAACAACCTGCACGCTGGAAAAACAGCTGCCGTCGTTTAAATTTAAAAAGCCAAAGCTTTTAGCGTTGCGCAGGCTGCGTACCCAACCGGCCACCGTAACGGTTTGGCCGCCCAAGGCCGGCAGCTGCTGCTTTAGCTCGGCAATTGTTATTCTGTTCAATCAAATCACCTTTTTTAGTTTGCCCCGCGGCAAAAAGTTTTAACCCGGCGCTTTGCGCCAATAAACTGCGGCATTTTAGGCAAGCAAAAATAAACCCCAAAACGGTTTTGCCGGCAGTGCCGGGCAATTAAAATTTACTGCAACCGGGCCGGCAAAATTAACCCCCGAACACCTAAAACTGCCCCTTGCAAAAGCAGCGGCCCTAAACGCAGTTTGCCGGAGTTGCGCTGTTTTTGCGGCCTTTTAAGCCCTTTTTGCCCGCCTTGGTGGGCGGTGCCAAGCCCTAAACGGTTTTACCGCGGCGGCGTTGGCTAAATGTTACTTTGCGGCGCTGCCGGCAGGCCCGGCGCCCCCGGCTTTAGCTTTTCCGCGCGCCGTGCAAAGGCAAACGGCTATGTACGCCGTTACCAGCAGGGTGGTTACGGGGTGGTCTACCGGGCGGTGTGCAAAGCCCGTTACCCCAAAGGCCGAAATAAGGTAATGCGGCAGTACGGCCGTTAGGTTCATAATAAACGCAATGCTGCCGGTTATGCGCATAAACGCCGCGCGCTTTTTGCTGCCAACGCCGCACAGGGTTTTGCCTTGGTACATAAAAAACAAAAGGGTAAAAATAAGGCTGCAAATATCGTAAAAATTATCGGTAATATTCGACATAACAGTATAGCTGATAAAGGTACACATAAGCCGCAGCACCCACAAAACGGTTGGCACCACCGTAAGGCCCAGCGCAATGCGGTACCCAAACAGCAGGCAAACCCCGGCGTAAAGAAAGCAAACGCCCGAAAGCAGCATTGCCGCAAGCCTTAAAACACACAAAACGCCCGGCACATTGTTAACCGCCACCCCGTTTAAAATTGGCTCTACCATTAAAGCGCAGCCCAGCAAAAGGCAAACGCCGGCCAATAAAAAGGAGCGTTTGGGCTTTGCGCCCTCGCCGTTGCTGCCGCGGCCAAACAGCGTAATAACGCCGCAAACAACGCACAGCAGCAAAATAATTACGGTAACAGCCGTACTAAAAACCAACATATCATCGGCGGTAAAGCCGGTGGCAGGCTCTATCATAAACGCTAATTGAATACACCGCAAAAACACCGCGCTAACGGCGGCTATGGCGGTAAAAATAACGGCTTGAATATTTTGCATAACAATGCCTCCCGCAGTTTTGTAAAAAGGGGTTACCCGGCCGGGCAGGCGGCAAAAGCCGCACTAAGCCTACACGGCGTTCGGCGCCCGCCGGCTCAAAGCGTTAAAATTACTTTAATTCACCCTTCGAGGCGGCTTTTAAATAGGCCTGAATAAAGCCGTCTAAATCGCCGTCCATAACGGCGTTAATGTTACCGTTTTCAAACCCGGTGCGGTGGTCCTTTGCCAGGGTGTACGGCATAAATACATAAGAGCGAATTTGCGAGCCCCAGGCAATCTCCTTTTGTACACCCTTAATATCCTCAATTTTATCTAAATGCTCGCGCTCTTTAATTTCTATGAGCTTTGACATTAGCATTTTTAAGCAGACCTCGCGGTTTTGGTGCTGGCTGCGCTCGTTTTGGCAGGCAACCACAATGCCGGTTGGCAGGTGCGTCATTCGAACGGCCGAGGAGGTTTTGTTAACATGCTGCCCGCCCGCGCCACTGGAGCGGTAAACATCTACCTTTAAATCCTCTGGGCGAATGTTAATTTCGGTATCGTCTGAAATTTCGGGCATAACCTCTAACGAGGCAAAGGAGGTGTGGCGCCGGCCGGAGGAATCAAACGGGGAAACCCGCACCAAGCGGTGCACCCCGTGCTCGCTTTTTAAATAGCCGTAGGCGTTGGTGCCCTCTACCAGCAGCACCGCGCTTTTCAGGCCGGCCTCGTCACCGTCTAAAAAGTCCAGCATTTTGGCGTTAAAGCCGTGCTTTTCGGCCCAGTGGGTGTACATACGAACCAGCATTTCGTTCCAGTCCTGCGCCTCGGTGCCGCCCGCACCGGCGTGAAAGGTTAAAATAGCGTTGTTTTTATCGTACTCGCCGGTAAGCAGGGTAGCAAGCGTTGCCGAGGCCAAGCGCTTTTCAAAGGCCTCTACATCTGCTTTTACCTCATCTAAAACGGTAAGGTCTCCCTCCTCATCGGCCATTTCAATCAAGGTCAAGGTGTCGTCAAACAGCCCTTTAAGGGAGGTGTAGGTTTCCAGCTTGGCCTTTTTTTCGCCAATGGTTTTAAGCGTTTTTTCCGAGCCCTCGCGGTTATCCCAAAAGCCGGGCTGCGTGGTTTTGGCCTCCAGCTCCTCAATTTCGGCCGCCAGCTTTTTGGGGGAAATAGCGTCGCACAAATTTTGCAGTTCGGGCTCGGCCCCGCTAAGTTTTAACTTTTGTTCCTCAAATTCTAACATAGTGTTCTCCGTTTACATTTATTACTGCGCAACGGCTGCAGCAAAGGCAACCCAGTTGCTTTCGGTTACGGTGTTGGTTATTTGCAGACCGGCCTGCAGCAGCGCGGCGCGAACCTCCTCGGCGCGGGAATCAATAATCCCGGAGCACAAAAAGCGCCCGCCCGGCACCAACAGGCCCGGTACATCCGGCGCTAAGGCCATAATAACATCGGCCACAATATTGGCGCAAACAACGCTGTAACGGTTGGTAATTTCTTTGTTTAAATTGCCAACCAAAAACTCGGTTTTGGCCGAAAGGCCGTTTAACGCGGCATTCTCCTGCGCTACCTTTACGGCAACCGGGTCAATGTCAATACCGGTGGCGCGCTCGGCCCCCAGCAGCACCGCGGCAATTGATAAAATTCCGCTGCCGCAGCCAATATCCAAAACCGTTTGGCCGGGGGCAGCAAATTGGTCTAACAGCGCCAAACACATGGCGGTGGTTGCGTGGGTGCCGGTGCCAAAGGCGGCGCCGGGGTCTATTTTAAGCACCCTGCGGTTTTCTTTATTATTGTATTGCTCCCAGCTGGGGCAAATGCAAAGCCGTTGGCCAATTTCGGTGCTTTTAAAGTATTTTTTCCAGTTATTTTCAAAATCCTTGGGGTCTACCTTGCCGGTGTCGGCTTGAAAGGGAATATTGGCCGCCTCAAACCGCTCTTTTAAAAAGCTCAGGCTTTCCCGCGCGTTTTCGTTGCTGGGCAAATACAGGTGGATTACTGCCTCGTCGCGATTTTTTTGCAGCAGCTCCTCGTCTATTAAATCAATATGCGCTATTTCTACCGCCTGCTGCTCTAAGTCCGAGTAATCCTCTAAATACAGGCCGTAGGGCACTACCATGTTGGCAATGCCGGCTGCCTCCTCGGCGCGGTGGGTTGGAATTTTTAATTTAATTTCTGTCCAAACCATTGGGTACCTCTTTCCCGGTTCGCGCCCACCCGCAAAGGGCAAAAGCGCCAAATTTGTTCCAAAATATCTTACCACACGGGCAGGCTGTTTGTCAAATAAAATGCGTTTTGCCGGGCCCGCCCCCATTAAACCGTTTTGCCCTTTAGGCGGCCCTGCCCCGGCAGCCGGCAAATTCAACGCCTTTTTAGCCCGGCAAAGCCCGCCGGCCAAAGGGCTTTTTAGTTTTTAGCCCGGCAAAGCCGGCACCGGGCAAATTTTGCCCGCCCCATTATTGCGCGGCAGCTGTTTACCGCGGTTATTTACCTAATTTTTGCGCGGCGGGTGCTTACAGCAATTGTTTGCTGTAATTGTTTACTGTAATTGCTTACTGTAATTGTTACGGAGATTATTCTCGGCAATTTTTACGGCGGGTGCCTCTTTACCAAGCGGCCGCCTTGGGCGTTACAGCTGCGCCAAAGCAATTACCAGCGGCATTGTTAAAATTGAAAGCACGGTTGTTGCCGAAACCAAATTTACCGAAAGCTCGGTATTGCGGCCGTATTTGGCAGAAAACATGGTAGTGGCGGCCGCCGTAGGGGCGCTGGCCGCAATAACCATTGCCACCGGCACGCTGCCCGTAAGCCCGCACAACCGCAAAACCAGCAGCGCCGCCAACGGAATAACCAACAGCTTTACCGCCATTGCCAGCAAGGCCGCCGGACTTTTTAAGCTTTTTAACACATTGCTGCCGGCCAAATAAAACCCAATTACCAGCATTGGCAGCGGGGTATTCAGCCCGGCTAAAAATTCTACCGGCTTTAAAATAAGCTCGGGCAGCTGCACCCGGCACAAAAACAAAATAAACCCTAAAAAAACCGAGAACACCCCGGGGTTTATTACAATTTTTTTAAGGCTTAACTGAGTTTTGTCGCCGCTGATTGCATACAGCCCGTAGGTCCACATAAACAGGTTGAACACCGCAATGTACGAGGCGCCGTAGAACACGCCAACCTCGCCCAAAACGGCCTGCTGCAGCGGAATTGCCATAAACCCGGCGTTAGAAAAAACCGCCGCAAAGCGTAATACCCGGCGGGTATTCTCCTCGGACCGGCGAAACAGCAGCCACCCCAGCACAATGCCAAACAGGTGAATACCAACCGCGGCGGCCAAACAAACCAAAAACCCCGTTAGCATTTCGGGGTTAAAGCTGCGGGAAAAGGATTTTAAAATAACACAGGGGGTTGCAAGGTACAAAGCAAGGTCGGAGCAAACACGCGCGCCCTCCTTGCTCATTACCTTTAGCTTTGCCAGCAAAAAGCCAATGCCAATTAAAATAAACAGCACCAGCACCTGCTTAGAAACGGTTATTACATGAAACAGCATAAATTTTCCTTAATCACAAACATTTTAACAAACAAATAAACTTTAAAATTTAAGCCAAAACGGTTTTTGGCGCTAAGCGGCCAACGGGTTAAAAGCCTAAGCGCAGGGCGTTTTAGCCTTACGGCAAAATAAACCTGCCCGCGCCCGCCAAAGCAAGCGGTTTGGCTTTTGCCGGCTTAGCCCGGTTAAAGGGCTTTCGGCGGCGGGCATTTTGGGCCTTGTTTTTCGGCCGTTTTGGCCTTTTTTTGCCGTATTGCAAAACAAAATTACCTGCGCCGCCAAAGCTTTTGGCTATTAAGCTTTGGGCCTTTGCCAACTAAATGCAGGCTTTTGCCGGCTTAGCCCGGCAGCGGGGTTTCTAACAGCTCGCCGGTATCCCAATTATACAAATGCAGCCGGCCGGCGTTTTGCAGCTGCGGAAACTGCCATTGGCGCAAAACCTCGTACGCCGCCAGCGCCACGGTGTTAGAAAGGTTTAGGCTGCGCGCCCCCTCTACCATTGGCACCCGCACGCAGCTTTCCTTGTTCTTTAGCAGCAGCGGTTCGGGCAGGCCCTTGGTTTCTTTGCCAAAAACCAAAAAGCAGTTGTTGGGGTAACAAACATTGGCGTAAACCTGCCGGGCTTTGGTGGTAAAATAGTAAAACGCGGCGTTAGGATTTTTTAAAAAAAGCTCGTCGGTACTGTCGTAATAGGTAGTATCTAAAAGGTGCCAGTAATCCAGCCCGGCGCGCTTTAGCTTTTTATCGTCAATTTTAAAGCCCATGGGGCGCACAATGTGCAGCCGCGCGCCGGTAGCGGCGCAGGTACGGGCAATATTGCCCGTATTTTGCGGAATTTCGGGCTCTACCAAAACAATATTCAAGGTTGCCACGGCGTTAAACCCTGCTTTCAATAAACTTGCCGCTGCCCAATAGCTGCACACTGCCAAACCTGGCCGGAATAAAGGCGCAATCGCCCTTTTCCAGATGCACGCCGCTCAGCTCGGCTTGCCCCTCTAAGCACAAAATGGAGGAAAAGGAGCCGCTGTCAACATTCAGCTCGGCGCCGCTTTGCATTTGCAGCAGCCGAACCTTAAAATATTTGCAATCGGCCAGCAGGGCCTTGTTTTGCGGAATGTGCGGCTGCGGCGGGGCCAGGCGGGTAACCTCTACCGCTTTTTCAATGTGCAGCGGGCGGGGCTTGCCGTCGGCCCCTAAGCGCCCGTAGTCGGAAACGCGGTAGGTGGTGTTAGAGTTTTGCTGAATTTCGGCAATTAAAATGCCCTTGCCAATGGCGTGAATGGTGCCGGACTCTATAAAATAGGTTTTGCCGGTTTCTACCGGAACAAAATTCAGCACCTCGGTTAAGGTGTTGTCCTCAATGCGGCGGCGGAACTCCTCTTTGGTAATTTCGTGCTTAAAGCCGTAGTAAATGCCGGCACCCGGCTCGTGGTCTACCACATACCACATTTCGGTCTTACCAAACTCGCCCTCAACCCGCAGGGCGTATTCATCGTTTGGGTGAACCTGCACCGAGAGCTTATCTTTTGCGTCAATAAGCTTAATTAAAACAGGAAAATTTTGAAACGCCTTGCCGCGCTCGCCCAAACAATCCGGCCCAAAGGCGGCAATGGCCTCGTTTAGGGTTTTGCCGGCCAGCTCGCCGTTTAAAACGGTGCTGGGACCGTCCTTGTGGGTGGAAAGCACCCAAGCCTCGGCAACCTTTTCTAAATTTGTTTGCATGTGGTATTCGGTTTTTAGCTTTGTGCCGCCCCAAAGGTAATCTTTAAGCGCGGGCTTTAATTTTAAAATGTACATATTGCAAATGCTCCTTTTTCATGAAGTATTTTTTTATTGGCAGCTGCTTTTAGCCGGCTTAGCGTAAGCCAAAATTTTTACGCACAAGGCCCGGCGCAAACCGCAGACCGCCCCGGTAATTTACGCCCCGGTAATTTAAAAATATAACTTAAAATGTTTTAAAATAAACCGGGTAAAAGCCGGGTAAAAGCAACCCGGGTTATTTATTGCGCAGCGCTTGGCCAAACGGTGCTTTCGGCCTCCCGGTAGCGCTTGGCCTGGGTGGTAAACAGCCGGTAATATTCGCCCTTTTGAGCCATCAGCTCGGCGTGGGTGCCCTGCTCGGCCAGCCGGCCGTTTTGCAGCACCAAAATTTTATCGGCCACCGTTGCGCTGGAAAGCCGATGCGAAACAAAAATGGTTGTTTTGTCCCGCCGTAAGGAGTCAAACTGGCTGTAAACCTCCTGCTCGGCAATGGCGTCCAGCGAGGCGGTTGGTTCGTCTAAAATTAAAATGTCGGAATCGCTGTAAAAGGCCCGCGCAATTGAAAGCTTTTGCCACTGGCCAATCGAAAGCTCTATGCCGTTTTCATCAAAATAACGGGTAAGCTGCGTTTGGTAGCCGTTTGGCAGGCGGGTAATAAAATCGTCGGCATCGGCCTTTTGGGCAGCCTGCTGCACCCGCTGCGGCTGCGGCGGCCGGGCCACCTGCCCAAAGCTAATATTTTCCCCCGCCGAAACGGCGTATTTGCCAAAATCTTGAAAAATAGTGCCAAACAGGCTGTACAAAGCCGATAAATCGTATTCCTTAAGATTGCGCCCGTCTAATAAAATCTCGCCCTCGGTGGGATCGTACAGCCGGGTAATTAGCTTAATTAAAGTGGTTTTTCCGGCGCCGTTCAGCCCCACCAGCACCACCGTGCTGCCCGGCTCAATAACGCAGCTAAGGTGCCGAATTACAAAATTATTGGTTTGCGGGTAGCAAAACGAAACATTTTTAAGCTCAATTTTGTGCCCGGTGTGTTTTTTTGGCACGGCCGGCGGGTTTAGGGTTGGCACAACGGTTTGCTTTTCGTTCATGTAGGTAATTAAATTGTCTATAAACAGCGTACCCTCGTAAATGGTAGAAAGGGCGGTAATCAGCGCCGTAACGCCCGAAACAATAGAGTTCAGCGCCCCGGTGTACAGCGAATAATCGCCCACCATAATCTGCCCGGAAAGCACCATTTTTGCCACCATGTAAAACAGCAAGCAGTTTACAAAGGCCGAAACCAATGAAACGGCAATGTTCCACGCGCCCTCTTTTAAATACAGCCGCTTTAAGCCTTTAAAGTATTTTTGAAAGGTTTGGTTGTATTTTTGCTCAAAGGTGTTGGAAAGGCCAAAAATTTTAATTTCCTTTACCATGTCCTTATTCGTTAACAGGCCCGAATAATAGGCAAGCTGGCGGCGGTCGGTAGAACGGCGGCGCACATAGGCAAAGTTTTTTTTGCGGTAAACAAAGCTAACAATTGCCGAGGGCAGCGCCAAAATTAAAATTAAAAACGGCGCGGCCGCGT
The DNA here is from genome assembly GCA_902465155.1 of uncultured Oscillospiraceae bacterium. Lineage (GTDB taxonomy): Bacteria > Bacillota > Clostridia > Oscillospirales > Acutalibacteraceae > UMGS1279. Next base: position 71,811 of record CABQLY010000006.1, on the reverse strand, counting down.
TTACACTGCAAAGAATTGCAAAAAAAGAAACCATGCTAATAACCGCGCTAACGGCCGAAAATACCGCGTTTAAAATTTGAATGGGGCGAATGCCAGCCTCGCGCCCGGCGTTTTCCAGCCGCTCGTAAAACTCGGGCTTGTCGTAGCTTTGCAGGTCAACCTCTTTGGATTTTTGAATCATCATAACCGTAACATGGTTTACCACCAGCTCGCCCGCAATGCGCGTAACAACCATATTTACGCGGGAAAGGATTCCGGTAATAAAAATGCAAACAAACTGCACCAAAAGCAGGGTGGTAACAACGGCAACATTAAAGCCGGTTTGGGTTACGGCAGCCTGGTACCCCTTAGCTAAAATGTTTAAAAGCTGCGCCCCTATTTTAGCCGTTGCAACCGGCAGAACGCCCTGCAGCACAGCAATGGCAAACATTGAAAGGGTGATCCACCGCCCGGTTTGCCAAACTAATTTTAAAATGTAGCCCAAATGGCCAAAAAATTTATAAACAACATTTTTTAAAAAGCGCGGGACCTCGCGCAGGCTTTTGGGCAGCGGCTCTTTGTATTTTTCGCTTCCCCCGCCATTTGGCGGCCCCATTGGCATTGGCACGGCAGGTCCCCCCTTTTTTAAAGGTAAAAATCAGCCCCGGCGGGCTATTACTTAATATTATATATGAAAACGCAAAATTTCGCAATGCTTTTGGTTGCAAAAATTGCAAAAAAATGTTATGATAATAAAGTATTTAACCGCAGGCAAGCGGAAACACCCCCCACGCGCGCTTTAAAAATTAAAAAATTTTGGGCTAAAGGAGCTTAAAATAATGAAAAAACAACCGCAAACCGAGCAACAGGCCCTGTTAGAGCTGCTGCGCCAAAAGCAGGCCCGGCAGGGGGTAAGCTACGCCACAACGGCCTCCCCCGCTTACAAAACCTTTCACCTAATTAATTTGCTGGCGCTGCTTTGCTGCACAGTTATTAATCTGCTTTATTTTTTAGGCACTTTTTTTGACCTAACCACCAAGCTTAGCAACAAAACCACCGTGGTAAACGATATTCAAGCCGGGCAAATTAGCGCCATTAAAAACAGCCTGATTGCCGTAGGCATTATGGGGCTGGTGCAGCTTTCTACCGCTTTGTTTGCAAAATTAAAGCTGCCGCTGGCGCGGCTGATTGCCGGCCTTGTTTCCTCCTTAGCGCTGCTGGCCACCTACTACACCCGCCTTTCCGGCAACATTAACGCGGGCGATTATTTTACCCTGCTGTGGCGGCACCTGCTGCCAACGGCCGTTTTTGTAGCCAGCCTGCTGGTTGCCTGCATAATTGCCATTCGCCAAAAGCATTACGACACTGCCGGCTGCCGCGAAATTGCCGAAAGCATTTACCGCCGGTACAGTATTTCGGCCCAAAGCATTTCGGCCGAGCAGTGGCAGCAGCTGTTAAACAGTACCGCCGCAGCACCAAAGCCAAGGGGCAAAAAGCGCAATAAGCAAGCGGCTGAGCCAACGCAGTCGGTTTTAAAGCCAGCGCAGACTAATAAGGCCAAAAACGCGCAAACCGGCGCCGGGCAAACGCAAAACCCCGGCCAGACGCCACCCGGCGCACAGCCGGCGGGGGAGCCTGACCAACCAGGCAAGCCCGCTAAGCCGGAGCAGCATTAAACCGGACCGGCGCAAAACGGCGCCGCCCAGTTGCAGCGCCCAATCAACCCCATTGCAGGGTTTGGCCGCCCAGTTGCAGCGCCCAATTAACCCCCTTGCAGGGTTTACCTGCCCAGTTGCAGCGCCCAACCAACCCCTTGCAGGGTTTACCTGCCCAGTTGCAACGCCTAATCAACCCCCCTTGCAGGGTTCGGCTGCCCAGTTACAGCGCCTGCCCGGGCAATTGCAAGGCCAGGCCAAGCCGGGCGCCAAATTTAAACCGGCAAAGCAAAAATATTATTTTGGGAGTGACGCCTTATGCCGTTAGACGGCTGTTTTATTCATTGCCTGGCCGCCGAGCTGCAAACGGCGGTAGACACCCACATTGAAAAGATCCATATTCCCTCGAAAAACGAATTTTTGCTAACCCTAAAGGGGCGCGGCTGCCATTACCGGCTGTTTTTTTCTATTAGCCCCGACCGACCGCGGGTTAATTTTACCACCCAAAGCTTTGAAAACCCCGAAAAGCCGCCCATGTTTTGTATGCTGCTGCGCAAGCACCTTTGCGGCGGGCGCATAACGGCGGTAGAAACCTACGGCTGCGAACGGCTGCTGTGCTTTACCGTACAGGCCACCAACGAGCTGGGTGACCGGGTAGCACTAAAGCTGGTGTGCGAGCTAATGGGTCACTCGGCCAACTTAATTTTAGTTGGGGCCGAAGGCAGAATTATTGAATGTGCCCGCCACAGCGACCTTGAAAAGGGCGGCCGGCTGCTGCAGCCCGGCGCGCGGTACGAGCTGCCGCAAAGCGCTGACAAAACCGACCTTTTAACCGGCGACCTAACCGCTGCCGCCGCCAAAATTGCCCAAAGCGGCCTGCCGCTGCCAAACGCCGTTTTGCAGCAGATTGCGGGTGTTTCGCCCCTGCTTTGCCGCGAGCTTGCCCTGCGCTGCAACGCGCCCGAAAGCCCCGGCACCGCCGTTTTACCAAAAACAATTGAGCAGCAGCTAAACGCCTTGAAAACCGCAGTGTTAAACGGCGGCACGCCGCTGCTGTTGGCAGAGCCAAACGGCTGCCCTAAGGATTTTACCTTTTTGGCTGTGCAGCAGTACGGCAGCCTGTACTGCCTAAAGCAGCAGCCCGGCTACAGCGAGCTGCTGGAGGCTTTTTACGGCGAGCGCGACCGTCTGCGCCGGTTAGAGCGTTTTTCGGCCGATTTATTAAAAACCGTGCGAAATTTGCTTAGCCGCTGCGAGCGCAAATTAGCCTTGCGGCAAAAAGAGCAAAATGCCACCAAGAATAAAGAGAATTTGCGTATTCAAGGCGAGCTGTTAAAAGCCAATTTGTACCGGGTGGGACGCGGCGCAACCGCGGTTACGGTGCAAAACTATTACAGCGAAACGGGCGAGGAGCTAACCATTTTGCTTAACCCGGCCCTTTCACCCGCGCAAAACGCCGCCGCCTTTTTTAAAAGCTACAAAAAGGCCTGCACCGCCGAGCAAACGCTGGCCGGGCTTATTCGCAGCTGCCGGCAGGAGCAAAGCTACCTGCAATCGGTTTTATTTGCGCTGCAATCGGCCGACGACACCCAAACCCTGCGCGAAATTCGCACCGAGCTGGCCGAGGCCGGCTACCTAAAAACCGCCGGCAAGGGAGCCAAAAAAGCTTCTGCGCCGGTAAAGCCGCTTGAATTTACGGTAGACGGGTTTAAAATTTTAGTTGGACGAAACAATTTGCAAAACGACCGGCTTACCCTAAAGCTGGCCCAAAAAACCGATTGGTGGTTTCACACCAAAAATATTCACGGCTCGCATGTTATTCTTTGCTGCGGCGGAGCCAAGCCCAGCGAAAAAGCCGTTTTGGCCGCCGCCGGGCTGGCCGCGTATTACTCTAAGGCGCGGCAATCGGGCAGCGTGCCGGTAGATTACACACCGCAAAAATTTGTAAAAAAGCCGGCCGGTGCCAAGCCGGGCATGGTTATTTACACCACCAACAAAACCTTATTTGTAACGCCGGCTCTGCCGGGTAAAGACTGTGAAAGTAAAGGGTGATTTAAATGGATTCCATTGATTTAAAGCTAATTGGACTACTGCAAAAAAACGCCCGCGTGCCGCTAAAGCAGCTGGCCGAGCAGGTGTTCCTTTCCTCCCCGGCTACCGCCGCCAGAATAGAGCGGCTGGAGCGCGAGGGCATTTTAACCGGCTACAGCGCCATTGTAGACCACAAAAAATTAGGGTTCCCCATTGTGGCGTTTATTAATTTAGAGGTGCAGCCGGTGCAAAAGCCGGAATTTTACCCCTTTATTGCCGGCCACCCCAATGTGCTGGAGTGCAACTGCGTAACCGGGCATTATTCTATGATTTTAAAGGTTGCGTTTGAAAGCACCGAGGCGCTGGACGCCTTTATTAACAAGCTGCAAACCTTTGGCAGTACCGAAACGCAAATTGTTTTTTCTACCCCGCTGCCAACCCGCGGAATACAGGTAAGCCTGTTAGAGCAGGAGGAGTAACGGCGTGTTGCGGCCGGGCCGGGGCAGCAGCCCTTTTGGGTTGGGCTATAATAGCAGCGCGCGGCGGCCGGGGCAGCACTTTTCGGCAGACCGCAAAAAACGGCGCCGAGCCGCCGGGCCGGTAAAAGCTTTTCCAATAAAAGCCTTTTTACCCGGTAATAATTCCCCTTTTGGTTCATAAAATAAATTTAAGGTAAATTATTTTGGGCCAAACCTTGCTTTGGTTAAACGCCGTTTAAGCCCCCTTATTTTGGCCCGGTTAACCTTGGCCCGCAAATGCGCGGCCTTTATTTTCAAAGCAAAACCGCTGCTTTGCCCCCACTTAGGCGGGCCTTTCCCCACGGTTTTGTGCGTACACTATTGTTTCACTTGCGGTTTACTGCCGTTTTTAAGAGGTGATTTTTTGGAAAACAGATGTCCGGCCTGTATGCAGCCGGTAACAACCGAAAAAAACTGCCCGGCCTGCGGGTACGAGGTTTTAAAGCCCAACCCCGTAGGGGCGTTAGCCGTTAACAGCGTTTTAAAAGGGCGCTACACCGTAGGCGCATTGTTAGAGGAGCAGCCCGCCTGCCAAATTTACGCCGGGTTTGACTCTGCCGCGAACGACCGTGTGCTGCTGCGCGTTTGCAACGGGCGGTTAAAGGTAAACCAAAAGGCGGTGGCCAACCGGGCGCTGCTGCAGCAATTTTTGCAATTTAGCCGCGCCATGGCCGAGGTAAACCTTTGCAGTGTGCTGCCCCGCACCATAGATGTTTTTGAGCAGGACGGCTTTGGCGTTGCCGTGCACGCTTATTTTGAGGGCACCCCGCTGCGGGAGCTGCTGCACAGCAACATTCCCATTACCAAAGCGCACGCGCTGCAATTTGCCAAAGAGCTGGCCGGGGCCTTTAAGGCTCTGAGCGCCGCCGGCATTGTTTTTGGCACCGCCTGCCCCGGCAACATTTACATTTTAAAAAACGGCGAGCTGCGACTATACGGCTTAGGCGTTTCGGTTTTTGAATCGGTAACCGATTTAGAAATCCGCGCCGCCTGCATAAACCCCTCCTACGCGGCGCCCGAGCTGTTTGACCCCAGCGCCGGAGATATTTCGCCCGCAGCCGACGCCTACTCGTTAGCGGCAGTTTTATACCGCATTTTGTGCGGCCGTATTCCCCCCGTTTGCTTTGAGCGCCCCCGGGCCGATACTTTGCAAAGCCCCCGGCGATTTAACCGCGGTTTAACCGCCGCCCAAAGCAGCGCCCTTTTAAACGGGCTAAACTGGCAGGTTCGCGTACGCAGCGGCAGCGCTGCGGCGGTGCTGCGCCAGCTAAACAGCCCCCGCGTTTTAAAAAAGCACAGCCCGCAAACGCTGTTTTCTAAATTCTTAGGGCAGGTTCGCCTGCTGTTTGCAAGGCTGCCAAGCGGCAGCCAAAAGCAGGCGCCTAACCCAAGCGGCCAACCGGGCAAGGGCTTGGCCCCGGCTAACGGGCAACCAGAAGCCCAAGGCGCAACGCCGGCGGCCGAAACGGCCCCGGCTACCGAAAAAGCACCGGCCGCTAAAAAGCGCAAAGCCCTGCCCTTGGTGCTGCTTTGCACCGGCTTGGTTGTTGTTTTAGGCGCCCTAACGGCAGCTTTCATTTTGCTGCCAAAGGGCAAAGCCGGCAAGGGCGGCGCCAACTCTGAGCTTGTTATTTCGGGTCAGACCGAGCAGCAGGAAAGCCGCATTGGCACCGGCTACCACGATACCTCCAGCACCAAGCCCACCTACCGTACCCCCCAAAGCAGCAGCTCCGAGCCGGAGCAGGACGGCGACCTGGCCATTTGCCCAACGCTTACCGGCAAAACCATTGACGAGGCCGAAAACGAGCTGCAGGCCTTAGGGCTGCGTCTGGGCAAAATTAATTACCGGGAATCGGAAAGTGTGGAGGAGGGCATTATTTTAGAGCAATCAATTAAAAGCGGGCTGCGGGTAGAGCTTGGCAAGGCCATTTCGGTAACCGTTAGCTCGGGCAGCAGCAACGCGGTTTATATGCCCGAAATTGTTGGCGCCCCGCTGCACGACGCATTGGCTCAGCTTTCAGAGGCCGGCATTTCCTACACCCTAAAATTTAAAACCGACCCCGCCGGGCCGGGCACGGTTTTAGCCCAGTCGGTAGAGGTTGGCAAAAAGGTTACCGGCACCGTTACCGTAACGGTTAGCGGCAAACGCCTTACCGTACCCGATTACACCGGAAAAACTGTTGCCGAGCTGCTAAGCGACGGCAAGCTGACCGTAAGCAGCATTAAAACCGCCTTGGGCGAAAGCTTAGACCCGGCCGCCGCGGCCGATAAAAAAATTACGGCGCAATCCTTAAAAAGCGGCAGCGTAACCTTTGTTGGCGACCAAATTGAGCTAACCGTTGCCGATTAACCCGGCTGCCGCCGCAAAATTAAAAAACGGCACTTGCTTAAACGGCAAAAAGGTGATATACTAAACGGTAAGAAACGGTAAAAGCGGTAAGCGGCGCTTTAAAAGGCTGCTTGCCAAAAGCCAAAACGCGCCGCTTGGGGCTAACCGGCCTGTCGGCCTTTGGATTAACTCTGTGCCTGTGGCTTTCCCCTGTACCTGTGGGTTTACCCCTGTGCCCGGACTTGCCGCCCTTCAATTTTGCACCGCCGCCGGCCCTTTGGCCCAAAGCCGTTGCAGATTTTGATTATTTTATCAGCTTTTATTATTTTTTCAAGTTTTTATTATTTTAAATTAAAGGAGGAACCTACCATGCATTTGCAGGAATCCGGCGAAATGTACTTGGAATCAATTTATGTGCTGGCCCGCAAAAGCGGGGCGGTTCGGTCGTTGGATATTGCCACTTACATGAACTTTTCTAAGCCCAGCGTAAGCCGGGCGGTTGGCCTGTTAAAAGAGGGCGGGTTTATTTTGGTAGATAAATCTGGCTACATTACCCTAACCGGCTCCGGCCTTGAAATTGCACAAAAAATTTACGAACGCCACACCCTGCTAACTGATTTTTTAATTCGCTTAGGGGTAGACCCGGACATTGCCGCCGAGGACGCTTGCAAAATGGAGCACGATATTAGCGACAGCTCGTTTGAGGCAATTAAGCGCCATGTTAACGGGCAAAAATAGGCTGCCAAACAAACCCTACTGTTTTTACAAAGCTAAAAATTAACAAAAAGCAATGCACCCCCAAAACCGGGCGGTTCATTGCTTTTTTGTTTGCCTGTTTTAATTTTTGGTGTTGTTTTTTTGTTTTTATTACCAGTAATTCCCTGCGCCCTTTAACCCGGGCTTTATTTTAATTGCCGCCGCAGCCTTTTAAATTGGCGGGTTTAAGGCGTTTTTGGCGGCACGGGGGTTACTGCTTGTTGCCGCCGGGGCCGCCCTTGCCCTTTTGGCCGGGCTCCCCTTGGCCGCCCCCTTACCGGGCCCGCCGTTTTGCCCCAAGCCGCCGGCGCTGCCAAAGGTTGTAATTTGGCCGGTTAGCGCAACCTCAAGGCTGCTTTGCTCGCCGCTAACGGTGCCGCTTTCGGCAAAGCCGTTTTCGTCGGCCCCCGAAACCGTGCCGCCCAGCTTTAATTGGTAGGTGCCGCTGCTGCTAAGCCTAGGGCAGCTAACAACCACATTGTTAAAAGCCTTAGAGGGTAAAAACGAGGCCAGCACCGTACCGTCCTTTTGGGTAACGGCAACCTCGGTGCCACCCTGTACCGTTTGCGTTAGGGTGTACATAAACGCTGCCTGCGTAGAATTTTTGCCAAAGCCCTGCGCCATGCCGCTGCTGCCGGTTGCAATTACAGTGCCGCCGGTAATTACCGCCTCGCCGTTATAATCCAGCGCGCCGTTGCCGTTATCCTCCGGCCCGCTAACCAAAACCGTGCCGCCGGTAACGGTTAAATTGCCGTTAGAATCCAGCCCATCGCCCAAGGCGTTTACAAAAAGGTACCCGCCGGTAATGTTCAGCGCAACGCTTTCGTCGGCGGCAAATTCGTTTTGCCCCGGCCGCCCGTTTAAGGCCGAGCCGTCGTTTCCGCCGGCGGCGTTCAGGCCGTCGTCGGAGGCGGTAATGCTTAAAGTGCCGCCGTTTAGGTTTAACACGCTGGCCTCTAACCCCTCGTAGGATTTTTGAACCGTAAGCGTACCGCCATTTACAAACAGGTTACTGACGGCGTGTACGCCGTCGTCGCCCGAGGTAAGCTGCAGGCTGCCGCCGTTAATTTCAACATCGCCGTTGGCGTGAATACTGTCGTCGGAGGAATTTACCGTAAAGCTGCCGTTTTCAATTTTTAAAAGCGTGCCCGCCTTTAGGCCCTTGGCGCTGGTCGTGTTTTCGTCGGCGGTGCTGTTTTCCTGCTCCGGCCGGCCCCAGCTGCCCCATTTTTCGTTTTTTTCGCCGTTTTGGTTGGTGCTGGCGTTGGCGCTGCCCCCGCCGCTTTGCAGGGTAAAGGTGCCGTTTTTTATTAGCAATGCGGTTTGGGCCTGCACGGCGTCCTGCTCGGCGGTTAGGCTGTAATTGCCGCTGTAAACAACAATAAACCCGCGGTTTTCGTCCTCCTCGTTCGTGCTGCGCAGGGCGTCGCCCCCGGCCGTCACCGTTAGGTCGGCCTCGCTCAGCTTTAGGCAATCCTTGCCCTCTACCCCGTGGCGCGCGGCGGTAACAGCCAGCTTGGCGTTGGCAATTACAAGGTCATCCTTACTTACAATGCCGTGCTTGTAATTGCCGGTAACCTTTAAGGTGCCGGTACCGTTTAAGGTTAAATCGGCCTTGCTGAAAATAGCTGCATCGGTGCTTTCCTGACCGTTTTGGCGGCTGCTGCCGTCTGAAACGGTATTCACACTTTGTTCGGCCAGCGTTACAAAAACCTTGTCGGCCGATTTTACATAAATAGCCGGCTCATTCTGCGCGGTCAGCGTTACATTTTGCAGCACCAGCTGCACCTTGGCGTTTTCGGGCGCTTCTACTACAATTTGGCGGTGCGTGCCGCTTACAAGGTAGGTGCCGGCCGCCGTAATGTTTAAAACCTCGCTTGTTTCGCTTAAAGTAACGGCCGAGGCCGCGTTGTAAGAATCGTCACTGTCCCGGTCGGTCAATTCCAAGTTCATTTTTTCTACCGAAATGGAAGAATGAGCCGCCACGGCCGCAACCGCAGCAGTGCCGGTGCTGCTGTTTTTGCCGCACCCCGCAACCACCAAGAGCAGGCAAAGCGCCGCACAAACGGAAAATAATTTTTTCATGGTGTTTTACAGCTCCTCCCGCACCGTTGCAAAACGGCTGCTAATAATATCTAAATTTCCGTTACGGCAGCGCAGCTCGTCTAAAAACGCTTTTTCCTGCTGCTCCGAGCGCAGCTCTACCGAATAATACAGCTGAAACAGGCTGCCCAGGTTGCTGGTTTTAACCTTGTTCAGGCGGTGCGATTTTGTGTACTTTTCAAACAGATCACCAAAAACCTCGGTGTAATCTAAGCTTTCGGGAATGGTAATTTTAAGCTCCCGCCTGCAATTGGCACCGGCGCCAAAGCCGGTAACGGTGTACAAAAAGGTTGCCGCTATTATAGTAACCGTAAAAACGGCCGCAATACCAATGTAGCCAACCCCGGTAGCCAGCCCTACCGCCATGGCCGAAAAAATAGCTAAAATTTCCCGCGCGGTGCCGGGCGCCGAGCGAAAGCGAATGAGCGAAAAAGCGCCCATAACCGCCACCCCGGTTCCCAAATTGCCGTTTACCAACATCATAATAACCTGCACAATGGTTGGTAACAGCGCTAAGGTTAGCACAAAGCTTTTGCTGGTGCTGTTTTTAAACTGGTAGGCCGCCGCCAGCAAAAAGCCCAACAGCAGCGAGCAGCCGGTGCAAATAAAAAAACCGGCGGGGGTTACGGTGCTTTTGGTAATAGAGGTAAAAAGTCGTTCTAACATGGTAAAACTCTCCGTTCAAAATATTTTAAAAGCGCAAAAAACAAAAGAAAAAAAGCAAAACAAACAACAAAGCAAAAAAGCCAACGGTTAAAAGCCGGGCGCGCAACCAAACGGCCGCGTGGTTTTGGCAAAACGGCTGGCCGCCGCACAGCCGGCCGCCGCTAACAAAAACGGACAACGCCCCGTCAATGCCCCGTCAGTGCCCTGGCAATGCCCCGTCAACCCCCGTTCGGCTCCCGCCGGTTAAGGGCGGGGCCCTACAGGCCGCCCCAAAATAGTTAAGGACGGGGCCCTGCAGGCCGCCCCCAAAAAGGGGTTTATTACCTATTTAAAAGGTTTGCTCGGCCGCTTGGCCGCAACAGCGCGGCGCCGTTACAGGCAAAAATTCCGGCCCGGCGGAGGAATTTTGCCGGCCCAAAACAAAGCCTTGGTACAGCGTGCCGTATTTAGAAAAACCGGTAGAATAAATTTTAAGCTCGCTAAGCAGCCGGCACAGCCAAAGCGGCAGGTTTTGGCCGGTTTTTAGCTCCAGCAGCACCTCGCCGGGGTTTAACAGTGCCTCGCCCCCGGTGCCGGCCGAAAGGTCCAGCCGGTTTAGGCGCGCTGTAATGTTTCGGTCAAAGGTGTAGCGCAGGGTGGGGTCGTCGCGGTCGCAAAACGCCTGCCGCTCGCAAAAAACCGCGGCGGCGGGCCGCAGGCCGCTGTAGCTTTGCAAAAACCAGCCAACCTCCCGCCCAATTTGCGTACCCGGCAGCAGCTGCCGCTGCCCGTTTAAAATTTTAAGGCCCGTTTGGTAATTTAAGGTTAGGCGGCGCTTGTAAACCGTGCCGTTTAACTTCTTTTTCAGCTCTAAAAAAGCGGTAGACTGCCCGGTTGGCACCCCGTAGGTGCGCAGCCGCATCTTTTCTTTATACGCCGGTTTTTCTACCGAGCGGCGAATTAATAAATAATCGGCCGTGTCGGCGTAAAGGCTGCAAACGGTGCTGGGGCCGTATGCATCCGGCACCAGGTGCCCTTGCAAAAGGCCTTGCAGCAGCGCAGCCTGCCGGGGCGTTAGCAAATACTTTTTTTCTACCCGCTCAAATACCGTTTGCGGCATAGCGCGCTCCCCCTTTTTTAATTTGTTTTTGCTTGTTACCCCTATTTTAAGCCCGGCTTATGTTAAAAATATGAAGGCAAAATAAACAAGTTTGGCGTAATTTTGCCGCAAACCGGCCTAAAATTTGCAAATTTTAGCGAAAATACGGGCCAAAAGGGTTGACAAGGCAAAATTTGTGCGTTATAATAAGTAAAAATTTAATCTGTACTTGATAGAGGAGCAGAAACGATGAGTCCCCCGTTGGCAATGCCGGCAAGCAGCCGCGGGCAAAAGGCAATTCTGCCGAAGTTGTTTTACGGTTGCCGCCGTAAGGCTGCTGGGTTAGCGCCAAACAGGTGTTAAACTGTCATATTATTATGGAGCGCTATCATTGGCATTTGCCTTAAATTAAGCAGTTTTTAAGCCTGTGGTTCCGCTTTGTCGGGTCACAGGCTTATTTTTATTTATTCTTTAAGGCCGGCGGGTGCCGCCCGCCGGCTAAATGAAAAGAGAGGTTTTAAAAATGAAGATGACAAAATTGGTTTCGTTGCTTTTGGCGGTTGCCCTTTGCGTTGGCTGCTTTGCCGGCTGCGGCGGGGAAAGCGCCCAAAAAACCGGCGTGGAGGACGGCGTACTGACCGTTGCCATGGAATGTGCTTATGCCCCGTATAACTGGACGCAATCGGACGATTCGAACGGCGCGGTTCCCATTAAGGATTCGAACGACTACGCCAACGGGTACGACATTATGATGGCCAAAAAGATTTGCGAGGCCAACGGCTGGAAGTTAGAGGTTGTTCGCCTGGATTGGGAATCCTTGGTTCCGGCGGTGCAAACCGGCACGGTAGACGCTGTTATTGCCGGCCAATCTATGACCGAGGAGCGGATGCAGCAGGTTGATTTTGCCGGCCCGTACATTTACGCCAGCATTGTTTGCATGGCCAAAAAAAGCAGCAAATTTGCCAGCGCCACCAAGCTTTCCGACCTTTCGGGCGGTAAATGCACCTCCCAAATTGGCACCATTTGGTACAACACCTGCCTGCCGCAAATTAACGGCGCGGTAAAACAAACGGCGGCCGAAACCGCTCCGGCCATGCTTATGGCGTTAGAAACCGGCGCGGTAGACTTTATTTGCACCGATATGCCCACCGCGCAGGGCGCCTTAATTGCCTACCCCGACCTACAAATTTTAAATTTGGAAAAGGACTCCTTTAAAGTAGACGAGGGCGACATTAACATTGGTATTTCGGTTAAAAAGGGCAACACCGAGCTGAAAAACAAGCTTGACGAGGTATTAAAGACCATGACGGCCGACGATTTTAACAACATTATGGCCGAGGCTACCAAAATTCAGCCGCTTTCTAAGTAAAATAACGGCAGGGCACCCTGCCAACTAAGGCCGGTAAGCAGCCGGGCGCCCGCGCGGCGTTTGCTGCCCGCCGGCCAAAACTTGCAAACGAGGTAAAAAATTATGAACAAGCTTGCCGAGCTGTGGGGCGATATTCTTAGCTGTTGGGGAAAAAGCTCCGGCCAGTATTTAACCGGTGCCTTAAGAACCATTGAGCTGGCCCTGGTTGCCACCGCCATTGGCTGCATTATTGGCCTGGCCTGCGGCATTATTCAAACCATTCCCTGCACTAAGCAGGATTCCCTTATAAAACGGGTGCTTTTAGGGCTGGTTAAAGCAATTGTGCGCATTTATGTAGAGGTGTTTCGCGGTACCCCTATGATTATTCAGGCCATTTTAATTTTCTACGCGCTGCCCTATTTTTCTAACAACGCCATTAATTTTGAGGCCACCTTTGCCGCTTACTTAGTAGTTTCTATTAACACCGGCGCCTACATGGCCGAAACGGTGCGCGGCGGCATTATGTCAATTGATATTGGGCAAACCGAAGGAGCAAAATCTATTGGCATGAACCATTTTAAAACCATGCTTTACGTTATTTTGCCGCAAACCATTCGCAACATTATTCCCCAAATTGGCAACAACCTAATTATTAATATCAAAGATACCTCGGTAATGTTTGTAATTGGCTACACCGAGCTGTTTGCCGCCCACAAGGCCATTACCGGTGCCACCTACGTTTACTTCCCCTCGGCTGTTATTACCCTTACCATTTATTTAATTATGACCATTGTTTGCTCGCTGCTGCTGCGACTGTGGGAGAAAAAGCTGGACGGGCCGGAGAATTTTAACATTGCCACGACCGACACCTTAGCCCACACCAGCGGTATGTATTCTTATGTTAAAAAGCTGAAAAAGGGGGAACGGTAATGTCTGAGCCGATTTTACAAATTCAACACCTTTCCAAGGCGTTTGGCAAGCACCAGGTGCTGCAGGATATTGACTTTTCTGTAAAAACGGGGGATGTTACCAGCATTATTGGGGCCTCCGGCTCGGGTAAATCCACCCTGCTGCGGTGCATTAACCTGCTGGAAATTCCCTCCTCCGGGGAGATTTTATACCACGGGGAAAATATTAACGGGCGCAAAGGCGGCGCCAGCGCGTACCGCGCCCATGTTGGCATGGTTTTTCAGTCGTTTAACCTGTTTAACAACATGAATGTATTAAAAAACTGCATGATTGGCCAAATTAAGGTGCTGCACAAGCCCAAGGCCGAGGCCAAAAAGGCCGCCCTGCACTACTTAGAAAAGGTTGGCATGGCGCCCTACATTAACGCAAAGCCCTCGCAGCTTTCGGGCGGGCAAAAGCAGCGGGTTGCCATTGCCCGCGCGCTGGCCATGCAGCCCGAGGTGCTGCTGTTTGACGAACCCACCAGCGCGTTAGACCCGCAAATGGTAGGCGAGGTTTTAACCGTTATGCGCAGTCTGGCGCAGGAGGGGCTTACCATGATTGTTGTAACCCACGAAATGGCCTTTGCCAGAGATGTTTCTACCAATGTAGTATTTATGGCCGACGGCGTTATTTGCGAGGAGGGCGCGCCGCAGCAGATTTTTGAAAACCCGAAAAACGAAAAAACCAAGGAGTTTCTTTCGCGGTTTTTGGCAAAATAAACGCCGGAACGGGCTTTTCCCCCCGGCGAAAAGCCAAGCAATTACCGGCTTTGCAAAAAAGCAGCGCGGCAGGTTTAACCCTGCCGCGCTATTTTTTTGGCCGGCGGGGGTTGTTCCCGCCGGCCTGTAATAGATGTAATAGGGTAAAACCCCGCAAAGCAACGGCAAAACGCCGCGCCTTTGGCCGCGCTACTGCCCTAAAACCAAGGCGGTAGCCTTTTCCTGCTCTACCTGCAGCACCAAGCTAAGCTCCTCTACCAGCAGGCGCTGCGCGTTTTTTAAAAACCGCTCGTCGGCCAAATGCAGCTTTTTGCCCTTTTTACCCTGCAGCAGCCGGTGCCGGTTTAAGCAGCGCACCATGTGCAGCAGCGCGCCGCGGTCGGTGCCCGAAAGCACTGCGCTGTAAGCCGTTTTGCGCTCGCTGTCGTTCAAGATCCAGCCGCACTCCTGCTCCCCTTCAACCTGCAGCAAATTTAAACACTCCTGCTTTGAAAGCAGCGGCTGCATTTTGCCAAAGGCAACGGCATTATCCAGCGGAACATAAATTTTAGCGTTGTGCTCGCTGACCGGGGTCAGCTCTAAATACGGCTTTTTTTCGCCTAAAAAGTCCCGCACGGTTTGGCCAGTAATGGTGTAAACGCCTTGCGCGCTGTAAAAAACGGTTTCATTCAGTTTAAAATTGCCGGGTTCCATTTTTCATCCTCTTTTTATGCAGCCATTTGCTGCACTGCCCTTTTGGCGCCGGTAAGCCCAATTTTAAAGCCTGTGGCGCCCATTGTTCTCTCTTCTTTTACCATTACATTATAACACAAATTGCAAAAAATTTACATAGGTAAAATAACTAAAATTCCAACAATTTCCTTTTAAAAAAACCGTTGCCAAGCGGCGCTGGGCCGGCCTGGCAACGGTTTTTGCTAATTTTGCTTTTGCACAATTTTGTACTCGTCGTAAGGGTTAAAATACTTGCAGTGCTCGGCCGTGTTGCTTAAAATTTTTTCGGCCTCGTCCTCATCTAAGGTAACGCTGCAATAGTATTCCTCAAACTCCTCATCGTAACGGTAATAAGCGCACTGCTCGCAGCAATTTAACATTTTTAAAACACCTTAAAGCTAAATTCATTCTCGCGGCGGTTAATTTGGTACTGCTCGTACGGCTTTGGGCCGCAGCTGTTTGAGCCAACGCCGCCGTTTTTGTAATCAATATGCAAAAAGGTGCGGTCATCCTTTACCAAATCGTGCGCCAGCGGCTTTGCGGCCAGCTCTTTGGCCGAATAATGCAGGGCGGAAAAATGCATTTCACCCTTTGGCACAAAGGTAAGCGCCGTGCCGTTGCCCGCAAGGCAAAGCTTACGAACCCCGGTGTGGTTGGCGCAATCCTGCGGTTTTACATACGGCTCGTACTCGCTGCTAACGGTTGTTTTAAAGTTGGCAAAGTAGGCGGCGGCTTTAAAGTCGGAATAATTTTCGCGCGGGCCGTAGCCTAAATATTCTACCCCCTCAAACCCCGGGCAAAGGGCCAGCTCAAAGCCGTAGCGCGGCAGGAAAAAGCTTAAATTGGCCCGTGTTTTGGTTTGAACCTGAACCTCTAACACCCCGTTTTGCGTTACGGTGTAGGTAATGGTTCCGGTAAGAATTGGCTTAATTACGGCGGCGGCGTGTACAATTTGCGCCTTTATGACGCACTTTTCGGGCGTTTTGGTTAAAATTTCTACCCGGCTGTTGGCGTCGGTGTAGGTGTGCTCTAACTTTTGCTCGGCCCAGGCGCTTTTTACAAAGCGGTCATTATCCAGCGGGGCGCGGTAGGTGCAAAGCTGCATAAAGCCGTCTAAGCACTGGGTGCCGTCCTTTTCCAAACCGCACAAAAGCCCGCGCGCTAAGTGAAAGCTGTAGGCCCGGTTGTTGGCCGTAACGGTTAAAACGGGGCCGTTTTGGCGGTAGGCCAGCGGGGCTGCCGATTGGGGATATTCGGCTGCCGCCGTATAATCGGCCCGGTCGGCAGCGGGGCAAAGCTCGCACTCGGTAAAGCCAACCTCGTACCCGGCCGGCTCAAAGGCCGTATTTTGCCGCTGCACAAAGCCAACGCGCAGGGTGTAACGGCTGCCGTCCTGCGGGTGGCTTAGGTCTACCGCAAAGGCGCGGCTTTGGCGGGGCGGCACATTGGTGCTTTCAACCGTTACGGTGCGGTAAGGCTCGCCGTTTTTCAGTACGGTGCAAACCATGTCTAAATTTTTAGAATAAATAAAATCGTATCGGCTGGTAACGGTAACCTCGTTCGGCCCGGTTACAGCGGCAAACAGCGGTTTAATAAACTCCTTGTACTCGTACAGCCCGGTGTGCGGGGTACCGTCGGGGTAGCAAAGGCCGTCGCAGCAAAAGTTTGCGTCGTTCGGCCAGTCGCCAAAATAGCCGCCGTAGGTGTAAAATTTTTCGCCTTTTTCGTCTGTTTTAGAAACCGAATGGTCCCGCCACTCCCAAATGCAGCCGCCCAAAAAGTTGGGGTACTGCTCAATCAGCTCCATGTACTCCTTCAGTCCACCCGGGCCAACGCCCATGGCGTGGCAAAATTCGCACAAAAACAGCGGGCGCTTATCGTCTAACGAAAGCAGCGTGCGGCACTGGTCCGGCGTGGCGTACATCCGGCTGCGCACGGTAAGGCCCTTGTAATCTACATCGCCCTGGCAAAGGTGAATGTTTTTATTGTAATAAGAATTCAGCAGGCGGTCATAATCCTCGCGCCAGCCGCCCTCGTAATGAATCAGCCGGCCGTCGTTCAGCGTGCCCATCCAATCAATAACCTTGCGGTGGTTGGTGCCCATAAAGGATTCGTTGCCCAGCGACCACATAATTACGCAGGGGTGGTTTTTATCCCGCAATACCATGCGGCGAACGCGGCTGAAAAACGCCGCCTCAAACCGCGGGTCCTCGGCCAGCAGCTGCGGGTCCATCATGGGGTCTACCCCAACGCCGTGGCTTTCTAAATCGCCCTCGTCTACTACATAAAACCCAAACCGGTCGCACAGGGTTAAAAAAATAGAGGAATTGGGGTAGTGCGAGGTGCGAATGGTATTAATGTTAAACCGCTTCATGGCAAGCAGGTCGTTTATCATGTGCTCTACCGGCACATAGTGGCCGTATTCGGGGTGGGTATCGTGCCGGTTTACGCCGTAAAGCTTAACGGGCCGGCCGTTTACCAAAAAGCGGCCGTTTTCGTCGGTTTCTAAGGTGCGCACCCCAAATTTAAAGGGCAGCTTTTCCTCCCCGGTTTGCACCGTTAGGGTGTACAGGGCGGGGGTTTCGGCCGTCCAGGCTGCGGGCTGCGGCAGCTCAAACGCCAGGTGAGCCGTGCCGTTTTTAAAGGGCAGCTTGCCGCTAAAAACCGGCTTGCCCTGCGGGCTGGTTACCAAAACCTCGGCCGTTTCTACCGCCCCGTTTGCCGTGGCGGTTAGCTCTACGGCTCCGGTGGTGTAATTGTTTTTCAGCCCGGCCGAAATGCTAACATCCTCTACAAAGCTTTGCGGCCGCGCGGTTAGGTAAACATCCCGGTAAATGCCGTTGTGGCGGTAGCAATCCTGATCCTCTAAATAAGTGCCGTCGCAAAACTTTAACACCACCACGCAAACCTCAAAGCTGCTGCCGGTAATGTACTTTGTAACCTCAAAGCGGGAAAGGGTGTGGGCGTTTTTGGCAAAGCCAACCTTTTGCCCGTTTACAAACAGGTAGTAAAAGGAATTAACCCCCTCAAAATTTAAAAACAGGCGCTTGCCTTCAAACTCCTTTGGCACGGTAAAGGTTTTTTTGTAAACGCCGGCAGGGTTCTCGCTTGGTACATAGGGAATATTGGTTGGCACCGGGTAGCAGGCGTTTAAGTAATTGGGCGTGCCGTAGCCCGCCATTTGCCAGGAAAGCGGCACCTTAATTTTGTGAAAGCCGGCCGTTTCGCCGGGCGTTACAATTTCATCCGGCAGCTCGTAAGCGGCGTTAAAATATTTAAAATCCCACTCGCCGTTTAGCAGCATATAACGGGTAGAGCTTTCAAACTGCTCGTACAAAACCTCGTCGGCCGGGGCAAACGGAACAAAAAAGGAGACCGCCTTTTCGCGGTTTTTGCTCACAAGCTCCGGCGTTTGCCAGTCGTTCGGGTTAAAAACCTTACTGTAATTCATTTATAATATCCCCTTTCGCCGCACCAAAGCACCGTGCAGCGCTGTTGTAATAAGGCGCAAATTATCCCAATAAATTCCCGCCGGGCAAAGCCTTTTACCAACAAATGTTGGCGCCGGTAAAGCCCTTGGCCAATAAAACTTGGCCAATAAAACTTGGCCGGCAAAACTTGGCCGGTAAAACTTGGCCAGCAAAACTTGGCCGGTAAGCGTTTCGGCCGGCAAAAGCCAGGCCCCTACGCCCCTTAAAAAGCAGCTTATTTTGCTTTCGCTGCGGCAGGTTGCGCTCTGCCCCTATTTTAACCGATTCTACCACCCATTGCAACCCCCAATTTAAAAAAACAGGAACAATTTGGTTTGCTTTTTTGGCCTTAACACTACCCCGGCGGTTGCAGCAAGTAAACCCCGGCAAGGGGCCCATTAAAGCAGCCGTGCCGGGGGACGAGAGCCGCTGCAAAAAGCCCTGCGTTAAAAGGCTCTGCGGCAAATGCTGCGGCCGCATGAATCGGCGGCCGGCCTATATTCCCCCATTTACAACCGGTAACCGCACACAAAAAAGCTCCCTTTTCGGGAGCTTTTACAAAAGGCAAACCGGCCGCCGCAGAGGAGCTTTAGCCAAGCCAATTTACCAAACAAATTGCCGCAAACCGGCGCCGCAGGCTACTTAGCCGCGCCAGCTGCTAAACCAATTGGCTTAAAACAGCTTTGGCGTTTGCCCCGGCTGCTTTTGCCGGCCGTGGTTGTAAAGCTTGCGGTTATCCAGCCCAAAAACGCGGCCGGTGGTCTCGCCGGGCTTTACATTTAAGGTGGCCTCCATAATTTCGTAAACGGCGGCGTCCATGTAGTCTAACTGCGAAAGCAATTCGGCCTCTAAAAACTGGGGCAGCACAGCCGCACCGTACTCGGGGTTCCCGTGGTGCGAAAGCAGCATATGCGAAAGCAGCATTGGCACCTCAGAGGTTATTCCCAGCTGCTCGGCGGCCTTTTCTACCAAAACGGCGCCGCCCGCCAAATGCCCCATAAGGTTGCCTTTGGGGCTGTAACCGGTTACCAACCCGGCTTTGTTAATTTCAAATTCCTCTAGCTTGCCAATATCGTGCAGGGTGGCGCCGGCAACCAACAATTCCTCATCAACAAAGGGGTAAATTTTGCAAACCTGCTGCGCCAGCCGCACCACTGAAAGGGTATGGCAAAGCAAACCACCGCGTATGGCGTGGTGCATCTTAAAGGCCGCCGGCCAGTACAGCAGTTTTTCCTTTTGGTCGTTTAGCACAGTGCAAACAATGCGGCGCAGATCCTCGTCGGCAAAGCCCTCGGCCAGGCGGTACAGCTCGTCAAACATCTGCTGGCCTGAAAAGGCCGCGCCCGGCACAAAATCGGCCGGGTCTACGCCGTCCTCTTTGGTAACAGCGCGTATTTTTTGAATACGAAATTGGTCGCTGCCCTTGTAGTTTTCTACGATTCCGCGCAGCTTAACCAGCTCGCCGGGGGCAAAGGTGCCGCAAACGGCCTCGTTATAATCCCAGCACTTGGCGTTCATCTCGCCAGTTTTGTTGGCAATGGTAGCGTCTAAGTACTTGCTGCCCTTTACCGAGGTTTTAACTTCGGCGGTTTTTAGCAGCGCAAAACATTCTACCGCGCCGGTTGGGGTAACGGTTTCAAACTTCATTTAAGTTCCTCTTTTTAAAAATTCTAATGGAAGTGGCAAAATCGCCGCTTTCTAAGTACGAAAGGCCGCGGTTCATTAATTCGTCGCCGCCGTACACCGCGCCAACCCGGGGCTTGCACGGGTCGTTTTGGGCGGTGGGAATGTCGGTAACATCCTGGTACACGGCGTCCTTACACAGCCCGGCCAGCCTCACCCGTTTAATGCAGGGCTGCGGCACGCCGTTTTTAATCATAACGCAAAGAATAACGGTGTTTTCATCCTCAGAAATAAACTGCAAAATGCTTTCGTTGCCCTCGTAGGGGGAGCGCAGGCGGTACAAATTGCCCTTGTGGAACACCTCGCCGTATTTTTCGTATATTGAAACATAAAAACGGGAGAGCTTTTTTTCCTCCTCGGTCATTTTGCTTAGGTCTAACTCAAAGCCAAACTGGCCGGGCAGGGCAACCTCGCAGCGGGTTTTTAAAAGCTCGCTGCGGTTTTTAACCTGGTGGTTCGGCACGGCCGAAACATGGGCGCCCATTGCGCTAAAGGGGTAGCAAATGCTGGTGCCGTACTGCAGGCTCATGCGCTCGCCGGCGTCAGAGCAATCGCTTACCCAGGTTTGCGGCATATAGTAAAGCATACCGGGGTCAAACCGCCCGCCGCCCGAGGAGCAGCTTTCAAACAATATGTTGGGGAACCTGGTTACCAGCGTTTCCATTACGCGGTACAGGCCCAGCATATAGCGGTGCGCGGTTTCCAGCTGTTGGTCGGCCGGAAGCAGCTCGGAGCCTACCTCGCTCATGTGGCGGTTCATATCCCATTTTACATAGCGAATATCGGCGCTGTTTAAAACGGTTGTTAAGGCGTTAATAATGTAATCGCAAACATCGCTGCGCGAAAGGTCTAACACCAGCTGGTTGCGCCCTAACGAGGCGGTGCGGCCCGGAATATGCAGCGCCCATTCGGGGTGCGCGCGGTAAAGGTCGCTGTCGGGTGAGACCATTTCGGGCTCAAACCACAAACCAAAGGCCATGCCCTGCTGCTTTAGGGCGTTGGCTAAACCGTCCAGCCCGTGGGGCAGCTTTTCTTTATACAGCACCCAATCGCCCAGCGAGCAGCGGTCATGATCCCGCTTGCCAAACCAGCCGTCATCCAGCACCATAAGCGAAAGGCCTAATTCTTTTCCCGCTTTGGCAATGGCGTGCAGCTTTGCCTCGTCAAAGGTAAAATAGGTGGCCTCCCAGTTATTAATCAGCGCAAAACGCTCTACATCACGGTATTTGCCGCGGCACAGGCGGGTGCGGTACAGCTTGTGGTAAATGCGGGACATACCCGAAAGGCCCCGGTCGGAGTAGACCATTACCACCTCGGGGGTTTGAAAGCTGCAGCCCGGTTCCAACTTCCAGTTAAAATGGAACGGATTTAAGCCTATGTACACCCGTGCGGTATTGTAAGCATCAACCTCTACACCCGCGGTAAAATTGCCGCTGTAAACCAAATTAAAGCCGTAAACCTCGCCCTGCAGCTCGCCGGCGTCTTTGTTTATTAACGCAATAAACGGGTTGTGATGCGGGCTGGAGGCACCACGGCGGGAGTAAACCTCTTGATTGCCGCAAAACAGCGCCTGGCGGCGAACATGACGCTCTCTCAGCCAGCTGCCGTCTAAGTGAATTAGGTCAAAACGGTCTTTCCCCGCGGTAAAATCTACCGTGGCGCTTAAGGCGGTTTTAATGTTGGCGGTGTTTGGGCTTTGGTTTTCAATGCGCAGGCTGCGGGTAATGGCATCCAGCTTGGTAAACGCGGTGTAAATTAAGGTAACGCTAATGCCTTGCAGGCTGTCAAACAACTCCAGCTCTAAGGTGTCGGCCTCGTCCTCCCGCTCTACATAAGTGGCAGGCAGGCCGCTAAGCCGGGGCTTGCCCTTGTAAATTTTGTGCCCGCGGTAGCAAAAGCGCGAAACCTCGGTGCCGTCGGCGTGGTGCAGCTTAACGGTTGGCAGGCGCAGGTCGGCGTTTCCAAAGGTAGAAAAATCCAGCGGCAGCACATCTAACCGGCCTTTACCTTTAATTTCGGGCTCCTCTGCCGAAAAGCAACGGCCAATATTTTCTAAATCGGCCGGAAAGCAATTCAGCTTGCTTACCCGCTTGCCGTAGTAAATTTGCACCGGGGCAAAATCGCCCAAAAAACCAAAGGCGTAGGTGGTGTTGGCCGTATCTAACTGAAATACGCGGTTTTCCTCAAAATAGCGTATCATAAATTATTCCTCCGTAATATCCCAATTTTAACGCGGGGCTTTTAAACGCAGTGCGTTATTTTTTGTAAATAATATCCTCCCGGGCGGGGCCGTTGGAAACCATTGTAATTTTAAAGCCAATTTGCTGCTCAATAAATTCAATGTACTCGCGGCAGGCCTGCGGCAGCTCGTTGTAATTTTTAATGCCGCGAATATCGGTTTTCCAGCCCTTCAAAACCTTTAGCACCGGCTTTGCCTGCTCTAACCTGCCGGTGGTGGGAAACTCGCCGGTTTGCTCGCCGTTTATTTCGTAGGCCACGCAAACGGGAATTTCGTCTAAATAGCTTAGGGCGTCTACCACGGTTAAAACAACATCTGTAGTGCCCTGCAGTTCGCAGCCGTAACGGGTTGCTACGCAGTCAAACCAGCCCATGCGGCGCGGCCGACCGGTGGTTGCGCCGTATTCGCCGCCATCGCCGCCGTGGTCGCGCAGGGCAGAAGCCTCATCGCCAAAAATTTCGCTTACAAAGGCGCCTGCGCCAACCGCGCTGGAGTAGGCCTTTACTACAGTGTAAATTTCTTTAATATT
This sequence comes from uncultured Oscillospiraceae bacterium, assembly GCA_902465155.1. GTDB lineage: Bacteria > Bacillota > Clostridia > Oscillospirales > Acutalibacteraceae > UMGS1279. The sequence goes on along the minus strand of CABQLY010000006.1, from coordinate 49,046 downwards.
GTAAGGGGCAACGCCGGCACCAATGGCGCCAAAGCCCGCTAAGGTAGAGCTGGAGGTTACCATGGGGTAAATGCCGTGGTCCGGGTCTTTCAGCGAACCCAGCTGCCCCTCTAACAAAATGTTTTTGCCGGCGGCTTGCGCGTCGCGCAACAGGGCGTGGGTGTTGCCTACCATGCCCTGAATGCCGTCCCGCCATTGCATCATTTTGTTAAAAATTTCGTCTACACTAAGCTCCGGCTTGTGGTACAAATTTTTAAGCAGCACATTTTTAACGGTTAAAACCCGCTCTAATTTTTCGCGAAGGGCGGCCTCGTTAAACAGCTCACAAACCTGAAAACCAATTTTTGCGTATTTGTCAGAGTAAAACGGCGCAATACCCGACTTGGTAGAGCCAAAGCTTTTGCCGGCCAGCCGCTCCTCCTCGTAAGCGTCAAACAACACATGGTACGGCATTACCATTTGCGCCCGCTCGGAAATTACCAGCTTGGGCGCCGGCACCCCGCGGGAGATGACCTCGTGGTATTCCTTTAACAGCTTGTCAACATCCAGCGCAACGCCGTTGCCAACAACATTAACTACATTTTGATTAAACACGCCGGAGGGCAGAGTATGTAACGCAAATTTGCCGTACTGGTTTTTAATGGTGTGCCCGGCATTTGCACCGCCCTGAAAGCGCACAACAATGTCGCACCCGCCAGCCAGCATATCTGTAATTTTGCCTTTGCCCTCGTCGCCCCAATTGGCGCCGACTACTGCTTTAACCATAATAAAATAGCTCCTTTTGCCAAACGGCCATGATTAATTTTATTATACTATACTTTGCGCCGTTATTCAAGAAATTTTAAACAAAATTGCGCCCCGTTTTATTTTTAGTTGAAATTGTTGTTTTTTAATAGTATAATAGGGTAAAAGAAAGGGGCAAGCGGTGTGACTTTGGTAATTTTTGGATCGGCTAAAAAAAACGGCTTTACCGGACGGCTGCTGCAGCGGGAGCTAAGCCAAAACCGGGAAAAATACCCCGGCCCCGTTCGGTTTTTTTACTGCTTTGAGCATTTTATTGCCCCGTGCAGCGGCTGCGGCGAATGTAGCCAAACCGGCCGCTGCCGCCACGGGGATTTAGCCGCCTTTCACCGCGACTTTTTAGCCGCAGCGCAGCTGGTTTTTGCTTTTCCGGTTTACAACGGCTCGGTACCCGCGCCGTTAAAAGCGTTGATAGACCGTTTTCAACCCTATTACGAGCTGCATTTTAAAGGCCAAAGCCCCTTTGCCAAAAAACGCCCGGTTACCGTGGTAATTACCGCCGGGGCCAAAAACACGGCGCCGCAGCCCCTGCTAAGCCAGCTAAAGCCGGTTTTTTCGGTTACCGGGGGGCAGCTGCAGCGCTGCCTGCTTTTAGCGGGAACCGACGGCAACAACCCTACCCTCACGGTGCTGAATAAGGATGAAGCTTTATGACCCAAAACGAACACAACGAATTTGACCGCATTGTTCCGCAGGAGCTGTTTCAAAGCGGGCAGCTGCGGGTAATTATTTGCTACGCTTTAGCGGCGGTAAACCAGCCGGTGCCGGGCACCGAGCTTTCGCAGCTGCTGCACTACAACAATGTAGCAAATTATTTTGATGTGCAAACAGCCCTTTCGGAGCTGGAGCGCGACGGCCTTTTGGTAACCGAAAAAGACCTTTTAACCCTAACCGAAGAAGGTCACTCGGCTGCCGAAACCCTGCGGGAAACCGTTTCGGCCCCGCTGCGCAAAAAGCTTTACAACGCGGTTGTTAAAATGCTGGGGCGGTACCGCAGCGCGCACGACACTTCGGTAGAGCTTACGCCAAACGGCTCGGGCTGGATGTTAAACTACCGCGTACAGGGGGAGCACAGCAATTTACTGGCTTTTCAAATTCAATTACCCAACGAGGCGCAAGCCTTAGCGTTAAAGGAAAAAATTAGTGCCGACCCCAAATATTACGGCGATATGCTCATACGGTTATTAACCGAAAATCGAGAGAGCAATTAGCCGGGCGCAGCACAAAACAAAGTGCCAAAGCAGCAAGGCCAAGGGCGCTGAACGCAAAGTACCAAAAGCCCGCCGAAAGCACGCCGCTTTGGCAGCTTAGCGTTATTTTGCCGGCCAAGGCGCGCAAGCCCCGGCTGCTGCCGGCTTAAAATTTAAACTGGAGGAACAAAAATGAAAGTAATTGGCGTTGATGTTGGCGGAACCAAATGTGCCGTGACCGCCGGCTACACCGAGGGCAACAAGCTAACCATTTGCGACAAAAAGGGGTTTGCCACCGACACTTCAAAATCGGCCGACGAAATGATGGCTCAGCTGTTTGAAATTACCGAGGAATTTATAAAGGCCTACGGGGCCGAGGTTATTGGCATTTCCTGCGGGGGGCCGCTGGACTCTAAAACCGGGACGATTATTTGCCCGCCGAACCTGCCGAATTTGCACCATTTTAACATTACCAAGGCCTTTAGCAACCGGTTTGGCCTGCCCTGCCATTTACAAAATGACGCCAACGCCTGCGCACTGGCCGAGTGGCTTTACGGCGCGGGCGAGCGCTGCGAAAACATGGTATTTTTAACCTTTGGCACCGGGCTGGGCGCCGGGCTGATTTTAGACGGCAAGCTTTACGAGGGCACCAACGGCAACGCCGGCGAGGTGGGGCATATTCGCCTAAGCGAAAACGGCCCGGTTGGCTTTGGCAAGGCCGGCTCGTTTGAGGGGTTTTGCTCGGGCGGCGGCATTGCGCAGCTGGGCTACACCATGGGCCTGGCGGCCTACCAGCGCGGCGAGCGCCCGCTTTACTTTGACCCCAAAACCGCGCCCGGCTCTATTACCGCAAAATCTATTGCCATTGCGGCCGAGCAGCACGGCGACAAAACCGCCATTGAGGTTTACCGCCGCTGCGGCGAATACTTAGGCAAAGGTCTTTCCATTATTGTAGACCTGCTAAACCCGCAAAAAATTGTTATTGGCAGCATTTTTCAGCGCTCTCGCAACGGCATTTGGCCCGCCTGCGCCGAAATTATGCAGCAGGAGGCGTTAGATATTTCGCTGGGCTGCTGCGAGGTTGTTGCCGCGCAATTAATTGAAAATATTGGCGATTACGCCGCCCTGACCGTAGGCGTTTACGGGCACGGATTAAAAGGAGAATAAAAATGGAACAATTTTTTAAAGAGGTTACCGAGCTTACCACCCGTTACCCGGCGCTGGCCGGGCAGGCCCAAGCCGTTCAGGCCGCGGCCGAGCTGGTAATTAACTGCTACAAAAACGGCGGCAAGGTTTTAATTTGCGGCAACGGCGGCTCTGCGGCCGACAGTACCCACATTGTAGGCGAGCTAATGAAGGGCTTTTTAAAAAAGCGCCCGGTTGAGGGCGCCTTAAAGCAGCAGCTGCAGGCCAAAAACCCCGAACTAAGCGATTCGTTTTTTGAAAAGCTGCAGGTTGGTCTGCCGGCGGTTAATTTGTGCGAATCGGCCGCGCTGCTTACCGCTTTTTGCAACGATGTTGACCCGGCCTTTATTTTTGCGCAGCAGGCCTTTGGGCTGGGCAAACCGGGCGATGTTTTAATTGGCATTAGCACCTCCGGCAACGCCGAAAATGTAAACAACGCCGTTAGCATTGCCAAGGCCGCCGGGCTTAAAACCGTTGGCCTTACCGGGGCTAAGGGCGGCCGCCTGCTGCAAAACGCCGACCTTTGCATTCGGGTTCCCGAAACCGAAACCTTTAAGGTACAGGAGCTGCACCTACCGGTGTACCACTGCATTTGCGCCGCCGCCGAGGCCGCGTTTTTTGAAAAATAAGCAATACTTAAAAATAAGCAAAAGCTATATCGGCGCCGTTTTTATACAAAGCGGCGCCATTTTTTAACCGTTTTTACCGGCGGCTTTGGCAGGCGGCTTTGGCGGGCCAAAGCAATATAAAAATTTGCGTTTTAAGGGCACGCTTGCGCAAAAAAACCGGCTAAAAAGCCCCGCCGCAAAAAGCTGCGCAGAACGCCCAAAAGCAAAGCCGAACCCAAAACAAAAGCCGAACCCAAAACAAAAGCCGAACCTAAAACAAAAGCCGAACCTAAAACAAAAGCCGAACCTAAAACAAACCCCTAAAACAAATAGTCGCGCCTAAAAAGCCAAAACTCCAAGCCTTTAAACAGCCAAAAATTGGCCGTTTAAAGGGTAAAACCGCCACAGCCCCCAAAAAACGCGGGTTTGGCCTTTTTAAGCAGGCTTTGGCAGCGGGCGGCGGGCAGGTTAAAATTTTTAAGCGTTTTTAGTCTGCTCTTTAAAATTGTTAAGCAAAATTGGCGCTTAGCTTACGGTTTGCAGGTATTCAAAAAATATTCATTTTTTGCTTGACAGCCGCCGCATTTTGTGGTATAAATTTAAACATCAAAGGCAACGGTGTCTTGGTTTTTTGGCCAAGGTACCGTTGTTTATTTTTTACTATATTTTAATATAAAGGCAGGGCAATGGCGTTCTGAGTTTTTACTTAGGCGGTATTGCCCTGCTTTTATATTTAAAGGAGCGTGAACGGGCATGAAACAGCGAACAAAAAAAGGATGCGGCGTTACAGGCACGGTTTTGTGGCAGCGCCGCTGCCGCTACCATTGCCGACAGCGTTAAACTGTTGAACCGCAAATACATACCTTTTACAACAGTTACCAACGCAAGCTTTAAAGGAGGTAATTAAAATGACTGTTGAATTTTGGTTTTTAATTGGCGCGGCCCTGGTGTTTTGGATGCAAGCGGGCTTTGCCATGGTTGAAACCGGCTTTACCCGTGCAAAAAACGCCGGTAACATTATTATGAAAAACCTCATGGATTTTTGTATTGGCACGGTAGTGTTCTCCCTTTTAGGGTACACCTTAATGATGGGCGAGGACACCTTATTTGGTTTAGTTGGCCTGCCAAACATGGATTTATTTGCAAACTTTAAGGCCTTTATTGCCAGCCCGGCCGACGGCAGCTTTACCGGCGCTTCTACCTTTGTTTTTAACCTGGTATTTTGCGCTACGGCCGCTACCATTGTTTCGGGTGCCATGGCCGAACGCACCAAGTTTTCCGCCTACTGCATTTATTCGGGCGTTATTTCGCTGGTGGTTTACCCCATTGAGGCCCACTGGATTTGGGGCGGCGGATGGCTTTCGCAATTAGGCTTCCACGATTACGCCGGCTCCTGCGCCATTCACATGGTTGGCGGTATTGCCGCTTTGGTAGGCGCCATTTTCTTAGGCCCGCGTATTGGTAAATATGTAAAAGATAAAAAGGGCAAGGTTACCAAGGTAAACGCCATTCCCGGCCACTCTATTACCTTAGGCGCATTGGGTGTGTTTATTTTGTGGTTAGGCTGGTACGGCTTTAACGGCGCGGCCGCCAAAACCCCTTCGGAGTTAGCCTCGGTATTTTTAACCACCACCATTGCCCCCTCGGTTGCAACGGTTACCACCATGCTTTACACCTGGTTTAAAAACGGCAAGCCGGATGTTTCCATGTGCTTAAACGCCTCGCTTGCCGGGTTGGTTGGCATTACGGCCGGCTGCGACGCCATGGACGCGATTGGCTCCACGGTTGTTGGTATTGTTTCGGGCATTTTGGTTGTAGTTGTAGTAGAAGTGTTAGACCTTAAATTGCACATTGACGACCCGGTTGGCGCCGTTGGCGTGCACCTGGCAAACGGTGTTTGGGGCACCGTTGCCGTTGGCCTGTTAGCCAACCCCGACGCCCCTGCAGGCCTTTCCGGCCTGTTCTACACCGGCGATTTTAAACAATTTGGCCTACAGCTGCTGGGCTTTGCCAGCGTAGCCGCTTACGCCACGGTAATGATGATTATTACCTTTGCGCTAATTAAAAAGTTCCACGGCCTGCGCTGCACCGCCGAGGAGGAAATTACCGGTTTGGATATTACCGAGCACGGCCTGCCCAGTGCCTACCCCGACTTTATGCCGGCGGTAAACAAGTACGGCGCTTACGCCGGCGACGACGGCATTGTTGCCACCACCGAGGGCGCCGATGTACCGGTTGCCGAGGCTGTACCGGTTAAAAAAGTTCCCACCTTTGAAAAGGGCGAAACCAAGCTGACCAAAATTGAAATTATTTGCAAAGAGGCACGGTTTGACGCTTTAAAAGAAGCCATGAGCCAGCTGGGCATTACCGGCATGACCGTTTCGCACGTTTTGGGCTGCGGCGTTCAAGGCGGGCGGCCGGAATATTACCGCGGCGTTCAGGTAGAAACCAACCTGCTGCCTAAGGTGCAGGTAGATATTGTGGTAAGCAAGGTTCCGGTTCAAAGCGTTATTGATGTTGCCAAAAAGGTGCTGTACACCGGCCACATTGGCGACGGCAAGATTTTTGTTTACGATGTAGAGGACGCAGTTAAAATTCGCACCGGCGAAACCGGGTACGACGCATTGCAGGACGCAGAATAAGAAGTTCCTTTCAAACAAAATCAATCCCCAAGCACTTTTACCGTAAATTTTGACCCGACAGCTTACCGGCTGCCGGGCCAATTTTTTAAACCGCTTATTTACTTTAAGCTGCCGCATATTTTGCCAAACAAAGTGCACAAAAAATGTATTAAATAAGCCCCCGCCCCGCAAGGTTTAAAAGCCTTGCGGGGCGGGGTATTTTAATTTTTTTAAGGCCGGCTGCCAAATTTTTAAGCACCGGCAGGGCCAAAAGGGCAACCCTAAAACCGGGCGGCAGCCTTACCGGTTGTTTTGCCGGCCAAGCCCCAATGGCTAAATTGCCCGTGCCCCGGCCGGCCAATTTTTTGCGTGCCGAACTTTAAAAAACGCCAACGGCCACTTTAGGGTTAAATTTTACCCGCACGGCTTTGGCGGCCGCGCGGGCATTTTTGTTACATAGGCTTGCGCCAAACCATTTTGTTTACCACCCCGGTGTAGGACTGAATAATTTTAACCACCTTGGTAGAAACATTTTCTTCTACATAATCCGGCACGGGAATACCAAAGGCGCCGTCGCGGTTTAGCTCCACGGCGGTTTCAACCGCCTGCAGCAGGCTTTTTTCGTCAATGCCCGCCAACACAAAGCAGGCTTTATCTAACGCTTCGGGCCGCTCGGTAGAGGTACGAATACAAACCGCGGGGAACGGGCTGCCAATTGAGGTAAAAAAGCTGCTTTCCTCGGGCAGGGTGCCGCTGTCTGAAATAACGGCAAAGGCGTTCATTTGCAGGTGGTTGTAGTCGTGAAAGCCCAGCGGCTCGTGCTGAATCACACGGGGGTTTAGCTGAAAACCGGATTGCTGCAGCCTTTTTTTGCTGCGCGGGTGGCAGGAGTACAAAATAGGCATATTGTACTTTTCGGCCAGCTTGTTAATGGCATTAAAAAGGGAGAGGAAGTTTTGCTCGGTATCTATATTCTCCTCCCGGTGGGCGGAAAGCAGCAAATACTTTTGCGGCTGCAGGCCCAGCTTTTGCAAAATAGTGCTTTGGCGAATTTTTTCTAAATTGCGGTGCAGCACCTCGGCCATGGGGGAGCCGGTTACATAGGTGCGCTCCTTTGGCAGGCCGCACTCGGCCAAATAGCGGCGCGCGTGCTCAGAGTAGGCCATGTTTACATCCGAAATAATATCTACAATACGGCGGTTGGTTTCCTCCGGCAAACATTCATCCTTACAGCGGTTGCCGGCCTCCATGTGAAAAATAGGAATATGCAGCCGCTTGGCCGGAATGGCCGAAAGGCAGGAGTTGGTATCCCCTAAAATCAGCAATGCGTCCGGCTTAATTTGGCTCATTAGCTTGTAAGAGCAGTTAATAATGTTGCCAACGGTGGCGCCCAGGTCGTCGCCTACGGCGTCCATGTAAACCTCCGGCGCCTGCAGCGATAAATCGTGAAAGAAAATGCCGTTTAAATTGTAATCGTAATTCTGGCCGGTGTGGGCCAAAATGCAGTCAAAATAACGGCGGCACTTTTCAATTACCGCGGCCAAGCGAATAATTTCGGGCCGGGTGCCAACAATAATTAACAGCTTTAAACGGCCGTTGTTTTTAAAGCTTAGGTTTGAATAATCTAATTTAATATCCATTTTTACCCCCGCTTACTGCTGCATATTTTTCAGCTCTTGCTGAATGTATTGTAAGGAGGCAATTTTCTCCTTGGTTTGCTGCACATTTAAAATGCGGGTGTTGTTAGAGTTAAACTCGGTAAGGGTGTTGCGCTTCTCGTCGCCCTCTTTAAAATATTTGTCGTAATTCAGGCCGCGGTTATCGGCCGGAACACGGTAAAAGTTTCCCATATCAACCGCCTTGGCGCACTCCTCGTTGGTAAGCAGGGTTTCGTACATTTTTTCGCCGTGGCGAATACCAATTACTTTAATATCCTCTTTTTTGCCGCCAAACAACTCGCAAACAGCCTCGGCCTGGGTTTGAATGGTGCAGGCCGGCGCTTTTTGAATAAGCAAATCGCCGTTTTCACCGTGCTCAAAGGCAAACAGAACTAAATCTACCGCCTCCTCCAGCGACATAATAAACCGCGTCATTTTAGGCTCGGTAAGGGTAATGGGGTTGCCGTTTTTAATTTGGTCAATCCAAAGCGGAATAACCGACCCGCGCGAGCACATTACATTGCCGTAGCGGGTGCAGCAAATTTTGGTATTGCCCGAATTGCGCGACTTTGCCACCGCAACCTTTTCCTCAATTGCTTTGGTAATGCCCATGGCGTTAATGGGGTAGGCAGCCTTATCGGTAGAAAGGCAAATAACGCATTTTACACCGGCCTCAATTGCGGCGGTTAAAACATTATCGGTGCCAATTACATTGGTGCGTACCGCCTCCATCGGAAAAAACTCGCAGGAGGGTACCTGCTTTAGCGCGGCGGCGTGAAAAATGTAATCTACCCCATGCATGGCGCCGCGGCAAGACTCCAGCGAGCGAACGTCACCAATATAAAACTTAATTTTTTCGGCCACCTCGGGCATTTTGGTTTGGAACTCGTGCCGCATATCATCCTGTTTTTTTTCATCGCGCGAAAAAATGCGGATCTCGCCAATATCGGTTTTTAAAAAGCGGTTAAGCACCGCGTTGCCGAAAGAGCCGGTTCCCCCCGTAATTAAAAGTGTTTTGCCGGTAAACAGTGACATATTAATACCCCTTTATTTTAAAAAATTGGAGTGCACAATGCACCAATTTTAATAATTTTACCACTTTTTTTAGTGCCTGTCAACTTGTGTTTTTTAAAGGCCTTGGCACACGCCGGTAGCCCGCCGGCAAAAACCGTACCTTGTGCGGCTTTGGCACAAGAATATTTGGCCCCTGCCGGTTAAGGTAGGGGCCAAATTTAACAAAATTTAAAAGCCCGGCACCCCCCATTTGATGTGGCGGGGTTTAGTTGATACACCGGGTTTCAGCTGTGCGCTGAGTTGGCTTACGCGCCGGGTTTAGAGCGCTGAAATAAACCTGCGTGCCGGCCTAACCTGTGTGCTGCAGCCGGCCGCAGCGGTGCGTTACGCCTCGGCGGCGTGCTTTTTGCGCAGGTTTTCCTCCACCATCATATTTTTTACCTTCATTAGGCGGGTGGTGGTGCTGCGCTCGTTTTCATCCAGCTTCATGGTAATGTAGCGAATGGTTTCCTCATACCGCGGAATCATTACATGCTCCAGCGCGTTTACCCGGCGGCGGGTTTTTTCAATTTCGGCCGCCATAAGCTGGCAGGATTTTTCTACCTCGGCCAAGCGAATTAGATCCGGCAGCACTTGAGAAAGGGCGGCTACCGCGTCGTCTAAATCGCCGGAGGTGTACGCAAACCCGTAGGAAAACATATCGCTCATATCATCCGTTTTAAACTGAATGTTAAATTCCGGAATCATTACGCTCATAACATTTTTTTCGCTAACGCTTAAATGTACCTCCTGCTTCGGCAACGCCAAGGCGGTGCTAATTTCGGCGTTGCTCATAACGCTTTTGGCAATTGCCATGTGGCTGTTGGCGTTTTTCAGCGCCGCCTCTACCTTTACGCGCAGGCGCTGGTTTTCGCGCACTAAGTCCATAAACTGGCGCATTAGCTCGTCGCGCTTATCCTTTAGCAGCTTGTGCCCGCGGCGCGAGGTATTCAGCTTCTTTTTTAGGTTCGAAAGCTCCATGCGGGTTGGGTTTACATTTAAAATTGCCAAGCGGCTCACCTCCCTTTTTTGTTACGCCGGCAAGGCCAAACCGGCCCGGCCTTAATTTTTGTCCTCGGCGTTATTTTGATCATAATACTTTGCCAAAAACTTTTCGTCAATTCGCTTTAGCTCGCTGCGCGGCAAAATTTTAAGCAGCTCCCAGCCAATATCCAGCGTTTGCTCAATGGTGCGGTTGGTTTGGTACCCTTGGGAAACATACTTTTCCTCAAACGCGTCGGCAAATTCGGCGTATTTTTTATCTACCTCGGTTAGGGCCGATTCACCCAAAATGGTCATAAGCTCTTTACAGTCTTTTCCGCGGGCGTAGGCCGAAAACAGCTGGTTCATGGAGTTGGAGTGGTCGGCGCGGGTCTTGCCCTCGCCAATGCCTTTATCCTTTAACCGGGAAAGGGAGGGCAAAACATCTACCGGCGGCGTAATGCCCTTGCGGTACAGCTCGCGGGAGAGTATAATTTGCCCCTCGGTAATGTAGCCCGTAAGGTCGGGGATGGGGTGGGTTTTATCGTCCTCCGGCATGGTTAAAATAGGAATCATGGTAATGGAGCCGCTGCAGCCCTGCTGGCGGCCGGCCCGCTCGTAAATCGAGGCCAGATCGGTGTACATATAGCCGGGGTAGCCGCGGCGGCCGGGCACCTCCTTACGGGCGGCCGAAACCTCACGCAATGCGTCGGCGTAGTTGGTAATGTCGGTTAAAATTACCAGCACATGCATCCCCTTTTGAAAGGCTAAATACTCGGCCGCGGTTAGGGCCATTTTGGGGGTGGCAATGCGCTCAATGGCCGGGTCGTTGGCCAGGTTTACAAACAGCACGGTACGGTCTAAGGAGCCGGCCTCGCGAAAGCTGTTTACAAAGTAGTTAGATTCCTCAAAGGTTATACCCATGGCGGCAAAAACAACGGCAAACTGCTCGTTGGTTCCACGCACCTTTGCCTGCCGGGCAATTTGCGCCGCAAGGTTAGAGTGCGGCAGACCCGAGGCCGAAAAAATTGGCAGCTTTTGCCCGCGAACCAGGGTATTTAACCCGTCGATTGCCGAAACCCCGGTTTGAATAAACTCCTGCGGGTAGCGGCGGGCGGCGGGGTTCATGGGGCGGCCGTTAACATCCAGCCGCATTTCGGGAATAATTTCCGGCCCGTTATCAATAGGCCGACCCAACCCGTCAAACACGCGGCCCAGCATATCGGTAGAAACGCCCAGCTCCATTTGGCGGCCCAAAAAACGCACCTTGCTGTTGGCCAAGTTAATGCCGGTAGAGCTTTCAAACAGCTGCACCAGCGCGTTGGTGCCGTCAACCTCCAGCACGCGGCAGCGGCGGGTCTCTCCGCTTTCCAGCTCAATTTCGCCCAGCTCGTTGTAGGCAACGCCCTGCACCTGCTTTACCAGCATTAACGGGCCCGAAACCTCTTCAATTGTTCTGTACTCCTTTGGCATTTAGCGTTCCTCCTGTTCGGCGGCTTTTACCGCAGCTTGCAGCTCGTTAAGCACCGCGTTGTACTTTTCGTCAATTTGCTCCTCCGGCGTGTACTTAAAGCGGCCAATTTGCTCGCGCACCGGCAGGTTTGCCAGCGTTTCAATGTTTGCATTTTGCGCTACCGCTTTTGCACATTCATCGTAGTAGGCTAAAATTAACCGCATCATATAAAGCTGCTTTTTCAGCGAGGTGTAGGTATCTACCTCGTGAAAGGCCAGCTGGTGCAAAAAGTCCTCGCGAATAGAGCGGGCCGTTTCCATTTTTAAACGGTCGCCCGGCGATAAAGCGTCCATGCCAACCAGCTTAACAATTTCATCTAACTTAGCTTCATCCTGCAGCAGCGCCATTAAGCGGCCGCGCAGCTTCATCCAATCCGGGTCTACATTTTTTTCAAACCACGGGGCTAAAGAGTCGGTGTAAAGCGAGTAGCTGGTAAGCCAGTTAATAGCGGGAAAGTGCCGCTTGTAGGCCAGGGCGGAATCTAACCCCCAGAACACCTTAACAATACGCAGGGTGGCCTGCGAAACCGGCTCGGAAATATCGCCGCCGGGGGGCGAAACCGCCCCAATTACCGAAAGGGCACCCTCGCGCGCGTCTTGCCCTAAGGAAACAACATGACCGGCGCGCTCGTAAAACTGCGCCAAACGGCTGCCAAGGTAGGCGGGGTAGCCCTCCTCACCCGGCATTTCCTCCAACCGGCCGGACATTTCGCGCAGCGCCTCGGCCCAGCGGGAGGTGGAATCGGCCATAAGGGCTACCGAATAGCCCATATCCCTAAAATATTCGGCAATGGTAATGCCGGTGTAAATAGAGGCCTCACGCGCGGCCACCGGCATATCGGAGGTATTGGCAATAAGCACCGTGCGCTCCATTAAGGATTTGCCGGTGTGCGGGTCGATCAGCTCCGGGAACTCGTTTAAAACATCGGTCATCTCGTTGCCGCGCTCGCCGCAGCCAATGTAAACCACAATATCGGCCTCGGCCCATTTTGCCAGCTGGTGCTGCGTTACCGTTTTGCCCGAGCCAAACGGGCCGGGAATTGCGGCCACGCCGCCTTTGGCAATGGGGAACATGGCGTCTATTACGCGCTGGCCGGTAATAAGCGGCTTGTCGGGGCTTAGCTTTTTGGCGTACGGGCGCCCTTTACGAACCGGCCATTTTTGCATAAGGCTCAGCGGCAGCTCGCCCTTTTCGGTCTGCAGCACACAAACGGTTTGGTCTACTTTAAAATCGCCGGCGGTAATGCTTTTAACCGTGCCGGATTTTCCGGGCGGAACCATGATTTTTTGGGTTACAATATCGGTTTCCTGCACGGTGCCTAAAACATCGCCCTCTAAAACCTTGTCGCCAACCTGAACGGTAGGCTCAAAATGCCAAATTAAATCGCGCTTTAGGGCGCTGACCTCTACGCCGCGCTCTAAATTATTGCCGGATATTTTCATAATATCGTCCAGCGGGCGCTGAATACCGTCAAAAATGCTGCCAATTAAACCGGGGCCCAGCTCTACGCTCATAGGCTCTCCGGTAGATTCCACCGGCTCCCCGGTGCCAAGGCCCGAGGTTTCCTCGTAAACCTGAATCGAAGCTTTATCTCCGTGCATTTCAATAATCTCGCCTATCAGGCGCTGATTGCTGACCCGCACTACATCAAACATATTCGCGTCACGCATACCGTCTGCCACTACCAGCGGGCCGGCAACCTTGGTAATAATTCCCTTGCTCATTTTAAAGTTACACCTCAATCCTGATTTTGCAAAATGTTAGAGCCCACGGCGCGCTCCACACTTTTAAATACATTCCGCAGCCCGTTGCCGGTGTTGCCCAAAACGCCCGGAATTAAAATAATAGCCGGCAGCGGTTTGTCGTTGTAACGGGCAATCTCCTGCGCTAAGCCCTGCGCCAGCGCCTCGGTAATATAAATAACGCCGTAGCCGTTTTGCGCCAGGCGGTGCAGGGTTTCGCCGGCCTTTTTCACCTCGGCCGGTTCAAACGCAAAGGTTTCCAGCCCCAGTGCGGCGTAGCCGCTAACGCTGGCGGCGTCCCCCATACAGGCAAGTTTATACATAAAGCGCCCTCACCCTCTTTTCAATATCCTCACGGCTAATACCGTTTTGTTTACAGTTAAAAATAATGCGAACCGTTTTTAGCTCGGCGGCTACGGCAAAGTAGTAGGCCGCTAAGGGCTGCGGCCCAAGGCTAATTAGCCGGGCCTCGTCTAACAACTGCAGCAGCCGGTCGTCGCAAAACCTTTCAAAGCTTGAAAAGCCCTTTAACGCCGCTTTGCCGGCCTCCGGCCCCCAAACGGTTGTAAGGTAGGCGGCAAGCTCCTCGGTGCTTTGGGCGGCAGTGGCAGCCAACGCCGCAGCGTTTAAGGCGGGGCTTTGCGGCAGCAGCGGTTTAATAAACGCGGCGTCCTTACCGCGGCTGCACAGCCGCAGCGCCGCTTGAAACGCAGCGCCCTGCAGCCGGGCGGCGGCAATTTTTAAAAACAGGCTGCAGCGGGTGCTTTGGGCCATTTGGTACTGCACCGCCAGCGCAGCGTTATCTAAATAAACATCTGTTGCAAAGCCGTCGGCCGTTTGGGTAATAAGGCGGTAGGCCTGCTCGGCCGGTTGCCTCAAATAGGGCGGCAAAAGCGTAAAGCGTTTTTCCCGCAGGGCTTGCTGCAATAATTCTACACTTGTTAAGGCCGGTGTTTGAATGAGCCCGGCCAGCTCGCAGCCCGAAACCAGCGCCTTTAAAACGGCTTTAAGGTTGTGAAAATCGTTTGGCACCAACAAAAATTGCAGCTCGGCGGCGTCCGGCGCGCACTCGCTTAAAAGCGCCCAGCAATTCTCGGCCCGCTTTTGCAGCAGGGCGTTTAAATTCTCGGTTTCCTCGGCCTCCTGCCAGCCAAGGTCGGCTAAAATCCTAAAAAACTCGCGTGCGTCGGCCGCGGCAATCAGCCGCTCGGTGTCGGCCTTTTTCAGTAGTGCCGCTTCATGCACGCGCACCTTGGCAACGGCGTAGGCGTACTCGGTGTCTTTTAACATATCTGTTTTCCTCCGGCAAAGGCGGCAAGGGCTTTGGCCGGCAAAAGCCGCTGGCCCCGGCGCCTTAAAAATATAAACGGTTCCCGGTTAAACAGCGTTGCCCGCCCGGCCGCTGCTGTAAGCTGCGGCGTTTAAAAGGCCAAAAAGCTTGCCGTTTTGGGTGGTAAATTTTGCTGCCGCATTTTTAGCAGAGCGGGCGGCACCGGCCGCTTGGCCGGGGCTTACAGGCTTAAGGGCTTAATACTGTGCCCCTATTTGCAACGCCAACGCGCCGCGCTAAAAATAAAGCGTTAAAACAGGTTTTAAATTTGTTTGCAAAGGCAGCCTAAGGCTTTTTTTAAGCGTTAACCGTAAAGCGTTAGCCTTGCGGGGAACAACAATTGCAAGGCGGCACAAATAAAAGCCCAAAGCTGTTAATTTGCCCTTTTAGGCCGGTGCGGCTGCCCTCTGCGGAGCACGGGCACAAACAGCGGCCGGCGTAAACGGGCAGGCAAGCCGCCCGCGTTAGGCCAACAGCACGGCGGCAAGGCTATCTTTTAATTCATCCTGCTTTTCCCGCAGCAGCGCGGCAAAGGTGCAGTTTTGCTCTACCTTGCCGTAGCGCAAAATAAAGCCGTTTTTAAGGCTTGCGGGAACTGCCTTTAGCTCGGGGTAGGGGGCCAAAAGCCGTTCGGCCAAGGCGTTGCAGTCCTGCTCGTTCAATAAAATCTCGCCCGGTTGGCCGGTGCGGCATTTTTTTAACAGCCCCTGCAGCGCGGTAAAATACTCCTCCCCCGAAAGGGCGTTTAGCTTCTCGGCGGCAGCGGCCAGCGTTTGCTCTAACAGCAGCGCCCTTGCCTCCAGCGCCTTGCGGCTTTGCAGCGCCTCGGCGGCGCTTTGCGCCTTTTGCAGCCGGGTTTGGTACAAAGCCTTGGCATTTTCGGCGGCGGTGCTGTAAGCCTGCTCGGCCGCCTTTTCGCCCCGGGCGGTTATTTCTTCTGCCTGCTGCTGCGCCTTTTGCAGCACCTCGTTGCAGGCGGCGTCGCCGTCTTTTTTAATTTGGGCAATAATTTTTTCTAAGCCGGTCATGGTAATCCCCCCGGTTTAACCAATTTGCACGCCGGAAACAATTAAAATAGAAACCAGCAGCGCCAAAATGGCGTAGGTTTCAACCATGGCGGCCATAATTAACGCTTTACTGCTTTGCTCGGGCTTTTTGGCAACAATGCCAACGCCGGCCGCAGCGGTTTTGCCCTGCGCAATGGCCGAAAACAGGCCGGTAATTGCAATTGGCATACAGCCGCCAAACAGCGCCAGGCCCTGGTTTAGGGTTACCGCAGCGGCACTGCCGCCAATTGCCCCAACCTTAGAAAGCACCAGCACCGCCACCAGCAGGCCGTACAGGCCCTGCGTGCCCGGCAGCAGCTGCAAAATTAAAACCTTGCTGAATTTACCGGGATCCTCCGACACCAGACCGGCGGCCGCCTGACCCACCAGGCCAACGCCCTTAGCCGAGCCAATACCCGCCAGCAGCGCCGCCAAAGCAGCGCCTAAAATTGCAATTTCAAACCCAATGTTGTTAAAAATTGTTGCCATGTTCATAATTCATTTTCCTCCTTAAATTTTACATATTGCGTTTGTACCTTTAAGGGTGCAAAGGCGCGGCCCCCACCCTCGTAAAACTTTGAAAACAGCTCAACAAACTGCAGTCGCGCCGCGTGTACATAGGCGCCCAGCAAATTAACGGCAATGTTCAACCCGTGCCCTAACGGAAAAACAATTAGCAGCAGTACCGTTTTAAGCACCATGTTTTCGGGCATGGTGGCCATCATATTAATTACCCCGGCAATAGAGCCGGTGGCAAGCCCCAACGCCAGCAGCCGCGAGTAGGAAAGAATATCGCCCAGCCAGCCCGAGGCAAAATTGTACATTCCGTACAGCCCGCCCAGCAGCCGTTTTAAGGGATTGCGACTGGCCCTTGCGCTGGTTAGCACAAAAATAATGGCGCCCGCCGCGGCAAGGTACAGCCCGTAGGTTGAAAGCTGGCTGTTTACCGGCACAAAAATGCCGGCGCCAAAGGGCATAATACCTAAAATCATAAAATACACCGGCAGGGTGTCAAACACGGCGTCAAACACCTTGTGCTGCCGCAGCAGCTGCCAGCAGTTTACCGCCACACCCACAAACAGGTGAATAATACCTAATAAAAACGAAACCAGCAGCAGCTTTACCGGGTTGGCCATTGGCTCAAACCACAGCGCAATTTGCGAGGTGGTAATTGTGGTGTGAAAGTAATTTTTAGCAATCACGGGAATAATATCGCCAAACCAGCTGCCAAACAGCGCCCCCCAGAACACGGTGGAAATGCCGCAGTAAAAAAACATTTTAAGGCTGCGGCGCAGCGTGCCCTCTACCTTAGATTTTTTAAGAATAAGCCCGGTTACCAGCGTCATAACCAAGCCGTAGCCGGCGTCCGAAAGCATCATACCAAAAAACAGGTAGTAAAAAAACGCAAAAATGGGGGTTGGGTCGGTATCCTGCCGGTTGGGCAGGGCGTACATTTCGGTAATGGCCTCGGCCGGGGCGTTAAATCGGTTGTTTTCCAGCAGCACCGGGGGGTCTTCCTCCGACGGCGGGTTACTTACCGTTATGGCAACGCTAAAGCGTTTTTCCAGCTCTTTGGTTAGCGGCAAGGCATTTTTTTTGGCGATCCACCCGCATAAGATCAAGGTCTTATCGGTGGTGCCGGCCGCCTGCAGCGCACGGTACTGGTCTCGCTTTAGGGTTAAAAGGTCAATTAAAAAGTGCAGCTCCCGCTGCCGGCCCGAAAGGGCTTTTAAGGCCTTGGTGTTCTCCTCAATTTGGGCCTGCAAGCGCTTGTTTTCGACCAAATAGCGCTCCAACCGCACCTTTGGCGGGTGCCTGGTTGGGTCGGCCGGCTGCGCAAAGCCTAATTTTCTGGCAGCGGCAAGTACCGCCTGCTGCACCGAGCGGTGGCAAAACACCACGGCGCGGGTTTGCTCCTTAGCGCCGGGCAGCACCTTGGCCTCTACCAAATTGGTATTTGCGGCCTTGCCAAGCTCGGCCGTTAGCTGCTCGGCCGTAAAGGCGCCGGGCAGGCTGCCAACCGCGCAGGCTACATTTTCGGTGCCCGAAAAACGCTGCGGAATATCCAGCTCCCGCCACGGGGCTAATTGGTCGTACAGCGCTTGGTTACGGGCAATGGCCGCGTTATTTTCCTGCACCGTGCGCACACGGTTTAAAATTTCAAAGCACAGGTTTAAATAGCGCTCCGGCCGTTCGGCCAGCTCGCCAAAACGGTGCTTTTCAATTGCCGTTCGGCCGTCTAAAAAGGTAAACATCCCCTTTAGCCCGGTGTTTTCCGGCGCGTAAAGGTTCAGCTGCTCTAACGCGCGCTCGGCCGTTTGCAGATTTTTTTCTAACAGCTGTACCTGCGCCGCGGTGTTCAGCCGAACGGTCTGCTCGTCATCAAACTGCGTTAGCTCTAATACCCCGCGCCGCTGCAGGCGTTCTACTATTTTTTTGCTGTCGGTCAACAGGGCAACAATTTCAATTTTTTGCATGGTCAGCTTTGCCAAATAAACCACCTCCGTTGGTGCGGCAAGGCGTGAGGGCGTTTTGCGTTAATTTTGCCGGTTTTAGCCCGCTTTTAAAGCTGCGGCAAAGTCCAGGCGCTGCCCCAAAGGGCTTTAAAGCGGCTTTTGCAGGCGTACAGGTTAAAATACAAGCCTAAGGTTAAACTTAATGTACCCGGCTGCTTTAACCGGCAATTTAAAGGCCCAGCACCTGTTTTACGGCCGATTTTACGGCTTGCTCGTGCTTAGGGGCAACTGCCTGCCGCAGCTGCTCGGCCGCTTTGGCCGCCTGCTGCTCGGCGGCGGCTAAAAGCTGTTGCTGCTCCCCCTCGGCCTGCTGCAAAAGGCGCTGCTTTTCGCTTTCGGCGCGCTGCAGGGCATTTTCGCGCGCGGTTTTTGCGCCCTGCTCGGCGGCGGCTACAAGCGCGGCGGCCTGCGCCTTGCTTTGCGCCAGCGCGTTAGCGGCTTCGGCCTCGGCCGCTTTAATTTTTTCTACCGTTTGGGAAACCATATTAACCCCCCTTAAAAATTAAGTCTGTTTTCATAATACCTTGACCACGGCCTTGATGATGAACAAAATATGAACAAAGTAAGAAATGTTGTTAATAATCCAACAAATCGGCAAAATTGTCTAAAAAATAACAAGGCAAAACGCTTTTGGCAGGGGCGCGCGCGGCGGCCGGCTGCAAAAATTTTACCGGGTGCCAATTGCAAAATTTAACGGTTGAAAATACGCTAAGATTATTGTATAATTTTATTATTAAAATATTCATTAAAGGTTGGGTGCCGCGGGCAACGCCCGTTTTGTTTGGCTTTTGCAGCGGTTTGGCGCCGGCCTTTATTTGGGGGTACAATTTATGAAAAAATTAATTAGCATTTTGGCTGCTGCCGCCCTGCTTTTGGCGCTTGTGGTGCCGTGCGGCGCGGCCGAACCGGGTAAGCTTACCGTTAAAGGCACGGCCGAAAACGGCAGCCTTTTACTAACGCTTAGCGTAGAGCAAAACCCGGGCATTATTGCCGCCGGGTTTGAAATTAGCTACGACACCAAGGTTTTAGCCCTAACCAAAACCGAAAACGGCGAGATTTTTAACCGAATTTATGTGCAAAGCCAAAATATTACCGACGAACCCTACCGTATGCTTTGGGCCGATGTAACCGCAACGGCCGACCACACGCAAAACGGCGTTTTGGCAAAGCTGACCTTTAAGGTTTTAAAACAAAACACCGCGGCCGAAATTTCTGTTCGGCCTATGGCGGGCAACATTTTTAACAAAGACCTTGCCGACCGCGACATTGCCGGCTGCGCCTTTATCTTAACCGTGCAGCCCGAAAACGGCTCCTCGGCGGGGCAGCCCGCAAGCTCGGCAGCGGGCGGCAGCTCGGCCGGGCAAAGCACCGGTGTTAAGCTGGACGATTACAAGCAGCTGCCGGTAACCGACAAGGTAAAAAACAACCTTTTGGCCAGCGCCGTTACCGGCACCGGGGGCGCGCAAAGCAGCCAAAGCGCCGGCACCGGCAGCACCAAAGCCGCCGCCCAGCAAAGCGGCAGCGCCACGGCCGAAGCCGGGGTTGAGGCCGAACCCGGCAGCAGCGCCGAGCTTACCCCCTCTGCCGGCAGCAGCACCAACCAAAACGGCAGCTCTAAAACCGTTTTGTACGCCGTATTGGCGGCCATTGGCATTTTAGCCGTTGTTGGCGTAGTAATTATTGTGTTAAAAAAACAGGGCAAAGCCGCGCCGCAGCAAAGCGAGCCCCAAACCGCCGAAACACCAAGCGCTAAAGCTTTTGCCGCCGAAAATCCGCAGCCGGCCGCCGCCGAGCAAGCTGAAACCGCACCGCAGGGGGCAGCCGAATCGACCGGGGAACCTACCTATCAGGCGCGGGACGACACAAAAAATGCTGCTGCCGCTAATACTTTGGCCGCCGAAAAGCCGGATGGCGATCAGCCCGGTACCAAACCGGATTCCAAAGCTTAACCACAGCGCACACAACCAAGCACCGTGTAAATGCCGAGTAGATTTGCTCTTTTCTGCATTATGGGCTTTGGTGTTTCTCGGCAGGAAAAGCAAAATTTTAATCGGCCTAAACAAAAAAACATAAATATAAAATTTTAATTAAAAAACCGAACCCCAAAGTGCCGGCAAGCTGCCAGGGGTTCGGTTTTATATTTGCTTTATTAATTGCCGCATTCAATGCTAATTTGGTTAAACAGCTGCAAAATGTCATCCACCTGCAAAGCGGCCTTTTCGGCCCCGCTGCAATCCAGCACGGCGCGGCCTTTGTCCATCATATAAAGGCGGGAGCCATACTCTACCGCGTAACGCAGGTTGTGCGTTACCATAATGGTGGTAATTTGTTTTTCCCGCACAATGCGGTTGGTTAACTGCATAATAATTTCTGCTGTATGGGGGTCTAAGGCGGCGGTGTGCTCGTCCAGCAGCAGCAGATCAATGGGGGTCATGGTGCTCATTAAAAGGGATAGCGCCTGCCGCTGCCCGCCTGAAAGCAACCCAACCGGCACATTCATTTTATCCTCCAGCCCAAGGCCCAGCTGCTGCACCAGCTCGCGAAACTGCTGCGCCTTACGGTGGTTTATGGCAAACTGAAAGCGGTAGGGCTTGCCCTTGTTTTCGGCCAGGGCCAGGTTTTCGGTAATCGTCATACCAGGAACGGTGCCGGCCGCCGGGTTTTGAAACACACGGCCAATTTTGCGGGCGCGCTTGTATTCGGGCAGGTTGGTAATATCCTGCCCCTGCAGCAGCACCTTGCCGCCGGTAATGGGCAGGGTACCGCTAATAATATTCAGCATTGTTGTTTTGCCCGAGCCGTTAGAGCCTACCACCGAAACAAACTCGCCCGGTGCCACTTTAACCGAAAAATTTTGAAACAACCGGGCCTCGTTTACCGTGCCGGGATTAAAAGTTTTACTAATGTTTTGCAGCTCAATCACCGGTGGCACCCCCTTTTACCTTGGCCCGTTTGGCAAACAGGGCGCTGGTTTTTTCGTTAAAAATTAAAATTGCGGCAAACAAAACGGCGTTTAACAGCTTTAGGTAAATGCCGTTGCTGTCTACCAATACCAAATAGTTTAAAGCAAGCGAGTAAATAATGGCGCCAAAAATAACGGCTGTGGTATCTTTTACTATGCGCAGGCGAGAAAACAGCGTTAGCCCAATAATAACCGAGGCCAGCGCCAGCACCATTTTGCCGGTGCCGCAGGTGTTATCGTACTGCGCGTAAAGGTTGGCGTACAGCGCGCCGGAAACCGCCACAAAGCCGTTGCCCAGCGCCAGGCCTAAAATTTTGTAGCGGCCAACATCCCGCCCTAATGAAACCACCAGCTGCTCGTTATTGCCGGTTGCCTTTAGCATGTAGCCCAGGTAGGTTTTCATAAAAACGTCCAGCAGCAGCTTTACCAAAAGCGCCGCCACCAGCAAAATGCCCAAAATGGCGTAGTCGCGCGCGTCGGCGCTCATGTTTGCCAGCAGCTTGCCGCCAAACAGGCCGGTTAAATTCTCGCTTCGAAAAGAAAAAATGGTGGTGGTTTGGCCGTTTTTGGTTAGCAGCTTGGTAAGCGCAAGCGTTACCGAAAGCAGCCCTGTCATTACAATAATTCCCGAAAGCAGCTTAGAAATTTTAAACCGCACATGTAACACGCCGGTAACGCACCCGGCCGCAAACCCAACGGCAAAGCTTAGCACGGTGGCCGCCACCGGAGGCAGCCCCAGCCGCAGCATAAACAGCGTGCAGCAAACCCCGCCTAAGGGGAAGGTGCCGTCTACCGAAAGGTCGGGAAAATCTAAAATAGAATAGGAAATGTAAATGCCGAGCGCCAGCACGGCAAAACACAGGCCCATCTGCAGGCCGTCTATGGTGGTTGCGTAAAACAACATAAAAATCAAATCTTTCTGTTTAAAAAATCACGCCAAAACCGGCGGAGAATTGCCGGCTTTGGCTGGTTTTACTTAAAAATGCGTTTGCGGCGGGCCGGCAGTACGGCCGCGCCTTAGGACTTTGGGGGTTATTTTGCTTACCTAAGGCAGTGCGCCCCTTATTGGCCCGTTTTAACGGTTTTTATTTTGCAACATCGGTTGCTGTAACGGTGGTTGGAACGGTAAGGCCCATTGCGGCGCAGGCGCTGCTGTTGTAGTAGTTGTTGGGCTCGGTAATGGTGGCAACGGGAATATCGCTGGCCTTGGTGCCGTTTAAAATTTTAGCGGCGGCACTGCCGGCGGCCTTGCCAACATTAATATATTCAATAGAGGCGCTGGCTACGCAGCCTAACTTAACTTGCTCAATCTCGGAGCCGAAAACCGGGATTTTTTTAGCGTTGGTAATAGGCAGAATGTTGGTTTCCAGCTTGCCTACAATGGTATTATCCAACAGGTTAATAAAGCAATCTACCCCTTGGTTAATTAAGTCGTTGGTTTTGGTGTCAATGGTGGTAATGTCGGCAACGGCCGAGTCTAAAATGGTCATGCCGGCATATTTTTCGGCAGCCTTTTTCAGGTTGGCTACCTGAACGGGGGAGCTGGATTCCTCGGTAGAATACATAACGCCGATTTTTAAAGCGGTTTTGCCCATAAAGCCGGTTACAACCTCCAGCTGCTTTTCAAAGTTTGGAATATCAGAGGAGCCGGTAACATTTTGGTAGTTTTGCATGGTGGTGGCGTCGGTAATGGCGCAGCAAACAACGGGAATATCTTTATCGGCGGCGGCATTGGCGGCAGCTACGGCCGAGGGGGTTGCAATGGCTACAATTACAGCGGCCTTTTTGTTTACCAAATTGTTGGCCTGCGTTTGCGAAACGCCAGCGTCAAAGTTGCTGTTTACATATTCTACATTATAATCGTCGGTGTTAATGCCGGCCTCTTTTAATCCGGCCATAACGCCGTCGTAGCAATTGTTCAGCGAGGCGTGCGAGCCAAACTGAATAATGCCAATTGTTTTTTTCTCGCCGGCGCCGCCGGAGCAGGCCGTAAGGGCAAACAGGGTAACAACACTTAAAAGAACAGCAATTAATTTTTTCATGATAAAACACTCCGTTTTAAAGAATTTAAATTTTTTAATTTATTTTTTGTAGGGATTATTGTTTTTGTAAAAGTCGTACGGCTTTGCCATCGCGTTAAACCCATTTAAAACTGCTCCTTTCTTTTTTGTGCTGCGGCCAAAATTTAATTTGCCGGGCTTTTTAAAATAACAAAAAGCCCCTGCCCCAAATTAATGGGACAGGAGCTGTAAAAAGCTATACCTGCGGTACCACCCAAATTCGCTTGTGAAAACAAACGCACTCAGCGCATATACAAACATATATGCTCCAATATAACGGTAGGACGCCGTCGCCCCTACTAAGCCGCAGCCTTTCGGTTTGCCCTCGTAAGACCATTCGGTAAAAACTGCCACGCTGCATTGCACCAACCGCAGCTCTCTAAGGTAGCCCGCTTAAACTTACTTTTCTTACTCACTGGTTTTTCTTTTTTACCATTATACACACTGCGCCCTTATTTGTCAACCCCTAAATTTAAAAAATTTAAACGGCGTACGGATTGGGCTTCATTAAAATAGAAATTGCGTCACAAATAACGCCTATACCGAATAAGCCAAAGGTAAAAAGGTACAAAACCCCCATGCCGGCCTTGCCCTCGTAAAATTTGTGCCCGCCGCAAAAGCCCAAAAGAATGCACAAGCAAAGCGCCACCCATTTATTACACATACGGTGCCCCGCACCGGCATTGGTGTTGGTGTTTGTGTTGGCGTTTACATTGCTGTTGGCGTTATTAATTACGATCTGCGGGGAATCCTGCTGACTGGATTTTAACTCCTCCACCTGACACCCGCAAGCCGTACACACAATTGCATCAAACGGAATTTTTGCCCCACAATGCTTACAAAATTTTGTTTTTTCATGTTTTCCATGTACTTTTCCTCCTTTTTGACATTCGCTGAATGTCATATTAGCTATTATTATAGCATATAATCTCTTTGTTGACAAGCACTAAATGTCATTTATGGAGGAAAAATGTTCATTAATAAAGCGAAAGACGGAAAAAACAACCTGTGCGGCGTAAAAATAGCAGAAAAGCGAAAAGAATTAGGCATTTCGCAGCGGGAATTAGCCGACCGCCTGCAGCTGATTGGTTTAGATGTTGATAAAAACGCCATTCAGCGCATTGAGTGCGGCAAAAGATTTGTTACGGATATTGAATTAAAAGCACTTTCAGAAACCTTAAAAATAACAGTGAGCGACCTTTTAAGCTTGTAAAAGTTCAAAAGGTCGCTCTATTTTATGCAAAAATTAATTTTTAAACACCGGCCCGTTAAAAATAGCTTCGGCCTTTAAAAACCGCTGGCACTCGGCCTTTGGCAGAATTTTAGAAAAATAAAACCCCTGCATCATATCGCAGCCAATTTGGTTTAAAAACTCGGCCTGTTCTAAATTTTCTACCCCTTCGCACAAAATTTTGGCCCCGGAATGGTGCACCAGCGCAGCCATATCCAAAAGCATGGTTCGCTGCCGCGGCAGGGTGCAGGCGGCAACAAACTCCTTGCCCATTTTAACTAAATCTATTTCATTATTGTACAAATCGGCAAAGGAGGAAAACCCGGTGCCCATATCGTCGATTGCAATTTTAAAGCCCGCCTTACGGCACCGGCAAATATTTTGCGATATTGTTTTTGAATTTTCGGCAATGGAATCCTCGGTAATTTCTATAATCAAACGGCTGCGGTTAAAGGAATAGGCCGCGGCAATTTTTTGTATTTCGCCAAAAAAGTTTTGCTGACTAAGCGAGGCCCTGGTAAAATTGCAGTTTAAAAAAAGCCGGTCGTATGGCGGGGTGCTCCAGCCCTGCAGCAGCTCGCAGGCGGCGGCAAACATTTTGTAGTCGTGCGCTACAATTTGCCCGGTTTGCTTTAAAACCTGAATATACTCGTGCGGGCGCAGCAGGCCGTATTCGCGGTTTTGCCAGCGGGAAAGAACCTCGGCCCCGCAAATTTTTCCGCTTTGGCTTTCGGTAATTAGCTGCAGGTACACCCTAAATTCCCCGTTTTCTACCGCGTTTAAAACGGCTTGGCGCAGCTTTTCTTGCTTTTGGCTTTGCGCTAAATTGCTTTGGCTGGTAAGCTCGGCGGCGGTGCCGCCCCTTAGCGCGGCCAGGTAGCCCTGCTTGGCGTTATAAAACGCAGTTTCGGCGTTGCAATCGGGGTGCTCGCACAGGCGGGAGACGCCGGCCGTAAAGGCGTTTGAAAGGTCGGGGTAAAAGCCCTGCACATAGCGGTTAACGCTAAAAACCACCGCCTGCGTTCGGCTTAAACACTCCTTTTTCGTAGGCGCCTGCACCAGCAGCACAAAAACGCCCGGGCTTACCCGCGCCAAATATTCGGCCGAGGCAACGGCGGCGTTTAAATGCGCCGCGGCGTACCCCTCAACCTCTAAAACCGCCTTTTCGCCGTGTTTGGCGGCAATTTCTTTGGTGTTTGCCGCCAGGTACAGCACGGCGTACAAATTTTTAGATTGACGGGACAGCAGCTGCTCAAACGCGTAGGTGTAATATTTGGCGTTGCCAACGCCGGTTTGCTCATCTACCAGTGCCGAGGGGGCGCTGCGCTTTTTCTTTTTAACCAGAATTACGGTAACCAGCCCGCCTGCCAAAAGCAGGGCGGCTGCGGCAATTAAAACCGCTTTAAGGGTGCGGCTTTTTGCGTAAACGGCGGGGTTTTGCTGCGCGTTTGCCAGCAAAAAGCCCAGCTTTTCCTGCTCGGAAAAAGCAGAAAAGGCGGTTTTTAACTGCTGCACCAGCTCGGGCGAGGCCATTTTTGTAACCCCCACGCAGTAGGTTTCGCTGTGCCCGTTTAGGGTAACGGTTAAGGCCGGAATTTGCTCGGTTACCGCGCAGTTGTTTTGGTTTGCGGGCAGCGCCGTTACCAGCTCTACCTGGTTGTTTTGCGAAAGCTCCTGCTGCCGATTTTTGGCCGAGGCCGCAATGTAGGTAAAGGAAATGCCCGTTTTTTGCGAAACGGCGCGCAGCATATCTGGAATAGCGCCGCAAAAGCTTTTGGTTTCGCTGTTATAATATTCTAACGGAAAGCTGTTGGGCTCCCCGGCCACATACACGGTGTTTTCGTTGCCAACATCGCCGGGGGCGGTGTACACCGCGGCGCCGGCCGGCAGGCAGCAAAAAACCGCCGCGGCCAACAGGCAAAGGGCCGCCCCCGCGCCCCGAAAAAATTTACGCCTCATGGTTCGGCTCCTGCTTAGGCTGCAGCTTTAAAATTTGCGCCTTGGCCAAATTCAGCCGCTCCCCGGCCTCCTCCAGCGCTAAAACGGCCGCCTGCTGCATTTCGCCGTTTTGGCGATTTAATTCCTCTGCCGCAGTTTGCAGGTCGTTTAATTTTTTTTGCAGGCTGCTAAAATCCTTTTGCAGGGCGTCGTTGGCCCGCTGCAGCTCGGTGTTTTGCTGGCTTAAACGGGCGGCGGTGTTGCCAAGCTCCTCGTTTTTTTCACTCAGCTCGGTCAGCATTTTGCGCTGTTCTGCATTTTTTTGCTGCTGCTTTTGCTCGTAAATGTTATTGAGCTGCGAAAGGTACTCGCAAACATCATTTTTATTAAACCCAAACAGGCCGGTTCTTAAATCCTTTAGTTCCACAGTCGGTTCCCCTTTCATTGCTTTAAAAATTTTTATTTAAAATTAATTTTTTTGCGCTCAATTCGGCCCCATTGCAGCTTTTTTTTGCGGTAGCCAAAAAAAGCCGTTGCCCGCACCCACGCCAACACAAACCTTAGGCAGGTAATTTCAAACAGGCACAAAAAGCAGGCTTTGGCGGCGTCCTTAACCGTTACCTTTAAATCGGAGGTGTAAATTCTTGAAAAAAACGCGGTTAAGGAAAGTACGCTGCCGAACACCGCGTAAATTAAGAAAAACAGCACCATGAACGGAACATTAATTAGGTCCATTACATAGGCCAGCAGCATGGTAAAAACGCCGAAAATTTCAATAAACGGGGAAAGCAGCTCGTAAATTAAAAAATAAAAGTACGAGATGTACCCCACCGCGCCAAACTTGGGGTTAAAAAGCATTTTTCGGTGCTTTAGCATGGTTTGAAACAGCCCCAAATGCCAGCGCTTGCGCTGCTTTTTCAGGTCCCTTAGCTTTTCGGGCGCCTGCGTCCAGCAAATGGCGTCGGTGGCGTAGCAAATGCTGTACTTCATGTTGTTTACGGTGCAGTATTCGTGCAGCTTTACCACCAGCTCCATATCCTCACCCATGGTTTTGTTATTGTACCCGCCGGCGGCTATAACAACATCCTTTTTAAACAGGCCAAACGCGCCGGAAATAATTAGAGAGCCGTTAAATTTATCGAACATAATGCGCGCCGCCAAAAAAGAGCGGTCGTACTCCAGCACCTGCATGCAGGCAATAATATTTTTAGGCAGCCGGTATTTTTTAACGCGGCAGTTTTCCAGCTCTACATCGTTCGAAAGGCGAATCAGCCCGCCCACCGCCACCACATTGGGTTTTTCTAAAATAGGCTGGGAGATGTTTTTCAGCGAATCGTACTGCAAAACCGAATCGGCGTCCATGCAAATAAAATAGGGGTAATTGGCGGCGTTAATGCCCATGTTCAGCGCGTCGGCCTTGCCACCGTTTTTTTTGCGAATAACGGTTAGGGGCACGCGGGTATCGCGGGTTTCAAAAACAAATTCCTCGGACTGGCAGGCAATTTGCCGCCGTATTGGGCGGGAAACACAGTGCATCGAAAACGCGTCGATCACCCGCTTGGCCGTTTCATCGCGCGAGCCGTCGTCTACCACAATAATTTCGTAGGAGCGGTAATCCAGCGCTAATAAAGACCTTACGGTTTCTACCACGGTAACCTCCTCGTTATACGCCGGCACCACAATGGTAATTGGCACAAAATAATCGTTCGGAAAATAATTTTTAAGGCGCCGGCGGCGGTGGGCCTTATACAGCTCGGAGGAGCCGATAATGACCGACAAAAACAAAAAGGTGGAATACCCGATCATGTAAACAATAAAAAATACGCCAACGGCCTTTAAAAAAATGTCAATTGCCTGTATCACGCATGGGCCACCCCCTTTTTTTGTGCGTCTTCCCGCTGCAGGCAGTACCGAATAATTTCGGCGGCGTAGCGGTCGTTTCCGTCTATAATATCGGTTAGCTGCAAGTAGGTGCAGCCCAATTTTTTTAAGCTAACAGCCGAATTCAGCCGAATGTACCAGTTGCGGCTGTACAAATTTTGCTTTAAAATTTGCAAAGTATCCTGCCCCGGGTAGGTGCTAAGCGCCGTAGAGGCAATGGCGGCGTACTGCCACTTTTGCTCGGCACTCTCGGTGGCCAGGCCGCAAAGAGTGCTGTAAGCCGCCCAAAATTGGTACTTTCCAAAGTAGCGTATGGCGGCGTAGCGAATTTCGTCATTCAGCCCCTTGTTTTGCAAAAGGGTTAAGGCAAACTCCCGGTACTCGCCGCCCGAAAAGCGCAAATAATCCAGCAGGGTTACCTGCATTTCGGCAGAAAAGCTAAAAAACTGCGCCGTAATTTTTTGCCCCAGCGCTTGCGGGCTTCCGGCAAAGTTTAAAAGCCCGTCGCAAAGCAGCTTGCTGTGAAAAAATAAATCGCTTTGGTCTATTATTTCAACGGCCTTTAAAATGCAGTCGGCGTCGCCGGTGGTGTAAAGCGCCTGCATGGCGTTTTCGCGGCAGTAAATGCTGGGTTCATTCAGCATATTCAGCAGGGCGCCCTCCAGGCTTGGAAACACCCGGTAGGCAATTACCCGATATTTTTTAATAATGTAGGGGAAATAGGCCGCCTCCATGCGATTTTGCCGGGTGTAATAAGCCATAAGCGAAAGAAACACCTGATCCAGCTCCCGCAAATAACGCCGAATCTCTTTAGGGTGGGTAAGGTATTCCGCCTGTAACATTTGGTCAAAGGCCGCCATGTTACCAACCCTTCGCAGCTTTCGGCTTAAATAAAGCTTGTGCTTTTCGGCAACCGCGGCGTTATTTTCTATTTGCTTTAGCTGGAAAAGCACCCGAAACCGCAGGCTTTTGCTAACCTTTTCGGCTTTTTGCTCGCCGGCCCGAAACAAAAGGGCGGTTACAATGTTAAAAACAATCATAGCGGCGCAAACAAAAAGGTAAATGTAAAGCATCAGCTCTACCTTCATGGGGTAGCCTCCTTGGTCCAGTAGTTTTGCAAAATGTAGTAAGAGCTTTTTAGCCGCTCGTGGGCGGTAACCTTGTTGTTCCAGCCCTTTAGGCTAACCGGCGCTAAGCTGTACCGCCGGTTTAAGTTGGCGCTATTGTTGCCGCTGTCCGAAACCAGCCCCACATACATTTTGTTAATTTTAATAAAATCTACGCCGTAGTTGCCGCTGTAGTAATCGTCGTGAATTTGCATGCGTGACGGGTCGGCAAAATTTAAAAGCTGCCACGGCAGTTTTAGCTCAATGTAGTCCCCCGCGTGCATAAAATCGGCAAGAGAGTTAAATTCTGCACTTTTGGGGTTGGCGTTGCCGTAGGTTAGCTTGCCCGTTTCAAAAACCTCGGCGGTGGCGTTTAGGTCGTTATACAGCAGCGGCGTAGCCGTTTGCAAAATCATATCAATATTCACAAATTTCGGAGAGGTTTTTGCCGGAATATTTTCTTTAATATAAGTATTAAAATTATACACATTCACCGCGTAGGTGGAGCGCAGCGATTCGTACCGCTCCTGCACCTGCACCCGGCTGTTGTTTTTGCCGTTTAGGGTTACTACAAAGTCTACGCTGCGGTTAAATTTTAAATTGTAGTTTTGGCAAAAGCTGCTGCCCGTTTTAGGGGTGGTATCAATGGGCAAATAAAGGGTGTCTTTTTCAAAATTCAGGCCCCTTTTGTAAATTAAAAAGTAAATAAACTTTTCGTCGTACTTTAGGCTAAGGGCCTCGTTTTCGGCGCTGTAAACAACATCCTGCGCGGTCCACTCCGAAACATCGCCGTCTACATAGCAAACCGATTGCTCTTTACCCGGGTCGAACGAAAGCAGGCCAAAATACTGCTCGTTGGTTTGGTAATCCGACCAATAGGGCGTTCGTTTTAAATTTACCGCGTACATGGTGTTCCAGGTGCGTTTAAACCACTCATCCTGCCAGGTAAAAACGCAGCCGCCGGCGCATTGGGTGGCGCGAATATCCTCAAAACATTCTACCAGCGCGGCGCCCTGGTCTTTTTCAGAGGTGTTGCCCTGGTTGCGGCCGGTGTTTTGGTCCCGCTGGGCCATGCCCCGGCCGGTAGAAACCCCAAACTCCGAAATAACCACCGGCATGGTGTGGTGCTTGGTTAAAAGCGACAAATACGCCTTGTAGGTATTCAGCGCGCCGTCCTTTGTAATAAATTCCGAAAGATCCGAAATACCAAACATCTGCCAATCCTTTACATAGCTTAAATAATCGGGGTAGTAGGGGTAAACATGGTAGGAGGCAAACTGCCCGGAAAGAAAACTTTCGGTGGTTTTAATGTGCTCGGTATCTACAACCGCGCACTTCATAAAATAATCGCGCACATTTTCGGGGTACTCAAACGGGTCGGTAGTTGGCCAGTTAGAAAAGGCAACCAACCGCTGCTGCTTGTACCGCTTGGTTTCGTACTCTATTACCTGATCCCCCACCATGGTCAGCATGGTTTCAAACGGGGTGGCGTTGGTATCGGTGTACATATACTTTCCGCGGTAGGCGTTTTTTTGGCTGTCGGCGCTGTACTTTTCGTCGGTGTAAACTACGGTTACATCCTCCCACTCTACGCCAAGAATGTACCCTATAACCCAAGGCGAAACATCTTTTAAATACGAGCCGTGCCCGGCCGAAGCCATGCGCCCCAAACTGATTTTTTTGTTGCCGTGAATAACATCTACCATTGTTTTGCAGTTGTTTAAAAAGGTGTTGTAAAAATCCTTATGGTAGGCATCGCGGGAGGAATTTTGCACATAGTCGTTTACCCAAACGCCGTGAATAAGCCACAAAGGGTTGGGATTGTTTTTGTTGTACTCGTAAAACGCGTTATAAAAAGTGTCGTTCTGAACGGTGTAAATGCGCAGGGTGTTGGCGCCCATCTCCTGCATTTGCCCAAACCAGCGCAGGTAGGTTTCCTTGCTAACGGCAAAATCGGTAGACCATTCGCCCGGCACGCCGGAGCCCAAGTTTACCCCCTTAACCTCAAAAGCCTTGTAGCCGTTGCCTTGGTTTAAGTAAATGGTTTTATCGTCTGCCTTTACAAAGGTGGTAACCGGCTTGTTGGGCGAAAGATCTATATACAGCCCGCCCTTGTAATAGGCTGTATCCAGCACCAAGTAAACGGCAAGGAAAATGCACACCACTGTAATGAATTTTTTCATGCCTTTTCCCCTTTTAATTTGCGTTTTCTAAAAACTTTTTAATTTTAGAGTCTTTAGAATACTGTTTTACGCTTTCAATGTTTTCATCTAACCACTGCGTGCGGGTTGCCAAAAAGCTTTTCATTTGCTCTACCGCCTGCTTGTAGGAGCGGGCGTTGCGCCCGGTAGGCTTTAACACATCGTACTCCTGCTGAAAGGTGTAGCCCCAAACGCTAAAATTGCGGTCAATAGCGGGGCCTAAATAATCTATGCACGAATCAATGTAGTTATTTAAATAATCAACATTAAAATAGGTTTTGCGCAGCTCGTAATACCGGTTTACAATTTTTTCGGTAAAAGCTTCGTCCTTCATTAACATAATAAACCAAAGGCAATTTTGCATTTCAATGCGGTTGGGCTCTATTTGCGATTGCTGGTAGTTGTCACAAGCGGAGTTAAAATCCCAAATGCACATACGAAACTTGCCGGTCATATCTTTGTAAATATAGGTGGAAAGCCAGCCGGCGTCGTAATTGCAGGTCAGCTCGTTTATTAAAAAGTAATCTACAAAAGAGTCTACATCTATGTAAGCCTCGTACCCCACGCCGGGGTTGTCAAAATCGTAGGAATACAGCATTTTTTCAAACGCCGAAAAATCCTGCCGAATTGATTCGGTCAGCTGCGGCGTTAAGTGCTGGGTGCCGGGGTAAACAATATCAATAATATTTTTTCGGCGCAGCGCGTATTTGGTAAAGGTTTCAATGTTTTTTTGTTCGTTGCTGCGGCCCCGGTCTAACCGCAGGGCGTAACCGGAATAGTTGTTGTTTTTTTCATCTACCGAAAGGTTTAGCCGCGCCCCGTTTTTGCCCGCGGTAATGGTTTCAATCAGCACATAAACCCCACGGTACTCGCCGTTCAGCAGCACCTCGCAAAAGCGCACATTGGGCGCGTAATCCATAATTTCGCCCGCAATGTTGTACCACATATAATTGCGCATTAGGGTTTTATCAATAAACGGGCCGTGCAGCGCCCAGTCCTCGTGCGCGTCCATGCCCAGCAGCGCATAGGGGTTGCTTGTGCCGTTTTTGTTTATTAGCTTTACCGCGTAACCTGCCTTGCTAAAGCTGCGGGAGGAATTGCCCCGAACATGAATTTCAACGGCGCTTTCAAAATCGGGCTTGCCGGTTGGGTGGTTGTATTGCTTTTCGCTGTCAAAAACGCTGATTTGTGCCGTAATGCGGTCGGCCCCGTTGGCGGCCTTGGTGTAGCCAACGGTTTTTCCGGCAGCGTCCTTAACCGTTGCACCGGGGATAGTAACGCCGCCGGTGTTTATGCTAATAATAGGTAAATGGGTGCAAAGCTCGCCGCCGGTGTGCGCTGTTTTGCAGGCGGCCTTTTGCGGCGCTTGTAAATGCTGGTGATAGCGCTGGTGCGTATCTACCCCAAAAACAACCTGCCAATTCAGGCTGCCAAACAGCAAAAGAACCGCTAAGGCTGCCACGCCCGCCGCTTTGTATTTCATTGATTTGCACCTCCTACTGTGCAGCCGTTTTCATATTTTTAGTGCTTACCGGGTTTTGCCCTTAGGTTATACCGTAGGCATTTTATTTTGTGTATTCCCGGCCGTTTTAATTTTTAGCCTTCATCATGCGTTGCGGCGGCGTTTAAGTAATTTTTAACCGGCACATTTACCATGCGCGGCAGCCGCCGCAGCACCGCCGATTTTGTATTGACCCCTGCGCCCAGCACAAAGTAGTTGGCTTGGGTTTTGCGCTCTTTGCTGTCGTCGCCGCCTAAAAGCAGCTTGTAGCCGCTTGCAAGCCAGGCTTTATCGGCCGTTTCAGAGCGCTTGGAGTAGGGGTAGGCCATTGCCACGGCCGGCTGTACCGAATGCTTTTTTAAATTTTGGTTAAAAACGGCAAAATCGGCCTGCGCCACCGGCAAAAAGCTTTCGTACTTTTCACCCTCTGCGCAGTTGGCGCCCGCGCGGCCGGACTGCGAAAAAACGTGCAAATTTTGCGTGTGACTGATCATTTCCACCGTGCCGGTGTTGGCCATTTCGGCAATTTCGCCCCAGGTGCAGTAGGGCGCGGCGCTTTTTTCCCTGGATTCTGGATTATTGGTTGCGCTATCAATTTCGTAGCCAATTAAGGCCAACGAAAGGGTAGCGCCGTATTTTTTAAGCAGCGGGTAAGCGTTTTTGTACACGCCGTACTTGCCGTCGTCGGCCGTAAGCAAAATAGGCTTTGCGGGCAGGTTTTGGTTTTTGCCCTCCATATACTCGGCCAGCTGGCGGCAGGTAATGGTGGTGTACCCGTTTTGCTTTAGCCAAATAAGGTCTTGCTCGAACTCGGTTTGCCAAATGGCGTATTCATCAAACGCTACACCGGCATTCAAATCGCTTTTTGTTAAAAACTCGTGGTACATCATTACCGGCACGCGAAAAACCGTTTTAGCGTTTTTGCCGGTGGGACAGGGGGCCGAAAAGGCGGTTTTTTGCTGCCCTTGCTGCGCTAAAACCTTGTAATAAAACGGCCGGCCGTTTGCGGTTTCATCGTACCAAACGGGCTCGGTAGTGGTGCCAATTTGGGTGTAGGCGCCGTTTACGCTGGCCGAGCGAAAAATTTGGTACACGCAGTTGGCCCCACCGGCCGAAAACTGCACCACAGTGGTGTAGCGGTCCATTTTTGTAACCGCGTTAATGGCCGGCGCTTTAAGCTCTACCGCATTTTGACCGCCCGAAACTGCCAAAGTAACCACGTTGGTCTTAGCCCCGGCCGATTCGCTGTTGCCGCTTACGGCCGTTATTTTGTAGCGGTACGCTTTGCCGGGGGCAGCGGTTTCATCGGTGTAGGTTCGGGCGGTGGTATCGTCTATAAAGCGGTAGCTTTCGGCGTCGCCCTCGCACCGGTAAATGCGAAAAAACTCCGGCGTTTGCACGGGCTGCCAGGTAAGGGTAATTTTTTCCCCCGCGGCGGCTGCGGCCTTTTGGGGCGCAGCGGGGGCGGCGCTTTTACAACCACACAGGGCCAGAGCCAAAACCACAGCCACAGCAACTAATTTTTTCATTTAGTTTGAAACCTCATCGTTTTGCATTACTAAGTTTACATACTCAATATTTTCCAGCCGGTAAATGCTGTCGGCAATATCGGTTTCGGCCTTTTCGGCTTTTTTAACCAGCCGCTGGGTCAGCTCGTAAATAAGCTCTACCGTTTCGGGCGTTGTGTTTTCTACCCGCAAAATGGCCTTGCCCGAAAACAGCTTATAAACCAACGATTTTATCATCGGCTGTTTAGAGCGGTCGGCCCGCACAATTAAAAGAATACGGTTATCGCTTTTAATGCAGCCCAAAATTAAAATAACCGTAAAGGTAACCGCACTGCCAATGCTGGCAACTAAATAGTCCCCAACGCCGCAGCAAATGCCGGCAATAATGGCCCAAAAAATGTACACCGTATCGCGCGAATCTTTAATCGCGGTACGAAAGCGCACAATAGAAAGCGCACCCACCATACCCAGCGACAACGCAATGTTGTTGCCAATTACCGTCATAACCGTGCCGGTAAGCACCGTTAAAATAACCAGCGAGGCGTTAAATTTTTTGCTGTAAATGGTGCCCCGGTGCGAAAGCTGGTAAGAAATAAAAATAAACGCCCCCAAAACCGCGGCGGCCGCTATATTCATTAAAATTTGCTGCCAGGTCATGTCGCTGGGGTTGGTAAAAAGGCTGTAAATTTTTTCTTTCATGTTTGCACTCTCCTAACATCTTGTTTGGTAGCCGTTTTGGCGCGCCAGCACATACTTGCTTACCGAAAGCTCACTGCGGTCTACCGGGTTTAGCAGTTGCTTTATGTATTCCAGCAAAAAGCCGTTAAATTTAACCTCCAGCACCACGCTGTACGGGTCCAGCACCGGGTTCATGTTTAAATTTTCACAAAACAGGTCAAAACAGCTTTCGGTAGAAACAATTTGGTTATCAAAGGTTACCCTAATTTTATTCTCCTTTGCAATAAAGGCCTTGCGGTTGTATTCCACAATAGTTTTGGGCAGGTAGCAGTTTGCCGTCATAAAAGCGTAGCATTCGGCCGCAAAGGGCTCGGCGTATTGCAGCAGGGGGGTGTAGTCCCCTTTGGTTAGCAAAATGGCGTCGGCCCGTTTAAGCTTTAGCGAGCGCTTTAATTGGTTGGCCCCCTGCTTTTGTTTTATTTCCAGCATGGCGTAATCGGCCTTAGGGTCATAGCAGCGCAGGCGAACCTTTCGGCGCAATTCCACGCCCGCTTGCTTTTCAAAATAATCGCGGTCGTAAACCGTGTCAAAATAAAGTGAACGAATGGTGTAACCGTGCGTGCCGTTGTGCGGGTCGGGCAGCATAACGGCGCCAACGCGGTGCGAAAGGGCAAGAAACTCCCGCACGGTAATTAAAAACTTTTTTTCCTCTCTTAAAACGCGGTTCAAAAAAATCACCCACAATCCAACCACGCAACTATCGCGTAGTTTTCGTTATACAAAAAAACTGACCGCACTAAAACAAGTGCGGTCAGTCGATCATACGGAAGCTCCGGTTAGACACTAAACTTTGCGTCCCAGCCTTTCGGCAGGTTTGCCAATATTACAATATAGCTATTATACCAAACATTTATGCCACATTCAAGGCTTTTTTGCAATTATTTTTACGCTAAATTTGCAATGCGGCGCCCGGCCCGTTTTGCCGTACCGCCTTTTGCCCCTTTGGCTAATTTTGGCCGGCAGCCTTTCGCTTAAAGCCCCTTTAAACCGGTTTAAAAGCAGGTACAGCGTTGCGCCGCCGGCCACCCGCAGGCAGAGGGTGCAACGCCAAACCACCCGCAGGCAGGGGGTACGCCGCCAAGTCGCCCGCAGGCAGGGGGTGCGCCGGCCTTTACCCTGCCTTTTGCGCCGCCCCGGCAAAAGCCGGGCGGCAGCGGCTTACTACTCGGCCTGCTTAGTAAACTCAAAGGCTTTTTGGGTCTTTGCTTCGCCCTCGGTTAGCATAAGTTTGGTATTTTCAACCGTAAAGGTGTAGGTTTTATTCTGTGCGGCTTTGTCTTTAAAATTTATGGCAAGCGTATGGTCTTTCATTTCGTAAGTAAAAGCGTAGCTATTTTCCGGCAAATTCAGCGAGCCGTTGCCCTTGCCGTCAAATTGGTACACCGTAACGCCGTCTAAGCTCCAGGTGCCTTTTAATACATCGGTTTTGCTTGGGCCAAAAAGGGCAAACAAAACAGCGGCCAACAGCACTGCGGCCAGCGCCAAGCACAACAACAGCCCCCTTTGCCGCGGCCGGTGCTTTTTTACAGCGCGGTTACAAGGCGGCCGCTGGGGCGAATTTTTAGGGGCGGCCCCCGGCGTTTGTAAAGGCTGCGCGGCGTTTGTTGGCGCGGCGTTTGTTAGTGCAGTGTTTGTTAGCGCGGCGGTGTTCTTTATTTCACTTTGGCGGCCGCCGGCCGGGCGGTGTTCCTTTGTTTTTGGCTTTTTAAAATGGGTGCGGTTAGCGGTTTGCTGCCGCGGTTGGTTCGTTTTTTCCTGTGGTTGGCTTGGCTTTTCCCACAGCTGGCTCAATTTTTCCTGCGGCTGATTTAGGCCGGTTTGCGGCAATTGGTTTGCGGCAGGGGCAGCCTCCCGCTCCTTTTGTTTTGCGCCATATTGCTCCGCATAAAATTTTAAAAATTCCTCGTATTCCCGGTTTTCTTTTTCTTTATTATTCATGCAAAGCTCCTGTTCTCTAAAATTGCCTTTTAAAACGGTAGGGCTTGTTTTGCCTTTTAGGGCGCAGAATAAAAAAACAAATTTACGGGCCGGCGCGGCAAAAGCGCAGGCAATTTTAACAAATTACCAAGGCTTTTTACAAGGCCCGCACTTAAATTTTTTCTTTAAAATTAGTTTTTGGCTGCGTGCGCCATTGCTAAAGAAAGGGGCTTTCGTTTTACCGCACGAAAGCCCAAAAAAGCTGTTGCAAGGCAGCAGCAAAAAAGCTGCCGCCCTGCAAGTTACTTTTTAAAGCAAAAACCGGTTATTTGGTTTTTTGCTTTTTCTTAGAATAAATCGCCCCGCCCGTAACGCCCGCGCCGGATACAAACAGTAGCGCAATCCAAAGGCCTACCCTGCTGCTGTCGCCGGTTTTGGGGCTGGCTTTTTCGGTAACCGAAATTTCAACCGCCGCTTTTGTTTCGTGACATATTGTGCACTCCTGGTGTTTAAGTCCCTTTTCGGCAGCGGTTGCTTCTTTGTCAATTTTCCACTCGTAATGGTGGTTGTGGGCCGCAATTACGGTTTGCTCTTTTGTAATTTGGGCGCTGGCGGTGGCGTCGGCGTAAAGCTTGCCGCAAGCGCATTTGTAATACGCCGTGTTCCCCGCTGCGGTGCCGGTTGCCGCCTTTTTTGCAATTGCGGTTAGGTGGTTGGCGCAAAGGTGACCCAGCGCCGGGGCAATTACAAACCCACATTCGGTGCAGGTTTGGGCAGTTGTTTCGGTTGCGGCGGCACCCGGGGTGTGCGCTGCAAAATCTGCCTTGCTGGTGCAGCCGGCGTTTTGGCAGGCGTGCCAGTGGCCGGTTTCGTCACTGCTCCAACCGTTGGCATAACTGTGCCCAAGGGCGGTACCCTCGATAGCACCGCAGCCCGTGCGCTTACAGGTTTTAGGCGCGGTGCAGGTGGCGGCTGCCCAATCGTGCCCCCGCGCATTTTTAATAACGCTTTCGGGGTTTGTAATTTGGGCGCTGGCGGTAGCGTCTTGGTAAAGTTTACCGCAATTGCATTTGTAATACGCCGTGTTGCCCGCTGCGGTACAGGTGGCGGCTTTTTCTGCCACCGGGGTTAGGTGCAGGGCGCAAAGGTGACCCAGCGCCGGGGCAATTTCAAACCCACATTCGGTGCAGGTTTGGGCGGTTGTTTCGGTTGCGGCGGCACCCGGGGTGTGCGCTGCAAAATCTGCCTTGCTGGTGCAGCCGGCGTTTTGGCAGGCGTGCCAGTGGCCGGTTTCGTCACTGCTCCAACCGTTGGCATAACTGTGCCCAAGGGCGGTACCCTCGATAGCACCGCAGCCCGTGCGCTTACAGGTTTTAGGCGCGGTGCAGGTGGCGGCTGCCCAATCGTGCCCCCGCGCATTTTTAATAACGCTTTCGGGGTTTGTAATTTGGGCGCTGGCGGTAGCGTCTTGGTAAAGTTTACCGCAATTGCATTTGTAATACGCCGTGTTGCCCGCTGCGGTACAGGTGGCGGCTTTTTCTGCCACCGGGGTTAGGTGCAGGGCGCAAAGGTGACCCAGCGCCGGGGCAATTTCAAACCCACATTCGGTGCAGGTTTGGGCGGTTGTTTCGGTTGCGGCGGCACCCGGGGTGTGCGCTGCAAAATCTGCCTTGCTGGTGCAGCCTGCCGTTTTGCAGGTGTGGGCGTGCCCGTCGGCGCCTACATAGCCCCAAACGGTGGTGTCCCAATCGTGCGCACCGTAGCTGCCGTAGGGCTGGTGGCAGTCCTTACAAACTGCTTTTTCCTGGCAGGTGGCGGTGCCGCCGTGGCAGCTCGCTGTTTCGGTATGCGCTGCGTTAAATAAGCAGGTGCGGGTGTGGGTGTTATTATTGTTGTTCTGGGTCCACTCGCCCCAAGTGTGGCCGTTTTGAACCGTTACGGCAAGCGTGGTGCTGTTGCCGGCCTTATCGGTTGCAACTACGGTCTGTTCACCCGCTGCCGGCTCAAGAATCAGCTTGCCGTTTGTTAAGGCTGCTTCTTTTTCGTTTACCGTTACGGTAACAAGGTAATCGTCGGTAACGGTCAGCGTAACGGCGGCACAGTAGGTCCTGCCGCTTTCTGCACCGTTTATAACCGGGGCAGTTGCGTCCAGCACAATACCGTCCGAACGCAAATAGTTTACATTGCCCGCGTTATCGGTAAGCTTTACATAAACAATCAGCTTTTCGTCCGGCTCAAGGCCAATGGGGGTTTTATACTCGGTAAAGGTTTTATCTGCAAGCTGCTCCTTGCTTAAATTGTTGGCCGTTAAAAGGTAGGCTATTGTTTTTACGCCGCTGCCGGCGTCGCTTGCGGTAACCGTTACCGTTTGTTTATTGCTGTAAAACAGGTTAAAGCTAATGGTGTTTACAAAGGTTTGCCACCAGCTGCGTTCGTCAATTCGAATTTCGCCGGTAGGCGCGGTTTTATCAATTTTATAGGCTTCGGTAATGGCCTCGGAGATTATACCGCTGGCTTTATTTTTTACATAAAAGCGCAGCGTACCGTTATTATTCTCCTGCGAGGCGGTTAAAGCATTAACCCACTCGCCCTCGGCCGTATTGGTGTAGGAAAGCAGCCAGCCGTTTTCTGCCGTAACGGTAAAGTTGGTATTCAGCCAATTATTCGCGTTTACTTTGTATTCGCTTTTATTAGAAACATACGGGTTAATACTTGCCGTAATTCCGTTAGGCTGAATTAAGGTGTAGTTGCCGCTATCGACGCCGCTAAGCAAAAACTCGGTAAAGCAAACAGCAATATTCTTGCCCGCTGCAACGCCGGTAAAGCTTGGCGTGCCGTTTGCAAGGGTCACCTCGTCGCCATTTGCTACGCCGCAAAGCGTTGGGGTGCCGCTAAGGGTTGCCTTGTTGGTGCCGTCATAAAATTTGTCGGCAACCGCAAGGCTTTCAATCGTCAGCTCTTTTTTCTCTACCTTTGCCGTTAAGCCGGCCGGTTGAATTAGCGTATAGTTCCCGGAGGCACTGCCCGAAAGCGCATAGTTGCCGGTAAGGGTAACAGGCTTATTAGCGCCAACATTCTTATTGTTAAAGAGCGCCGTTACACCGCTTGTAACCAGTACAACCTCGTCGTTTTCAACCACGCCGCTTGGGTCCAGCCCGGCCTTTACGGTTGCGTTGGCAGTGCCGTCGTAGATCTTATTCTGCGCGGCGGCCTTCACCGTTAATGCCTTGGGGGTAATGCTCGCCTTGCCCTGCAGCGTTTGGGGCGCGGTGTAGTTCTTTGCCGACTCGCCCGTAATGCTTAAATTTGCGGTAACGGCAATATTGGTACCAACATTGGCGCTTGCAAATTCTTCGTTTTGCAGGCCAAGGGTTATCTTATCGTCTTCAACCTTGCCAACCACATCTTTTATTTTTACGGCCGCGTCGGCGGTGCCGTCATACACCTTGTCTTTTACCTCTAAGGTAACGGTCAACTTTGCCTTTTCAATGGTAAAGCTCCAGGTTGCGCTGGCCATCTCCTCGTTATTTTTTGTTGCCGTTACGGTTAGTTTATAGTCGCCCGCGTTGGCAGGGCCGGTAGAGCCGGCAAGGCCGGTTAGGGTGTTGTAGGTTCCGTTTTCCAGCTTTTCCTGCCAGGTATAGGTGTAGGCTGCGTCGTCAACAACAGTGCCGCCAATTTTTAAACCCGCGTTCGCAAACACAACGGCGTTTGCATCATAGGTCTTTTTGCCGTCGGCCATTTCGTCGCCGTTTTTCTGAACAAGCAATTTGCCAAGAATGGCAGCGTCGCGAACAAGCTTTAAGCCGCCGTTGTCGTCCGGTTTTAGTAAACAGTCGGTCTCATCGCTGAAAAAGCCGGTGGTGCTGGTTGTGCCGGTTACAACCGTGCTGCCAAGCGTGCCCGAAATGCCAACGCTGGCGTCGTTTTCCATGCCGGCCGTACCAACCGTAATGGACTTGCCGCTGGGCAGGTAAACATTTTCGGCCTTGCCGCCGGTAATGCTGCCGTCCGCGGTTTTTTGGCCGCCTTTATTGTTGCCGGTTACCGTTGGCGTGCCGTACATATTGATTGTGCCGTTCGAGCTATTATAAATACCGCCGCCATAGGAGGAGGCGCCTGCAGCTCTATTGCCGGTAATGCTGCCGCCGGTCATGGTGAAGGCGCTATCATTGTTTACCCCGGCACCGCGGGAGGTGCTGCCTGTAACAGTATTCTCTAAAATACTGCCGCCGGACATAGTGAAGGTGCGGCTATTATTTACACCGCCGCCGCCAAACTGGGCGGAGTTACCCAAAATGGTACCACCGTACATATTAAATATGCGGCCGTTATACACCCCACCGCCGTAGCTGTAAGAGGTATTGCCGGAAATGGTACCGCCGTATAGATTAAATATGCCGGAACCGCTGTTGTACACGCCGCCGCCGTAGCTGTTGGTAGCGCTGTTGCCGGTAATTTCGCCGCCGTACATATTAAACTTGCCGCCGTTGGTATTTAGCACACCGCCGCCCTCTGCGCCGGTAACATTGCCCGAAATGCTGCCACCGTACAAATTAAATGTGCCCTCATTGTTAAATACGCCGTTGCCGTCGGTGTTGCCGGTAATACAGCCGTTCCAAAGGTTCAGCGTAGCGCCGGCGTAGATTTCAATTCCGCTGCCGGCCTTACCCTTTTTGTGGGTAATTTTGCCGGCTGTTTCCTGGCAGTCGGTAATCGTCAGGCGCTTATCATAATTAACCCCAATGGTTGCTTTGTTAGTGCCCCCAATAATTGATTTACCGTTAAGGCAGAGGTTAACATTATAAAGGCATACCCACATATCGTCCAGTGCTACATCTTTTTTCAAATAGTAGCTGCCGTTGCTCTTGATCTCGCTTAAATCGTTTATGCCTTTAAAGGTAAGCACATTGCCGTGTTCGGCATTGGTGCAATTGCTCTCAACGCAAATGCGGTGGTCATTATGCACCGAAAGCTTTAAGCCGCCGTTGCCGTCGGCTACCAGGTCGTACCCTGCGTTATCAAGGAAAAAGCCGGTGGTGCTGGTTGTGCCGGTTACAACGGTTTTGCCAACCGTGCCTGTAAGGCCAACGCTGGCGCCGGTCTGCAAGCCGTCGCCCACAACCGTAACCTTTTTGCCGTCGCTGCGCAAATAAACGTTGTTCTCTACGCCGTCAACGGTGTTATCGGCAATAACCGGTGTGCCGGAAAGGTTAAGTGTATCTATATTGTACACGCCGCCGCTGCTGCTTTTTCCGCTGTTTTCCGTAATGCTGCCGCCGGTCATATTAAAGATTCCTCTGTTAAACACACCGCCGCAGCTTTTACCAACATTCCCCGTAATGCTGCCGCCGGTCATATTAAAGGTGCCGTCGTTAATCACGCCGCCGCCCTCTCTGATATTGGTGTTATTTTCAATGCTGCCGCCGTATAGATTAAAGGTGCCGTGAGTGTACACACCAACGCCGGAATCGTTGCCGGAAATGGAGCCGTTCCAAAGGGTGAGCGTACCCATGTTATAGATGGTGGAACCATCGTTGTTGTTGGTGCGGGTGATCTTGCCGGCATATTTTTGGCAATCGGTAATAGTAAGATTAACGCTCTCGCTCATGATAAAAATGAGCGTGTTATGAGTCGAATCGTTCCCCGTCCGGGTAACGGTCTTGCCGTTTAGACAAAGGTTGATGTTGGCTGTGTCAGAGGTAACAAGCCATCTATCGTCAAGCGTCACATTTTTTGTTAGGTAGTAGTTTCCGCTCGTTTTAATATCGTACAGGTGTGAAACGCCGATCCATTCGGTTGTTTCATCATGCCCGGTGCCGCCGGCGCAATCGCTCTTTCCGCAAACACAGTGCGTGTGGGTGGTAGTCTCCGCGGCAAAGGTGTTGGCGGGCACAAGCCCCAACACCATTACAAGGCACAACAAAATGCTAAGCAGTCTCTTTTTCATCTTTTTCCTCCGTTCCGCTGTTTTACAGCAGCTTAAAATAAAATTATATTTTCCAAATATCTTGCCGAGAATCCATTTTCATTCTGTTATGTAAAAATAATTATTATATTGCCTATCATCCTATTCCTTTATTTGCCAAAAAGCAGATTTATAAATAGGTTTCTCATCTGTTTTACACTGCCGCCGGTTTGGCCGTTTCCCCTACCACAGCGGTTTTTCAAACAATACAATGATCGTGTATTATTATACATTAAAAAGGAAACAAAAAACGCCTTTTTCGCGAAATGTTGCTTTTTCGGCGCGAAATGCACCGAAAGCCAATCGCCTTTGTTTGTTGGCCAAAATTTTGCGGTCGCGGCAAAATAAACAGCTTATTTCTTTTTGCTTTTCGCGCAGCGCGGGGCACCTCCTCTTGGTGTAAAAAGTGCCGTTTTTAAGGCCGGTTTTGGCCCCGTTTTTGCCCCTTGCGCTTGCTTTGTGTCTTGCCCTAAAGAGCGGCAAAAGGGAACAAAAAAAT
Source organism: uncultured Oscillospiraceae bacterium (assembly GCA_902465155.1). Classification (GTDB taxonomy): domain Bacteria; phylum Bacillota; class Clostridia; order Oscillospirales; family Acutalibacteraceae; genus UMGS1279. The sequence continues at coordinate 5,292 of CABQLY010000006.1, read as the reverse complement.
CCGGCAAACATCGTAAAGATGTTTGCCGGATTTGGTGCGGATAACAGGAGTTGAACCTGCACCGAGTTGCCCCGACTAGAACCTGATGGTAACGCCACCTCGGTGAAATTCGAATTACAAGTAATTCAAATTTATTATCGTTTTTAAAATCATCGTAAATGCTTTTGTTTTCAAAGCCGCTAAATTGGCGTTCAACCTTTTTAATAACATGCGTGCTTTTGCCTATAAAAACGGTGTTTTTTGTTTGATTGTGTAACACATATACTCCGGCGAAATCAATTGTCTTTACTAATTTAATATCATTTTGCTTATTTTTTAAGTCATAAGCTCGTATGTCAACCATTCCAAAGAAATCGGATACAGTACCACCATTGCCTAAAAACTTTTTCATTAAAGGAACAATTTTCTCGGTTTCGTTTTTATACGAAGATGCCATCGTGGCCACTTCCATACTCATATTAAAAAGTTTTCCTAAAAATCCGCTGATAATATCGCCTCCGAACACATTATAGTTAGATTATATCATATCCGCTAAAATATGACAAGATACATAAGCAAAGTTGAGAAAGCCCCCTTGTGCCAACCAAGGAGGCTAAAAACTTATTTGTGCTTATTCGCTATGACTAACTCTTTTGAATATAATTTGTGCCAACTGAATTTGCCGAAGCAGAGATACCAAACCCAAAGGTCAATGCCGTCAACAATGGAAAGATGAATACCTTCCAAAAAAACTTTGACCTTGTTTTCGTTACTTTAATTATTCCTCAACAACTACTTCTGCTGTGAATGTAATGGTAGAAGTATATTGACCGGCTAGTGCTTTGCCCCAATCCTCACTAAGAGCATTGAAACGAACGCTTGTTACCGGAATCATTTTTGTTAATGAATTGATTATATAACTGCTTTCAAGTTCAATGTTCTCAGCAACTGAACCGGAAGAATTTCCCAAAAACAGCAACGTACTACCGGAAGGCATTTCTTTTGTGGCTGAATGATACGCAGATGCTCCCGTATTTTCTTCACTGCCAGATGCATATAAAGATAGTCTATATGGTATCTGAGTGCTAATGCCATCTGCTCTAAAAGCATCGTATGTAACTGTTACTTCAAGGTTCTTTCCAACGGCAAACCCCTCAGAATTTGTGACAGTGATATTTCCAATGTCTGCTTGGGTGGTTCCAAAAGGAACATCTTGATTGGCAGGAATGTTCAGAGTGTAGCTTGCAGCGGGAACAGTTGCGGTCAGAGTGGTTGTGCTTGCAGCAGATGCAGAAACTGCCATAGAAGCAAGAAGCGCAATTGCCAAAGCGAGAGAGATAAGTTTTTTCATTTTAGTATTCTCCTTTTTGTTTTTTATTTAACCCATAGGGTTATTTTCGTTTCAGCACCGTTAAGCGGTGTTTTGCCGTCCATTTGGTAACATTCATATTTTAGGACGGCATTGGTATAAGTGCCTTTTTTCAAAACTTGTGTCAATAGAATCGGCTCAGAGGTTTTTCCAGGCTCAATCAGGTCTGATTTCCAAAGCAACATTTCTTCTAAGTATAATGATATTTGGAAAAAGCAGACATTTTGGGTCGGGTTTGACAAGCACAAGGTTTGTGTCCTGCTATCGGCATCAAACTCCAAGAGTTCATATCCGGGAATGGCAATAGAGTCCGGATTATTTTGTATAATCATTTCTTCTGATAATATTCCATTGTCTTGTTGCGATGGCATATCATTTTTGGATATAAGAATTAGTGCAAAGATAATTACTACAATGGATGAACAAAATACTACAACTGACAGCCAACCCGGAATTAATCTGTTTTTTCTTTTTTTTATCACACTCCTACTCCTCCTTTAAAGATTTTAAAATTCGCCATATTGAACGCTCAGAATAATTGTATTTTTGCGCAAGTTGAAGCACATTTTTACCGTTATATTCTTGCGAGATAGCTTTATGTATGTATTTTTTTGAGAACAACCTATTTGGGAATGATATTTGAGTACCGTGGAACAGATTGAAAATTCTTATTGTATTTTCAATGCCGATCTCATCAGCAATTTCACGGTATATTTCATTCAGTCCTGCAAGGTCATTTTCCAATAATTCCACAGCCCAATTTTTCGATAAATTTCCGTTTACCGACATAATACCACCTCCGCCTCGCCATAGCAAATGACATTATCTTTGCTTTTGTCAGTATTGCCCGGAAACACAGTTTTGTTCCTTTTGTTTTTCTTCATAAAAAAGCTCCTTTCCGAACAGAAGCAATCTGTTCAGAAAAGAGCTTGTAAATTTCACGTGTGTTTAAAATTTTTAGCATTACAACTCAAACGGTAGATACCCAGTATGTAGATCAAGTCCACCAAAATAATCCTTAACATGTTTCTTATGCCCAACATTAATTTTACAATGTTCGGGCTATTTTTGTTTTGAGATAATATAAGCAACAAAAAATATGAGTTTCAAAAAAACAATAAGTATTGAGAAAATTGTAGAAATATGATATATTATAACAAATTAAACTACTTGTATATGTGATTCGATGGGGGATTTTAATGGACAACTCTAGGTTTTCTGTAATAGATATTAATTCTGGGTTAGGCGGCAAAGCATTGGCTTTTAAAAACGCCGGTTTTCAAGTTTTAGCGGCTTATGAAAATCAAGATGAAATTTTGGAATATTGCAAATCTATTTTAAATAATGTTAATGTTCAAAAACTGAAATCATTGGATATTGCAAATATTCCAAAGGCAGATATTATTTCTGCAAGTTTATCCACTGCGGCGTTTTCTATAGAACATACTAACCGATTAATCTCTGATTTAATCCTACGCGATTCACCGATTGCATTCGTATTACAAATTCCAAATTCATTAATCACTAGAAAAGAACTGTTTAAATTAGATACATCGGCTTTGCGGCGCTATTCTATATCTTATCAAATGTTGAAAGAATCACGATATTCTGGATATCCTATCTCTTCACAGCAAACCTATATGATAGGCTTAAGAAATGATTTAAAGAATGGTATCTTTGAGTTTCCGGAACCCGAGTATGATTCTTATGAAAAATCACCTTCATTAGAAAAACCACAAAATGTTGATGAATGGTACAGAAGAATAAGTAACAAGATTATCGTTGAAATTTCTCCACAAAAAGGAGTATTCTATAGAAGAAATCGTGATAATAGAATAGAAGAAACAAAAATCATATCAGCTTTTCCTCTAAGTAGAACAATTATATATGATGATTTAGGGTTTCGTTATCTTACACATAATGAATATGCCAAATTGAAAGGTTATGATAACACTTCTATTTCATATAACGCCTGTAAAAATCGTTATATGCTCTACTCGTATTTAGCTCAAGCGACAAGTATATCCTTATTTGCAAAAATTGTTGATGCTTTAGCATTAAATTTAAATCAAATAGCAAGTCTCGATGCTAAACAAGACGAGTTCGCAGAAATTCTGCCTGTCACAGTTAAAAAAGATAAAACGTCCATTTACAAAGAAAAATTATTAGAACCAAAAACCACTCTCAAAAAAATACAGATCAAAAATTTAAAAGGCCTTAAAAATTTAACGATTGACTTTACTAACAACATAACAGCAATTATGGGGGTTAATGGCGCAGGTAAATCTACCATCTTGCACGCTCTCGCTTGTTGTTTTGCTCCATACAAAAAAGAAAAAAATTATCTTTTCAAATCTTTTTTCACACCAACTCCGGATGCACTATGGAACGGAAGCGAATTTTCTTTGGAATTATATGATGAAACCAAACAAATGACTTATGTTAAAACATATGAAAAAAAGAAAACAGAATGGAGCCCCAGACTTGCAAGCAAGCCTAAAAAAGATGTGTATTTTATTGGTATAGAAACATGTTTACCAGCAATTGAAAAGGAAAAACGAACATCTTATATTCCTTATGCTACTACGGATTCAACCATGCCTGTAGCTAAAAGGATAATTCGTGATGCTGCCTTTGTTTTGGATATGGATTACGAAGTTTTAACTGATAATATCACCAAAAATCAAAATCGCATTGGTGTCAAAAGAACAAACGGTATAAAATATTCCGACTTGAGCATGGGTGCAGGTGAACAACGTATATTGAAAATTCTCAAGGAAGTGTACACTTGTCCTTTGTATTCACTCATATTGATTGATGAAATTGATTTATTATTGCATGCCAAGGCATTAAACAAGTTAATAACTTGTTTAAAAGAAATTGCTAACAATAAACATTTGCAAATCATATTTACCACACATTCTTTGCAAATGCGAACACTAACAAATTATATAGATATTCGCTATCTGTATAAACTGGGTGAAGATACTATAGTTTATGATTGTATAAACCCAGATGTTGTTTATGACATTAGTGATTCAAAAGAGTACCCGTTAAAAGTTTTTGTAGAGGATGAGTTTTCTGCACTTATAATCAAAAATATCGCTTCAAAGCTCAAATTGTTAGATTACTTACAAATTTCTTGTTTCGGCTCAATAGATAATGCTTTTATAATTGCTGCATATTATGCCATTAGTGATTTTGATAACACTAATATACTTATTGTAACCGATGGAGATAAGTACATAACAGACGAAGAAAAACAAAAACAACTGAAAAAGAAACTGTCAGGCACAGAAGAGAATTATGAAAGTAAAATCGAAAAAGCTTTAACATTAATAAGTCAATTTAACTTACCTGTTAATACACCTCCAGAGAAGTATATTCATGATTTATTGATAGAACTTGGTAATGATGATGAGATTACACGTGACGCAAAACGTATTAACAATCCAATAGATTCACACAGCTGGATTTATGATATAGTAAATAAAACCCCTCAAAATAGGGAATACAAACTTCACAAAATCATCGAAGCGGTATCAACTCATCCTAATTATGATGAATACGTTAAAAATATTAAAGGTTGGTTGTCGAATAAAGGAGCCGAGTTAAACTTATTTGCAAAACAATAAATTTCCTATACAACGAGACACAAACACTCTAATATCGGTCATACCATAAATGTTTTGCCAAATAATATTTACCAAGTTAAATATTATTTTTACCATGTTTTGAAATGATTCTGATTTGAGATAGTATAGAAAAGATACATATGGATTTTAACAAAACAAAAACCGCAATTACGAAGGTTTATACCAACGCAATGGCGGTTTTTGCTTTATTCAAAAAGTTCTTTAAATGGAGACCATCCCAAATATTGTGTAAACCTCCAATGTGGTGTAAAATAGAAAGAACACATTGGAGGAATTTATATGACAAGA
>CABQLY010000005.1 GCA_902465155.1 uncultured Oscillospiraceae bacterium | reverse complement strand
GCTCTATTCGTCACTCTTTTTTTATTCTCTGTAACACATCTATTGTAAACCTACACGCGGCCGCAAATTTTGCAAAATTAAGCATTGACAAATAATAGCAGGTATAGTAAAATAATTAAGTATATTTGGGCTGCTTTGCAGCTTAAAATATAAATAAAATTTAGAAATGGAGTTTATTTTCATGGACGACCCTGACCCTGGTAACATTATTTTTAAGCTGGTATTGCTGTTGGTATTAATTTTAGTAAACGCATTTTTTGCTATGAGCGAAATTGCCATTATTACTTTGAACGATACCAAACTAAAAAAAGCCGCCGAGGAGGGCGATAAAAAATCGCTTAGTATTTTAAAGCTAACCGAAAACCCCTCCGGGTTTTTATCTACCATTCAAATCGGCGTAACGCTGGCAGGCTTTTTAACCTCTGCCTCCGCCTCTGAAAGCTTTTCTACCCCCTTGGCAAACTGGCTGTGGAGTATATGGGCCACTGGATCCCCGCCCGCCTGGCTGCAAAGTACAGCCACGGTACTAATTACTATTATTATGTCTTACTTTTCGCTGGTGCTGGGCGAGCTAACGCCCAAACGCATTGCCATGCAGGCCAGCGAGCAAATTTCCTACAAAATTGTTGGCATTTTGCTATTCTTTAAATCCCTGTTTAAGCCGGTTGTAAAGCTGCTAACGGTTTCTACCAACCTTTTGGTGCGTATGCTGGGGTACGACCCCAATGCCAGCGAGGAAAATGTTACGGAGGAAGAGATCCGTATGATGGTAGACGCCGGCGAGGAAAAGGGCGTTATTGAGGAAAGCCAAAAGGAAATGATTAATAACATTTTTGATTTTGACGATGTGCCCGTGTTAGAGGTTATGACCCACCGCACCGAAATTGAAGCGGTAGAGATTAGCGACAAAATTGAGGATGTTGTGAAATTAGGCTGCGAAAAGGGCTATTCCCGTATTCCCGTTTATGAAGATGAATTAGATAATATTAAGGGCATTTTATATGTAAAAGACCTTTTACCCTATGTTGGTAAGTCTATGCCGGCCGGCAAAAAAATCTCCCGCATGATGCGGGAGGCCAACTTTGTGCCGGAATCCAAACGCTGCGGCGATTTGTTTAAAGAAATGACCGAAAAGCACGTGCAAATGATGATTGTTTCTGACGAATACGGCGCGGTAAGCGGTTTGGTAACCATTGAGGATTTATTAGAATCAATTGTTGGTAATATTCAGGATGAATACGACAACGAGGAGCAGGATATTGTAAAGGTGAACGACACCACCTTTAATTTTGACGGCACCACAAACATTGACGAGGTAGAGGAACAGCTGGATCTTAAATTTCCGGAAGGGGAATATGACACTTTAGGCGGGTTTATTATGTCTGAATTAGGCCATATTCCAACCGAGGAGGAAAAGGCCGAGGTAACCTTTGGCGGTTACTCCTTTAAAGTGTTAGAGGTTGAGGAACGGCGTATTGAAACCGTTCGGGCCGAAAAGCTGCCGGAGCAGGCTGAGCCGGAAAACGCCGCCGAGCCGGAGAAAAAGGATTAATTTTCAGCCGCCCCTTTGCAGGGGCGGCTGTGCTTTCGTAGGGGGAAAAACCATGCAAATGGAGCACATTGACCAAAATCTTTCGGCCGAAAAGGGCGAAAGCAACCGCGAGTTTTTGTTTTTTAACGCTGCCGAGCCGCCCTTTACGGTTTTGGGCGCTTTTGAGTACGGAAAGGATGTTTTTGCGCGCCGTATGCCGCAAAGCGCTGCCGTAACGCCAAAGCTCAGCTGGCTTAACACCTGCAATTCGGGGGTAAGGGTTTGCTTTAAAACCAATTCGCCCCTGCTGGCCGTACAGGCCGATTATGTTGGCTTTGGCCGCACCACGCACGACACTTTAGCCGGCTCGGCCGGAATAAACATTATGGTTAGCGAAAACGGCGGCCCGTTAAAGTTTGCCGATTTAATTGAGCCCAGCTTTAACGAGCTGTTTAACGAAATAAACGGCAAGCCGGCCGCTTTTAGCCGCACGGTAGATCTTAAATCTGCAGCCGAGCGCACCGTTGTTTTGTTTTTGCCGGTAGAATCGGCCGTTCGCCGTTTAACGCTTGGCATTGTGCCCGGCAGCAGCTTAAAGGCGGCCAACCCCTACCGTTACCAAAAGCCGGTTGTTTTTTACGGCTCCTCTATTACCATGGGCTGCTGCGCCTCCCGCCCCGGCAACACCTACCCCGCTATGATCTCGCAGCTGCTAAACACCGACTTTTTAAATTTAGGCTTTGCCGGCAACGCCCTTGGCGAGTTAGAAATTGCGCAGCACATTGGCACCCTGCCGGCCTCGGCCTTTGTGCTGGATTACGACCACAACGCCCCCACAGCCAAGCATTTAGCCCAAACGCACGAGCCGTTTTTTAAAGCGGTACGCCGCCTGCAGCCAAAGCTGCCCATTATTTTGCTCAGCCGCCCCATTCCGCACGGGGCGGAGGACCAAGAGCGCCTAAAAATTATTACCACCACCTATTTAAACGCGCTAAACAGCGGCGACCGCAACATTTATTTTATTAACGGCGGCAACCTTTTTAACGGCTGGAACCGTGAGCTTTGCGCGATTGATTGGCACCACCCCAACGATTTAGGCTACTTTAAAATGGCCGAATGTTTGGCCGGGGTGTTAAAGCCGTTTTTGGCTTAGCTTAGCGTTATTTCACGCGTTATTCAGCTTTTTTAGCCCGGTTTAAATTTGTAAAGCCCTGCAAATTTGTTTCTTGCAAATTTGTTTCTTGCAAATTTATTTCTTGCAAATTTATTTCTTGCAAATTTATTGGGCGTTTTTTGCTTTGCTCAGCGTAATAAAATATTATTTTTAGCTTAAATTTTTCTTAAGCCTTTGCCCCCCAGCCCCATTTTTTAAAGCTTTGAAAAAGGAGTGCATTTTTATGAACATTGCCGTAGGCGACCGCATTTTTTTAAAAAAGCCGCACCCTTGCGGCAGCAGTGAATTTTTAGTGCTGCGGGTTGGCATGGATTTTAAAATTAAATGCGCCGGCTGCGGGCGGGAGGTTATGGCCCCGCGCAGCAAAATAGAAAAACGCATTAAACGCGTTGCGGCGGCCAACAATTCGGGAAAGGAACAAACCAATGCTTGAAAAACTAAACGAGGTAAATAAGCGGTACGACGAGCTTTCGCAAAAATTAATGGACCCGGCCGTTACCGCCGACAATAACGCCTACAAAAAGCTGATGCAGGAGTACAAATATTTAACCCCTATTGTAGAAAAGTTTAAAGAATACCAAGCGGCCAAAAACACCCTAACCGAATCGCAGGAACTGCTGAACGCCGGCGGGTTAGAGCCGGATTTTAAAGCTCTGGTAGAGGAGGAGCTGGCCGCGGCCCACCAAACGGCCGAGCAAACCGAAAAGGAATTAAAAATTTTGCTGCTCCCGCACGACCCGAACGACGAGCGAAATGTTGTGGTAGAAATTCGCGGCGGCGCCGGCGGCGAGGAGGCCGCGCTGTTTGCCTATAATCTTTTTAGAATGTACACCATGTACGCCGAGGCCAAGGGCTGGCAGGTAGAAACCGTTAATTTAAACGCCACCGAGCTGGGCGGAATTAAAGAGGTAAGCTTTATCATAGAGGGCGAGGGCGCTTACTCCCGCTTAAAGTACGAAAGCGGCGTGCACCGGGTGCAGCGGGTGCCGGAAACCGAAGCCTCGGGCCGTATTCACACCTCTACCGTAACGGTTGCCGTTTTGCCCCAAGCCGAGGAGGTTGAGTTTGAAATTAACCCAACCGATTTAAAAATTGATACCTTTCGCTCCAGCGGTGCCGGCGGCCAGCACATTAACAAAACCGAATCGGCAATTCGAATTACCCACCTGCCAACCGGCGTGGTGGTAGAATGTCAGGACGAGCGAAGCCAGTATAAGAATAAGGATAAAGCAATGAAAATTCTGCACTCCCGCCTGTACGAGGCCAAATGCCGCGAGCAGGCCGACGCCATTGCCAGCGACCGCAAGGCCCAGGTTGGCACGGGCGACCGCAGCGAGCGTATTCGCACCTACAATTACCCGCAAAGCCGGGTTACCGACCACCGCATTGGCCTTACCCTTTACAAGTTAGAGCAAATTTTAAACGGCGGGTTAGACGAGGTAATTGACGCCTTAATTACCTATTACCAAGCCCAAATGCTAAGCAAGCAGGAACAATAATATGCAAACAGAAATTTTAAAAATAACCAGTGCGGCCGAAAAGGCGCCTATTTTGCGAGCGGCCGAAATTTTAAAAAACGGCGGTTTGGTGGTTATTCCCACCGAAACGGTTTACGGCCTGGCCGGCTCGGCCCTTTCGGCCACGGCTGCCGGGGCCATTTACCGCGCTAAGGGCCGCCCAAGCGATAATCCGTTAATTGTGCACATTAGCGCCTTTAGCCAGCTGCCAGAGCTTATTACCGGCCCGGTTCCCCCGGCGGCAGAAAAGTGTATGCAGGCCTTTTGGCCCGGCCCCTTTACCTGCATTTTGCCCAAAAGCCAAAAAATTCCCAGCTCGGTTTCGGGCGGGCTGCAAACCGTTGCCGTTCGTATGCCAAGCAACCCCATTGCCCGCGCCGTTATTACGGCCTGCGGGCTGCCGCTTGCCGCCCCATCAGCCAACCTTTCCGGCTCCCCCAGCCCCACCAACCCGCAGGATGTTATTCGCGACCTTTCCGGCCGGGTAGACGCCATTTTGGCCTCCGGCAGCTGCACCGTTGGGGTAGAATCTACCGTTGTTACCTTTGCAACAAACCCGCCCCGCCTGCTGCGACCGGGCGGCGTAACCGCCGAGCAGCTGAAAGCCCTAGTGCCGGACCTTGTTATTGACGGTGCCGTGCTGCACGAGCCTGAAAAGGGCGCCAAGGTGGCCTCCCCCGGCATGAAATATAAACACTACGCCCCCAAAGCGAATATTACCCTGTTTGAGGGGGATACTAAAGCTTTCACCGCCTACGCCAACCGCCACCAAACCGATTTTGACCACGCCCTGTGCTTTACCGAGGACCTAACCGGCCTTGCCTTGCCCGCTTTTACGCTGGGCGCCGCGGCCGATTACGCCGCCCAAGCCGAGCGCTTGTTTTACGAGCTGCGCCGGCTGGATGACCGGGGCTGCCAAAGCGTTTTGGCCCACGCGCCGCAAAAAAACGGGTTGGGCTTAGCGGTTTACAACCGGTTAATTCGCGCGGCCGGCTTTAAAACGGTTTACGGAGAAAAAGTATGAAGATTATTGGACTAACCGGCCAAAGCGGCACCGGCAAAAGCACGCTGGCCGAGCTGGCAAAAAATTTAGGCTTTACCGTGCTGGATTGCGACCGCCTTGCCGCTAAGGCCGCCTTAGACCCGGAAGTTTTAAAAAAGCTGGCCGCCGCCTTTGGGCAGGATGTTTTAAACAGCGGTGTGCTAAACCGCAAGCTGCTGGCCAGCCGGGCCTTTGCCGGCCCCGAGCAAACGCAAAAGCTAAACAGCATTATGTTCCCCGCCATTCTTGCATTGTTAGAAAACCGCCTGCAAGCCGCCGCCCGGCAAGGGGCAAGCTGCGCTTTGTTAGACGCCCCCACCCTTTTTGAAAGCGGATTAGACCGCCGGTGCAGCGCCGTAATTGCCGTGCTGGCCAGCGAGGAAAAACGCCGCGAGCGTCTGCTGCAGCGCGACCGCTTAACCCCGCAGCAGCTGGAAGACCGGCTGCGCGCCGCCAAGCCAAACGATTATTTTAAAGCCCGCACCCCCTACCTTTTGGTAAACAACGGCACTAAGGCCGAATTTGCCGCCGCGGCAACCGACCTTTTAACCCGTTTAAAAAATATTGATTGAAGGAGTTTTTAAAATGAGTGAACTTTCGAAAGCTACAGAGCTAAAAGAAAAGCTTTGCCTAAACCGCAAAAACGGCCTGCTGCGCAGCAGTGAAGAAACCGTAAAAGCAGCCTTTGATTTTTGCGAGGGCTATAAAACCTTTTTAAACCGCGCCAGAACCGAGCGTCTTGCCGTAAAAGCGGCGGTAGAAATTGCTAAAAGCCACGGCTTTCGCGCTTATACCCCGGGCGAGGAACTAAAACCCGGCGAAAAGGTTTTTGTAAACAACCACGGTAAATCGGCCGCGTTTATTGTTGCGGGCAGCCAAAGCCTTTTAAACGGCGCCAACATTACCGCCGCCCACATTGACTCCCCCCGCCTGGATCTAAAACCCAACCCGCTGTACGAGGATTTGGAATTGGCCCTGTTTAAGACCCACTATTACGGCGGTATTCGCAAATACCAGTGGACGGCCATTCCCCTTTCGCTGCACGGCGTGGTAGCCAAAACCGACGGCAGCGTGGTAGAAATTAACATTGGCGATGACGACGGCGACCCAATTTTTGTGGTAAACGATTTGCTGCCGCATTTGGCCAGCGAGCAGAGCAAACGCCCGCTTTCGCAGGGGATTAAAGGCGAGGAGCTTAACATTTTGGTTGGCAGCGTACCGTTTAAGGACGATAAAGAAAGCAACCTGGTAAAGCTGAACATTTTAAACATTTTAAACCAAAAGTACGGCATTACCGAGGCCGATTTTCTCTCGGCCGAGTTAGAGGCAGTGCCGGCCTTTAAGGCGGCCGATTTAGGCTTTGACCGCTCTATGATTGGCTCCTACGGGCATGACGACCGCGTGTGCGCCTACCCGGCATTAATGGCCGCCATGCAAATTTCGGCCCCGCAGCGCACCTACATTTGCATTTTGGCCGATAAGGAGGAAACCGGTTCCGACGGCAACACCGGCCTGAACTCCGACTTTTTACGCAGCTTAATGGATGACCTTTGCGCCCCGCAGGGGGTTCGGCCCAGCCTGGCGTTTCGCCGCAGCTGCTGCCTTTCGGCCGATGTTAACGCCGCTACCGACCCCACTTTTAAAGATGTTATGGAGCTAAACAACGCCTCATTTTTAAATTACGGCGCGGTTATTACCAAATACACCGGCTCGGGCGGCAAGGGCGGCACCTCCGACGCCTCGGCCGAGTATGTTGGCAAAATTCGCACCATGCTGGAGCAAAACAATATAATTTGGCAGCACGGTGAGCTGGGCCGCGTTGATATTGGCGGCGGCGGCACCGTTGCAAAGTATATTGCCAATTTAGGGGTAGATGTTGTAGATTTAGGGGTTCCGGTGCTTTCTATGCACGCCCCGTTTGAAACCGTTGCAAAGTTAGATGTTTACATGACCTACCTTACCATGAAGGCCTTTGCCGACCTAACCGAATAACAAAAACGCGGCCCCTTTTTGGGTGCCGCGGGTAATTTTAAAGCAAAGCAATTTTGGCTTTCCTGCGCCGTTTAGGCGCCGCGTAAAAAGCACTTAGCGTAAAATAATAGGCCCCCAAAAGCTAAATTCTTTAAGGGTGCCTATGAAAAGCTAAGTGCTTTTTGTTTTACCGAACCTTGGCACAATAAAACTAAAAAATTTTAAGGCGTGCAAATAAGGGGTACAAATAAGGCGTGCCAAGCCCCGCTTTTGCCGGTTTAAAAATACTTCCAGCCGGTAAAGCTAACGCTTACCCCCATAGAGGGTATTTCCAGCTGCTGCACAAAGCCCTCCCCGTTAAAGGTTAAGCGGTAAGGCGTACCGTTTGCGGTGCCCTGCTGTACAAAAGCGCCATTTACAGCCGTTATCTCCCGCTCGCCGCTTAATTGCCCCAGCACCCCGCCTAACGCGCTGGCTACACCACCAAGCTGTTTGTTGTTTGCCGAGGAAAACTCCCGGTTTTTAAAAATCAGCTTAGCGGCGCCGTGCTCATATTCAAAGCAAATGCCGGCAACGGTTTGCGGCTCGGCCACCGTTAGCGTTAGCGCGTCGACCCCGCGCACCGTAACGGTGCCGGTTAAAAGCAAGCCGTTATACTCGGTTTTAAAATTGCAGGTGTAGCCCGGCTGCGCCACCGCAACCTTGGCCGCCCCCTGCCCGCACCCCGTGCAAAGGGTTAAAATTAAAAAAATCGGCAAAAGCCACTTAAAACAGTTTTTCATACTTCCCCCTACCGGCGCTTAAAAGCACCGAACTAAAAGTTAAAAAATAAGTTAAAAGTAGTATTCACCGATTTTTAAAAGATATTTTAAAATGAATTTTTTGGCAGCGCCGCTTAAAAAATAAAAGCCTGCAGTTTGCACAAACGCCTGCTTTAAAACAAAAACAACGCCATTATTCGCCAGGCTGGTTTGCTGGGCACCCGTTTGAAAACCTTTATTTTTAAATTTTAAAGTAACTCATGAAAAACGCGTGACAGCGCCAAAAGAACATCCCGCACCGTCAGCCCGCGCACAGCGCCGGTTTTCAGCGCCTCATCTCCGGCCGCGCCGTGCAGGCAGGCGGCGGCGGCAGCGGCCGTTAACGGTTCGGTACCGTTTGCCGCAAAAGCAGTAATCATACCGGCTAATACATCCCCGCTGCCGGGGGTTGCCAGGGCGGCGTTGCCGGTTGTGTTTAAATAAATCTGTCCGCCGCCGGCTATTACAGTGTATGCCCCCTTTAACAGGGTTATAACCCCATGCTCTTTGGCAAAATTGTCCACTGTTTGCAGCCGGTTTTGCTCTAACTCCGGCACCGGCGTTTTTAACAGTCGGCTCATCTCGCCGGGGTGCGGCGTTAAAATAACCGGGCAGTTAGCTTGGTTTAAAAGGCTTAAATTGTCGGCTAAGGCGGTTAAGGCGTCGGCGTCTACCACAACCGGCACCTTTGCAAGCTTTAAAATAAGCCGTAACAGCCCGGCAGTAGCGTTAGAAATCCCTAAGCCCGGGCCAATTAAAACGGCATTGGCGCCCTTTAATAACGGCTGCAGCCGCTCGGCCGTCCAAGGCTCGGTTTCGCTGTACGGCTCAAAAACCGCCTCCGGCACCAGCGGCGCCACCAGCGGGTAGGCGGCTTTTGGCACCGCCAGCCGCACCAGCCCGGCCCCGGCCCGCAGCGCCGCCAAAGCGGCAAAACCGGCGGCGCCCGGCATTTTGTAGCTGCCGGCAAAAATTAGGGCGGTACCCTTTGTGCCCTTGTGCGCCCCGCGCGGAATTTTGGTAAGCGCCGCACAGGCCGCCTGCTTGCTTAAAACGGTTGCGGTGCTTTTGGGAATCAGCGCTTCATCTACCCCAATTGAAACGCAGCTAAGCGCCCCGCAATAATCGGCCGCCGGAAAAACAAAGTGGCACGGCTTGGTGCCAATAAAGGTAACGGTGCGGGCAGCCCGAACCGCCGCGCCGTGCACCTCCCCGGTGTCGCAAACAACGCCGCTGGGCAGGTCTAACGCAATAATTTCGGCCTTTGAGTGGTTCATAAGCGCAATAATGGCCGCTAAATCACGGTCGGCCGCCCCGTGAAAGCCAATGCCAAAAATGGCGTCTATTAATAAATCGGCCTGCGAAAGCAGCTGCCCGGCGTAGGTAGGGTCGTCGTAAAAATTAAGCACCGAAATGTTGGCCTGCCTTAACCGGGTAAGCATAAGGTTGCTGTTTTCGGTGGCCGGCATTCCCATAACCAGCAGCACGGCCACCTGCGCGCCGTACTCTTTTAATTTTCGGGCAACCACAAAGCCGTCGCCGCCGTTGTTCCCGTTACCGGCCACAACAACCGCCTTAAGGCCCGGTAAGGTGTAAAACCCGGCAACCGCCTTGGCGGCGGCCGCACCGGCGTTTTCCATTAATCGCTGCGGGCTAATTCCGGCCGCTGCGGCGGCCTGCTCGGCAGCCCTGGTTTGGGCAACATTCAACAAAAACATGGCTGTTCCCCCTTTTTAATATTTTTGTAAAATAGCCTTTTTATTCGGCTTTTAAAGCCACAGTCGGCCCTGCTTTAGGCTGAGTTTTTAAGCTAAGTTTTTAGGCTGGGTTTTTAGACTGGATTTTTAGACTGGGTTTTTAGGCTGAGTTTTTAGGCTGAGTTTTTAAGCTGGGTTTTTAGACTGAGTTTTTAAGCTGAACTTTTAGGCTAAGCATTTAATTTAAGCATTTAGGCTAAGCTTTAAGTTTAAGCTTGTGGGTTACACAAAGGTTTACCGCAGGCTGGCAGCCAAACCTACCCAAAGGGGCAAAAGCTGCTTGTAATTTTGTGCTTTTTTTAGGTTTAAGTTTTTAAAAAAGCAAATTTTTGCACCGCAAGCTTTTGGTTAAAAGGCCCTGCCTTTTAGGGTAAAGCAGGGGCCTATTTTAAAATAAGGGCAAAATAAAACCCAAAGTAAACAAAGGCAAGGCTAAAGCCAAAAGGCAAAAAATTTAAACCCCAAAAAGCTACGCGCCAATGTAATTGGCCATATCGCCCAGCACCGCCAGCAGGGCTGCGCCGGCGTAAACCACCTCGCTGGTGCGAACCTCGTAAACCTTGCCCTCAGCAATAGCGGGAACGGCCTTTAACGCCTCGTTTTTCAGCAGCTTTTCGCCCATGCCCTTGGGGCAAAAAATGTACTGCGGTTTAGCCTGCAAAAGCTGCTCGCTGGTAAAGGTGTAGCCGGTAAGCCCGGCCGCCGCGTTTTTAAAGCCGGCCTTTTCTAAAATCGTGCCGGGCAGCGACTCGCCGGTGGCGGCAAAACCCTCCTCCAAATAAAACAGCACGGCGGCGTCTTTGGCGCTGTTTTTGGTTTTAAGCTCTGCTAAGCTTTGCTCTAACTGGGTAAAGTAGGTTTGGGCGGCCTGCGGGCCGTTTTCCTCCCCTGCAAAAATTTTTGCAATATTTTCGTAGTAGCCTAACAGCTCGCTGTAGCTTTGCGGGGCGGCAAGCTTTAAATATTCCCGCTTGCTGCTTTTAAACTCCTGCTCCGCCTCGTAATTCAGGCCCTCGCCCGCAATAATTAAATCGGCCGGCAGGTCTTTTAAAACGGTCATATTCGGGGCAATGGTTTCCCCCGCGGCTTTTAGCTCGGTGCCTAAGCTTTCGCGGCAGGCCTCGGGCACCGCAACCAAGGTACTTTTATAGCCCAGTGCGGCAACGGCCGAGGCGGCGCTTTCGCTTAGCGCAATTACCTGCTCCGGCGCACGCTTTAGGGTAACCCCCGCAACGCTTACCGGGTAGCCCTTTGCCCCGCAACCCGTTAAGCCCAAAAGGCCAATAGCCAACACAACAACAAAAGCAACAATTTTTTTCAAAAAAAACACCCTTTATTTCTTATTTGTTTAATTTTACTTCATAAATTTCTAAATTGCAAGTGATATAATAAAAATAATCTAAAATACGGGGGCCGTACTTTATGCCGTCTTCTTCTGCAATAAAACAAAAGGCAAAAGAATTTTTAAAAAATAGCTTTTCCACCGCCTTTGCCGTAGGCTTTTTGGTGCTTGCCGTGCAGGCCCTTTTGCTGGTTTTTACCGGGTTTATTGCCACCTTGTGCAACGCGGCGGTTGGCCAAACGGTTGCAGCCGTTATTGCCACGGTTTTTGGCGCGGCGGCCGCTTTGTTTTTGTACCTGCCAATTTTGCTGGGGGCGGTGCGCTGGTTTTGGTTTACAACCGGCGGCAGCAGCGTTCCCCCGGCCGAGGCGCTGCACTTTTTTTGCCGTACCGATGAATACTTAAAAGCCGTTTCCTTAGGGCTTAAGCTGCTTATTCGCCTGGCGCTGGGCGCCCTACTTTGCTACCTGCCCGCTTTGCTGCTAACCGTTTTTTCTCAGCCCGCGCTGTACGAGCGGGTTGGCCTGCAAATGCCCTACTGGTTAGCCTCTATTTGGGTGTTTAAAAATTTATTTATTGCTTTAGGCAGCGGGGCGCTTTTGGTATTTATGCTGCGCTACAGTGTGGCGCCGGTGCTGCTAATTAACAACAATAAGCTTTCAACGGCCGAGGCGCTGCACCTTTCTACCGTAGTGCTAAAAGGGCAAATTGGTTACACCTTGGGGTTTATTTTAACCCTGTTTGGCTGGTTTTTGTTAAATTTGCTGTTTTTTCCAAAGCTATATTCGGTTCCGTATTTTTTAAGCATTTACGCCGTTTATGTGCGGGAGGTTATTACCCACTACAACAAGCAGGCCGCCCTTTGCAACCAAACCTATTTTCCCAATTACCGCGCCACCCTTTAACGCCCGAAAGGCCAAAAAGCTTAGCGTGGCGTTTGGTTTGCGCCGGCAAAAATTTTAACCACTGTTATTTTAATTATAAACAAGCTGCACCTGCCTGCGGTTAATGTGTACCCCCAAAGCCAAAACGCCTTGGGGTGCCCTTTAACCGCGGGCAGACTTTTTTTATTCCGGCAGCATATTTAATTTTTGCTGTGCATATTCTTGTACAAAGAACGCGAGCAGATTTGGAGGAATAAAAAATGACCAACGCCAGCATTTACAAAGATATTGCGACCCGAACCGACGGCTCTATTTTTTTAGGGGTGGTAGGGCCGGTACGCACGGGTAAATCTACCTTTATTAAGCGCTTTATGGAAACCCTTGTACTGCCAAACATTAGCAAAAACGCCATGCGCGAACGCGCCAACGACGAAATGCCGCAGGCCTCGGCCGGGCGAACAATTATGACAACCGAGCCAAAGTTTATACCCGAAAAAGCGGTTGAGCTGCAATTGGAGCAGGGCGCACAGTTTAGCGTGCGGCTAATTGACTGCGTTGGTTACATTGTGCCCAGCGCGTTGGGCTATGTTGAGGACGACCAGCCCCGCATGGTAAAAACGCCATGGTATGAGGAGGAAATTCCCTTTAACATGGCGGCCGAAATTGGCACCAAAAAGGTTATTACCGAACATTCTACCGTTGGGCTGGTAATTACAACCGACGGCAGCATTAGCGATATTCCACGGGCCGAATACGCCGACGCCGAGCAGCGGGTAATTGAGGAGCTGCAGCAGCTGAACAAGCCCTTTGTGGTGCTGCTAAACAGCGTAGACCCCGGGGCGGCCGCAACGGTTGAGCTGGCCCGCTCCCTTTCGGAAAAATACGGCGTTACCGTTATGCCGGTAAACTGCTTAGAGCTGAACGAGGGGGATATTACCGCCATTTTAGCCAGCATTTTGTTTGAGTTCCCCATTCGGCAGGTTACCGTTTCGCTGCCGGCTTGGGTAAGCGCCCTACCCAAGGAGCACCCTTTAAAAAACAACCTTTACCGTTTGGTGCGCAGCACCGCCGAGCCTATGACCCACATTCGCGAATTAAAAAGCTTAGAAAAGGCCCTGCAGGCCTGCGAGGATGTTGAAAGCTGCAGCTTAAACAAAATTGAGCTGGGCACCGGCTGCGCCACCCTAAACACCCATTTAAAGAAAACCGTTTTTTACGAGATTGTTTCGGAGGTTTCGGGGGCCGAGGTGCAAAACGACCACGAGCTGCTTTCAACCCTAAAGCAGCTTAGCGAAACTAAGAAAAAATATATGCGCATTAAGGGCGCGTTAGACGAGGTAGAGGCCACCGGCTACGGCATTGTTATGCCCTCTATTGAGGAGCTAAAGTTAGAGGAACCCGAAATTATGCGTGACGGCGGCCGCTACGGCGTGCGCCTAAAGGCCTCGGCCCCCTCGCTGCATATTATGAAAGCCAACATTACCACCGAGGTTAGCCCCATTGTTGGCACCGAGCGCCAAAGTGAGGATTTAGTAATGTACCTGCTGCGCGAATTTGAGGAAAACCCCCTGCAAATTTGGAACTCGGACATTTTTGGCAAAAGCCTGCACGAGCTGGTAAACGAGGGGCTGCACACCAAGCTGGCCCGTATGCCGCAGGACGCCCGCTTGCGCCTGCAGGAAACGGTAGAGCGCGTTATTAACGAAGGCTGCAGCGGCCTTATTTGCATTATTCTTTAACCATGCTGCAGCAGTATTACGGGGAGCCGGAGCCGGGCACCGAGCAACCGCAAAGCTTAACGCCCGAACCCCAAAGCAAAACGCCGGATTACCGCTTTGCCGTTTTTGTGCTGCAAACTGCGGTTTGCGCCGTTATTCTTGCCGTTTGCCTGGTATTGAAATTTTTAGCGGCCGATGTTTACGCAGAGCTTTCCGGCTTTTACCGCAACTACATTGCCGGCAACGCCAATATAAACCAGGTGCTGCAGCCGGCGCAAGACCCCAAAACCAGCAGCGAAGGCAGCGCGGGCGGCGTTGGCGGCCCGGCCGAGGAAACCGGCGCTTTAACCGAATTTTGCCTGCCGGTGCAGGGAACGGTAACCTCGGCCTTTGGCTACCGGGCCGACCCGTTTACCGGAAAGTATTCGCTGCACGGCGGGTACGATATTGGGGCGCCGGCCGGCACCCCCATTACCGCCGCTACCAGCGGCATTGTTGAAACGGCCGAGGAGAACACCAGCGGCTACGGCAATTACATTGTAATTACCAACGGGCAGGTGCAAACCCTTTACGGACACCTTTTAAAGCTTGGCGTTACCAAGGGGCAGCGCGTTACCAAGGGCCAGCAAATTGGCCTTTGCGGCAGCACCGGCCGCTCTACTGGCCCGCATTTGCATTTTGAGCTTAAAGTAAACGGCACCCGCATTGACCCGGCGCCGTTTATTCTAAAAACATGATCACTTTTCGGCTGCTGCACATCCGCTTTCAAATTTCGGTTTTGTTTTGCGGGCTGCTGGCGCTGCTGGCCTACACCGACAAAACCGGCCTAATTCCGGCGGCGGTGCCGGCTGTGCTGCTGCACGAGCTGGGGCATTGGCTGGTGCTGCGCCAAAACGGCGACCTATTAAGGGAAATTATTATTAAACCGGGTGCCGTAACCCTAAAAGGCAGCTTTAACGCCGGGTGGAGCGCCCAGTGCCGTATGTACCTTAGCGGGCCGGTTAGCAATTTAGCTTGCGCCGGCCTGCTTTTTTGCTGCCACTGCTGCTTTAAAAGCCCTTTGCTTTGGCGGTTTGGGCTGTGCCAGGCCGGGTTTGGGCTGTTCCATTTGCTGCCGGTAACGGGGTTAGACGGCGGCTCGGTTTTATCCTGCCTTGCGCAGCAATTTTTGTTAGGCCAGCGGGCACAGCTGCTTTGCCGGGTGGTTTCGGCAGCTTTTTGCGCGGGTATGCTGCTGCTTTTTACCGTTTTGTGGCTGCAGGCGCCGCAAAAAAGCCAACTGTTACCCGGCATTTACCTTTTTTTAAGCCTTTTACTGCGCAAAGCGCCGCGCTCTTAGCCGTTTAATTGCCTTAAAGCCGTTGGGGGCGGCCGCCCTACGGTGCCGAATTTTTACCGGCACAAACCGGCAAAAGCCAAAACTTTACCCGCAAAAATTTTAAGCAACGCCAAAAACGCCCCATTTGTTAAGCAAGGTGGTACAAAGCCTAACAAATGGGGCGCGGCTTATTTGATTCTTTTAGGTTCAAGCCTTAAAGCAGGCACCCGCGCAAAAAAGCTGCCCGAATAAAATTAACAACATCGTTGCCAAAAACGGCAAGCCTTTTTGCTTTGGCACTGTGGCCGTTTACCAGCCTGCAAGCTTATTTTGCATATAAAGCATGCGGGCGTTTACAATGCCGGTTAAATAATCTATTTGCCCGCTGTAGGTTGAAATGCCCTGTGTAGAGCGCGCGTAGGCATGCTCGGCGTAATCGTTTATGCCCCACAGCTTAAAGTTGTAGGCCTGCGAGGTGCTCAGCATTTGCGCCATTTTTGTAATATAGCTGTTCAGGGCCGAAATTTCATTGTAATTTTGTTGCCAAATCTGCTTTACCGCAGCCCTAAACTCCGGCATATTCGTTAGCTTGGCAAACCAGGTTGCGCCGTCTAAATACGGCTGTTTTACATGGTTTTCGTTGGCGTATTTTCCGTTGCCAAAACCCACGTCAAAATCCCAAACCGGGCCCATTTTCAGCTTAGTGCCGGCGTCCTTGTACATATAGCAGGAGCAATGCAGCCGGGAGTCGGTGTTCATGCTCAGCTCCTCTACAATGTACCAGCGCGCCATGGCGTCCATATCCAAATACGCGGCGGCGCTGCGGTAGCTGCCCGAGGCTATGGCCGCCTCGGTTTGATCCAGATAAGTGTAAATGTAATCTAAATACGCGTTGCGCTGCGCCGCGCTTAAGGCCATAAGCTTTTTATCCGACGGTTTATTTACATTAAAAATGCTGCTAAAGTGCTTAGAGTTAAAGAAAATATCGCCGCTAAAGGGGTCGTAAGTTGCGTAGCTGTTAATTTTTTGCCAGCTTTGGGGGCGGTCGGCGTCCTGCCCACCGGTAAAGGTGCCAAATTCCTCGGCCTTGTTGTGGCCGTTGGTTTCAACAATATAGCCCATGTTTTCCGGCAAACTCGAAGCGTCAAAATCGGTAATATTCACCCGGTTTTTTCCAACCTCAATTTTTTCAATCAGCTGGTAGTTGCCCTGGTAGGTTCCGTTTACCCAAAGGTCTACAAACCTTAGGTCCATAACCGTTTCCATCTGCACGGCGTGCGCCAGCCGGTTGGCCGCGGCGTTGCGTACCAAGCTGCGGTCGGGAAAATTGGCCACCAAAGCCCATTCCTTATTTTTGCCAAGGCCCAAAAAGTCCTCTTTTTTATCCAGCTTTAGGGTGTAGCTTTTTTTGGGGTAAATGTAAAAGCTGGTCCACCCGCGGTTTTTAACCGTTCCGGTTTGCTGTACGGTTTGGTTGGTTTCAAAGGCGTATTCGCCGTTTTTTTCGCGGTTGCCGCCGCCGGCAAATACCGTGCAGTTTTTGCGTTCTACCTTGCTGTTAATAGGCTCGTAGCCCTCGGTTGTAACGCAAAAGGAGGGCAAGCCGGTGTTAAAGGTTTTAAGGTAAAGCTCGTACTGCTCGCTGCTGCTCGGCGAGCCTACCCGCAGCACCACCGGTCGGGTAAAATCTACCGTGCTAAACCCCGAATAAAGGCGCTTGCCGCCGTAGTAAAGCGGTTTGGTGCTTTCAAAGCTTGGTACTAAGCTTGCAAGGTTGGTGCCGGCCGGCAGCAGGGCGGTAACCTCGCCCCCGCTAATGCAGCAGGCTAAATTAAAGCCTAACTCGCTGTTGTTTTGCGTTAAAAGGGTAAAGCTTTGCAGCGCACCCTCGGCCTTTTCGGCAGCTTCACCGCTGCTTAGTGCCGTTCCCGCCCTGGCGGTGCCGGGCTCCAGCTCCGGCCAGTCGTAAGCCGTGTTGTTTTCGGCGTGGTTGGCCCAACGGGGGCTGCCAACAACCAGCCCGGTTAACAACGCAACATCTTTTAAATCTACCAAATCGTCGCCGTTTACATCGGCTCGCTCCCGCAGCGCCGTATTTAAATTCCAACCGGCGGCCAGCTGTGCTGCCAAAGTGCAGTCTTTTAAATCTACCGCGCCGCTGGCGTTAACATCCAGCCGCAGCGAAAGGCCGGTGCCGTAGGCCTTGGCGGCTGCCGGCGTGTACCACGGCGCTGCCGCCTGCAACGCCAAAACGGCGCACAAAAACAAAATGCTAAGCTTTTTCATAAATATCTCCCCTATTTTTAAAATGCCACCTGTATTTTACCATAGCACTAAAAATAAAGCAACCCACATTAAAAAATTATTTTAATATAACTAATATTTCGCCCGGCAAAAGGGAATCACCGAATTTTGCTAAAATACATTGAAAATTGGCGCCCGGTTTAGTATAATAAAATAGATTATTTGTGACATTTGGGGGACGCTATGAACAACAAAGAATTAGAGGAACTGTTTTTAACGGTACAAAAGCCGGGCCGGTATGCGGGCGGCGAGGTTGGCAGCACGGTAAAAGAGAAAAATAAGGTTGCGCTGCGGTTTGCCTTTTGTTTTCCGGATACTTACGAAATTGGAATGTCGCACTTAGGCATTAAAATTCTTTACGAGCAGTTTAACGAGCGGCCCGAAATTTGGTGCGAGCGGGTGTTTGCCCCGTGGGTGGATTTTGAGCAGGTTATGCAGGAGCAGCACATTCCCCTTTTTGCCTTAGAAAGCCGCGACCCGCTAACCGCCTTTGATTTTATTGGCTTTACCCTGCAGTATGAGCTAAGCTACACCAATGTGCTGAATATGCTGCGAATGGGCAATATTCCCCTTTACAGCGCCGAGCGCGGGGACGATTGCCCCATTGTAGTAGCCGGCGGGCCGTGTGCCTGCAACCCGGAGCCAATGGCCGATTTTATTGACCTGTTTTTTTTAGGCGAGGGCGAGGAGGTTGATTTAGAGGTTTTAGACCTTTACCTTAAAATGAAAAAAGACGGCAGCTACAGCCGCCGCCAATTTTTAATAAACGCCGCAAAAATTAAAGGCGTTTATGTACCTAGCCTTTACCGCGTTTGTTACCACGAGGACGGCACCGTTGCCGCGGTAGAGCCGCTTTGCAACGCCCCGCTGCCGGTAGAAAAACGCATTATGCCTAAATTAGACCAATCGTACTACCCTAAAAAATTCCCTATTCCGTACATAGATATTGTGCACGACCGCGCGGTAATGGAAATTTTTCGCGGGTGTATTCGCGGGTGCCGCTTTTGCCAGGCCGGCTACCTTTACCGCCCGGTTAGAGAAAAATCGGTAGAATGTATTAACAACCAGGCCTACACCCTTTGCAAAAATACGGGGTACGATGAGCTTTCGCTCTCCTCCCTCAGCTCCAGCGACTACACCGGTATTCAGCCGCTGTTAGAGCAAATGATTGGCTGGACTGAGCAGGAAAAAATTAGCCTTTCGCTGCCCTCGCTGCGGATTGATAATTTTTCCCCCGAGCTGTTAGAAAAAATGAAAATGATTCGCAAAAGCGGCCTGACCTTTGCGCCGGAGGCCGGCACCCAGCGCCTGCGAGATGTAATTAACAAAAACATAACCGAGGAAGAAATTCTTTCTACCTGCGAGCTGGCCTTTGAGGGCGGCTACACCACCGTTAAGCTTTATTTTATGTTGGGGCTGCCTACCGAAACCGACGAGGATGTTCTTGGCATTGGCGTGCTGGCGCAAAAAATTGTAGACCTTTACTACCAAAACCCCAACCGCAAAAAAGGCAAGGCGGTAAGCGTTTCGGTTAGCCTTTCTACCTTTGTGCCAAAGCCCTTTACCCCCTTTGCCTTTTGCCCGCAAATAACAAGGGAGGAAATGTGCCGCCGCCAGCACCTTTTAATTGAAAGCGTAAAAAGCCGAAAAATTTCGCTAAGCTGGCACGACAGCGCCACCAGCGCCTTAGAGGGGGTGCTGGCACGGGCCGACCGCCGGGTTGGGCCGGTTATTTTAAAAGCGCTGAATAAGGGCTGCAAAATGGACGGTTGGGCCGAGTGCTTTAAACCGGAGCTTTGGCAGCAAAGCTTTGAGGAATGTGGCATTGACCCGGCCTTTTACGCCAACCGCACCCGTGAGGTAACCGAGGTTTTACCGTGGGATCACTTAGACTACGGTGTGACCAAAGCGTTTTTTGTGCGCGAGTACCAAAAAGCACAGCAAGCCAAAACAACCCCCAATTGCCGCCAGCAGTGCGCCGGTTGCGGGGCAAACAAATACGGGGAGGGCGTTTGCTTTGAAAAGCGTTAGAGTTTTTTACCGCAAAAACGGGCCGCTGCGCTTTGTTTCGCACTTAGATATGAGCCGCCTGGTAACCCGCATGCTGCGCCGTACCGGGCTGGAGGTTTGGTACACCGAGGGGTTTAACAGCCGCCTTTACATTAACTTTGCCCTGCCCCTTTCTTTAGGGTTTACCAGCAATTACGAATGCTTTGATTTTAAACTGCAGCAAGAAACCCCGGTTGACTTTGCTAATTTAAAACAGCGGCTGATTGCGGCCGCACCGACCGGGCTTGAAATTTTTAATTTGGCCGAGCCGGTAAACAAAACGGGCAAAATTGCCGCGGCCGAATTTGAAATTACCCTGCAGGATTCGGCTGTTTACGAGCCGCTGTTAGCCTTTTTGGCCCAACCGGAAATAATTACCGCTAAAAAAACAAAAAAAGGCGCTGTAAAGCAGCTAAACTTAGCGCCGCTTATTTTAGCACAAAGCCTTACGCCCCAAAAAAACGGCGTAAGCCTAACCTTAAAGTTGCCCGCCGGGGGCGAAAACAACATTAACCCCACCCTGCTGCTAAAGGCGTTTAGCGAGCAAACCGGCTTAAACCCCGGCTACACGGTTTGCCGTACCGCGCTTTATTTGGCAAACGGCAGCAAATTTATTTAAAGGAATTTTTAGTATGAAAAATAACATTATTACCCTTTTAAAAGGCCTGTGGATCGGCGGCACCATGACGGTTCCGGGCGTAAGCGGCGGCACCATGGCAATGGTTTTAGATGTTTACGACCGGGTAATTGGGGCGGTAGCCTCTTTTCGCAAAAATGTGCGCGAAAATTTGCGCTTTTTACTTTGGTTTGCCGCGGGCGGCGCCGTTGGCTTTTTTGTGTTTGCGGCCTACCTTTTAAAACCGTTAACCGACGCCTTTCCCACCCAAACGCAGTTCTTTTTTATTGGGGCGGTGGCCGGCGGCGCGCCAACCATTTTAAAAAGCTCGGGCGCTAAAAGGGCCAGTTTTAAAAATGTTTCCTGCGCCATGCTGGGCGCTTTGTTTGTGCTGCTCATTGCCTGTATTCCGCAAGGGCTGTTTGCCCCCCAAAGCGGCTTTACCCTAACGGGGGCGCTGCTGCAATTTGTGGGCGGGCTGCTAATTTCTATTGCGTTTGTGCTGCCGGGCATTAGCGTTTCGCAAATGCTTTTAATGTTAGGGCTGTACTCCGGCCTGCTAACCGCCATGCGCAGCTTTAGCCTTTTGCCCTACATTCCGCTGGCCTTAGGCGTTTTGGTTGGCACCGTTTGCGTTGCCAAAACAATGGAGTATATGATAGAAAAGCACCACACCGTAACCTACATGGTTATTTTTGGGTTTTTAATTGGTTCGGTTCCGCAGCTATTGCCGGCGCAGCTGCCAACCGGAATAAATATTCCTATTTGCATTTTAACCTGCGCGGCCGGCTTTGCTTTTATTTTTCTTTTACAGCGCTGGGTAACAAAGCAGGAAAACTAATTAAAACGCCGTTTTTACAAAAAAACAAAACCCTTTGCAGGCGTTTTAACCTATTAGGCGGGGCACCTGTTTTGGCCGTACCTACCCCCCGGCGGCCCCGCTAAAATTGTTAAAATTCAACTTATGCGCCAACCCGCTTTAGGTTGGCGCATTTTATTTTTTACCCTGCCGCACGGCAGCAGGGCAGCTTGCCCGCCTTAAAGGGCCAACCGGCAAAAGCCAACAAGCAGCACAAAGCCAACGCCCAAAGAAAACCAGCGTGCAGCACAAAAACAGCGGAAAGCAAAAACAGCGGAAAGCAAAAACCGGTAAAAAGCAAAAGCCGGCGGGAATAGCTTCCCGCCGGCAGCACTGCACCGTATTAAAATTAAAGTTTAAAATAAAGGTTCATTCGGCTGCTTATTAATGGTTGCAATTCGGGCATTTGCCGGTTGCATCCAGCTTGGCGCCGCAAGCTGTGCAAAACTGCGGGGCCTCGTTGGTATTCTGCGCCGGTTTAGGCTGCTCGGGCGCGGTCGGTTGCTCGGGCGCGGCCGGCTGTGCCGGGGCGGTATATTGCTTAAAAGACTCCCGCACGGCAGAAATATCGGGGGTGGCAAAAATATCTTTGCCGTTTTCGTTGTTTTGGCTTTTTAGCTTATTGTTAATGGCAATTACATTTTTAACCAGTAAAACCATCATCATTAAAAGCTCGTAAACCAAGCGAATGGCAATGGGGCCTAAAATCATGGTAAGCAAGCCGTAACCGCCAAGCCAGTGCCCGTAAGTGGTTTGGAACAGCATAAAAAATCCGCTTAAAATAACAAAAGCAGTAGCGAATATGTAAAATGCTTGCAGCAATTTTTCTACAATTAAGTATTTAAAATTGCAGGTGTCGTGAATAAATTTTCCGAAAGCGTTCAGCTTTTCGCGGCGTTTTTCCGGCACAAAAAAAACAAAGGCCAAAACGGTTGCCACAATAGCCAAAATAAGGGACAGCACAGAAAACGCAGTGCTTGCCGCGGCGCCGGAGCTAAATTCTGAAAAAGGGTTAAAGGTCATAAGTCTTCCTCCAAAAACGGTGCAGAATTGCTTTTTTGCAAAAAATTGCCCAAAAAGTGCAAAAATCAAATTGGTCATTGCGCTTTTCGGGCAGTGGGTTGGCAGCGGGAAAGCACTGTTCGGGTGCATTTCCCGGTTGCCAGGGCAAACAGAAATTATTCAAATCTGCCCAAAACGGCGGGGGTTTTAGGCCAAAGCCTTTGCCAACAAAAGCCTTAGCTAATGCCAGCAAACCGTAACGCGTTTGCAAACGGCCGGCGGCAGCCCCGCTTTAAAATTTAATTAATTGCCAAGATCCTGTACATACAAGGTCTGCACAGCCTCGGCCGCTTTTTGCTCGGGCGATTTATCTCGCTCGGCAAAGAATTTTTGGGCCACCTGCGGAAACAGGGCGTAGCTTAAAACATCCTCCTCGCTCTTGGCAATATCCTTGCACTCGGCGCGGTATTTTTCCAGCTCGGGCTGCAGCAGGTCGGCCGGGCGGCAGGTAACAAGCTCGGCGTTGCCAATGGCTTTTTGCCGAACCTCCTCGTTTACCTTGCCGGGCACGCGGCCGTACTCGCCGCGCAGCAAGCCCTTAGATTCTTTGGTAACCATTTTGTAACGCTCGCCGGAAAGCACATTTAAAACGGCCTGCGAGCCAACAATTTGGCTGGTTGGGGTAACCAGCGGCGGGTAGCCAAAATCCTCCCGCACGCGGGGCACCTCGGCTAAAACATCGTAATATTTATCCTCCGCGCCGGCCTGCTTTAATTGCGAAATTAAGTTAGAAAGCATTCCGCCCGGAACCTGGTACAGCAGCGTGTTGGTATCTACGCTTAAAACCTTAGGGTCTAAAAAGCCCTCGGCCTTTAATTTTTCGGCAACCGTACGGAAGTGGGCGGCCGCCTTGCTCAGCTTGGTTAAACCCAGCCCGGTATCCCGCTCGGTGCCCTTTAGGGTAGCAACCAGAGCTTCGGTAGCCGGCTGCGAGGTGCCGTTGCTAAGCGGCGAAAGGGCGCAATCTACAATATCTACCCCGGCCTGCACCGCCATTAGGTTGGTCATATCGCCGGTGCCGGTGGTGTTGTGCGTGTGCAGATGAATGGGAATGCGAACCTTTTCTTTCAGCTTTTTTACCAAGCTGTAAGCGTCCATAGGCAGCAGCAAATTGGCCATATCCTTAATGCAAATAACATCTGCGCCCATTTCCTCCAGCTCGCCGGCTAAGGTTACAAAATAATCCTCATTATGCACCGGGCTTACAGTGTAGCTAATGGCAGCCTCGCAGGTGCCGCCGTATTTTTTAATGCTTTTCATGGCCTGGGCAATGTTGCGCTTGTCGTTCAATGCGTCAAACACGCGAATAACATCAATGCCGTTTTTAATGCTCATTTTAACAAAATCGTCTACTACATCATCGGCATAATGCTTGTAGCCCAAAAGGTTTTGGCCGCGCAGCAGCATTTGCAGCTTGGTGTTCGGCAAAGCCTTGCGCAGCTGGCGCAGGCGCTCCCACGGGTCCTCGCCCAAAAAGCGCATACAGCTATCAAAGGTGGCGCCGCCCCAGCATTCTAACGACCAATAGCCAATGCTGTCTAAAACTTCGCAGGCGGGCAGCATATCCTCCAGCCGCATACGAGTAGCGGCTTGGGACTGGTGCGCGTCACGCAAAATGGTATCGGTAATATATAACTTAGACATTTACAAAAACTTCTCCTTTCGGCGGCGGTTAACCAAACAAGGCAATTAACGCACCGGCTGCAATGGCAGAGCCAATAACGCCGGCCACATTCGGACCCATAGCGTGCATAAGCAAAAAGTTTGCAGGATTTTCTTTTTGGCCCACCATTTGGGAAACGCGTGCTGCCATTGGCACGGCAGAAACACCGGCAGAACCAATAAGGGGATTGATTTTTTCCTTTAAGAAAAGGTTCATAAACTTTGCAAGCAGCACGCCGCCGGCCGTACCAATGCCAAACGCCACAACGCCCATAACCAAAATTTTTAAGGTTTGCGCGTTAATAAAGGCTTCGGCGGTAGCGGTAGCGCCAACCGAAATACCCAACATAATGGTAACAATGTTCAACAGCTCGTTTTGGGCGGTTTGGCGCAGGCGTTCGGCCACACCGGATTCTTTCCACAAATTGCCGAGCATTAAGCAGCCAACCAGCGGGGTAGCCGAAGGCACCAGCAGCGCAACAAAAATGGTAACCACAATGGGGAACACAATTTTTTCGGTTTTAGATACCGGGCGCAGCTGCTTCATAACAATCATACGCTCTTTTTTCGTGGTAAGCAGCTTCATAATCGGGGGCTGAATTACCGGAACCAGCGCCATGTACGAATAGGCCGCAACGGCAATTGCGCTAAGCAAATGCGGCGCTAATTGGGAGGAGGTGTAAATGGCGGTCGGGCCGTCAGCACCGCCAATAATACCAATAGAGGCGGCCTCGGCCTGCGTAAACCCAAACGCGCGGCAGCCGGCAAAGGTTACAAAAATGCCCAGCTGCGCGGCAGCGCCCAGTAATAACGATTTTGGGTTGGCAATCAGCGGGCCAAAATCGGTCATGGCGCCAATGCCAATAAAAATTAGGCAGGGGTACAGGCAGGTTTTAACGCCAATGTATAAAATATCCAGCAACCCGCCGTCGTGCAAAATGGTGCCGTAGCCCACCTTGCCCTGCATAAATTGCTGCCACAGCTCGGTGTGGTACATTTCGCTGCCGGGAATCATGGCGGTAAGGTTTGTTAGCAGCATGCCAAAGGCAATGCCAATTAACAGCAGCGGCTCAAACTGCTTTTTAATGGCCAGCCACAGTAATACTAAAGAAATTAAAATCATTACCAGGCTGCCCCAGTTGGCTGCAAGGTTGCCAAACAGGTAATAAAAGCCCGATTGTTTTAAAAAGTCAAGAACAGCTTCCATGGCAGATCACCGCTTATTCAATTACGCACAAAGCCGCGCCGGTATCTACCGAGGAGCCCTTGGTTGTGCCAACAAAAGTAACCTTGCCGTCTACCGGGGAAAGGATCTCGTTTTCCATTTTCATGGCCTCTAACACAAATAAAAGGTCGCCTTTTTTTACGGTGCTGCCAACGGCAACCTTAACCTCTAAAATGGTGCCGGGCATAGGGGCGTTTACCTTTTCGCCGCCGGCAGGGGCTGCGGCAGCAGGAGCAGCAGGGGCGGCCGGAGCCGGGGCAGCTGCAGGGGCAGGTGCGGGGGCGGCCGCTTTGGCTTCGGCCTCGCTAACCAGTTCAATAGCAACCTGATATTCGGTGCCGTTTACAATTACTTTATAGTTCTTCATAATAATTCTCCTTTAAACCTTTTTAATAGAAACAATGCGAATACCCGAAACGCTTGTACCAAGCTCCTCGGCAACGGCGGCAGAAATGGCAGCTGCCAGCTCCCCGCGGTTTTCGGTAACCGGGGCGGCTGCCGGGGCCGCCGGCGCAGCGGGCACTGCGGGCTGCTCGGCCTTAGGGGCAGCGTTTACGCTTATATTGCACAGGTAGCCGGTAAGCTTGCAAATTAAAATAATTGCAATTAAGCCTACAAAAACGGTAACAAGGCCAATAATAACCGCCAACAAATCGCTCGTTTGCGTTGTTGCCAATAAAATGCCGGAAATGTTCATGTTAGCACCTCCACTCTGTACTATGCGGCGAATTATTACCCGCCGTAAAATAATATTTGGTTATTGGAGTTCAAAAATGACCCCATTTTAAAAATACCATTGTTAGCATTATACCGCTTTTGTTTTAAAAAATCAATTGTTTTTGCCTATTTTTTACCTTAAAAAGCAAAAAAAATTACCGGCGTTAGGCTGCCGGTTTGTTACCCTTTGGGCAGCCCTTGAATTTTAAACCGCTGCGGCGAGGTTCCGGTTACCGCCTTAAACACGCGGCTAAAGTAAAACGGGTCTTCAAAACCGGTTAGGCGGGCAATTTCGGCAACGCTCATAGAGCCGTCGCGCAGCATTGCCTTAGCGTTAGAAACCCTTAGCAAATTGCGGTAGGCCAAGGGGCTTACGCCGCTGTAATTTTTAAACACCCGGTGAAAGTAGCTTTCGCTAACGCCGCAAACCGCAGCGTAACGGGCAATTTTTTGGTTTTGGTTCCACTCGGCCTTCAGCAGCTCTACCCCGTGGCGAATGGGGTAGTACAAATTGGCGGTAGGCGCCGCTTCGGCAATAACCGCGTTCAAATAGCGGCACAAAGCGGCGGTTTTCAGCAGCCGGTTTTCTTTTACATCATTACACGCGGCGGCCAGCTCCTCGGCGTAGCCAAAAAAGCGGTTCAGGCGGTCGGTCGCCAAAACGCCAAGACTATTTTCGGGGGTTAGCGGCTTGCCCAAAGCGCTTAAAATTTTAAAATTAACCGTGTAAACGCTTACGCGGCGCTGCGGGGCCCCTGTGGCAAAAACCGCGTAGCGGCAGCCGGCGGGGGCAAAGGCTACCTCCCCGCGGTGCAGTTCAAAATCCGGCTGGTTTTTTTGCCGGTAGTGCAGGGTTATATTGTCACACACAAAAATTAAGCCGTTGGCGGGTCGCGGCGCCGCCTCGTAGCCGCTCCAGTGCCAACCGTTTGCGGGGCGCTGCCGAACGGTTTCAATCCCGGTAAACTGAACCGCCGCTTCGCCAAGTTCAAAAAAATTCATGCTGCTCCCCCGTTTTGTTTTTTAGTTTACATTATTACTATAAACCTTTGCTGGCAAAATTGCAAGAAAAACGCGGCGCTTTTAAATAGAATAATCCATATTTATAAGGCAATTTTTTTAGCTTTGCGGCACCGGCCGCCGGGCAAACGGCTTTTGTTAAAAAAAGCTTGACAAAAGGCCTTGGCTGTGGTATTATAGTAGAGCATTTGATTACACCCGGCCTTACGGGTGGGGTCACTGCCGTTAGCAATAGCGACAATGAAGCGGACGGTCCTCTGTTCTTTTACATTAGAAGTATGAACGCCTGAAATTTTAAGGAGGAAATTTTAATGGATTATGTAAAGCAACTCACTGCCGGTATGTTAAAGGAAAATGCGCCGGAAATCAAAATCGGTTCTACCGTAAAGGTTCATGTTAAAATTCGCGAGGGCGAGCGCGAGCGTATTCAGGTGTTCGAAGGCACCGTAATTGCCCGCAACAACAGCGGTATTTCCGAAACCTTTACCGTTCGCCGCGTTTCTTACGGCGTTGGGGTAGAGCGTGTGTTCCCGGTTCATTCCCCGAATGTAGACAAAGTAGAGCTGGTTCGTACCGGTAAGGTGCGCCGCGCAAAGCTTTATTACCTGCGTGACCGCGTTGGTAAGGCAGCAAAGGTTAAAGAGCATATTCAGTAATTTCTGCAAGGATGGGGGACAGGCAAATGTCCCCCGTTTTTTCATTTTAACTGGGCGGCACACTGCGTTACTCGCGAAAGTGCCATGCTG
This sequence comes from uncultured Oscillospiraceae bacterium, assembly GCA_902465155.1. Classification (GTDB taxonomy): domain Bacteria; phylum Bacillota; class Clostridia; order Oscillospirales; family Acutalibacteraceae; genus UMGS1279. The sequence continues at coordinate 109,061 of CABQLY010000005.1, read as the reverse complement.
CCGTTTGCCGCTTTGGCAGCTTTTTTGTACAGCATTTAGGGGGTTTAAAAATGCAACAAAATAATTCACCGGAATTTCAAAACAACCCAATTAGGTTTGACGACCCGGTTGATTCCTTTGGCAGCGCGCCGCAGGCAAGGCCCGAGCAGCATGTTTACCGCGCCGCCCGGCCCAAAGCCAAAAGCCGCGTAGCCGGCAGCATTTACGAGTGGTTAGATGTTGTAATTGCCTCGGTTATTGCGGTGGTTGTTATTTTTACCTTTATTTTTCGCATAGCCGCCATAGACGGCGACTCTATGAAAAACACCCTGTTCGACAAGGAGCGGGTCATCATCTCCGACCTGTTTTACACCCCGCGACAGGGGGATATTGTAGTTATTTCCCGCAATACCGATAATTCCGCCGTAGAAAAGGACTCCCAAAAGCCGATTATTAAACGGGTTATTGCAACGGCCGGGCAAACGGTTAACATTGATTTTACCGCCGGCACCGTAACGGTAGACGGAAAGCTTTTGCAGGAGGATTATATTCGCGAGGCCACCCACCGCCAGTTTGACATTGAATTCCCGGTTCGGGTGCCGGAAAATTGTATTTTTGTAATGGGCGATAACCGAAACGAATCGTTAGACAGCCGCTCCTCCCAAATTGGGGAAAACGGCATGATCAACACCAAATATGTTTTAGGCCACGCCGTTTTTAGAATTTACCCGTTTAACCGCATTGGAACATTAGGCTAACTTGTTTTTAGCCCGGCGGCAGAGGCATTGCCATTTAGTTTAAGCCGTTGCCGAAAAGCTTTTAGGAGCTTAAAATTTTTAAGCGCACCGAAAATGGGGGATTATTTTGGTTGAACAGCATACCACTAAAACGCATATTAACTGGTTTCCCGGCCACATGGCCAAAACCAGACGCAAAATTTTAGAGGATTTAAAAAAGGTTGATGCCGTAGCAGAAATGGTTGACGCGCGTATTCCGGTAAGCAGCCGCAACCCGGAGCTGGACGAGCTGCTTTCGGGCAAGCCGCGGCTGGTACTTTTAAATAAATGCGACAAAGCCGACCCGGCCGTTACCGCCGCCTGGCTAAAGGCGCTAAACAGCCAAAACACCCGTGCTTTAGCATTAGACTGCCGCAGCGGCAAAGGGGTTCGGGCCGTTGCCCCCGCGGTAAAGGATCTGCTGCGCGAAAAGCTTGCCGCCAACGCCGCCCGCGGCATGACCGGCAAGCCCCTGCGGGTTATGGTGGTTGGTATTCCCAATGTCGGCAAATCCTCTTTCATTAATCGCTTAACGGGCAAAAGCCGCGCTAAGGTAGAGGATCGCCCCGGCGTAACGCGGGAAAATCAGTGGTTTGTTACGGCCGACGGGCTGGAGTTGTTAGATACCCCCGGCGTGCTTTGGCCCAAGTTTGAGGACCAAACGGTTGGTGAGCACCTTGCCTTTACCGGCGCTATTAAAGATACGATTTTAGACACCGAGACCCTGGCGGTAAAGCTGCTGCAAATTTTAAAAATCAACTACCCGCAGTTGCTGCAGGCCCGCTACAAAATTACCTTTACCCCGGATGAGGACGCCTACGAGCTGCTTTGCAAAATTGGCAAGCGCCGCTCTATGGTGGTTCGCGGCGGAGATATTGACACTGAACGGGCAGCCGTTATGCTGCTGGACGAATATCGCGGCGGCGTGCTGGGCGCCATTACCTTAGAGCGCCCCCTGCCCCCGCAAATGTAAAAGGAATTAAAAAAAATGCCGGATTTTGAACTTGAAAATAGCTGTATTGCAAACGGATTTTCGCACGTTTGCGGCGTAGATGAAGCTGGCAGAGGCCCGCTGGCCGGGCCGGTTTGCGCGGCGGCGGTTATTTTGCCGCACCGCTGCGAGCTGCCCGGGCTAAACGATTCTAAAAAGCTTTCCCCCAAAAAGCGGGATGCTTTATTTTTACCTATTCAACAACAGGCGGTAGCCTTTGCAGTGGCCTTTGCCACCGTGCAGGAGATTGAGCAGCTAAACATTTTAAACGCCACCTTTTTGGCCATGAGCCGCGCCGTGCAGGCTTTGCAGATCCCGGCCGATTTTGCCCTGATTGACGGCAACCGCCTGCCGCAGCTAAGCATTCCCAGCAGGGCGGTGGTAAAAGGGGATTCTTTAAGTCTGTCCATTGCGGCGGCCTCTATTTTAGCTAAGGTTAGCCGAGACAGATTAATGCCGCAGTTAGACGCTGAGTACCCCGGCTACGGCTTTGCCGTGCACAAGGGCTACGGCACCGCCGCGCATATTGCCAAAATTAAAGAGCTGGGCCCCTGCCCCTGCCATCGGCTAAGCTTTTTAAAAAACATTTTAAAATAAAAATGCGAACGCGGTAATAGGTGCGCCAAAATTTAAAAATTTAAAAAATAAGAGGGTAAGCTGTGCAAAAAAATAAGTACATGGTAGCTTTTGGCCGCAGCGGCGAGCGCTTTGTAGCCGAGCAGCTAAAGCAAAAAGGATATTTTATTGCGGCAATGAACTACAAATCTCCCCACGGGGAAATTGATATTATTGCCGAAAACCAAAAGTTTGTTGTTTTTGTAGAGGTGAAAACCAGCAGCTGCGAAACCGCCTTCCCGCGGGAGGCGGTAACCCAACAAAAAAAGCGGCATATACTATATACGGCAAAGCATTATTTGTTCCGCAGCCACAGCAGGCTAATTCCGCGGTTTGATGTTGCCGAGGTTATTTTGCCCGCGCCGGACGATTTTGCCCACGCCACCCTGCGTTATTTTGAAAATGCGTTTGGAGCGGAAAACGGGAATGAATTTTTTTGACCTACATACCGACACCCCCTTAAAGCTGCTGCAGGGCAGCGCCCCCCTGCAAACCGCCGGCTTTAGCGGCAGCGCCTTTGGGCGTTACGCCGCTGTGCGCGCCGCGTGGTTAAAAGGGGATGAACCCCACCCTTTACAGCGCTGCCACCAGCTGCTGCGCGCGCAGCGCTTGGCCGAGCAAGCGGTGCAAAGCCCGCGCCGAAAAACCATTTACATGGTAGAAAACGCCGGCTTTTTAGCCAAAGACCCCGCCCAGCTTTTAACCCTTTACCGTTGGGGCGTGCGGGTGCTTAGCCTTACCTGGAACGGGGAGAACCGGTTGGCCGGCGGGGCGCTTTCATCCGGCAGCCTTACCCCTGCCGGGCAAAGCATGCTGCAAAAGGCCGAGCAGCTGGGAATGGCGGTTGATCTTTCACATTTAAATCACCAAAGCGCGCGGGCAGCGGTAAGGCTGTTACACCACCCCCTTGTTACCCACGCCTGCTGCTACGCCGTTTGCCCCAACCCCCGCAATTTGCCGGATGATGTTTTGCTTTTAGTTGCCGCGCGCGGCGGTGTGATCGGCCTTTGCCTGTACCCGCTCTTTTTAGGCGGCGACCCGTTTAAAATGCTGCCGCTGCATTTAAACCACCTGCTGCGCTTGGGGCTTGGCAACAGCGTTGCCATTGGCACCGATTTTGACGGCGCCGAAATGCACCCCGACTTGCAGCAAAACAGCAATATTCCGGCCCTGTACCGCCATTTGGCAGCCTTAGGCTTTAAAAAGAAGTTGCTAAACGCGTTTTTTTACCAAAATGCCCTTGCATTTTGGGGCAAAATGTGCAAAAATAAAAGGGATATTTAAGGGCATTCAATCGCCCGCCGCTGCTGAGCGCTGCCAAAAGCGCCAAAGGCAGCACAGCTTTTAAAATTAATCGGCGCTGTTTGCGCTTGGGGCCGCTGTTGCCAAACCCTTTACGGAGTTCGGCCGCAGGCCCGGCACGGCAGCTAAGGTAAGGAGCAATTAAAATGAACTACATTAGCACACGCAACCGCAGCTTAAAGGTTTCGGCCGCGCAGGCCATTGCCCAAGGCATTTCGTCCGACGGCGGGCTGTTTTTACCGGAGGAAATTCCAACCCTTACCGGGGCGGATTTTAAAGCCCTTTGCGGCATGAACTACCAGCAGCGGGCCGCTTACATTCTTTCTTACTATTTAACCGATTTTACCAAAGAGGAAATTGAATATTGCACAAACGGTGCTTACCACAACACCTTTGAGCAAAATAACCCGGCGCCGCTGCACACGCTGCCAAACGGCGAACATATTTTAGAGTTGTGGCACGGCCCCACCTGTGCGTTTAAAGATTTAGCTTTGCAAATTTTGCCCTTTTTGCTAACCACCTCGGCCAAAAAGGTTTCGGGCGGCAAAAAAACAGCCATTTTGGTTGCCACCTCGGGCGATACCGGCAAAGCAGCCTTAGAAGGATTTAAAAATGTTCCCGGCACCGAAATTATTGTGTTTTACCCCAGCCACGGTGTTAGCGCCATGCAAAAGCTGCAAATGGATACCCAAGAGGGGGAAAATGTTTGCGTTTGGGCCATTGAGGGCAATTTTGATGACGCCCAAACCGGCGTAAAAAACATTTTTGCCAACCAGGCGCTAAAGCAGCAGCTGGCCGAAAAAAACATTCAGCTTTCCAGCGCAAACTCTATTAACTGGGGGCGTTTGGTGCCGCAAATTGTTTACTATGTTTCGGCCTATTGCGACCTATTAAACCAGGGGGCCAACCTTTCGGGCGGTTTTCATGTAACCGTGCCAACCGGCAACTTTGGCAACATTTTAGCCGCCTATTACGCAAAGCAAATGGGTGTGCCGGTGCAAAAGCTTATTTGCGCCTCTAACCGCAACAAGGTTTTAACCGACTTTTTTAAAACCGGCGAATACAACCGCAACCGCGATTTTTACACCACTACCTCCCCTTCTATGGATATTTTAATTTCCAGCAACTTAGAGCGTATGCTGTTTGAGCTTTCAAACCGGGACGACCAAAAAACCGTTGCCTGGCAAAAGGCGCTGCGCGAGCAAGGCAGCTACCGGGTAGACAGCACCGTTTTGCAAAAGCTGAACGACTTATTCTACGCCGGCTACTGCGATGACGAAAAAACCGCCGCCACCATTCGACGCGTTTGGCAAGAGCAAAACTATTTGTGCGACACCCACACCGCCGTTGCCGTTTCGGTTTACGAGCAATATTTAAAAGAAAGCGGCGACGCCACCCCGGTGGTTATCGCCTCTACCGCCAGCCCCTACAAATTTGCCGCCAGTGTGCTGAACGCTTTGGGTCAGCCGTCTGCCGAAAGCGAGTTTAAAACGGTTGACCGCCTGCACACCTTAACCCAAACAGCGGTGCCGGAACCCATTGCCGCCCTGAGCGGTAAAACAGTGCGGTTTAAAAACTGCTGCCAGCCGGAGGAAATGCAGGCCGCCGTTTTAAAGCAGCTGTTAAATGGCTAAAAGCGCAAAGAAAAGCACAAATGCTTTATTTTAACCAAAGGCTTTGCCTTTCATAAAAGCTTTATAAAAGCCTTTCGTTAAAATCAGCAAAGCTTTGGCTTAAAATTAAGCTTTTGGTTTTAAGTAAGGCGGCGCGCTTTTGTAAAAGCTCTTTCACGGTTAAACGCCAACGTCAAAACGGCGGTTTTAGCGTTTAACCTTTGGCACTTACTTTGGCGTTTAAAATAAGTAGGCTTTTGCTTTTTAATTTGGTTCATCATAATGCAAAACGGCTGTCCTGCCGGGCAGCCGTTTTGCGTCAAGAGGCTTTAGATTTCTTTTGCCTGAAAGGTTTTGCAAGAGGTTTCGCTCTCGCGGCTGCAGGTGCAGCCGCCGCTGGTGCCAACCTCAATGCAACCGGCCTCGCAGCAGCAGTCACCGGTGTGGTACACACAGTTTTCTACATGGCAGCGAATGCCCGAAATTTCGTTTTTATCCATTGTATTCACCCCTTTAATTGTTGCCGGCAGTGGGCTTTTGCCCGCCGCGCGGTATACGGCGAGCCAGCAAGCTTTGCCGGTTTTGCCGTAACAGTAGTATAACCCAAAACACCGGGTTTATTTCTTGGCGGTAACTTTTATTTCTCGTAATTTTTCGTTTATTTTTCGGCGGCCGCTTTTGTTCGCTTTTATTTAAAATTCGCCGCACGCAATTTTAAACGGTGCAAGCGCGCCGCTGTTGCCCGCGGCCGTTTTAAAACGCAAACAATTTTTAAAGCTTTCACCAAACCGTTTTGTTCCAATGGCTTTAAAAAATTAGCCAATAGCCTTAAAATCGACGCTTTTTAGCGTTGCGGCAATCACTTTTAAAGGAGCTGGTAAACATTTCTATTTTTACAATTTCAGATCTGCACCTCTCCTTTTCCGTAAACAAGCCTATGTCGGTTTTTCGCGGGTGGGAGCAATATACCGAGCGCCTGCAGCAGCATTGGTGCCGGCTGGTAAAGCCGGAGGACACCGTTGTGCTGCCGGGCGATTTTTCCTGGGGATTAAAATTAGAGCAAACGCTGGCCGATTTTAAATTTTTAGAAAGTCTGCCGGGGCAAAAAATTTTGCTGAAAGGCAATCACGACCTTTGGTGGAGCACGGTAAGCAAGGTAACCGCCTTTTTTAAACAAAATGGCATTAAAACCGTTACCCTGCTTTACAACAACGCCCTTCGGGTTGGGGATTACACCGTTTGCGGCACCCGCGGCTGGATGTACGACCAAAGCTGCGACAGCAAGCTGCGCCTGCGAGAGGCGGGGCGGCTGCAGCTCTCGCTTTCGGCTGCCGAGCGGCTGGGCGGGCAAAAGCTTGTTTTTATGCACTACCCGCCCGCCTACGGCGAGTTTGTTTGCACCGAAATTTTACAAATTTTGCAGCAGTACGGCGTACAAACGCTTTACTACGGGCACATTCACGGCGCCGGGCACGCCGCAACCGTACCTAAAATTCAAAACATTGCGCTGCGTTTGGTTTCGGCCGACACGCTGAATTTTTGCCCGCTGCAAATTACCCCTTAAAATCTATATCGTGGGTAAATTTTGTGCATTATTTGGTTAAAAAAATCAAATTAATCGTTAAAAACCACAAAATTACAAAAAAACCAAAAAAACAGTGGAAAATTCCGCTTAAATATGGTATAGTAGCATAGAACATTTATGTGGAGGTTTAACATAATGAGTTTAAAAGCATCAAACAAGGTTGATACCAACCGCTACGAGGTCGAGATCCTTATTAACGGGGAACAGTTCCGCGCCGCTATTGAGCAGGTTTACAAGCGCGATCGCAAAAAAATCAGCGTTCCCGGTTTTCGTAAGGGTAAGGCCCCGCTTGGCATTATTGAAAAATATTACGGTGAGGGCGTATTTTTTGAGGACGCCTTAAACCTGTTATATTCCGACGCCATTGACGACGCCGCAAAAGAAGCCAACCTAAAAATTGTAAACGACGAAATGAAGTTCGACTTGGTTTCAATCAGCAAGCAGGACGGTGTAGATTTTAAAGTTACCTTTACCACCTACCCCGAAATGGAGGTTGGCACCTACAAGGGCTTAAAGGCCGAAAAGCTTATTAGCGAGGTTACCGAGCAAGAGGTGCAGGACGAATTAAACCGCATGGCCGACCGTAACTCCCGCATGGTAGAGGTAAAAGACCGCGCCGCCGCCAAGGGCGACAGCGTTGTAATTGACTTTGAAGGCTTTACCGACGGCAAAGCTTTTGAGGGCGGCAAGGGCGAGAGCTACACCTTAGAGCTGGGCTCCGGCCAATTTATTCCCGGATTTGAGGACCAAATTATTGGCCACAACGCCGAGGAGGAATTTGAAGTTAATGTTACCTTCCCGGAGGAGTACGGCGAAAAATCCTTGGCCGGCAAACCGGCCACCTTTAAGGTAAAGCTGCACGAAATTAAAGTAAAAGAGCTGCCGGAGCAGGATGACGAATTTGCCAAAGACGTTAGCGAATTTGACACCTTAGACGCTTTAAAAGAGGATTTAAAAAAGAAGGCCTTAGAGCGCAAAGAAAAGGCCGCGAACGACGATGTTGAAAATCAACTGTTAGACCAGCTGATTGAGGGCTTAAAGGGCGATATTCCCGAGGCCATGTTTAAAAACCGCGAGGAGCAAAGCCTAAAAGACTTTGAATACCGCCTGCAAATGCAGGGTATGCAGCTGGATATGTACTTAAAATACACCGGCGCCACGGTAGACGATTTGAAAAAAGAGTTCCGCCCGCAGGCCGAGCGCCAGGTTAAGGTTCGCTTAGCGCTGGAGAAAATTGCCGAGCTGGAAAAGCTAACCGCAACCGAGGAAGATTTAAACAAAGAATACGAGAGCATTGCCCAATCCTACGGCATGAAGGCCGAGGAGGTTAAAAAGGCTGTTCCCGCTGCCGAATTAACCGAGGATATTGTTGTTCGCAAAGCAATTGAGCTGGTACGCGACGCCGCAAAGCTGACCGATGTAAAGGAGCGCTCCCCCAAGGCTGAAAAAGCCGAGGCTGCCGCCAAAAAGCCGGCTGCTAAAAAGGCCGCCGCAACCAAAACAGCCGCCAAAAAGCCGGCCGCAAAAACCGCTGCTAAAACTGCTGCCAAAACCGCTGCTAAGGCTACAACCGCCAAGGCTGCCGAAAGCAAAACCGCAGCAAAAAAACCGGCTGCTAAAAAAACTACCGCAGCAAAACCGGCTGCCAAAAAGCCGACCGCTAAAAAAGCTGCCGACAAAGCCGAATAATTTTTTATTTGCTTGATTATACTGTAACAATCCCGGTAATAATGGTAACTAAAACCGTAGCCCCACGGCTGCGGTTTTACGGCTACCGGAGCTTTACCGCAGCACACGCATACAAATACCCGTTTTAAAAGCACAAAATGGCGCGCATTTTTTGTGCAAAAAAATACCGTAGGGCTTAGCGCCTTACCAAAACAACAAACAAAAGAGCCGTTATTTTGCCCTTTTAGGCGGGTTCGGCTGCGTGCGCTATGGTTAGGCAGCCACCCGGCTGCCTTTTTGGTAGCAACCCGGCTGCCTTTTTGGTAGCAACCCAGCTGCCTTTTTGGCAGCAACCCGTCTGCCCTTTTGGCAGCAACCCAGCTGCCTTTTTGGCAGCAACCCAGCTGCCTTTTTGGCAGCAACCCGTCTGCCCTTTTGGCAGCACATTTTTGGATTTTGGAGGTTTTAAAAATGGACCAAATGAATTTAGTGCCTTATGTTGTAGAGCAAACCAGCCGCGGCGAGCGTTCTTACGATATTTTCTCCCGCCTGCTTAACGACCGTATTATTATGCTTTACGACCAGGTAGATAACGCCTCGGCCAGCTTAATTATTGCCCAAATGTTGTATTTAGAGGGGCAGGACCCGAACAAGGATATTAACTTTTACATTAACAGCCCCGGCGGCTCGGTTTCGGCCGGCATGGCTATTTTTGACACCATGAATTACATTAAGTGTGATGTTAGCACTATTTGCATGGGCATGGCCGCCAGCATGGGCGCCTTTTTGCTGGCCGCCGGCGCAAAGGGCAAGCGTTTTGCCCTGCCGCACAGCGAAATTATGATTCACCAGCCCTTAGGTTCTGCCGAGGGTCAGGCAACCGATATTTTAATTCACGCCCACCACATTGAAAAAACCCGCGCTACCATTAACCAAATTTTAGCCGACGCCACCGGCCGCCCGCTGGAGGAAATTCAGCGCGACACCGAGCGCGATAACTTTATGTCGGCCGAGGCTGCCGCACAGTACGGGTTAATTGATAAGGTAATTAAGCAGCGCTAACAAATTTTAGGAGAATAACATTGCCAAACGATAATAAAGAAAAAGAGGTTTGCTGTTCCTTTTGCGGCAAAACGCAAGACCAGGTAATGCAGCTAATTGCGGGCCCCGGCATTTTTATTTGCGATGAATGTGTTGAGGTTTGCCACGAGCTGATTTACGGTCCACAGGAGGAAAAGGAGCTAAAGCCCAAGGGCAAAAAACAGGCCGCTAAGCCCGAAAAGCCGCTGCCAACCCCCAGTGAAATTAAGCAAAAGCTGGATGAATATGTTATTGGGCAGGAGCGCGCCAAAAGAACCTTGAGCGTTGCCGTTTACAACCACTACAAAAAAATGCAGGCGCTGCAGCGGGGCGAAAGCGAAGTAGAAATGGCCAAAAGCAATGTGCTGCTGGTTGGCCCCACCGGCGTTGGCAAAACCCTGCTGGCAACAACGCTTGCCCGTTTTTTAGAGGTACCAATTGCCATTACCGACGCTACCACCCTAACCGAAGCCGGCTATGTTGGCGAGGATGTTGAAAATATTTTGCTGCGCCTAATTCAAGCTGCCGATTACGACATTGAAAAGGCCGAGCACGGTATTATTTATATAGATGAAATTGATAAAATTGCCCGCAAGTCGGAGAATACCTCGATTACCCGCGATGTAAGCGGCGAGGGTGTGCAGCAGGCGCTGCTGAAAATTTTAGAGGGCACGGTAGCCAATGTTCCGCCGCAGGGCGGCCGCAAGCACCCGCAGCAGGAGTTTATTAAAATAGACACCACAAACATTTTGTTTATTTGCGGCGGCGCGTTTGACGGTATTGAAAAGCAAATTGAGCGCCGCATTGGCGGCGGCGGGCTGGGCTTTGGCGCAGCCATTAAAGCAACGGCCGACCAGGAGCGCGACGCGCTGCTGCCCTTTGTAACACACAAGGATTTTGTTAAGTTTGGATTAATTCCCGAACTAATTGGCCGTTTGCCGGTTATTTCCCCCTTAGAGGCGCTGGATGCCGAAGCCATGGTGCGTATTATGACCGAGCCCAAAAATTCGGTTTTAAAGCAGTACCAGCGGCTGTTTGAAATTGACGGCGTTGCCTTAAGCTTTGATGACGACGCCCTAAAGGCCATTGCCGACCTAACGGTTGAACGCAAAACGGGCGCGCGCGGCCTGCGCTCTATTTTTGAAGGCATTTTAAACGATATTATGTTTACCGTGCCGGATGACAAAACCATTACTCAGGTTCGCATTACAAAAGAAGCGGTGACCGACAGCAAAAAGGCCGTTATTACGCACAAAAAAGCGGCCAAAAGCTCGTAAGGCCGCAAATTTTTAAAAAAACTGCCCGCAGTGCAGCACACCATGTATTCGAAGAATTGTTCTCCGCCGGTTAAACCGGGTATGGGTCATGTGCCGTACCGCGGGCAGTGTTGCTACGGCGCCGGTTCGGTCGCATGAAGCGCCGCCTTACTCGCCGTGCGGTTTTGGGGCTTAGCCACAGCAGCAGTCATTGCTGCGGGAATCGCCGCAGCCGCAGCCGCCACCACAGCAAACCAAAACCAGAATGAGGATCAAGATCCAAGAACAGTTGTTACCGCCTAAGAAGTTGTTGCACATACTTGCTAACCTCCCTTCCGGAGGGAACTTTCGGCACTGCCGTGTTCCCGTCTACATTCCATACTATGCCCGGTAAGGATTTTGGTTACATATTTTTGGAGGAAGAAAAATGAAAAAAACCTTTACGCTGCTTGCAGTTGTACTGCTGCTTTTTGCAGTGCCTTTTGGCGCCCTTGCCGCGGGGGAGGAAAAAATTGTTGCTAAGGGCATAGATGTTTCCTACGCCAATTACGGCAGCGGTAAGACGGTTGATTTTAACAAAGCCAAGGCCGACGGTGTAAAGTTTGTAATTATTCGTGCCGGCTATTCCGGCAAAGGGCTAAGCAACACGCAGAAAGAAACCCTGCCAGACACCCACTTTGAGCTAAATTACAAAAACGCCGCAGCCGCCGGGTTAAAAATTGGCGTTTACTATTACAGCTACGCTAAAACCGTTGCCGAGGCCGAGCGGGATGCTGCCGACTGCCTGCGTTTTGTTAAAAATAAACAGCTGGAATACCCTATTTATTACGATATGGAGGACGAAAAGTACCAAGGCGGCCTAACCACCGCGCTGCGCACCAATATTGCCTTGGCCTTTACCCGCAAGGTGCAGCAGGCCGGCTACATGGCCGGCGTTTACGCCAATAAAAATTGGTTTACCAACTACTTAGATTTAAACGCCATTCAAAAAGAGTGCGAAATTTGGTTGGCACATTACCCGCGTTCTGACAAGCCGGATATTGATTACAGCGCCTACGGGCTGTGGCAATACGCCAGCGACGGCAAGGTAGACGGCCTTTACCTAAACGGGCAAAAAACAAATGTAGATGTTGATGTTGCCTACCGGGACTACCCTACCCTTATTCGCCTAAAGGGCTTAAACGGTTTTGCTAAAAACATTTACCACCACGCAGCCGAAAAGCAGGATATTAACTGCGATGGCGAATTAGATTTAAAAGACGCCGCTCTGCTGGCCCGCTACACCGCCGGGCAAAGCAATTTGGAGCTAAACGAAAGCGTTGTTTCGTACAACGGCAGCGGTGCGCCGGCCAACTTAAAAAATGTGGTAGAGCTGGTGCGCAAGCTGTTAGAGCAAAATTAAACAGGCCCGCGCCGTCTTGGCGCCCGCTTGTTTATTCGGCCGGCAAAAGCCAAAAGCGCCGGCTGTAAACGCTGCCTTTTTCAGGGAGATTTAAGAAAAAGCGCAGTGTATAAAAAGGAGATTGTTAAAATGGAAAACTACCGCTACCCGGCGCAGTGCAGCGCCATTATTGATGTAACAAAGCCGCCCTATTGCTTAGACAATACCGGCCAAAAGGACTGTACCGCGGCGCTGCGCCAAATTGTAAACAATATTTTAGGCGCCTACGAAAAGGAGTTTTACAAAACCAAAGCAAAGTTAGAGCAAATGCCCGACCCCAACGCGCTAATATCCTTTGAAATTCGCAAGGTGGACGGCCGCTGCAATGTTATTTTTCCCGAGCAGCTGCCCCCCTCCAGAATTATTTATTTTCCCAACGGAACCTATTTGGTAAGCGACACCATTTCCTACGAAATGGAGGAGTTTCGCAACATTATTTGCGACCTGCGCCATTTGGAAATGAACTGCCAGCTGCGGTTTATGGGCCAAAGCCGTGACGGCGTAGTTATTAAATTAAAAGACCACTGCCCCGGTTTTGAATTTGGCAACGACCGCCCGGTAATTTGCTTTATGCAGGGCGAGGCCTCGAACATTGCCATGACCAATATGTTTGAAAACATTACGGTAGATGTTGGCAGCGGCAACCCCGGCGCCACCGGTATTCGCTACTTTGCCAACAACACCGGCGCGCTAAGGAATGTTAAAATTCTTTCCTCCGACCCGGAATACCGCGGCAACACCGGGCTTTCGGTGCTGCACGACAAGGTTTCGGCCTGCTACGCCAAAAATGTTGAGGTTATTGGCTTTAATTACGGCATTAAAATTATGTCGCAGTATTTGTACACCACCTTTGAGCACATTGTGCTAAAGCACCAAAAGCGCACCGGGTTTTATGTTGGCAACAACGCCGTATTTATTCGTGATTTACACAGCGAAAACAGCGTTTCGGCCTTAAAGGTAGATGGCTTTACCGCCTTTGTAAGCTTAATAGACGCCCAGCTGCTTGGCGGGGCCGAGCAGGATGTGGCCATTCGGCACTCCTTTGGTCAGCTGTTTTTGCGCAACATTAAAGCCGAGGGGTACGAGCATATTTTAGATAAGGGCTGGAGCTTTATGCGCCCGGAGCCCATAGACGGCTATTTAAAAGAATACAGCTCGCACGGGCCCAAAACGCTGTTTGAGGGCACCACTCCCCTCTCCCTTAATCTGCCGGTTTTAGAAACGCCCGAAGTACCGTGGGACAACCCGGAGGACTGGGTTAGCGTGCAGGAGTTTGGCGCGGTTGGCGACGGCATAACCGACGACACCGAGGCCATTCGCCGCGCCATGCAAAGCGGAAAGCCAACCGTTTACTTTAACCCCGGCCGCTTTAAAATTAACGGCGTAATTGAAATTCCGGCAACCGTTCGCCGCGTAAACTTTATGTATGGCGATCTGCTTGCGGGCGAGGAATTAACAAAAATGCACCACACCGGCGCGTTTTTAATTCGGCAGGAGTCTGCCGCCCCGCTAATTATTGAGGACCTTTTTGCGTGGGAAAAATTCTACGGCTACATGACCTTAGTAGAGCACGCCTGCAAGCGAACGGTTATTTTCAGTGATGTGCATGTGCAAGCCGCCTCCATTTACTTTAACACCGTACCCGGCGGAAAGGTGTTTATGGAAAACACCGGCTGCACCATTGGCGGTATTCCCGGTGCCGGCGCTCGCACCGAACCCCTCCCGGGGGAGGAAAAATTCCCCTACGACCGCGCGGTTCCCTGCTTTGCCTTTAACGGGCAAGAGGTTTATTGCCGGCAAATTAACCCCGAGCGCTCCCTGCACGAGGTTGTAAACAACGGCAGCAAGCTTTGGGTGCTGGGCTGCAAAACCGAGGAGGAGGGCACCGCCTTTGAAACCTTAAACCACGGCAGCACCGAGGTGCTGGGCGCTGTGTTTGCCATTGGCCTGAACAAGCCGCTGCCGGCGATTATTAATAACCAATCTAATGTTTCGGTTTTTGCCTCTACTTTTGGTATGACGATTGAACAGCAGTGGCCCATTGCGGTGCGCGAAACGCAAAACGGCGTAACGCGCGAGCTAAAGCAGCAAGAGCTGCCCATTCGGTATATGCAAAGCTACACCATTCCGCTTTATGTTGGCCGCGAGAATAACAACTAAAATAAACTGAATAAAACACAAAAAAAGCTCCAATAACATAATTGCAATTGAAAACCGGCGTTAAAACCAAAATCGCCCGTTTCTTTTAAAAATTATGTTAGGAGCTTTTTTATGCAATTTTTTAAAAACATATCTGTAAAAACCCTTACGCTGGCAATGCTGTGCGGTTTTGTTACGGCGGTGCTGCTTAGCTTTGCCGGCTTTCAGGCAAAGTGCAATGTTTTAAGGCAAAATGTGCTGCGGCTGCACATTTTGGCTAATTCTAACTCAGCGGCCGACCAAGCCCTAAAGCTAACCGTGCGCGACCGTTTGTTAAAAGAAACGGCCGGCCTGTTTGAAACCGCCCAAAACAAAACCCAGGCCCTGCAGCAGGCGCAGCAGCGCTTACCGCAATTAAAGCAATTGGCCGAGGACGAGCTGCGCCGCCACGGCTGCAACGACCCCGTTACCGTAGAGCTGGGCAAAAGCGAATTTAACACCCGGCACTACACCGGCTTTTCGCTGCCGGCCGGAGAATACGACGCCGTGCGGGTGTTGATTGGCAGCGCACAGGGTAAAAACTGGTGGTGCGTGCTGTTCCCCGCTTTGTGCGTTCCGGCGGCAACCGAAAGCCAAGGGCTGGAGCAGGCGGTGCCAAAAAAGGCGGCCGAAATTGCCGAGCAGCCGCAGCGCTACAAAATTGCCTTTAAAAGCGCCGAGCTTTACGAGGAGGTTAAAGTAAAAATTCAACAGTTCTTTAAAAACGAAAATAAATAATTTTTAAATTAATTTTCAAGCTAAAAATTAAGTAATAATTTAAAAATTAAACTTTAAAAGCGTGGGCAAAGGGTTACAGGCGCTTTGGGCTGCGCCGCGCACGGTAAATGGGGCAAACCGAAAAATCGCTGTACTTGGTTTGGCACAAATAGTTTGCCTGCGCGTTTGTAAGGAACTTGTTTTCGGCCACACAGTAATAATTTTTTTGCAAAAGCGGGTCTTGTTTTAACAGGGCGGCCAAATACGGGCAGTGGAACATTTATTCATACCCCTTTTCTGTTTTTGCACCCAAATAGGTGCAAAAACAGTATAGCATTTCTTTATAATAAAGTCAACGGCTTGTGCCGAAATAAGTGCAAGCTGCAGGGCACGCTTGCCATAGCAGCAGGAGGCCGGATATGAATAACGCAACAGAAGCACGCATTGGCCAAAACATTCGTAGGCTGCGTGAGCAGGCCGCCATGACGCAGGATGTTTTGGCTGCCAAATTGCAGCTGGCGGGGTGCGATATTACCCGCAGCGCACTGGCTAAAATTGAGGTTGGGCAGCGGCATTTATACCCGGATGAAATTGTTTTACTAAAGCAAATTTTAAAAACCGATTATGAAAGCATTTTAGAAAGCGGCAATAACCCTTAAATTGCGCCCGGCGGTAAACCCTGCCGGGCCGCCTTTTGGCGCCGTATTTTTTTGTACCAAAGCCGCAAAGCGGCGCTGCTTTACCAAATTTGGTTAAAACGCAAAAAAATTGCCCTCAAGGCGTTGACAATTATAACGCTTTGTGTTATAATGTTCTGGCACGCTGGTTGGAGAGATGTCCGAGTGGTTTAAGGAGCTGGTCTTGAAAACCAGTGACTCGCAAGAGCCAAGGGTTCGAATCCCTTTCTCTCCGCCATTATATACTTATTTTTGTTACCATGGAGAAGTACTCAAGTTGGTGACGAGGCGCCCCTGCTAAGGGCGTAGGTCGGGCAACCGGCGCGGGAGTTCGAGTCTCCCCTTCTCCGCCATAATGTGGAGACAAAAAAGATGTCTCCTGCGAAAAGCCCGAATATATCGGGCTTTTTTGCTACCCATACGGCGATTTTTCTCTGTACCAAAACACAGATGTAAAATCGCCGTTTTCCCTTTGTGGATAGACTTGAACTCCCGAAAAGTAAATATCCGATACTCAGGCAGATAGAAAGCAAAAATCTATCTGCCTTTTTTATTACCCTAAAAAGGAGAAATCAAATATGCTACAGAAAGAATTAGCCAAACGGCTCAAAGCTCGGTACGACGCCAAGGTGGACGGCAACGGATGGTTGGAGATGTCCTCGGACGGTATCCCCCTCTGCCGGATAAGTTTGCAAAAAAGCAGTGAATAAGGCACCAAAAAATAAGCACCCCAAAAATCCTTAATCTTTGGGGTGCTTTCTAAACTTTTAGGGTGCTTATTTTAAACCTTTAATATTTTCAGGGTTATTCTGCCCTTTCAGCGGCGGTTGCCCCGCTGGAGGTTTCCGGCCCGGCTAAATCGGCGGCGTTTTGCAGGCTAAGGATTACTTTGCTGTTGGACTCGCTGAATGCTACAGTAAAAGCCTTTTCGTTTAAAAGGTAGCCCTTTGGCGCGGTACACTGCTTTAGCGTGTAGCTGCCAAAATAAAGCGGAACGCTTTTGCTGCCGGTTAGGGTTGCTTTACCGTCGGCCCCGGTTGGGCCAAGGCGGGCAACCTCTTTACCCTGACTGTTTAGCACAGCAAAAACGGCACCGGCTAACGGTGCGCCGTTTGGCCCGGTTACCGCAACGGTAATAGCCCCCATTTTGCGGGTGTTAACAATTTTTAAGCTGCCCTTTGCGTTGCCCTTGCCGGTAAGCGTTACGGTGTAGCTGCTTTGGCCGGTGTACCCGCCTAAAACCGTTTGGGTAACCGTGTACTGGCCAAAGGGTAAATCTTTGGCAGTTGCCTTACCGCTTTGGTTGGTAACGCCTAACGAATAGCTTTTGCCGTTTTTGTGGTTTTTAGCAGTAAGCCGAACGCCGCTTAGGGCGGTACCGGCGTCATCCAAAACCGTTACCTCTAAGCTGGCGGCGTATTGCGCTACGCTTGGCGGCGTAATAATTTGAATTAGGCGCTGCGGGTCCGGCCCAAAGCCCATGCGCTCAATGGCACAAAACTCCGGCCCGTTGGCGTTGCCAACATGGTACACCCAATTGTAGCCGTTTTTAAAGCCGCCGTAAATGGCTACATGCGTTCCATTATTCGCAGCTTTTTTAGCGTCGGCGAAAATTAAAATTGAGCCAATTGGAACCGTTTGGGCGCAGTGAAAAACCGTGTATTTAGAGGGCAGAATTTTAGCGGTAAACGGAATGTACCTGGAATACCCCTTTTGCACCCACTTGCCGGCCGCAATTTTCCAGTCGTTCGCGTTAATGGGCTTGGCGGGCCTGTCTAACATACTGGTGCTAATGCCGGCAACATTGGGCAAATAATTAAAGTAAACATAAGTTACGTAAGAGGCACAAACCAGTCCGCCCTTTTTGGCCATGGCCGCAACATCCGGCTTACCGCCGGTAACCTCGTACCCGCTGCTGGCCCCGCCGTAGCTAATGGGTGAAAGGTAACCCATGCCGCGCTTGTCGGCCGCGTAAATGTACTTCCACATATTTCCGTCGGCCCGGTGCTTTTTAAGATTGTAACCGGTGTACTCCAATGCATCCATAAAAACATTATGGTCAATATCTAAATTATTACTTTGCTTGTGGGTGTTAAAAATTGCAGCTGCCGGGGCAACCGTGCGCACCTTGGCAGCCGGCTTTGCCACCTTGCTTGCCTTAGCGCTGCTCGCCGCACGCGGCAAAACGGTTTCGGCGGCGTCCTCGGCGGTAAGTGAGGAGGTAATAACCTCGGCCGAGCGTGACGCTGCGGTGCTTTCTAAAGAATTTTCTACCGCGCTGCTGCTTTCCGACAATTGGGTTTCTGTACTGCTAACAGCGGCGGTTTTGCCGCTTTTGGCGCATCCGGCACAAAAGGCCAGACAAAAGCTAAGTAAAACGGCAAAAGTTACGGTAACGGTTTGTTTTTTCATAAATACGCTCCAATAATTTTAATTGCCCTTAAGGTTTCCGCAAACGGGCAGCCAAACTTTTCTTATTTTACTGCATTTTTAAACCGGTGTCAACAAAAAATGCTTCATCAGCTTTTCCGCGCAGTGCCGTTGCATTAAAAAAACGTTATTTTTTCGATGGCCTACGCGGCTAACAAGGGTTGTTTTCTTTCGGCTTTGTAGCCCGGCCGATGAGTTGAAATTGCAATACGCCGCGGCTTTGGTTTGCTTTATTGCCTTTTTAGTAAACGACATTTACGGTTTTTTTAGTTGGCAGGGGCTAAAAAAACAGCAAAACGGCCCGGCCGCCCAAAGGCAGCCGAGCCGGGAATAACCTTTTAAAAATTAAAATTTGTTTTTGCCGCTTAGCCCCCCCTGCACGGCACGGCGCCAGGTGCCGGGGTATAAAAGCACTAATACGGGCAACAGCTCTAACCGGCCGGCCAGCATATCAAAGCAAAAAACAAACTTAGAAAAATCTGAAAACGCGCCAAAGTTCCCCGCCGGCCCCACCTTGCCAAAGCCGGGGCCAATATTGTTTAAGGTGGCAACAACCGAGGTAATGTTGGTTGTCATATCAAAATTATTCAGCGAAATTAAAATAACCGAAAGACATAGCACCGCCAAGTACCCCAACATAAAGGTGTTTACCGAGCGCATAACCCCGTGCTCTACCACCTTGCCCTCCAGCCGCACCTTTTTTACGGCGCGCGGGTGAATAATGCGGGAGATCTCATCCCGAACCGATTTTACCATAATCATTATTCTGGAAACCTTAATACCGCCGCCCGTACTGCCGGCGCACGCGCCAATCAGCATAAGCATAAGCAAAATGTGGTGGGAAAAGGCCGGAAACAGCGCGTTGTAATCGCAGGTTGAATAGCCGGTGGTTGTAATTAAAGAACCCACCTGAAACAGCGCCTGGCGGAACGATTCCTCCAGCGTTGGAAAAATGTGGCGAATGTTTAAAGTAATAGCTCCGGTAGAAAAAGCCACAATGGCAATATACCACCAAGCCTCCTCTACCCTTAAAGCCTGCCTAAAGTGGCGGCGAACCGCCAAAAAGTACACATTAAAGTTTACGCCAAACGCAATCATAAACACCGCAATAACATATTGGCAAAACGGCGAGTAAGAGGCTAAACCGGAATTTTTAACCGCAAAGCCGCCGGTGCCGGCCGAGCCGAACGAAAGGGTAACGGCATCAAACCAATGCATTCCGCCGCACAGCAAAATTACAATTTGCAGCAGCGTCATAGCGGTGTAAATAACATAAAGAATAATAGAGGTATCGCGAATTTTGGGCACCATTTTGCCTACCTGCGGGCCGGGGCTTTCTGCCCGCATAAGGTGCATGGTTGCGCCGCCGGTAAGCGGCATAACCGCCAAAATAAAAACCAAAATGCCCATGCCGCCAATCCAGTGCGTAAAGCTGCGCCAAAACAGCGAGCAGCGGGCCAAGGCCTCCACATTGCTCAGCACGCTGGAGCCGGTTGTTGTAAAGCCCGAAACGGTTTCAAAAAACGCGTCTAAAAAACGGGGAATATCTTTATTCATTACAAACGGGGCGCACCCGGCCAGGCTGGCAATAATCCACGCGGCGGGCACAACCACAAAGCCCTCCTTAGCGTAAAACACCTGATTTTTAGGCTTTTTAAGGCTGCACAAAAAGCCAACCGCCAGGCTAACCGCCGCACAAATAAAAAAGGCGTAGGCCTGCCGCTCGCCGTAAAACAGGCCAACCCCGGCCGGCAGCAGCATTAAAATGCCCTCTATGCGCAGCACATAGCCAATAATGTAAAGTATAATAGAAAAATTCATAAGCCCGTTACCTCAAAATATCCGCAACATCATTCAGCTGCTTTTGTGCGGTAACAACAATAATGCTGTCACCCACGCTAACGGTGCTTTCGCCGCAGGGCAAAATAAATTTGCCCTCGTGCATAATGCCGCAAATAATTAAATCCTTTTTCAGGTTCATTTTTTGCAGCTCAATTCCAACAATCGGCGCATTTTCGCCAATTTTAAACTCTAAGGCCTCCACCCGGTCGCCCAGCAGCTTGTAAAGGTTTTCTACATTGTTGCCCATGGCGTTTTGCTTGGTGCGCACATACTGCAAAATGTACTCGGCGGTAATGTCGCACGGGTAAATAACGCTGTCTAAATTCAGTTTAGAAATTAAGCTGTCAAAGGAGATACGGTCTACCTTGGTAACTACCTTGGCGTTGGCAACCTCCTTTGCGTAAAGCGAGAGCAAAATGTTCTCCTCATCAAAACCGGTTAGGGCAACAAAGGCGTCGGTTTCGGCCAGCCCCTCCTCCAGCAGCAAATTTTTATCCGACCCATCGCCGTGAATAATTAACGCGTGGGGCAGCTTTTCGGCCAGCTCGTCGCAGCGGGCCTGGTCCAGCTCAATAAGCCGCACCGTAATGCCAAGCTCTAACAATTGTTTAGAAAGGTAGTAGGCCAGCCGGCCGCCGCCAACAATCATAACATCGTGCGCGCCGTGGGTATCTACCCCAATTTTTTTAAAAAAGCTGTGCGTTTTTTTCGGGGCAATAATAATGGAGGCCTTATCCCCGGCCTGCAGGGTAAAGTTGCCGTCGGGAATGTGGCAGGTTCCATTACGCTGCACGCAGCAAAACAGCACATCCGGCTCTATTTTAGTGCGCACAACGTTTAAATTTTTGCCGGCCAGCTGCGAGTTTTCGCGAATTTTAAAGGTTAGCATTTCTACCTTGCCTTTAGAAAAAGAGTTAATATCAATTGCCGAGGGAAAGCGCAGCAGCCGCGAAATTTCGGTAGCGGCGGCGTATTCGGGATTAATGATCATAGAAAGGCCAACCTGTTCGCGAATAAATGCGGTTTCAGACAAATACAACGGGTTGCGCACCCGCGCAATGGTTGCGCAGCGGCCGGATTTTTTGGCAAACAGGCAGCAAAGCAAATTCTGCTCGTCCGACCCGGTAACAGCTATTAATACATCGGCCTCGGCAATGCCGGCCTCCTGCAGGGCGGCGTAATTCATGCCGTCGCCCACAAAGCCCATAACGTCGTTATTATCGCAAATTTCACCAACCCGCGTGGTGTCCGAATCCATAATCGTAACATCGTGCCCCTCGTTTGTTAGGGTGCGCGCCAGGGTTGCGCCCGTTTTGCCAATGCCAACGATTAAAATTTTCATAAATCTAACCCTCGTTCATTTTAAAATAAGTTGCAAAACCAGTTGTAATCTACGGCCTATATTTTAACACGAATGAACCTATTATGCAATAGCTTTTGGGGGAATTTTTTTGAAAATTTTAACAAAAAAATAAAGAGGTTGCAGTGCCCCTTAAACTGTGTTAAAATAAGGGTAACGGGTACGCACAAAAGCTGTACCGCGCAGCAAAAAGCGCCGCAAATTTTTAAAATCGCCGTTGGCGCTTTTGGGGGGAATTTACACGAACTTAGACCGAATTATTGCCGTTAGCAACCACCAAACCGTTTACCGGGATTCCGACCGTTGCTTAAAGGTTTTTAACACCGAACCAACCGGCGAACGGGCGCTGTTTGAGGCTTACGCCCAAGCCCTTGCCGCCAAGGCCGGGCTGCCGGTGCCGCCGGTTTTAAAGGTTTGCCAAATAAACCAAAAATGGGCAATTGTCAGCAGCTACCTAAAGGGCAAAACGCTTAGCCGCCTGCTGGCCGAGCAGCCCCAAAACGCAGGCGCCCTGCTGCAGCAATTGGCGGCCGCCGCCAACCAAATTTGGGCTAACCGCAGCCCTGCCCTGCCGGGCCTTTTGGGGCAGCTGCTGCAGGGGCTTTGGCGCAGCGGCTTGCCGGCCGGGCGCGTTGCCGAACTTAAAACGCAGCTTTTGGCCCTGCCCCAAAAGCAAACCCTTTGCCACGGCAACCTAACCCCCGAAAATATTATGATTACCCCCGGCGGGGAGCTTTACATTTTAAACTGGGCGCTGGCCGCCGCTGGCTGCCCCGAGGTTGACGCCGCCGTTACCTACCTTTGGCTTTTAAAAGGCGGCAACAGTGCCCTTGCCAATAACTACCTAAGCCTGCTTTGCAGCCAAAGCAGCTTGCAGCCGCAGCAAATTACCGGCCTGCTGCCGGCGGTTGCCGCCGCTAAGCTTTACCGGGCCACCCCCAGCACCCGCGCGTTTTTAACCGAGCTTTTAAATTCTACGAAAGGGGAATTGCAATGAAGTTAACCGTCTGTATTGGCTCCTCCTGCCACATTAAAGGCTCGCGAGAGGTGGTAGAGCAATTTCAGCAGCTCATAGCGCAGCACGGGTTAGACGGCAGCGTTGAGCTGGCCGGCACCTTTTGCATGGGCCGCTGCCGCGAGGGCGTTTGCGTTACGCTGGACAATGAATTTTACTCGGTTACCCCCAAAACCGCCGAGCCGTTTTTTAAAAAGTACATTTTGCGGGAGGAAAATAAATAACAATGCTTGTTCAAATTTGTGTTGGCTCGGCCTGCCACCTAAACGGGGCCGAACAGCTGGTAGCGCTTTTTCAAAAAGCGGTTGCCGAAAACGGGCTGGAGCCCCTTGTAACCCTGGCCGGCAGCTTTTGTGCCGGAAAATGCAACCGGGAGGGCGTTACCGTTACGGTAGACGACACGGTTTACCCCGGTGTTACTGTTGCCGGCTTTGAAAACTTTTTTAAAGAAAAGGTATTACAGCCCTTAGCGGCGGAAAGGAAATAACCTTAATGGACTGCCTAACCTTAAAAAAATCTAACTGCAAAAACTGCTACAAATGTATTCGGCACTGCCCGGTTAAATCTATTCGCTTTTCAGGCAACCAGGCCTACATTATTGGCAACGAGTGCATTTTGTGCGGCCAGTGCTTTGTGGTTTGCCCCCAAAACGCCAAACAGATTACCGACGAAACCGAAAAGGTTAAGGTGTTGCTGCAAAGCGGTGACCCGGTTATAGTTAGCCTGGCTCCCTCGTTTATTGCCAATTACGAGGGCGTTGGCATTGGCGCCATGCGCGCGGCCTTAAAGCAGCTCGGCTTTTTTGATGTGGAGGAAACCGCCATTGGCGCCACCATTGTTAAAACCGCATACGAAAAAATGGTAGCCGAACAAACCAAAGATGTTATCATCTCCTCCTGCTGCCACTCGGTTAATTTGCTGATTCAAAAGCACTACCCGGCCATGCTGCCCTGCCTGGCCGATGTTCTTTCGCCCATGCAGGCCCATTGTAAAGATATTAAAACCCGCTACAAAAACGCCAAAACCGTTTTTATTGGCCCCTGCGTTGCAAAAAAAGACGAAGCCCAATATTACGAAGGCTTGGTAGACGCGGTTTTAACCTTTGACGAGCTAACCGCCTGGCTAAAAGCCGAGGGGGTAACCCTAAAGGCGGAGTTGGACAGCGACGAACACAGCCGCGCCCGGTTTTTTCCCACCACCGGCGGCATTTTAAAAACCATGCAGTTAGACCACCCGGACTACACCTACCTGGCCATAGACGGAGTTGAAAACTGCATTGCCGCTTTAAAAGATATTGCCGGCGGAAAAATTCACCGCTGCTTTATAGAAATGTCGGCCTGCGTTGGCAGCTGCGTTGGCGGCCCGGTTATGGAAAAATTTCACCGCCTGCCAGTACAGGATTATATGGCCGTTGCACGCTTTGCCGGCAAAAAGGATTTTGAAGTTACCCAGCCCGACCGCACCGCCCTGCACAAAACCTTTACGGTAATTGAGCGCAAGCTGCAGCCGCCCACCGAAGCGGAAATTGAGGATATTTTACATAAAATGGGCAAACTAAAGCCGGCAGACGAATTAAACTGCGGCTCCTGCGGGTACAACACCTGCCGCGAAAAGGCCGTTGCCATTTACCAGGGCAAGGCCGAAATTTCTATGTGCCTGCCATATTTAAAAGACAAGGCCGAAAGCTTTTCCGACAATATTGTTCGCAACACGCCAAACGGGCTGATTTTGCTGAACGAAAAGCTGGAGGTGCAGCAAATTAACAAAGCCGCCCTTAAAATTTTAAATTTGCGCTCCCCCTCAGTGGTATTGGGGGACGGCGTTGTACGCATTTTAGACCCCAAGCCCTTTATGACGGTGCTGCAAAACGGCCGCAACATTCACGACCGGCGGGTTTATTTGGCCGAGTACGAAAAGTATGTTGAGCAAAGCATTATTTACGATAAGGAGTACCGCCTGTTAATTTGCATTATGCGCGATGTAACCGAGGAGGAAAATGTGCGTGAGCGCAAGGAGAGCATTAGCCGCCAAACGGTTGAAATTGCCGACAAGGTGGTAGACAAGCAAATGCGCATTGTGCAGGAAATTGCCTCCCTGTTAGGGGAAACGGCCGCCGAAACTAAAATTGCCCTTTCTAAATTAAAGGAGTCTATTAGCGATGAATAACCTTTGTGCCGATATTGGTTGGAAAAGCATTAATCACGCCGGCGAGCAGCTGTGCGGCGACCATGTTGATATTGTAGAACAGGGCGAGGATTCTACCGTTATTGTGTTGGCCGACGGCCTTGGCAGCGGCGTAAAGGCCAGTATTCTTTCTACCCTTACCTCTAAAATTATTTCCACCATGATGGCCGAGGGCCTAAAGCTGGAGGAGTGTGTGGAAACCATTGCCGCAACCCTGCCCATTTGCTCGGTACGCGGGGTGGCCTACTCCACCTTTACCATCATCCACTTAATTCACAACGCCACCGCCGAAATTATTCAGTACGATAATCCGCTTGTGATTATGATTCGCAATTTTGAACTGTACCAATACCCGCAAAGCGAACTGAACATTGGCGGCAAAAAAATTTACAAAGCCACCATTCCCTTGCAGGAGAACGATATTTTCATTGCCATGAGTGACGGCTGCCCCCACGCCGGCATTGGCATTGCCTACAACTTTGGCTGGCGGCGGGAGGATATTGCCGACTTTATGGTAAGCGTTGCCCCGCAGGGTTACACCGCCAAAACCCTTTCTACCATGCTGGTAGATGAATGCAACAAGCTATACGGCAACCAACCGGGGGACGACGCTACCGCCTGCGTGATTCGCGTAAGAAAGCGGGAGCCCATGAACCTTTTGTTTGGCCCGCCCCGCAACCGGGACGACTGCGACCGCATGATGTCGCTGTTTTTCTCGAAAGAGGGCAAGCACATTGTTTGCGGCGGCACTACCGCCTCTATTGCCGCAAAATACTTGGGTAAGCCGGTTAAGGCCAGCCTAAACTTTGTGCAAAGCGATGTTCCCCCCATTGCCGAAATTGAGGGGGTAGACCTGGTAACCGAGGGCGTTATTACCATTAACAAGGTTATTGAATACGCCAAAGACGCCTTGGGCACCAACGAACTTTACGAGGAGTGGGGCTACCGGCACGACGGTGCCTCCCTAATTTGCCGCCTGCTGTTTGAGGACGCTACCGACATTAACTTTTATGTTGGCCGCGCCGTAAACCCCGCGCACCAAAACCCCGACCTGCCTATTAATTTTAACATTAAAATGAACTTGGTAGAGCAGCTAACCGCCTGCTTAAAGCAAATGGGCAAACGGGTTAAGGTAAGCTATTTTTAAATAAATTTATAAAATTAGCCGCCGCAGGCAAGCCTGCGGCGTTTTTTTTGTTTAAGGTTTTACCGGCTGCAATTTTTTTGCCGCCGGATGTTGCGCAGTTATTACCGCACAGCTGCTCCTATTCCAAGCCCCCTTAATAAAGGGCTTGCTCTTTATTTCTTTTAAAAACAACCCAAAAAATCTTGCAATGCCGGTTTCTTAAACTCGTTTCTTTGCAAAAAATTAGTAGAAAAACATACAGCTTGTTCTATTTTTTACATGGTATTTTAAAAATTAGCGTGGTACAGTAAAAGTGTACCGGCAGGCTTAGGCAAGCAAAAAAATTAGCCTGTTTTTTAGGCGGCAACGCGTAAAGTGCCCCGCAGGGCAAACGCCTGCAAGGGGTTGGCGCAGCGCCGCTTAAACCGTAGCGGGCAATAAGCAAGGCCAAACGCCGGCCAAAGTGCAAATTTGCTGTAAAACTAATTTAAAGGGGTATTGAGATGTTAAATTACAATTTAAAAATTGGTTTGGCGCCCATGCGCCGCAACACCACCGACCGCCCGGCCAAAACCTTTTTAACCTGGAGCTCGGCGGAGGAGCGCGGCCGCCGTTTTGTAGATTACATTGAAAAAAACTTTACCACCGAGCAGGTAACCTTTGTAAACAGCCGCGGCCTTGGCTGTAAAGATTTAATTTTTGACGAGGAAAGCACCAACCAGCTAGCCGAACGCTTTTTGGCCGAAAAGGTAGACGCCGTTTTTATTATTAACTGCAACTTTGGCAATGAGGAGGCCGCCGCCCAGCTGGCCAAGGCGGTTGGCAAGCCGGTGCTGCTTTGGGCCCCGTTAGATGACGAATATTACGAGCACGGTATGCGCCCCACCGATTCGCAATGCGGCTTGTTCGGCGTTTCACGCCAGCTTCAGCGGTATCACATTCCCTTTTCGCACCTGCCGTGCTGCCGGGTTGAGGAGCCGGAGTTTGCCGAGGGCTTAAAGCGCTTTTTTAGCGTTGCCTGCATGGTTAAAAACTTTACCGGGCTAAAGGTTGGCCAGGTTGGTATTCGGCCGG
The DNA here is from genome assembly GCA_902465155.1 of uncultured Oscillospiraceae bacterium. GTDB lineage: Bacteria > Bacillota > Clostridia > Oscillospirales > Acutalibacteraceae > UMGS1279. The sequence goes on along the minus strand of CABQLY010000005.1, from coordinate 82,152 downwards.
CACCGTTTTATTCGGTTATTTGGAACGAGGGCGAATTAATGGAGCGGTTTGGGCTGCGCATTGTGCCCTTTAACCTGGCCGTTATTTTAGAAAAGTTTAACACCGTACTTAAAACCGAGCAGCAGGAAATTGCAAAAATGGAGCAATTTATTTGCAGCCATTACCAAATGGACGACCTAACGCCAAAATACCTAACCCGCATGGCCGCGCTGGTTATTATGTACCGGCAGCTGTTTGAGGAGAACGATTTAGATGTTATTTCGGCCGAATGTTGGACCGCCACCCCGCAGCTGTTTGACGGGCTGGCCCCCTGCGCCGTGTACGGCATTTTAAACGATATGGGCTACATGATCTCCTGCGAGAGCGATATGCACTGCGCTTTAACAATGGTGCTGCTAAGCAGCGCCGCTTTAGGGCACGAGCGGCCGTTTTTAGGGGAATTTACCGTGCGCCACCCCGAAAACAAAAACGCCGAGCTGCTTTGGCACTGCGGGCCGTTCCCCCTTTCGGTTAAAGCAGAGGATTGCCCGGCCGAGCTGGTAAACCAACGCGAATGGTTCCGCGCTAAGGACGGCGTTTACACCGTTGCCCGCTTAGAGCAGGAGCACGGCAACTACCTGCTGCTGCCTATGCTTTGCCACACCGTTCCCGGCCCGCAAACCCACGGCACCTACCTTTGGGGCGAATTTAAAAACCTGCAAAAGGTAGAGGACCGCCTGTTAGACGGCCCCTACATTCACCATTTTTGCGAGATTTTGGGCGATTACACCGCCGAGCTGCGCGAGTTTACCAAGTATTTTACAGCTTTAAAAATTGATACCGCACTGGACGATTAATTTTTTTGGGGGAGGAACTTATGAACCGGGAAGCCTTAGCACAACTAAAAGCCAAAAACCCCACGCTGCCGCTGCTGCCGGTAACGGCGCCGGAATTTGCCGAATACGGCCGCCTGCTGCCCCAAAGCGGCGCCGCCTTTTTAAAGGCAGCCGAAGCGCTGAAAAGGCCGGAGCAAGGCAGCGAGTATTTAGCCAGCGTACCGGCGTTTGAGGCACTGCCCGACTGCGCGCCGCTAAGCCTTGCCGTTTTTGGCGGGCTAAAAGCCCAATTTGGCTACTGCCACGGGCACAACAGCCAATTAAACGCCGCCGAGTGGCACTGCTGCAGCGAATTAAACATTGCCGTAACCAATTTGGTTTTAATTTTAGGGCGCCGCAGCAGCCTTAAAAACGGCTGGCTGAACACCAAAAAAATGCAGGCCTTTTATCTGCCGGCCGGCACGGTTGCCGAAATTTATGCCACTACTTTGCACTTTTGCCCGTGCGAGGTGCAGGCGCAGGGCTTTGGCTGCGTAGTTGGCCTGCCGGTTGGCACCAACCTGCCGCTGCCCAAGGGCAGCGAGGGGCAGGGCCTGCTGTTTCGGCAAAATAAATGGCTGTTGGCGCACGAGCAAAACGCCGCCCTGTTACAGCGCGGCGCCGTTGCCGGGCTAACCGGCGAAAATTACACGGTGTTGTATTAACCCCCTAGGCCAAATAGTGGCCGCGCAAAAACGCCAGCCAAGCTTACAAAGCGGCACCAACTAAATTTACAGGGCTTGGTACCAACGCCCAACCGCCCAATTTTGCCCAAGGCTTTATGCCCTTTAAAAAGCCCTTTATTTACACAAAAAACCGCCATGAACCTTAAAAAGGTTCATGGCGGTTTGCTTTTATTTACAAAATAAATTTATTCACCAATTAGGGCGGTAGTTAAGCAGTAGGTGCCGGCGGTGCAGGTTATGCGAACCGTTACAGGCCCTTGTACGCTGCCGGTGTAGGTGCCAGAGGCCCAGTTCAGCGCGCTGCCGGAAGAAATTGCGGTATCCTTCAACACTTCGGTTCCGTTTACGGTAACGGTTACCGAAGCGTTTTGCGTTATACTAAAGTTGTTGCCGCTTTGGCCGTCAACCTCTTTAATTACGGCGTTGCCCTGAATGTGCATTAGGGTTAGGCTTTGCAGCGAATTTAAAGTAAATTCCAAATAGCCGTCCTTTTCAATTAGCCAAGGCTCCCAATTAAAAATGGTGTTGGCGTCGCGGTTGCCGTAAAAGCCGGTATGAACCTTTTCGGCCTTGGTAAGCTTGGCGCCAATGTTGTTTTTGCTGTACATGGTAACGCCAAGGTACGCAGCGGTTTCGCTGTGTAGGCAGCTTTGCGGCAGCTCGGGCACAGTTTGGTCAATGCTTGGCAATTCGTTCAGCACCGTTTGCAGGTAGTAGCTCACGGCGTTGGCCGCCAAGCGGTGCCCCGCATTGTTGGGGTGAATGTAGTCCCCCCAAAGGGCGGTCCACTGGGCTAAATCGGCGCTGTCGCTTTTGCCGTCTTTATTGCTGTCTAAATAATCCCACAGTGCGCCGTAGTAATTAACGGTTGGCACATTGTAGTATTCCAGCACCGGCAGGTGCATTGCCTCGCGGTTGGGCTTGCGCTCGCAGGTGCCGCTGCCGCCGTTATACTTGCTGTTTTCTACCGCGCCAAACAAAATGGCAACGGTGGCAATTTGCTTTTCCAGCAGGGTGCGAATTACGGCCTCGTAGCTGTAAGCGTAGCGCTGCTCGTCCTGGTCGTTGGTGGTAAAATCTACAATTACTAAATCCGGGTTGTAGCTTAGCACCTGCTCGGCCATTCGGGCCTTGCCCAGCAGCGAGGTAGTAGCGCCAATGCCCGAGTTAATGTATTTTACCTGAATGGCGGGGAACTGCTGCTGCAGCCAGGCGGCCACCCGCTCGCCGTAGCGGTTTTCGGCCACGGTGGCAAGGGCGCCCTGCGTAATAGAACCGCCCAAACCAACTACGGTAAGATTTTGCCCGCTTTTTGCCTTTTGCAGGGCCTTAGCCAACAGGGCTTTATTGCCCTCGTTAGCAATTGCCTTTTGAAACAGGGGTTCGTAATACCCCTGCTGCTGCAAAGCGGCGGTAATGCTATAATGCAGGGGGCGGTTTTTCCAGCCGGCAAGGTATTGGGCCAGGTAGGCGGCGTCCTTTAAATCAATGGCGTCGTCGCCGTTTACATCGGCCGCGTTGTTGTTAAAGGGGCTGGGGTTGTTGCCTAACGCGTAGTGGGTTAGGGTTAAAACATCTTTTAAATCTACACTGCCGTCTTGGTTTACATCGCCACCCGTTAAATCGGTTACCGATTTTGCGCCAAAAGCGGCCAGCATGGCGGTAGCGTAAATGCGGGCGGTAAAGTCGTTTCCGTGGTTTACATTGGTGTTTAAATAATCTACACACTCTTTAGATTTTATGATTTCGGTGTAAATATCGGTTAGGCGCACAATGCCGGTTTTGGCGTCGGCGTTGGCAATTTGCTGCAGCTGGTCTTGGTAAGGCAGCAGCCAGGTTTCGGCGTCCCAAGTAGTGGCGCGCTGGTTAGGCAGCATGGGGGAGTACAAAAGCGCCTCCATATTGCTGTTGCCGGTAAAGCTGCGCGCTTTATTAATAATGGTTTGAATATTTTGGCCAAAGGCTGCCGGGGCGGTGCCGCTGGCGTCGTTTACGCCAAAGCCAATCATAATAAGGTCGGGCACAACCTGGTTGCCTTGTTCGTCCTTCCAAAGGTTCAGGCGCCTTTCAATTTGCTGGGCGCCCCAAGGGGAGGCGGTGCCGCCCAAAGCCAGATTTTTTAGGTTGATTTTTGCGTTGGGGTACTGCTTTTTCAGCCCGGCCAACATCATTTCAATCCAAGTGGGGGCGTAGGGCGCAACATTAATTACATAATGGCCCGGCCGCACTTCGCTGTGCAGCTTTAGGTCGGTATCGTAAATATCAAAATTCTCATTTAAACCGGAGCTACTCCACCCGCAGGAAATACTGTCGCCGTAAACTACAATGTTAACCTCCTCACCGCGCTTTAGCTTTTGCATTACCGTGCTAAGCTTTTCGGTTTGGCTGGCCGGCGCAGCGGGTTGAAAGCCGTTTTCAAAGGTTTTGCTGTGCTTGTAGGTGGCCGAAACGGCGTAGGCCGGAAAGGTTTTATCCCCAATAAAGGTAAGCCACTCGCCGTTCTCGTTGCCTTTAATCGGAAAAGCGTTAACGCTGGGCTTTTCCGTAGTGGTCAGCGCGCCGGTGTAAACCGGAATACGGCCGCCCTCTAACCTTTTTATTTTGCCGTCGGCGGTAATTTCGTAGTCTACCCCCTGCACATAGTTAATTTTTAAATCAAACGAGCGCAGCGAAACCATTTCGCTTACCGGGTACAGCAGCTGCACGGTATCCCGCCCGGTGTAGAACAGGGCGGCCTCCTGATAAACGGTGTCGCCGCTCCAAATATTCTCTAAATAAACCTCTTCGTTATAAGCCGAAAGGTCGCGGCCATTGTCATCCTTATCCCAATCGTTCAAAGCTTCATCCCCCGCAAAGCGAACCGAAAGCACCGCCTTGGCATTTTGCACCGTGGCGCTGTAAAAGCCGCTTTCATCCGGCTCGCAAACCACGCCGTTCATTTTAACCGTTGGCTTTTGGCTGCCGGCGTACAGCACCTTAAATTTCAGCGTTTGCCCTAAGCTAATAGAATCTAAGCTTTTTAGGCTAAAGTTTGCCGGCTGCAAAGAGGCGCAGGATTTCATATCTAAGGTAAAGGTCTGCGGCTCGGTCTGCTCGGTGCAAATTAAATCGTCTATTGCAAAGGTGCAGGCGCCGGAAAGGTTCCCGTCGCTGGTGGGGCAAATGTAAAGATAAGCAGTTTCACAGTCGCCGCTGTTAAAGGTAACCGTTGCGGTGTTCCAGGTTTTGGCGTCGCTGGAGCCCTCAATTTTAGCAAAGCCCAGCATACCGGTTGTGCCGCTGGAGGCCGCATTGGCGTTTGGCAGGTTGTAGGCCGAGTTTACAAAGGTGGCGTTAATGCCGTAATAAACACCCTCTGCTTTGGTTTTGCTGCTTTTAGCAAGCCAGCGGTAGCTTAGCGTGTAGATGGTGTTCTTTTTAACCGAAAGGCCGTATTCAAACGCCCGGTAATTGGTGTTGGTTACCAGCGCGCGGCCGCCGCTAAGCGCCGCTTTTGAAAAATGCTTGGCAAAACCGTTGGCGTCTAAAACCAACGCGGTGGCGCCGGAGCCGGCACCGTCGTACCCTGCGTTTTTACCAAAACCAATTTTGCCGTTGCCGGGGGCCTGCTCTACCGAGCTTACCAGCAGGTTGGTGCCGGCGGCGTAGCCCTCAAACCCGGCGGCCTCGCCAATAATGTTTTTGGTGGCAAGCCGCGGTGTAACCGTTACGCTGTTTTCTACCGTTAAAGCAAAGCTTTGCTCGGTAGAAAGGCAATTGCCGGCGCTGTTAAACCAGCCAAGAAAACGGTAGGCAACGGTGTTCAGGTCGTGCAGCGTAAACTGCACAGTGGTGCCTGCCTCTACCTCGCCGGTTTGGCTGGCGGTTGCCAGGACATAATCGTTCCCCATGGCTACGCCGCCGTTTTCCTCAACAAAATACGGTTGGTTTAAGGTAACCGTTACCGCACCGCTGCCTTCGTCTAACCCGCTAACATCCATCTCAACATCGCTTGCGGCAAAGGCGCCAAACGCCGAGCCAAAAAGCAGAGTGGCTGTTAGCAATACAGCTAAAATCTTTTTCATTCAATAATCCTCCCAATTAAATTTCAGCCCGGCAAACCGCAAAGCTCCCCAACAAAAATTGCCCGCTGATGCTACTGTTATTTTAACATATTGACCAGCTTTTGAAAAGATTGAAACTTAAAAAAGTTTATTTTTGACAACAAAATGTTTATTTTTGACAACAAATAGCGTAATAAATAAAGCAGCCGGACAAAAACATCTTTACTTGACAGCGCAGCGCCCGGCCTTTATAATAAAAACAGTGCCCCATTTAAGGCGGCACGCTAAAATTTAAAACGCTTTTTGGGGGTTTACCATGGTTCAAATTGGAAACGACTGGGACGAGATTTTAAAAGACGAGTGGAAAATGCCGTACTACCTAACGCTGCGGCAGTTTTTAAAAAAGGAATACAGCAGCGGCACCGTTTACCCCGAAATGCACAACATTTTTAACGCGCTGCGCTACACTCCGTTTAGCAAAATTAAGGCGGTTATTATTGGGCAAGACCCCTACCACGGCCCAAACCAGGCGCACGGGCTCTGCTTTTCGGTTTTGCCGGGCATTGAGCCGCCGCCCAGCCTGTTAAACATTTACAAGGAGCTGCAATCCGACATTGGCTTTCAACCGCCCGCCGGCGGCACCCTAACCGCTTGGGCCGAGCAGGGGGTTTTAATGCTAAACACGGTTTTAACCGTTCGGCGCGGGCAGGCCGGCAGCCACCGCGGCCACGGGTGGGAGACCTTTACCGACCATGTAATTGCCAAGCTGAACAACAAGAAAACCCCGGTTGTTTTTTTGCTTTGGGGCAGCCCGGCCGCCAAAAAGGCCGAAATTATTACCAACCCCCTGCACCTAAAGCTAAAGGCCCCGCACCCCAGTCCTCTTTCGGCTTATCGCGGTTTTTTTGGCTGCAAGCATTTTTCAAAAACCAACGAATTTTTAATACAAAACGGGTTAGAGCCCATTAACTGGCAGCTTTAAGCTTTGGGGTGCAGCGGTTTTAAGCTTTAGTGTACGGTGAATTTCAGTTTTGGTGCATGGCAGCTTTTAACTTTAGCGGGTGACAGCCTTAAGCTTTGGCGCATGACAGCTTTCAACTTTAGCGCGTGGCTGTTTTCAACTTTAGTGCGTGGTGAATTTCAGCTTTGACAAGTGACAGCTTTCAATTTTAGCGCGTGGCTGTTTTCGACCGCAGCGCATGACAGTTTTCAACTTTGGCGCATGGCTGTTTTCAACCGCAGTGCGCAGCCTTTACACCTTGGGGCGCCGCCCTTGGCTCACCCTAAAAATTTAAATAGCAAAAAATACAGCTTGTACTTTGATTGTACAGGCTGTATTTTTTCGTTTTTTTAATTGGTTTCCACCCTTACTCCGTTTTTCTTTTGGCGTTGGCTTTGCCTTTGTGCTTTCTTGGTTTTTGGGGTTCCGGTTTTGGGCGGGCTGCACGGTTAACCGGCTGCTTGCCCTGTTACCGGTTTTGGCAAATTGCCCTATACCTGCACGCACACACCAAACCCGGCCAAGCGGCTTATTTGCCAATTTGGCCCTTACAGGGTTTCTTTACGGTAAAAGTTAAAAACATTTTGAGCAACGGCGGCCGGCAGCCCGGCGGCTGTTAGCTGCTCTACCGTTGCGTTTTGAATGGCCGTTACGGTTTTAAAGGTTTTTAGCAGCAGCTTTACCCTTTTCGGCCCTACGCCGGAAATTTCGCTAAGCTCGGCGGTAAGACCCTTTTTGGTGCTGCGGCTGCGGTGGTAGGTAATGGCAAAGCGGTGCGTTTCCTCCTGAATGGTAGAAACCAGCGTGTAGGCGCTGCGGTTGCCTTTAATGGCAATATCCTGCCCGCCGGCTGTAACGGCGCGGGTTTTGTGTTTAGAATCTTTTACCATGCCAAACAGCGGCACGCTAAGTCCGTGCTTTTTTAAAATGGGCTCAACGGCGCTTAGCTGGCCCTTGCCGCCGTCTAACAAAATTAGGTCCGGCAGGCGGCCAAAGCCCTCGGTAACGCCGGCGGCTTTACAGGCCTTATATTCTAAAAACCGGCGATCCAGCACCTCGGCCATAGAGCGAAAATCATCCTGCCCCGAAAAGCTTTTAATGCGAAAACGGCGGTAGGCCTTTTTTAGCGGCCGGCCGTTAAAAAACACCGTCATGCCCGCAACATTCTCGCTGCCCATGGTGTTAGAAATATCGTACCCCTCAATGTATTCCGGCGGTTTTTTAAGCCCTAAAAGCCGGGCCAGTTCATCCAGCGCGGCGGTATCCTGTGTGCCCTTGTGCTCGTATTTTGCCAAATGCTCGGCCGCGTTTAAGGCGCACATTTTCAGCAGCTTTTCCTGGTCGCCCTTTTGCGGCAGCACCAGGCTTACCGCCTTGCCGGCCTTTTGGCGCAGCCACTGCTCGGTAAGCTCCGGCTCTAAAATTTCGCCCTCCAGCACAATGCGGGCGGGCACGGTGTTGGCGTTTGCGTAATAGCGCTGTAAAAATTCGGTTCTGTCCTGCACTAAATCGTCCGGCTCGGGCAAAATGTAGCAGCGCAGGTCTACCAAATGGCCGCCGCGAAAGTTCATAACGGCAAAGCACTGATTCTTCTCGGTGCGGGAGGAAGCAATCACATCCTGCTCCGGGTAGCTGGAGATAATAACCTTTTGCCGCTCGGCCGAACGCTCCATGGCAAAAATGCGATCGCGCAGCTTGGCGGCCGTTTCAAAATCAAGCTGCTCGGCCGCCTGCTCCATGCGCTTTTTTAACTGGGCGGTGGCGGTGTGCCCGCCCTCTTTAATAAATTGCACGGCCTGGTGCACCGCTTCGCGGTAATCGGCAGCCGAAATTTTGCCGCTGCACGGGGCCGAACAAATGCCAATGTGGTAATTTAGGCAGGGTCGGGTGGTGCGGCGGTCGCAGGGGAATTTTTTGTTGCACTGCGCCAGCTTAAAAATTTTTTTAGCCTCATCTACCGATTGCTTTAAAATCCACCCCGAATTGTACGGCCCTAAATACTCCGCGCCGTCGTTTAGCTTTTGCTTTACCTCGCCAATGCTTGGCCATTCCCCTTTGGTAATGCGAATGTAGTGGTAGCCCTTATCGTCCTTTAACAAAATGTTGTACTTGGGGCTGTACTGCTTAATCATAGAACATTCTAAAATTAAAGCCTCAAATTCGCTGTCGCAAATAATGTAATCAAAATCCGCAACATTTTCTACCATGCGCTTAACCTTTAAGGTGTGCTGGTTGCCGGCGCCAAAATACTGCGAAACACGGTTTTTCAGCTTTTTGGCCTTGCCAACATAAATAACCTTGCCGGCCTTATTTTTCATAAAATAAACGCCGGGCTGCAAGGGCAAACCCATAGCCTTTTTGCGTAAAACGCTTAAATTTTCGTTCAAAGATCTGCCCCCTTACTTTTTAAATAACCCTTTTGAATGAAATAGCCTTTTCGAATGAAATAGCCTTTTCGAATGAAATAGCCCTTTCTAAAAGGCTGGTTTAGCCTTAGGCTTAGGTTGGCAAGGCGGCCCCGCACGCCGGCAGCCCCTTGCCTGAAAAGTTTCTTGCCTGCAAAGCCCCTAACCTTTTGGCCAAAAAGCCTAAACCCCTTTTAGCCGGCAAAGCCAATTTTTTTGCCAAAGGCCGAAACGCCCTTAGCCCAATAAACCAAAGCTTATTTTAACAATTAATTTCTACAAAGCTGTTTGGGCTTGTTACTTCTATTATATACAGCTCGCCCTGCTTTTTGCAAGGGGCTTTGCAGCCGTTTTGCAAAATATTTTTTGGCTTTACCTTGCTGTAAAAGGCAAAGGGCCCCGCCCCGTAAACCAGGTAACCGTTTGGCGTTAGCTGCCGAAAGGTGCCGCCGGCAATGTATTTATTTACAAGCCCTACCACCGCGCGGCCGTTTTGTACCGGCACAAAGCTTAAAAATTTAAAGTCGTCATACCCCGGCAGGCTGGCAAAAACGGCGCCGCCGGCCGGCAACAGGCAGGCCGTTTGCGCAAAATAATCAAATACCAAATACTCCCCGTTGGTACCGGCCAAGGTGTTGGCCGGGCTTAGCTTGGCGGTTACCGGCGTTTCCTGCTCGGTAATATTAAACGCGGCCATTATTAGGCTGTTTTCGGTGCTGCCCCAAATTTTAAAGGCGTTTGGCCCCTGCTCGCAAGAATCGGTTAGGCAATCGGCGGTGGGCATGGCGTTGCGGTTGCAGCGAATAATGCGGCCGTCCTCAAAACAAAGGGGCAGCAGCCGTTCGGCAACGCTGCGGCCAACCGGGTCGCTTACATAAATTGGCCCGCCGCTCATGGCGCGTACCACGCAGTTTTTAACCGCCTGCCCGTCGTCGGTCCAAAACATATCAAAATCGCCCAAAAACAGGCCGGAAAAGCTGTAGCAGCTGTAGCAGGCCTGCAAAATGTGCTGGGCAAACCATTTTCGGTTTTCCGGCAAAAAATCGTTACTGCAGCGGTTTACAAGGCTAACCGGCCGGTTCCAAAGGTTTTCGGCGGCACAGCCCATGCAGTTTATTAATGCCCCGTTAAAGTACGCGCCAACTGCCCCCTCTAACCCGGTGTGCAGCGCCTGCGCCGCCTCGCCCGCGGTGGTAAGATTTTTGTAAAACCACTCTATACAGCTTTGGTTATCGGCCTTAATAAAATCTACCCCGCAGCTGCTTAAATAGCGGTAAAGGGCGGCGTGGTAGCTAAAAAACGCCTCGGCAGTGGGGCGAATGGCCGTGCGGCCGTCCTCGGTTTTGCAAAACCAATTGGGGTTTTGGCGCACCAGCGGGCTGTTTTCATCAAACCCGTACCAATAGCCGGTAACCGGGTGCCAAACGCCCACCTGCAGCCCCTGCCGGTGGGCCGCCTGCACCGTTTGCTTTAGCCCGCCGGGAAAACGGGCCTTGTTCGGCTGCCAGCCTACCAGCTTGCGGTCATGCATTACTTTGGGGCTGTCCTCCCCGTCCAGCTGCTGCCACATATCGTCAATAATCAGCCATTTTACGGGAATATTTTTTTCTTTCAGCTCCTGCAGCTTTTGCAAAATGCCCTCGTGGCTCGGGCAGCAGGGAAAGGCGTCCCAGCTGCACCAACCAAGGTATTCCAGCGCCTTAGGGTACTGCCGGCTTTTTAGGGGCAGGCCGGGTTTGTTTAAAAGCTTTAAGGCCGCCGCGGTAAGCTTTTCGGGCAGCGCAAAGGCATTTTGGCTGCGCCCAAAAACAAACAACAAGCCCGAAAAGGCCGTCATACCCCGCTTGCAAGAGCAAAGGGAAACAGCCAGCCCGCCGCCCTTGGTGCCGCTAAGCTGCGACTTGTACTGCTCGCTGCACGCCGTAAGCAAAAAGCCGTAATCGGTTTTATATTTTAAGGTTACCGATTGCGTTTTGGGCTGCAGCTGCGCAAGGTTCTGCCCGTAGGCGCCCGGCTTGTTCCAAAACCCAATAGAATACAGCGAATGGTACGCCTCCAGCCCCGCCGGGGCCGAAAAGGCTACGGTAACCGCGGCTTTTTCGCTTAAATTTTGCTCGGCGCTGTCAAAAAAACGGCCTTTGGAACGGTCCCGCTGCAAATGGCCCGAAATGCAAAGCGCCAGCACGCCGTTTTGCTCGCTAACCGTTAAAGTGGCAACAGCCCCCTCGCCGGCAAGCTGCAAGGCTTCGGCGCTTTGCCCGGTACCCTTTAAAGGCAAAGCTTTGCCGCTTGCCAGCTGCACGGTTACGGTAAGGTTATTTAAAAATTCTTTTTGTTCATACTGCAGGGCAACCGCCCCGCTGCTTGTTGGTAAAAACATTTTTCTCCCCCAAAATGTTTAAAATTTAAGCAAACCCGGCTAAAGCAAGGCCAAACAGCCGCTTTTGGCGCGCCATTTTTGGGTAAAGCGGCAGCCCAAAAACGGGGTGCTGCCCGCCCGCGCTCCCCCGCCGGGGCTTGCCCCATCATCATACCACACGGCCCCAAAAACTGCAACCGTTTCGGGCAAAAAAGCAAAAATTGGCCGCAAAAAGGCAACCGCGCGTTTTTAGCCGGCAAAATTAGGCACCGCACCCGCAAACCCGCCTAAACGGGCAAAGCAACGGTTTTTGCCAAATTGGCAAGCGCCAAGCCGTTGCCCCGCCGGCCAAAGACGCGCTAAATAGCCATTGGTCCAAACGCACCAAATAGCCATTGACCCAAACACGCAGCAACGCCCCGCAGCCAAAGGTAATTGGCTGCGGGGCGTTGTTTAAAAATTGCCAAAAATTACTGCACCGTGTTTTCGGGCAGGGGGCTGCCCTTGGCAAACCCGGCGGCGTTTTGCAGGGTGGTTTCGCTAATGGCCTCTAACGCCTCCTTGGTTAAAAACCCTTGGTGCGAGGTAACTACCACATTGGGGAACGAAAGCAGCCGCGCCGTTACCGAGGTTTCTAAAATATCGTCCTCCCGGTTTTCAAAAACATTATCGTGCTCCTCCTCGTAAACATCCAGCCCAACGCCGGCAAACTTGTGCTGCCGTATTCCCTTTATTAGGTCGTTGGTGCTAATTAGCGCCCCGCGGGAGGTGTTTACTAAAATTACGCCGTCTTTCATTTTTTCTATGGCGGCTAAGTCAATTATATGGTAGGTGTCGTTCGTTAGCGGGCAGTGCAGCGAAATTAAATCGCTTTGCTGCAGCAGCTGCTCTAAGCTAACATACTTTACAAAATCAAGGCTGGGGTTTTGGTACTTGTCGTAGGCCAATACGGTCATGCCAAGGCCCTTGCAAATGCGGCACATGGCCCCGCCAATTTTGCCGGTGCCAACAATGCCGGCCGTTTTGCCGTAAAAGTTAACCCCCGTAAGGCCCATTAGGCTAAAATTATTCTCCCGCACCTTAATGTAGGCCTTATGAATGTGTCGATTTACGGTAAAGGCCAGCGCCATGGCGTGCTCGGCAATAGCCTCGGGCGAGTAGCCCGGCACCCGCATTACCGTAATGCCGCACGCGGCGGCTGCTTTTAAATCTACATTATTAAACCCGGCGCAGCGCATTAAAATTAGCTTTACCCCGTTGGCGTGCAGGGCCTGAATAATTTCCCCGCTTACATCTGAAGCTACAAACAGGCAAACGGCGTCGTACCCCTGCGAAAGGCGCACGGTGCGGGGCGAAATATCGGTTTTTAAATAATCAATTGTAATTTGCGGGTAATTTTTTAGTACCGCGTCAAAGGATTCTTGGTCGTACGGTTTGGTATCGTAAAATAAAATTTTCAAGCAAACATCCCCTTTTTGTTTTATTTTGCCCGGCCGAATTTAAAATAACAAAACAATTTTTAAGGGGCCAAACGGCAGCTCTTGCCGGTAGCTTTGGCTACCCCCAATTTGGCAGTACCCGGCTGAGCCTTGCTGCTGCGGGCAAGGCAGTTTAGCCACAACGCTAAATTAAGCCTTTAAAACCCAAACGCCGTGCGGCTTTAAAGGCTGCTTGGTGCGTGCGGCAGCGCCATTGTTGCCCGGCCCGGCTGCGCCTTACGGCAACAAATGGGCTTTGCTTTTTAAACCGGCTCAAAAAATGTGTCGGGCCGGTTGGGGTCAAACGGCTCGTTGGCCCACATTAGGGTTACTAAATCCTCGGTTTTAGAAAGGTTAATAATGTTGTGCGTGTACCCCGGCAGCATTTGCACCGCCTGAATTTGCGCGCCGCTTACCTCAAACCGCAGCACCTCGCCGGTGCCTACTTTACGCTGCTCTATTAGCCCGTGCCCCGAAACCACTATAAAAAATTCCCACTTTGTGTGGTGCCAGTGCTGCCCTTTGGTAATGCCGGGCTTAGAAATATTTACGCTGAACTGGCCGCAATTTTTGGTTTTTAAAAGCTCGGTAAAGCTGCCGCGGTCATCTATATTCATTTTTAAATTAAACGCGGCCTTTTCGGCAGGAAGGTAAGAAAGGTAGGTAGAATACAGCTTTTTGGCAAAGGAATTTTGCGGAATTTCGGGCATGAACAGGGTTTGCGGCTGCGCTTTAAACTGCTCTAACAGGCGCACAATTTCGCCCAAGGTTACGCGGTGTGTAACCGGCGCGGCGCAGTAACGCCCGTTTTCGCACAGCACGGTTTGCACCCCGTTAAAGCTGCAGTGGTGCTCGCTGCCCGCTAAGGCGTCCAGCATTTCAAAAAGCAGGTCGTCTATGTAAAGCAGCTCCAGCTCGGTGGCGGGGTTATTTACCGTAAGCGGCAAATCGTGCGCGGTATTGTAGCAAAAGGTTGCAACGGCGCTGTTGTAATTGGGGCGGCACCACTTGCCAAATAAATTGGGGAACCGGTAAACCAAAACCTTGGCGCCGGTTTGCTCGGCGTAGTTAAAAAACAGCTCCTCCCCCGCCAGCTTAGAGCGGCCGTAATCGCTTTCGGCGTAGCGGCCCTGCAGCGTTGCCTGAATTGAGCTGGAAAGCATGACCGGGCAGGTGTTTTGGTGCTTTTTTAGGGTTTCTAACAAAGTAGAAGCAAAGCCAAAGTTGCCGGCCATAAACTCCTCGTTATTTTTGGGGCGATTTACCCCGGCCAAATGAAAAACAAAATCGGCTTTCGCACAATAATCGTTTAGCAGCGCCGGGTCGGTATCAATATCGTACTCAAAAATCCGGTCAATTTTCAGCGGGCGGGTGCGGTCCTTACCGTCCCGCAAATTTTTTAGGGCAGCCACCAGGTTTTGCCCAACAAAGCCCTTAGCGCCGGTAACTAAAATGTTCATTGCTTTTACTCCTTATTTTATAATTTTAAGTTTAATTTTTTAATGCTTAATAACTGTTTGGTGCTGGCGTTGCTAAAGCTTAAAACCAAAAAACAACACCTTAACGCCCTGCTGCCAAGGCAAAATTTTAACGGTAAAGCCGCAGGCCAAAGCGCCCCGCGGGTGCAGCTTTTATTTTAATTTTACCGCCAAATATACTTTAACTTTACCGCCAAACAGGAAAAGTTTGCCGCCAAATAGGCAAAGCCTGTGCCGCAGGCTAACGCCCAAACCCAGCGGGCAAGGCCTAATTTTTTAGCTTAACTGCCAAACCGAAAAAGCAGCTTTTGCACATTGCTTTCAAACATATTATTTTGCGTTACGGTAGTAACCTCGGTGTAGATCAGCTGCTTTTCGCCCGCGCCATCGGCAGCTTGCTCGGTGGCATTTTTAACGCCAAGGTAGCCCATGGCAAACGGGTTTTGCACAATCAGCGCGTGCATTTCGCCCGTTTCTAACATGGCAACCGATTGAACATTGGTATCAAACCCCACGCAGTGCACGCGGCCGCCGGCAGCCTTTGCCGCCTCGCCAATGCCAAGGGTCATCCACTCGTTAAACCCTACCAGCACATTTATTTCGGGGTGCTCTTTTAACAGCTGCTTTGCGCCGCTGCGTGCCGAGGCCACGCTGCTTTGCGCCGTAACGCTGCCAACAATTTTAGCGTTGGAATATTGCTGCAGCGTGCTGCGAAAGCCCTGCTCGCGCAGCTTGCCGTTTTGCGTTTCCTCGGTGTAATTAACCAGGCCAATATTCACCGGTTGGCCGCTTGGCAGGGCGGCCACGGCCGCTTTGGCGGCGGCTGCCCCGGCCGAAGTGCTGTTGGTACCAATAAAAGCGCGAACCAGCGGGCTGGAAACATCGCTATCTACCGTTAAAACCGGCACCCCGCTTTGCACCGCCTGCTGCACGGCGGGGTTAGATTTTTCTTCATCAATTGCCGAAAGCAAAATGGCGCTGGCCCCGTTTTTTACGGCCTTTTGTATCAGGGTGTTTTGGGCGGCGTAATCCTCCTCGTGCTCCGGCCCCTCAAAGGTTACGCGCACATTGTACTCGGTTGCGGCCGCGTCTACCCCGCTTTGCAGGTTTTTAAAAAAATCGGAATTCAGCGATTTTACAATTACCGCCACATATTTTTGCTCGGCCGAACCGGCCCCTTTGCAGCCGGCGGCGCCAAAAGCCAAACCAAAGCACAGCAAAAAAGCAACAAGTTTTTTCACGGCTGCACCTCCTTTGTAATTTTGGGAATACGCACCGTAACCGTGGTGCCAACATCCAGCTCACTTTCAACCGTTAGCCCGTAGGCGCTGCCAAAGTAAATTTTTAGCCGGTCGTTAACATTTTTAACGCCAATGCCCCCCGAATCGCTGCGCCCCTTTTGCAAAATTTTTTGGCACTGCTCCGGCGTCATGCCAACGCCGTTATCCTGCACCTTTATTAAAATGTCGGTGTTGTTCTCCGGCGCGCTGCAAACCGTTATTACAATTTCGCCCTCGTCTACCATGCGGTCTAAGCCGTGGTAAATGGCGTTTTCAATTAACGGCTGAACCGTTATTTTATTGCACAGGTAGTGGCTTAGCCCCTCCTCCACTTCAAACCGGTAAGAAAACTGGTTGCGGTAGCGGTAGCTTTGAATAACCAAATAGCTTTTGGCGTGCTGCAGCTCTTTTTCAAGGGGAATAAGCTCCTGCCCCTTGCTAATGCTAATGCGAAACAGCCGGGCCAGCGCGCTTACCATTTTTGCGGCGTCGGCGGTTTTGCCCTGCTCGCACATCCACTGAATAGAATCCAGCGTGTTGTACAAAAAGTGGGGGTTAATTTGCGCCTGCAGGGCTTTTAGCTCGGTTTTGCGCAGCTCGGTTTGCTCTAACCGCACCTGCTCCATAAGCTGCTTAATACGCCCGGTTAGGTGCGCAAAGGTGTTGCACAGCACCTGTAATTCGGCAACCGATTGCGTACCCGGCGTGTAGCAAAAGCTGTTTGCCTGCCGCTCAAAGCTTTGCATGGCCAAAATTAATGCCCGCACCGGCTTGGTAACAATTTTTTGCCAAACCAGCAGCACCGCCAGCGCAACAGCTGCACAGCAAAAAAGCGAAAACGCAACGCTGGCAATAATTTGCGACTGCTTTTCGCTGGCAAACTCGGTAGTATAGCTTTTGCCAACAATGCGCCACAGGCCGTCCGGCGTGGTAGAAACCGCCGTAATTTCCTCCCCGTTTTGGTAAACGCCGTCCCCTTTTCCGGCAACGGCTTTAGCGTCCTCGCTTTTTAGCCCGGCGTACAGCACCTGCTGCTGCGGGTGGTAAATTAGGTTGTTTTCCATATCGGTTATATAACAATAGCCGTGCTGCCCAATGCCAACCTTATCAATATAATCGGCTAAATAATTAAAATTAAAATCTACCGCTAAGTAACGCCCGGTTGAAAACGCGGGCTGCGAAAGCTTGGCTGCAACGGTAACCGCCCAGGGGTAAGCCCCCGTAAAAACCGTTTGCACATGCGGGCCCGAAACCGAAAAATCCGGCCGCTTTTCAAACTGCTCCCGCTGGAAGGAAAGATCTTCAACCGCGGAGGATTTTAACGCGTAGCGGCTGCCGGAGCAGGAAAGAATATCTCCGTTTTCGGTGTAAATAAACACCGCTAAAATTTCGTCCTCAAAGCCGCCAATGGTTTGCACCTGCGCCTCAAAATCCTTTAAAGAAGCAGATTTTTGCAGTACGGCCTTAATGCCGTTTAGCCGAGCCCGCATAGAATTCAGCGTATTGTTAACCGAAACGGCTGCCTGGCCGGTTGCCTGCCGCACATTTACCTTGGCGTTTAAAACAAAAGAGCGGCTGTAAACCGAGGCAAAAATTGCAATACAAAACGATACCGCCAGCAGCGTTGCCGTTGTAACCGCCGCCACGGTTAGGGTAGAAAGCCGAATGGGTTGGGCGCTTTTTTTCATACGCTCCTCCTGCCGGCGCGCACCTTGTTGGGCGATTCGCCGTAAAACTTTTTAAAGCAGTAGCTAAAATAGTGCTGGTCGCTGTAACCGCATTTTTCGGCAATCTCCAGCATTTTCATTTCGGTACACAAAATCATGTCGCGCGCGGCCTGCATTCGCCGCTCGGTAAGCAGGGTAACAAAGTTTTTTTGCTTATTTTTTTTAATTAAGGCGCTTAAATAATTGGGGCTTACCGCCAGCGCGTTGCTTACCCCGGTAAGCGAAAGATTCTCATTGGCGTACTGCTCGTTAATAATTTCTACCACCCGGTCGCACAGCACCTCGCTCTCCCGCTTTTGGGAGCTTTCTATAATCTGCTTGGCGCTGCTGCAAAACTCGGCCATCTCGTTTTTCAGCACCGTTTGGCTGCTGTAGGTTGTAAATCTGGAAAACACCGGGTTTTCGGCAAACAGCTTCATCATGCCCGATTTATCGGTTACCGCGCTAACAACCCGGTAAACGGTTGCCATAACCTGCATAACCAGCAAATTGGCGTTTTCGGGCGTATTGAGCTCGTAAAGGCTGTTTACATAATTGCTTAGCTGCTCTTTGGTGCCAACCTTTAGCAGCTGCTCTAACCCCATGGCGGTTTTTTCGGCCCGGTCAAACGCAAATTCGGCGTTGGGCTCCTGGTCGTTAATAAAGCGCACCTCGCCGGCGCCGTCACTGGTGTAGCGGCGGGCCGTTACCGCCTGAAAATACGCGTTGCCGCAGTCGGCCAGGCCGGTAAAGGCGCGGCTAACGCCAACCGTGCAGGTTTGCTGCAGCAGGCGCTTGGCCGTTTGCACCAGCTCTAACAGCGGCAGCTCTAATAAATTGCTTAGCTCGCCCGGCTGCTGCAGCGCAACCAGCGTCACGGCACGCCCGTAAACAACCGTTGTACCGCACGAAAAATACTGCCCTAAAACATTGTGAATAAAATCAATGTGCTCCGGCCCAGTGCAGGCCTTGCCCTGCCCGTTTTTAAATTTTAAAACCAGCACGCAAAACCGCGGCTCTTCCCCTTCCAAAACCAGCCCCAGTTCCCGCGCCTGCTGCAGCAGGCGGCTGTTATCCGGCTTTGTTTCGTTTCCGCCAAGCAGCAGGGGCAGCAAAAACGCGTCCCGCTTGGCATTTTGCAGTAACCGGTCGGCGTCGGCACCTTGTACGGCCGCCCTGCTGCCAATTTTTTCATCCATCCGGCGGTGAATCTCAAACAGCTCCCGCGACATTTCGGCCGAGGAGATTGGCTTTAACAAATAGCTAATAATGTTGTAATCAATTGCCGTGCGGGCGTACTCAAAGCTGTCGTACCCGCTTAAAATAACAATTTGGGTGGCGGGGCGCAGCTCCCGCACCTTGGCGGCCAGCTCCAAGCCCGAAATCATTGGCATTTTAATATCGGTTAAAATTAGGTCCGGCTCCAGCGTTTCAATCAGGTCTAACGCCTCAACGCCGTTTTCGGCCTCCCCCACCACTTTAAAGCCGGCAGCGGCCCAATCTACCCGCTCTATCATTGCGCGGCGCAGTTCAAATTCGTCATCCACCACTAAAACCGTATAGTCCATTTGCCCCTCCGGAAAAATTAATTTTTAAATAAATGCGCGCCGGGTATTTGGCACAAATAATTGGTACAAATAAATTGTACGCCCTACTTAGTATGGCAGCTTTGGCTTGTAATTCTGTGCAGCTGTTTAAAGCGTCTACATTCGGCACGGCTGCCTTTTGTGTGCCCGTATTTAATGCGGCCGTATTAGGCTAAGCCGGCAAAGGCGGCGGGCAAAGCCGTACCGCCCCGGCTTTTTGGCCTAAGCCTTGGGCGCCCGTTTTTGGCGACGCGGCAGCACCTTATTGTTGTAAAAAAACATACCTACCCCGGCTCCGCAAATTAGCAAATAACCGGCAACGCTAAAGGCGTCCGGCAGCTCGCCAAACGCTAAAAAGCCCAAAACGGCGGCAAAAATTACCTGCGTGTAATCGTAAACCGAAATCTCCTTTGCCGGGGCACACAGGTAGGCTTTGGTAATGCCAAGCTGGCCTATGCAGGCAAATGCGCCGGCCAACAGCAGGCAGGCGGTTTGCCAAAGGCTCATTGCCTGAAACTGAAAAACAAAAAACGGCAGACATAACAGGCACGAAAAAGCCGAAAAGTAAAAAACAATGCGGCGGCTGTCCTCCCCTTTTTTGCCAAGGGCGCGCACAAAGGTGTAGGCAATGCCGGCGCCCATGCCGCCAACAACCCCTGCCAAGGCCGGCAGCAGCGCCGCGTTTTGAAAGCCGGGTTTTTTAATAATAAACACGCTGCCTAAAAACGCCGCTAAAACCCCGCCAATTTGCACCAAATTTGGTTTTTCCTTTAACAACAGGGCCGAAAACAAAATAGAAAAAAACGGCGAAAGCTTGTTGAGCATATTGGCGTCTGAAAGGTTTAGCTGCCCTATGGCGTAAAAGTTGCAAAGCAAGCCAACCGTGCCAAAAAAGCTGCGGCCAATAAGGCCCGGAATACTGCCCCTGTTTGGCCGAAAGCCAACCTTTTGGCGCAGCAAAACGGCAAACATAAAAACAAGGGCAATAAAGTTGCGAAAAAACGCTTTTTGAAAGGGCGGCAGCTGCCCGGCAAGCTTTACAAAAAGCGACATACAGGAAAAGCCAAACGCCGCCATAATAATGTAGCAAATGCCCTGCGCTTTGGGGGGCACCTTTAACCCTAACCGCATTACAGTAACCAAATTTCTTCCCGCACGGGGGGCTGCTTTTCTTCGACCAAATTGGGCTTGGCCGGTTTTGGGGCCGCGGCTGCTTTACCCTGCCCCTTGCGCGCGGCGCGTGCCACCCCGCCAAGCCCGTTTAAAAACCTTAACCAATTGGCCGGCTGCGGCGCCCCCTTGGCGCTGGTTAAAACGCGGGGGTCGGTTAGCGCGTTTTCGGCCGCGCAAACCATGCCAACCGCACCAATTTGCAGCATTAAAGAAAAGGCAGCTTGTGGCTCTAACACGGTGTAAACCGCCGTATAACCCCCACGCTGCAGGGCCGCAAAAACAGCCAAAAGCTCCCCCTGCAGGCGGTTTTGCGGATCGCACAGCAGTACCACCTTTAACCCCCCAAGCACGGCGGTGCGGGTGGTTGCCTTTTGTAAATATCCGCTTTTTTTAGCCGCCTGTAATACCGTTTTTTTGGTTTCGGCGCTAATTTCGTTACTGTTTTTAAAAACCTTGCACACCGTTGCAACCGAACAACCGGCCAACGCGGCAACATCCTTTAAGGTCATGTAAACACCCCTTCGTAAAACAATTTTTAACACTACTAACTTAAAATGTAAAAAAACAGTTTGGCAAGCCGCCCCGCCGGTTAAAACCGCCGGCGGCATTTTCCGCGCAAAAATTTACGCACAAAATTTTAACTGTTAATTTGTTAAAATAAGCCTTACAACACAAAAGGTTAAACCAAAAGCCAACTTTTTTAAGCTGCACAAACAGCCTTGCAGCCTTGGCTAAGAATTAGCCGTTTTAGGCAGCGGCTTTAAGCGTTGGCAATTTTAAACCGGCAGCCCGGCCAATTCGGCAATTACCCGGCCGGCTAAAATTAACCCCGCTGCCGAAGGTACATAAGAAATGCTGGCCGGCAGCGGCCGCCCGTTTTGAAATTCGGCATTTGTTTTTACCGGCTCCTCGGGCGAAAAAACCGTTAAAACCCCGGTTACGCCGCGTTTTTTTAGCTCCCGGCGCATAATACGGGCCAAGCGGCAGCCGTGCGTTTGGCTAATATCGGCTACCCGAAAGGCGGTTGGGTCCAGCCGGTTACCGGCGCCCATGGCCGAAATAATTGGCACCCCCTGCGTGCGGGCCGCCTCGCAAAGGCTAAGCTTTGCGGTAATGTTATCTATGGCGTCTATTACATAATCGTACTTTGTAAAATCGGTATTTTGCACCCACTGAGGCGTTACAAAAACCTGATTAGCGGTTACCTCGGCCTGCGGATTAATTTGCAAAATGCGATCCCGCATAACCTGCGCCTTAGGGCAGCCTACCGTGCTTTGCAGGGCAATCAGCTGCCGGTTTATGTTTGTAATATCTACAACATCACGGTCAAATAAATCAATTTTTCCAACGCCGGCGCGGGCAATGGCCTCGGCCGCAAAGGAGCCAACGCCCCCCACCCCAAAAATGCAAACCCGTTTTTTAGCAAGCTGCTTTAAAGCGGCAGAGCCAATTAGGGTTTCGGTTCGGTTAAATCGTTGGTTGTTGCAATTATTTTCCATGTTCTTTTACCTGTTTAATAAAGTATTCCAGCTCGTCCTCAAACGCAACGCCGTACCACAAGTCGGGGTATTTTTGCACCGTTGTTTCAATGCAGCGCAGCGTAAAGTCTACCGCCAAACGCACCGCCCGCTCGGCCGAAAAGCCGCGCACCAAAGCGGCTGTAAGGGTGCTGGCAAAAAGGTCGCCCGTGCCGTGTAAGGTGCCTTGCAGCCTTTTGTTGTAAAGGTACTGCGGCGGCTTTTGCGGATCGGCCAGCAACGCCCCCAACTGCCCGGGCGCCAGACTAACCCCGGTTAAAATAACCGTACCGCGGCAAAGCTGCCGCAGCCCTTCTAAAAGCCCGTTTAAAAAGCTTTTACTGTGCGGCGGCGGTAAAAAGGGCTGACCCAACAGCAGGCAGGCCTCGGTAATATTCGGCGTTAGCACATCGGCAACAGCGCAAAGCTCCCGCATTTTTAGGGGAAAGCTGTTAGAAAATGATTGGTAAAGCTTACCGTTATCGCCCATAACGGGGTCGACAATTATTTTGGCCCCGCGGCCAATTTTTTGCACGGCCCGCCGCACCAGCTCTACCTGCTGTTGGGAGCCTAAGTAGCCAGTGTAAATTGCGCTGAATTGAAACTCCTCCTGCGCCCAGTGGTTGGCTATTGGCAAAATTTGCGCGGTTAAATCGCAAAATGTAAAATCTTTAAAGCCCCCGGTGTGGGTGGAAAGCACCGCCGTTGGCAGTGGGCAACACTCCAGCCCCGCCGCTGAAAGCACCGGGATTGCCACCGTAAGCGAGCATTTACCCACCCCTGAAAGATCGTGAATTGCGGCTACGCGTTTTTGATGTTGCATAATTTATTCCTTCTTTTTGGGCTGTTAGAGCCAAAGCAATTGGCTAAAATTTTTAAAGCTTGCCGGTTTAAGCAAAGCGGTTACATTTTTACAAGCCGTGGCACAGGCCGGCAACCAATTTAGCAAAAATTCTTTTGGCTAAAAATCGGCGTCCAACGGCATGGTGGCAACGGCGTTTAGCCCTAAAAAGTTTGTTTGCTCCGGCTCGTAGGCGGCCTGAGCGCCAACCATGGCGGCGTTATCTCCGCAATAGGCCAAATCGGGCAAATAAAGGATGTACCCGCGCTTTGCACATTCCTGCTTTAAACGGCTGCGCAGCTCGCTGTTGGCCGAAACACCGCCGGCCACGGCAATTTTTTGGTAACCGCAGCGTTCGGCAATTGTTAAGGTAGAATGCAGCAGCATATCGCAAACGCGGCGGCGCACCGTAGCGGCCAGCACCGGCACCTCTACCGGCCGGCCGGTCTGCTCGGCGTGGTGAACGGCGTTTACTACGGCTGTTTTAAGCCCCGAAAAGCTAAAATCAAACTCGCTGCCCTCTACCTTAGGGTACGGCAGCGGATATTTTTTATAATCGGCAACGGTTGCAATTTTATCCAGCGAAATACCGCCCGGATACGGCAGGCCCATGGCGCGAGCCGCTTTATCCATACACTCGCCGGCAGCGTCATCTCGCGTGCGGGCCAAAATTTTAAACTTGGTGTAATCGGCAATCTCGGCAATTACGGTATTCCCCCCCGAAACCATTAAGCACAAAAACGGCGGCTTTAGCGCCGGGTGGGTTAAATAGTTGGCCGCAATATGCGCCCGCAGGTGGTGCACCGGAATAAGCGGAACGCCCAAGGAATACGCCAAACCCTTAGCAAAGTTAACCCCCACCAGCAACGCGCCAATTAGCCCCGGCGCGCAGGTTACGGCAACCGCGTTAATTTGCTGCCGCGTTAACCCGGCCTGCTGCAGGGCCTGCTCGGTTAAGCTGTAAATGCACTCGCAGTGCCGGCGCGAGGCAATTTCGGGCACCACGCCGCCGTACAGCTTGTGCTCCTCTACCTGGCTGGCAACCACGCTGCTTCGTACCGTGCGCCCCTGCACTACGGCAACGGCTGTTTCGTCACAAGAGCTTTCAATTGCCAGAATTATTTTTTCAGGGTTCATTTAAAATACCTCGTCATTAAAATTGCGTTTTCCACAGGCTCGGAATAATAATTTTTCCGCTCGCCCACGGGCGAAAATAAATATTTTTTGTAAAGATTTTGTGCCGCAAAATTGCTTTGCCGCACCTCTAAGCTTAAAAAGGCGCAGCCCTGCTCGGCGCAATAGGCCAGCATACTTTGCAGCAGCCGCTCACCAATGCCCCGCCGGCGGCAGCTTGGCAGCACGGCAATGTTGGTTACATAGGCTTCGTCTAAAACAACCGTCATTCCGGCGTAGCCAACGGCGGCCCCGCCGGGGGCACGGGCAATAAAAAACACGCCGTTTAAGGTTTCGGCAATCTGCTTTTGCGTCCAGGGGTGGGCAAAGCAGTGCCGCTCTATTTTAGCAATCTCCCCGGCCGAAGCGCCAAGGTTGGTTACCCGCTCAATCATTCGGCACCCCAAAGGCGCTGCATACACTTTGGTAAATTTGGTTAAAGCAGGCTTCGTAAACGGCAAGATCCCCGCCGTACGGGTCGGCAATACCGCCGCCCAGCACCAAAACCTTTTCGGGCAAAACGCCGTATTGCAGCAGCATTTGCCGGTGCTGCGGCGTCATAGCGTAAATTTTGCTGCTTTGCAAAATCAGCTCGTTGGTTAGGGGCTTTGAGCGGTAATTTTGCAGCACAATACCGTGGTTTTTCAACACGGCTACCGTGTTTTGGCCGGCCGGCTCGCCGGTGGCGTAAAGCCCGGCGCTTTGCGCCGTAACATTTTGCACCTTGCCCTGCTTTACAAGGCTATTTAAAATGGCCATTGCCATTGGGCTGCGGCAGGTGTTGCCGGTACAAACAAATAAAATTTGCTGCATATTGGTTACTCCTTTGCCTCAAACCAGGTTTTGCCGCGGTGCATATCTACCGTTAGGGCAACCTTTAGCTTTACGGCGTTTTCCATCTCGGTTTTTAAAATTTGGCCCGCTTGCTCGGCGTCAGCCTCGCTGGATTCTATAATCAGTTCATCGTGCACCTGCAAAATAATGCGCGCGTTCAGCTGCTCTTTTACCAAGCGGTTGCGCACCCGAACCATGGCCAGCTTTATAATATCGGCCGCGGTGCCCTGAATGGGCATATTTTTTGCAACCCTTTCGCCAAACGCAATTAAATTTTTGTTGCTGCTTTTTAGCTCGGGCAAATAGCGCCGGCGGTGAAAAAGGGTTGTTACATACCCGTCCTTATGCGCCTGCGCCACCGTTTGCTCCATGTATTTTTGTACCTTAGGGTAGGTTTTAAAATAGCTTTCAATGTAGCGGGCGGCCTCGGCCCGGCTTACGCCAATATCCCCGGCTAAGGAAAAGGCGCCAATGCCGTACACAATGCCAAAATTAACGGCCTTTGCGCTGCGGCGCATTTGCGGGGTTACCAGCACCGGCGGCAAATTAAACACCTCGCTGGCGGTTTTGGTGTGAATATCTACCCCTTCGTTAAAAGCCTGCTGCATATTTTTATCGTCGGCAACATGCGCCAGCACCCGCAATTCAATTTGCGAATAGTCGGCATCAATTAACACCATGCCCGGCCCGGCGCAAAAGTAGCGGCGAAGCTCCCGCCCCTCGGCGCTTTTTACGGGAATATTTTGCAGGTTCGGCTCTAAGGAGCTAATGCGCCCGGTACGCGTTTCGGTTTGGTTAAAGGTGGTGTGAATACGGCCGTCCGGCTGTACCTCTTTTAACAGCCCCACGCAGTAGGTAGATTCTAACTTTGTTAGGCGCCGGTAATCTAATATTAACGGAATAATGGGGTGGCTGTTGCGCAGCTTTTCTAAAATCTCGGCCGTGGTGGAATACCCACGGCTGGTTTTTTTCTTAAAGGGCAGGTCCAGCTCCTCAAACAGCACCGTACCCAGCTGCTGGGGAGATTTTATGTTAAAATCGTGCCCGGCAAGGGCGTGAATTTCCTGCTCTAACGCCGCAATTTTAACCTTAAGCTCGGCCGACATTTTTTGAATTCCGTCGCGGTCAATTAAAAAGCCGGTGCTTTCCATCTCGGCTAAGGTCAGCGCCAAGGGAATCTCAATTTCGGTTAGCAGGCTTTGCATATTGTTTTGCTCAATTTCGCTTTGCAGGCGTTTGGTAAGCAGCACGGCGTGCGCCGCCTGCAGCAGCAGCTCGTCCTTGGTTTTTAGCTCCGGCTGCCCGGTAACATACTGCTCGTACAGGCGCTCTGCCCCGTAAGAGCTGGCCGAGGGTGCGCAAAGGTACCCGGCCAGTGAAAGGTCAAAACAAATATTGGCCGACGCAACCGCTGCCCCCAACCGGTGGTAAAGGGCTTTTACATCCTGCACGCAAAGCGGCGCGCCGCTTTGCAGCAGCTGGTTTGCCTGCTGCTCGCTCAGCCGGCAAACCTTACCGGCGCAGCCGGCGGCAAATTCGCCCTGCCCCGGCTGTTCTATTAAAACGGCAAGCTCCCCGTTTTCGGGGGCAAAATCGGCCCCCTCTACCACCGTAAAGCTTTGCGCCGCTGCCACGGCCGGGGCTTGTACCTCGGGTACACTGTTTAAACCCAGCTTTTCCAAAAGCTTGTAAAATTCAAGGCTGCGCAGCAGCGCCGCCGCTTTGGTGTCGTTTCTTTTGGCAATGCGGTAATCCTCTAAATTGCGGCTAACAGGCACCTCGCGGCAAATGGTGCCAAGGGTCTTGCTTAAATAGGCGCTCTCCTTCCCCGCTAAAAGCTTGCCGCGCACCGCCTCGCGAATTTCTAGCTCCGGCAAATGGCTGTAAATGTAATCAATACTGTGAAAACGGGTAATTAAATCCAGCGCGGTTTTTTCCCCCACGCCGGCAACCCCCGGAATACGGTCGCTCGCGTCCCCCATTAAGGCCTTTAGCTCAATCATCTCCGGCGGGGTTAGGCCGTATTTTTCAAGCAGCGTTTCTTCGTTATACACGGTAATTTCGGGCCGACCCATTTTGGTGGCCGCCAGCAACACCGTAGTTGCTTTAGAAATTAGCTGCAGGCTGTCTCGGTCGCCGGTAGAAATTACACAGGTGTTGCCGCTTTGCTCGGCGGCAAGGCTTAAAGTGCCTAAAATATCGTCGGCTTCGTAGCCCTCCTGCTCCACGCAGTGGTAGCCCAAAGCGGTTAGCAGCTCCTTTAACGGCTGCAGCTGCCCCGCCAGCTCGGGCGGCATGGGCTTGCGGCCGGTTTTGTAATCGCCGTACATTTTGTGGCGAAAGGTTGGGGCCCGCAAATCAAAGGCAACGGCAACCGCGTCGGGCTGCTCGCGCTCTAACAGGCTGTTTAAAATGTTCATAAATCCAAAAATAGCGTTGGTAAACCGCCCGTCCTTTGTAGTCAGCAATTTAATGCCGTAAAAAGCACGGTTTACAATGCTGTTTCCGTCCAGCGCCAAAAGCTTCATAAATTTCACCCTATTACCATTTAGCTTACTGCAATTGTTTTGCTAAACGCCGTAATTTTCAGCAGCATACAAATATTTATACAGCGTTACACAGTATATTAAGTATAGTATAACAGATTTCAGCCCGTTTGTCACGGATTTTGGCTAAATTTTTTCGTAACTTTTCAGCCGTTTGGCGCAGGGTGCTTGCATCACCGAAAAAACCGTTGTTTAACTGCACTATTTTATTTTAAAAAACAAAGCATATTTTGCCGTTTTACATGAAAATTGGCGGAAATTGAAAATTGTTAGTTAATTTTTAAACAAAGTTCTTGCAAAATGGAACAAAAAGGGTTAAAATAATTAAAGTATATTTTTAGGAGGCTTTTAATTATGGTAAAAGTTGCTATTAATGGTTTTGGCCGCATCGGCCGTCTGGCTTTCCGTCAGATGTTTGGTGCAGAAGGGTACGAGGTTGTTGCAATTAACGACTTAACCAGCCCGAGCATGCTGGCGCACCTGTTAAAGTACGATTCTGCCCAGGGCAGATATGCTTTAGCCGACAAGGTTACCGCCGATGAGGACAGCATTACCGTTGACGGTAAAAAAATTAAGATTTATGCCGAGAAAAACGCTGCCGACCTGCCTTGGGGCGAAATTGGCGTAGATGTTGTTTTAGAGTGCACCGGTTTTTACACCTCTAAAGACAAGGCTCAGGCCCACATTGACGCCGGCGCCAAAAAGGTAGTTATTTCTGCCCCGGCCGGTAAAGACCTGAAAACCATTGTTTTCAGCGTTAACGAAAAAACTCTGGACGCCAGCGATAAAATTATTTCTGCGGCATCCTGCACCACCAACTGCTTAGCCCCCATGGCCGATACTTTAAACAAATACGCCCCCATTCAGAGCGGTATTATGACCACCGTTCACGCCTTTACCGGCGACCAGATGGTATTAGACGGCCCGCACAGAAAAGGCGACCTGCGCCGTGCCCGTGCTGCTGCTGTTAACATTGTTCCGAACTCCACCGGTGCTGCAAAAGCAATTGGCCTGGTTATTCCGGAATTAAACGGCAAGCTTATTGGTTCTGCTCAGCGTGTTCCGGTTCCTACCGGTTCTACCACCATTTTAGTAGCCGTTGTTAAGGGCAAGGATGTTACCGTTGAGGGCATTAACGCCGCTATGAAGGCTGCTTCCTCCGCTTCCTTCGGTTACACCGAGGAGCCGTTGGTTTCCAGCGACATTATTGGTATTACCTACGGTTCGCTGTTTGACGCTACCCAGACCATGGTTACCAAGATTGACGACGACACTTACCAGGTACAGGTTGTTTCTTGGTACGACAACGAAAACAGCTACACCAGCCAAATGGTTCGCACCATTA
This sequence comes from uncultured Oscillospiraceae bacterium, assembly GCA_902465155.1. GTDB lineage: Bacteria > Bacillota > Clostridia > Oscillospirales > Acutalibacteraceae > UMGS1279. The sequence continues at coordinate 53,848 of CABQLY010000005.1, read as the reverse complement.
AGTATTTTGCCGAAATCTAATTTTTGCATTACGGTATAGCATTGCAAAAGCCGGTGCCGCAAGGCGCCGGTTTTTTGCTGCACTGCCCTTTTATTGCACTGCCCTTTTGTTGTGCTGCTTTTTTTGTTGTGCTGCCCTTATTTGTTGTGCAGCTCTTAACCTTTAATTTTTAAATTCTGCAAAGTAAAACACAGGGCTTTACGCCGCTTTGCAAACGGAGTTCGAATGAAACTATTTTTAAAAACCACCGGATTAAAAACGCTGCTTTGCCTGCTTGGCAATTTTGTTATTGGGGTTGGCGTTGCCTTTATAAAATCGGCCGCCTTTGGAATAGACCCCTTTAACGGCGGCTGCATGGCCTTGGCCGGCGCTTTAGGCGTGCCCTACACCCTGTTTACCCTTTGCCTAAACACCGTGCTGTTTATTGCCCTTTTGCTTTGGGGCCGGCGTTACATTAACATTGGCACCTTTATTAATTGGTTTTTGCTTTGCTATGTAGTAGACTTTTTTATGCCCATTTTTGCCAAAGCGGTGGGGTTCCCGTCTGCATTACTGCCGCGGCTGGCCATTTTAATTGGGGGCGTTCTTACCATATCCTTTGGTTTGGCGCTTTACCAATGTGCCGATTTGGACGTTTCCCCTTACGACGCGCTGCCGCTGTATTTGCACGACCATTTTCCCAAAATAAAATACTTTTGGCTGCGGGTGCTGTTAGATTCTGTTATGGTGCTAATAATGCTGCTTTGCAAGGCGCAAACCGGCCTTGGCACGGTTGTTTTAATGTTTGGGTTGGGGCCGTTTGTGCAGTTTTTTTCGGCCATTATTCAAAAATTTATTTTACCCAAACGGGTTTAAAAACTAAGCTCCAAAAATCCTGCCGCTTTTACCCGCCGGGCATAAAACGCCACTGATAAAAAACTGCGCTGATAAAAATGCCGCACGAAAATTCGTGCGGCGTTTTTAAGTTAAACCGGTGGCTTTAAAAAACAACTAACAAAAGAGCTGTTGTTTTGCCCTTTTAGGCGGCAGAATTTTAAAAAGAGCAAATTTACAGGTGTGTGCGGCAAAAGCTGCGGTAATCTTAACGGATTACCGCAGCTTTTTACAAGGCTTGCACTTAAATTTTTGCTTTAAAATTGTTGTTTAGCTGCGCACGCTGCGTTAAATAGCCCCAGCCGTTTGCCTTAAGGGAGCCAATAACCCTTGCCTTGCGTTAAGCAGCACCGCCTTTTTGGCGTTTTTCTACAACGCGGCAAAAACTGCCCCGCCCCGGCGTTTAAGCCAGCAAAAAAGCGGCAAGCTAAGAGCCAGGTTCAGCAGCGCCACAAGCCCCAAATAAACCGTGCCGCCAATAAAGCCGCTTAGCAAAAAGTAGCCCGCCAGCACCAACACCGGGTACACAAAGCCGGCCAGCAGCGCCAATGCAACGCTGGCGCTTTGCTTTATAGGCGTTGTTTCGCTGGTCCAGGTAAGGTTGGGCATTTTTAGCCCCAAAAATAAATCGAACAGTGCGGCCAGCAGCACAAAAAGCAGCACCGCCAAAGCGGTTAGCACAAACTGCAGCGGCGTGTAGCGGTAAGCAGCCAGCGTGCAAAGCAGGCAAAACAAAACGGGCACCGCCGTAAAGGCAAGCTGCAGCCGCAGCTTAGCCCTTAAAACCTGCCACGGGCGTACCGGCAGGCTTTGCAGCTGCCAAAGGGTTTTGCCCTCTAACGAAATTGAGGGCGCCGCCATGTTGTTCATTACCGAAAGCAGGCAAATAACCCCGGCCAGCAGCACGGGCACCGTATTGGCCCGCAGCCCCAGCGCCATTTGCAAAACGGTAACAAGGTCCTTGCCCTTTAGCAAAAACATTACCCCGCCTACGGGGCAAAACAAAATGCCAAACCCGCAGTTTAACATATAATTCGCGCTGGAGGTAAAGCGCCGAACCTCTTTGCCAAAAAGCGCGCCGTTAACGGCTTTTTGCCTTTGGGCAACGCCGCCTTTAACCGCCCGCTTGGCCGCGCCGCCCGGCGTGGTTGCAATTTTAATAAAGCTGCGGGCAAGCAGCCGCCAGGTAAGGGCAAACAACGCCAGCACAACGGCCGAAACCGTTAACACAGCGGGTAAATTGCCCTCCCCGGCTTTGCCAATTAAATAAATTGGGTAGGCGCTGCCCTGAATGGCGCCGCCGTAAGCCGCAAGGTTGGCCAGCAGCTGCTCAATAAGGGTTTGCGCTTTAAAGTAAAAAAAGTAGTAGGCGCCAAAAAACAAAAGCGAAACCAACACCGTAATAAAGCTTTTATTTTTAAGCTTTAAGCTGATTTTTGCCACCACAAAGCCCAATAGACAGGAAAGCGTTAGCACAAAAACCGAAATTAGCACCAAAAACCACAGCGGCGCCAGCAGCGCAGCCAAGCTAAAGGGCGCCAAAAACCAGTAAACCACAATGGCCGGCAGCAATACAACGCCGGAATACAGCAGCCCCATTAGGTAAACGCTTAACAGGCGCGAGGCAATAATATCCCTTGCCGGAATAGGCAACGAAAGCAGCTGGTCGTTATCCTTTGCCAAGTAAAGCCCGGCGTAGGTGTTAAACACGCTGCCAAAAACGCCCAGCAAAATGGCCAAAAGCCCCATAATTGCAAAGTAGAGCCACTGCATTTTTGCGGCCAGCATTGCCCCGCACAAAAAAAGCGAAAGCAGGGTAAACATTCCGCCCAGCACCAGCACCATAAGCAGCACAAACAGCACCATGTAAGCGGTGGTAGCAGCCTTGGAGCGCGCCTTGTTCTTTTTAGCGTCGTAATAATAGCTGCGAAAAATTTCGCCCATTTGCTTACGCAGCAAAATTTTTAACATACCTCACCCTCCAGCTCTAAAAATACCTGCTCTAAGGAGTCGTCACCCTTAACCTCCTCCATAGTGCCGGAGCGAATAAGTCGGCCGTTTTTAATAATGGCAACCTTATCGCACAGCTTTTCGGCCACCTCCAGCACATGGGTGGAAAAGAAAATGGCGCCGCCGTTGTTGCAAACCTCCCGCATAAGGCCCTTTAACAGGTGCGCGGCTTTGGGGTCTAAGCCTACAAACGGTTCGTCCATAATAATCAGCCGCGGCTCGTGCAGCCAGGCGGCAATAATGGCCAGCTTTTGCTTCATCCCGTGGGAGTAAGCGGCAATAGGCTGCGCCAGGTCGTTTGTTAATTCAAACAGGTTGGCGTAGTAGGCAATACGCTGCTGCCGCAGGGCAAAATTAATTCCAAAAACATCGGCAATAAAGTTTAAGTATTTTAGGCCGGTCATGTACTCGTACAAATCGGGATTATCGGGAATATAGGCCAGCTCCCGCTTGCAGGCCAACGGGTTTTGACGAAAACTTTTGCCGTTAATGTAAATTTCGCCCTGCTCAAACTGCAAAATGCCAACAACGCTTTTAAGGGTTGTTGTTTTGCCGGCCCCGTTGTGACCAATAAACCCGTAAATTTCGCCGGGGGCAATGTGCAGGCTTAGGTCGTCTACCGCCTTTTTGCTGCCGTAAATTTTTGTTAAATGCTCAATTTTTAACATAAAAGCCTCCAAAAAAACTATTTAATATCTACCCCGCCAAACAGGCAGGTTGCGTTTATGTAAAGGGTTGGCATACCGGCCGCCGGCTGCGGCCTTTTCTTTTCGCCAACGCCGCCAAAAAACGCGGTGGAATAGGTTTTAACCAAAACACCCTCGGGCACAAAAATATCTACCCCGCCAAAAATGGCTGTTGCGTTCACCACACAGTCGTGGTTAATAATAGCGCCGCGCAGGTCGCACTCTACCCCGCCGAATACCGCGGTAAGCGTGGTGCCCTCAAACACCTCGCCCGAAAATTTTAGCTCGCTGCCCGAAAAAACAGCCGTGCCGCATTTTTGCCCCTTTGCGCGGCTGTTTAGCTGCTCTATTTGCCGCCGGTTGGCAGAAAACAGGGAGCCAAAAATAATTTTAACGCCAACCAGCACCAAAACGGTTGGCAGCAGCAGCTTCCAAACAAGCGAAAAGGCCAAAACCTTTTGGCAGCAAAGCAGCAAAAATACCCCAATGCCAAGGCAAATTAGGCTGCCCCATTTATTTCGCTCCGTAATTAAATTAATAGCGCTTGGTACAATAATAAACAGCGTCCACCAGCCCGAAAATAATAAATCAACCGCAATAATGCCAAAGGCGTTTAACGCCAAAATCGTGCCGAAAATTACCAGCACCAAGCCCCACAAAACTCCGTTTAGTTTTTTCATAAAAAATCCCCTTTATTCAATTTTTTGCTTTGCGCCAACCCCGTAAATGGCCGTTAGCGCCCGAAACTCCCGGTTTAAGGCCAAAAACAACTCCTCGTTGGTTAAATGCACAGCACGGTTATTTGCCAAAACGGCCAAACCGTAAGAATAATAGGTCATATCCCGGTGCAGGGCCTGTGCCACCTGCCGGGTGTACCCAAATTCTTTAACAATAATGTCAATAATCTCGGGCAGCAAAACATCGTACTGCTGTTTGCCTAACTGCCCCTCCTCTAAATAAAGCCAACGAAACAGCTGCTTTTCCTGCTCGGCAAACCGAACAAAGCCAATGCCGTAGTCGCTGTAACGGCTGCGGGAGCCGTTGTTTTCCCGAATGGAACGCCGCACCTGCTCTATATGCTGCTGTGCGGCACGGGCAGTTAGGGCGGCTTTTAGCTCCTTCATGTTTTTAAAGCAAAGGTAAATGGGCTGGGTGGAGCAGCCCAGCTTTTTTGCAACACTGCGGGCATTTACCGCGGCAAACCCGCTTTCACGCAGCACACAAAACGCCGCAGAAATAATCTCCTCCCCCGTTATTCTTTTAGCGGCCGGCAATGGCGATCCCTCCTTTATCAAATTACATTCGTTATATATTAACAAATGTATAACGATGTGTTATTTAATATGGTATTATTATACTCCCCTTTTTATTCTATTGTCAACCCTTTCACCAAAAGTTTTTTGCCGGCATATTTTGTAATGTAGGCCAAGCCGTTTTAGGCCGGCCTTACAAGCCTAAACAAAACGCAAACCAAAGGAGTAATGATATGGCAACCTTTTATAATAAAGCAACCCTTTCCTACAACAACACCTCTACCGATTCCAACACCGTAACCGGCGAGCTTTTAGAGGTGATTTCGGCCACAAAATCTACCCTGAACGAGGATTATAAACCCGGCGACGCCGTAACCTACCTGATTAGCCTAAACAACACCGGCGCGGCCGACATTACCGGCATTACGGTTACCGATAACCTTGGCGCCTACACCTTAGGCGCGCTGAATTTAACACCGCTGGATTACACGGCCGGCTCGTTACGCTATTACCAAAACGGCGTTTTACAGGCGGCGCCAACGGTAACGGCCGGCCCGCCCCTAACCATTAGCGGGGTTACCGTGCCGGCCGGCGGCAACGCGCTGCTGGTTTACAGAGCAACGGTAAACCGCTTTGCCCCCTTTGGGGAGGAGGCCGAAATTACCAACACCGCCACCCTTACTGGCCCGGCCTTAGCCAACCCCATTACCGTAACGCAAACGGTTGGGAACAACACTGCGGTAGATTTAACCATTAGCAAATCGGTTTGCCCGGCTACCGTAACGGCCAACGAGCCCATAACCTACACCTTTGTTATTCAAAACTACGGCAACACCGCCACCACCGCCGACGACGCCGTTGTAGTTACCGACACCTTTACCCCCATTTTAAAAAATTTAGCCGTTACCTTAAACGGCGCGGCCCTTACCGCCACAACCGATTACACCTATAACACCGCTACCGGGCAATTTGCCAGCGTAGCCGGCCGCATTACCGTACCGGCGGCAACCTACACGCAAAACGCCGCCACCGGCGAGTGGACCGTTACCCCCGGCACGGCCGTTTTAAAAATTACCGGAACGGTTTAACCCTGCTGCCTGCCGCCCGGTTTTAACACAAACCTATTGGCACCCACGGTTTTAGCGCAAAGCTATAAACACCACGGTTTTAGCACCCCCCATTTTAGCGTAAAACGCCGCTTGCCGCTTTGGCGCAGCTTTTGCCCCACCGGCTTGGGGCAAAGGCCGGCCCCGGCTTTGGGGCAGGAAACTTTACCCCCCTCCCCCGGTTTTGGCAGTTAAAAAAGCAACCTTTTGTTAAATAACCGGTTGGCACAAGGGCTACAAAGCCCCCTAACGCAAGCAAAAACCGCAGCGCCCATTGTTGGGTGCTGCGGTTTGCCAATACTAAAACCAAATTTTGCTGCGGTGCTTGCACCGCGTTTTTTAAGCTACATTTGCTCGGGCGCCGTAATTTTTAAAAGCGAAAGCACATTGGCCAAAGCGGTTTTGGTGGCAACGCAAAGCGCTAACCTTGCCTGCATTAAATCGGGCGCCTCGCCCTTTACGCGGCAGCTGTTGTAAAAGCGGTGAAAAAGGGAAGCCAAATCGTAAGCGAATTTTGTAATAATGGCCGGGTCAAAATTAAGGGCTGCGTTTACAATGGTTTGCGGCAGGGCCGAAATATGCACAATCAGCTCCCGCTCGGCCGGCTGCGTTAGCAGGCAAAGCTGCTCGGTGGTACACGGTTGCGGCTCAATACCCTCGGCCTTTAGGTTGCGCAAAATGCTGCAAATGCGCGCGTGCGCGTATTGTACATAGTAAACCGGGTTTTGGCTGGATTGCTCTACCGCCAGGTCTAAATCAAACTCCAGGTGCGTATTTGGCTCTTTGGAGTTAAAAATATAACGGGCTGCGTCAATCGGCACCTCGTCTAACAGCGTTTCCAACGTTACGGCCTTGCCGGATCGTTTAGAAAGCTTGTAGGTCTCGCCGTTTTTAATTAGCCGAACCATTTGCATAATAACCATTTTCAACCGGTCGGCCGGGGCGCCCAGGGCGGTTAACGCCGCCATCATACGGGCAATGTAGCCGTGGTGGTCGGCCCCTAAAACATCAATTGCTAAATCAAAATTGCGGGTTACCAGCTTGTCGTAATGGTAGGCAATATCCGGCACTAAGTAGGTTGGCACGCCGTTGGCACGCACCAAAACGCGGTCTTTTTCGTCCCCCAGCTCGGTAGAGCGCAGCCACAAAGCGCCCTCCTGCTCGTAGGTGTAGCCGGTTTTTTTCAGCTTTTCAATAATCTCGGCAACCTTGCCGCTTTCGTGCAGCGAGCTTTCTAAATACCAGCGGTCGTAGGTAATGCGGTATTTTTCAAGGTCCGATTTTAATTTGGCAATGTTTTTCGGCAGGGCAAAATCGCACAGGGCGTTTTGCCGCTCCTCGGCGCTGGTGTTTAAATATTTATCGCCGTTCAGCTCGGCAAAGGCCTTGGCGTGGGCGGTAATATCCTCCCCCAAATAGGCGTCCTCGGAAATTTGCACGGTGGGGTCAAACAGCTGCAAATACCGCGCCTCTAACGAAATTTTAAATTTGTTAATTTGGTTGCCGGCGTCGTTTACATAAAACTCGCGCGAAACGGCATAGCCGGCCCAGTCGTAAGCGGCGGCAATGCCGTCGCCCAGGGCGCCGCCGCGGGCGTTGCCAATGTGCATAGGGCCGGTAGGGTTGGCCGAAACAAACTCTACCAAAACGGTTTTGCCCTTACCGTAATTGCTGCGGCCGTAATTGCTGCCGGCGTTAAACACCGCCTGCAAAACGCCGGCGTAATAGGCGTTGCTAAGGTAAAAATTAATAAAGCCCGGGCCGGCAATTTCTACCCTTGTAACCAGCGGGTTTGGCTGCATATTTTGCAGCAGCGTTTCGGCAATGGCGCGCGGGGCCCGGTGCAGCGCCTTGGCCCAAACCATGGCGGCGTTTACGGCAAAATCGCCGTGGGCACGGTCAGCCGGGCTTTCAATATTAAAGCCGGGCAGCGGCGCCGCCGAAAACGCGCCGCTTGCAACCGCCTGGCCGGCTGCGGCTAAAATCATTTCTTTAATTTCTGCTTTTATTTTGGTTGCCATGTCTGTCATGGTTCGCACTTCCTAACTTTTAGGGTAATTTCGTTGGTTTGCAGGGGCTGTTTTTCGGTATCTACCCGGTAGCGCACAAACAGCTCGCCGCCCTGCTCGGTAAAACGGTGGCGCAGCTTTTCGCCGGTAAAGCCAAAAACAAAGCTGCCGTAGGGCGTTTCGTAAACGCAGGCCTGCCGCTGGCCCGGCGTAATAACAATGCGGCTTTGGGTCTCGCCGTTTCGGGTAAGGGTTACCGTGTTGTTAAAAATTTTTACCGAGGTTTTAATTTCCTGCTCGGCGTCGCCGTACAGTACATCGGTGTATTGCACAATAGCCATGCCGTTTTTGTAAAAATAGGTGCCGTTACAGCGGGTTTTAAAGCTGCTTTTTTCCCCCTGAACCAGGTTCACGGTTTGCACCGTTACGGTAGCGTCAGTCACGGCTGCTCCTCCGTTAATTGGTTCAGCTCAATAGTCTGCACCCGGTCTTCAATGTTTTCCCCCAACAAAACCGCCGCAATGCTGGAAAAAGAATCCATTCTGTCGGTTACATAATAGCGGTAGGTTGCCGGGGCAGTGGCGCCAAGCCCATGCTGCTGCAAAAAGCGGTCTACCTTTTTGGCAACCGGGGTGCCCATGTTAATTAGCTGCACCCCGGGGCCCATGTAGGCGGCAATGGTTTCGGCAATGGCCGGGTAGTGGGTGCAGCCCATAATTAAGGTATCTACCCCCGCCTGCCGCAGCGGCTGTAAGTAGCGGGCAACGGTAGCGGTGGTAACCGGGTCGCCTTTTTGGATCCACCCCGCCTCTACCAGCGGCACAAACAGCGGGCAGCTAACGGCTGTTATTTGCGCCGTTGGCAGCAGGCTTAATATTTTTTTAGCGTGCGCCTTGCTATTAACGGTTGCCGCCGTGCCAATTACGCCGATTCTTTGGTTTTGGGTTTGTGCAACGGCGGCCTCGGCCGCCGGGGTAACCATCTCAAAATAAGGCACCGGCAGCCCCTTGGCCGCCGCCCCCGCAACGGAAGATACCGTACCGCAAGCCGCAATAATCATTTTAACATTTTTGGTAAGCAAAAAATGCTCATCCTCTTTTGCGTAGCGGCAAACCGTTTGGGCGCTGCGGTTGCCGTAGGGCACCCGCGCCGTATCGCCAAAATACACAATGCTTTCATTTTTTAAAATTTTTTTCAGCTCCCGTACTACGGTAAGCCCGCCCAGGCCGGAATCAAAAACGCCGATCGGTCTGTTATCTGCCACTATAAAGCCCCCTGCTAAATGCTCGCACCGCCAATAATTCGCTGCTTTGCAAAAATTTCCCCACAGCAATACGAAAACAAACCAGTAACAAGGCTTTTACGCCCTGTTACTGATTTTAAAAACAGTTTTTAAAATTATTTGTTTTTGCTTTTAATAATGTAATCTCCGGTCCAGCCGTCATTTTTTGCGGAACTGCTGTTGCTAGGGCTGTTCGAGGAACTGCTCGGCTTGCTGGAGGAGGTGTTGTTCGGCTTGCCGGAGGAGGTTTGCCCCCCGCCGCTTTGCTTACTGCTGTTTTGTTTGGTAGAGCTAAAATCCAACTCACCAATGTCAATAACAACATCGTTCCCCTTGCTGTTATTGCCGCCGGTGGTGCCGTTTTGGCCCTGCTGCGCCTTAGAACCGGTTGAATTGGCCTCTTGCGAGCTGCCGTTTAAATTACCGGAGGTGTTTTCGGCCATAGAGGCGTTTGCCGGCAAAGAATTGGTAGTGCTGCTGTTTTCGGTTTTTTTGCCCTTACAGGCGGTAAAGGTTAAGGCTGCAAAAGCGGCCACCCCGCACAGTAAAGCGGTGCGAAACAGTAATTTTTTCATTATTCTCACCCGTTTAAAATTAATTTATTTGCCGGTTAAGGCGTAGCCCCCAACCGGGCGAATGTTTAAAACATGGCAATTGCCGCGGCCAAAAACATCTTCTATCATTTCTTTGTACCCGGCCAGCATATTGGTGGGTACAAAGGCCTGAATGGTTCCGGCAAAGCCGCCGCCGTGCACGCGGCAGGCGCCAAGGCCGTTTAAGTACCGCTCGGTTAAAGCTAAGGCTAAGGAAAGGCCCTGTTCCTCCGGCGCCGAAGCCGAGAACACATTTTGCAGATATTTAAACGAGGAATTGCCCGATTCGTTAATCAGCTTTAAAAAGGCGTTAAAATCGTCTCGCTGCAGAGCCTGCTTTTCGGCAACGGCGCGTTTATTATCGGCAAAAAAGTGCATGCTGCGCAGCACGGCACGGTCGCCAAATTCGTCCCTTAACGCGGCAATACTGCCATAAAAGGCCGATTCATCTACCTCGCGCAAAAACTCTTTGCCCAGCGCCTTGCTAACCTGCTTGCACTGCCGGGTAATGGCGGCGTAATCCTCGGTTAAATCGGCGTGGTTGCCGCCGGTGTTAACAATGCAAAGGCTGTGCCCGTGGGCGGCAAGGTCAAAGCTAACCTTTTCAATAATCGGGTCGGCCGGGTTATTAAAATCAATGGCGGTAAAGCCGCCTACCGAGCTGGCCATTTGGTCCATTAACCCGCAGGGCTTGCCAAAAAATTCGTTTTCGGCCTTTTGGGCAAGCTTGGCAATGGTAACGGCGCTGGCTGCGGTGCCGCCGTTGTAAAAGTTGTTTAAAATAACCCCTACCAAAACCTCAAACGCGGCCGAGCTGGAAAGCCCGGAGCCTTTTAAAACATTTGAGGTGGTGTAGGCGTTAAAGCCGCCAATTTGGTAGCCCTCTTGTTTAAAAAAGGCGCACATTCCGCGAATAAGCGCTGCGGCCCTGCCGTTTTCGGCCGCCACCGGCGTTAAGGTGTTCAGGTTAATTTCGTCCATCTCAAACCCGTGTGATTTAATGCGAACCACGCCATCGTTATTCGGGGCGGCAACGGCAATAACATCTAAATTAACGCTGCCGGCCAGCACGCAGCCGTGCTGGTGGTCGGTGTGGTTACCGCCCACCTCGGTACGGCCGGGCGCGCTAAACAGGCGGGCGCCCTCGCCCTCGCCGTAAAGCTCGGTAAAGCGGTTGGCCGCCGCCGTGTAGCGGGCGCGGGCCAATTCATGCTCGTTGTAAAGCAGCTCAAAATCGCGGTCAAAATCCCCTGCCGCAATGCTGTTTTTTAATTCCTCAATACGCATCTGCAATATCCCCTTTGTAGATTTGTTTTTGCAAGGCGCCAAAGCCGTAACGGCAGCGGCCGCCCTGCCCCAAAAAGCCCAAAAACAATAGTAAATACAATAATATTATAATATTCGTGCAAAAACTTCGGCGTAAAAAATTTTCCGGCACCAAAACGCTTTACTGCAAAATTAGTGCTGCCCAATTAGCGCTAAAGTATCCTGCGCAATAACCATTTCCTCATCGGTAGAAATTGCAAAAACCGCAACCTTCGAATTCGGGGTAGAAATTTTAAGGTCCTGTCCGCGAATGTGGGCGTGCTCGTTATTAAACGGTTTATCCAACTCAATGCCCAAATAGCCAAAGCTGTCGCAAATTTCCTCACGCAGGTCGGCGTTGTTTTCCCCCATTCCGCCGGTAAAGGCAATGGCGTCTACGCCGTTCATGGCGGCAACAAACCCGCCAATGTATTTGGTAATTTGGTAACGCTGCATTTCCAGCGCCAGGGCGCAGCGCTTGTTGCCGTTGTGGGCCGCCTCGGTAACATCGCGGTTGTCGTTTGAAAACTCGGTAATGCCCAAAACGCCAGATTCTTTGTTCAGCATTTTATCCATCTCGGCGGGGGTTAAATTTTCTTTTTCCTCAATAAAGGTTACAACCGAGGGGTCTAACGAGCCGCTGCGGGTGCCCATCATAAAGCCGTCTAACGGGGTAAAGCCCATGGTGGTGTCAACCGATTTGCCGTTTTGCACCGCGGTAATAGAGGCCCCGTTGCCTAAATGGCAGGTAATAATTTTTAAATCTTTAAGGTCTTTGCCCATCAGCTCGGCAACCTTAGCGCTAACATAGCGGTGCGAGGTGCCGTGAAAACCGTAGCGGCGCACACCGTATTTTTCGTAATACTTGTAGGGCACACCGTAAAGGTAGGCCTTGGGCGGCATGGTAGCATGAAAAGAAGTGTCGAACACTACTGCCTGCGGCACCTCTTTGCCTAAAACGGCCGAGCAGGCCCGAATCCCCAGCACATTGGCCGGGTTGTGCAGCGGGGCCAGCGGACTAAGCGCCTCAATTTCGGCTAAAACTTCATCGTTTACCAGCATAGACTTTGCAAACTTTGCGCCACCCTGCACCACGCGGTGCCCAACGGCCGAAATTTCTTTTAAGCTTTCAATTACCTTGCCCTCGCCCGTGGTTAAGCAATTAATTACGGCGCTAAAGGCCTCGCTGTGCGTTGGCATAGCCTGCTCCAGCACGGTTTTGCGGCTGTCGGCCGTTTTGTGGGTTAAAACCGATTCGGCGCCAATGCGCTCGCAGTTGCCCTTGGCCAGGGCGGTTTTGGTTTCCATGTCGATCAGCTGATACTTTAAAGAGGAGCTGCCGGCGTTGATTACTAAAATCTTCATAAAAAATAATACATCCTCTCAACGGCAAAAATTAAGGTAAAAAAGCCCTTGCACCGGCGGTGCAATTCGTGTATTATAATAAGTGCCGTTCTATTTGCGGCGCGGGCGCAACACCCGCCCAGTTTTTTACCTATTTATCATACTATAATTTTAAGTTTATTGCAAGTATTTTTCGGTGAATAATTTGTAAAGGGGGGCCGGCCTTGAAAATTTGCGGCCTGGTTGCCGAATTTAACCCGCTGCATTACGGGCATTTGCACCTAATAAACCAAATTAAGCAGCAGTACAACGCCGTTGTTTGCGTTTTAAGCGGCAATTTTGTGCAGCGTGGGGAGCCGGCCTTGCTTTCTAAATTCGCGCGGGCCCGTGCCGCGGTGGAATGCGGGTGTGACCTTGTTATTGAGCTGCCGGCACCCTACAGCCTTTCTACCGCCATGTTTTTTGCGCGCGGCGCCGTTGGCCTGCTGCACAGCCTTGGCGTTGTACAAGGCCTTTGCTTTGGCAGCGAAAACGGCAACCTAAAACAAATTAACGCCATTGCCGCCCTGCTGGAAACAGGGCTTTACAAAACCGCGTTAAAAGAGCAGCTGCAAAAAGGCCTGCCCTTTGCTGCCGCAAGGCAAAATGCCGTTGGCCTAATAAACCCGGCGGCCGACCTTACCCTGCTGCAAAACCCGAACGACATTTTAGGCATTGAGTACTGCGCCGCTTTGCAGGCGCTGCAAAGCCCCATTACGCCCTTTTGCGTAAAGCGCATTGGCCCGGGGCACAACAGCGCCACCCCCTTTAAAAATTTAGCCTCGGCCACCCTGCTGCGGGAGCGCATTTGCACCGGGGGGGAATACAAGGCCTTTTTACCCGCCGCCAGCCTTGCCGCGGTAGAGCACGCCCTGCAAACCGGGCAAATTGCCAGCATAGACTATTTAGACCGCGCCATTGTAACCTACCTGCGCACGGCAACCGCCGCGCAATTGCAGCGAATTCCCGATGTTTCCGAGGGCTTGCACAACAAGCTGAGCATTGCGGCAAACTCTTATGCCACCTTGCAGGAGATTTATGAAGCGGTAAAATCTAAGCGGTACTCCTTTGCGCGAATTCGCCGTATTGGGCTTTGCGGCTATTTGGGAATTGGCTTTGGTATGCAGCAGCGGCCGGTGCCCTACTGCCGGGTACTTGGCATGAACCAAACCGGTGCCGAGGTGCTTTCCTTAGCGCACAAAAAAGCAACCGTGCCGCTTATTGCCTCGTTAAAAGAGGCCGAGCGTTTGGGCGACTACGCCGAGCAGCTGGCATTGTTAGAGGCCCGCTGCGGCGATGTTTACTCCATGATGCTGCAAAAGCCCACCCGCGGCAAAACCGATTACACCACCAAGCTGTTTAAAACCTTTTAGTTCGGTACCGGCCGTTTAATGAAGTGCCGGCCGTTCAACGGAGCGACAGCCGTTAGATTAAATACCGGCCGTTAGCGTAAGCGCGGCTGTTTAACATGAACCGGGAGCCGCACAAAAGCCGCGTTACAAAGCGCCCCCGGGCAAAGTAACCGCCCTGCTGCCTGTTAAAAAACGCGCGCCGGGCAAGGTGAACACCGCATTATAAAACAAGCAGCGCACCATTTGCAAAAGCTTAAAACAGCACCGGCAAAAGGCGGGCAAAAGCCCAAGCCCGCCAAACCTTAAATTTGCTTTTAGCGGGCAAGCAGCTTAGGCCAAAAACCGTTTGGCCGCCTGTTAAAATACTGCGCCCGTTAAAATATTTTAAACGCCGCAAGCTTTAAATTTTTGGCTCGCGGCAAAAAACAAAGGGGATATTATTCATGGTAACCAAAAGCGTAACAGAATTTAAAAATTACGGTAAATGCGTAAAGCTTTCAAACGGGATTATTGAAGCGATTGCAACCGTAGACCTTGGCCCGCGCATTGTATTTTTCGGCTTTGTTGGGGGCGAAAATGTAATGTGCACCAAAAAGGACGAATTTGAGACCATTCAAAACGAGCAAATGGACGCCCATTTTTACCCCGGCGCCACCTGGAACAACTACGGCGGGCACCGGCTTTGGGCCTCGCCCGAGGTAATGCCAAACACCTACTACCCCGACTGCGAGCCGGTAACCTACGAATTTACTGAAAACGGCGTTCGCCTAACCCAAAACCCGCAAACCCAAAACGGCCTTGCCATGGGCTTTGAGCTTTGCATGAGCCCGGAAAAGCCGGAAATGAAGGTGCTGCACCAAATGAAAAACATTGGCGCCAAACCGCAGGATCTTTCGCTTTGGGCGCTTTCGGTGTGCAGCCAAAACGGCACGCTGATTATTCCCACCAACCAAAACAACACCGGCCTGCTGCACAACCGAATTATTTCTATTTGGTCTTACGACGATATTTCAGACGAGCGCATTTACTTTGGCAAAAACTTTGTTACCGTAAAGCAAAACCCCGAAAGGCCCGACCCCTTTAAGCTGGGCTTTGACCTAAACCGCGGTACGGTTTATTACGCCCTGCAAAACAGCGTGTTTAAAAAGCAGTACGCCCAAAACCACCCCACCGGCCGCTACCCGGACGGCGGCGTTTCTATGGAAACCTACTGCTGCGGCCTGTTTATTGAAATTGAAACCCTTTCGGAGCAGCGCGTTATGCAGCCGGGTGAAACCGCCACCCACCCCGAAACCTGGACCATGCTGCAAAAGCCGTTTGATTTTGACCGCAAAAACGGCGACGCCATTGCCGCTTTTGTAGACGCATTAAAGTAACCGTCTTAAAAATAAGCCAGCCTTAAAAATAAGCCATTTTAAAAACCAACCGCACAGCAAACCCGGTTTACCGGCGCCGTGCGGTTGGTTTTTTATTTTTGTAAAATGAAGCAGTTTTAATTGGCGAGTTAAGGGAATTTGCGGGTTTAAACGCCCGCCCCAAAAAGCCTTTTTACACACAAGGGGCGCGCTGCACACAAGGGGGCGTGGCCGCGCTTTTCGGCGTTTTTTGCAGCGCTTACCTTAGCGGCGGGCGCTGCGGCCAATTTTTGCTGCCCCGGGCTTAACCCGGAAAGCCGAATTTTAAAAAGCTAAGCGCCAACAAATTTTCGCTGTTTTTGGCAAGGCTTTCCTGCAGCAATTGCTGCGCGGTTTGCGGCTTTTGCATAGCGCTGCTGCACAGGGCTAAAAGGTAGCAATACTGCGCGCGGCGCAGCTTTTTGGGGCTTTCAACAAAGGGAATAAAAAACGGGGTGGTGTTAAAAAAGCCGTTATCCTGAATCTCGCCGAATTTTTGCCACTGCCTTAACGCGGCGGTAAGGGTTTGCTGCGCTTTGGTGTGCTGCCCTAATTGCTGCATAGCCAACGCTTTAAAATACGGCAGCTCTTTTAAATGCATATTGCTAAAATACTCTACCTCTATTTCTGCAATATCTTTAAAAATTAAATTAGCCTGCTCGGTTTTTTCAAGCTGTTTTAGGGTTAAAGCCTCAAAAAAGCGCAGCGGAACCAGCTTGCAGCGGTTCCAAAGCCCGGCGCCCAAGCTTTGCGGCAGGTGCTGCCCGGTTTGAAAAGCCCGTAGGGCCTGCTGCGGCTTGCCCGCCGCCAAAAGGCTGCGGCCAAGGGTTAAATGTGCAAAAAGGTACTGGTCGGCAATGGCGTGCTCGCCGCCCTCGCACGGAACAAAGGGGTGCCCCATTAAAACGGCTAAGGCCTTTTCGGGCTGCAGCGCCTGGTTGTAGGCCTTGGCCAGCTCGGTTAAAAGGTCATCTCGCTGCAAAGCCGGCGCAGCCTGCAGCAGCTTAATTTTTTGGTCGGGCGGCGTGCAAAGTTTATCCATTAGCACTACCGTTTCGTACAAAAGCTCCGGGTCGGTCGGGTTTTCTAAAACCAAGGTCTGCATCATTTTCAGTGCCTCATCCGGCCGGTTTAGGTGGCTAAAATAGGCCACGGCAAGGTTGCGGCGCGCGGTAAGGTTGCCTTGACTTTGCTGCCAAAGCGTTGCGGCGGTTTGGTAGTGCCGCCGGTTGTAATAAAGGCAGCCCAGCAGCATTTTAGCTTTTTCGTCGGTTTTCGGGGCGCTTTGCAGCACGGCAATTTCCCCAAAGCGGTGGGGGTAACAGGGCCCCAGCGGCGCCTGCGCGGCCTTTTGGTAGCTGGCCTTTGCGCTTTGGCCCAAAAGGGTTTGCAGGTAGCCCAAGGTGTAATAAAGCGGCTTTTGCCGGCAATCCGGCCGTTTTTGCCCCAGCCCGCTCAGCAGCTGCAAAGCAAGCTCGGTTTGGCCTAAATCTAATAAATCAAACGCAAGGTCTAAGCAGGTTTGCACCGGGTTGGCGGCCAGCGGCGCGTAAAAATCGTCTGCCCCGGCAATTAAGCGAATAAAATGGTCTAACGGGTCGGCCGCAAGGTGCTGCCCGGCCAAATCGGCGGCCTGCTTGGCGCGGCCCTGCTTTTGCAAAGAAAGCAACAGGCAGCCTAACGCAAGGCTGTTTTTGCCGCCGTGCTCTAAGGCGCAGCGGGCGTGCTCGGCGGCAGCGGCGGGGTCGTTGTTTTTTAAATCCAGCACGGCAATGCGGGTCATGGCCTTGGCCACGCAATCGGCCGCCCAGTAGGCTTTATAATAGTTGTTGTAAGCGGATTTAAAGTTTTTTTGTTCCTCAAAAATGCGGCCCAAAAGGTAATAGACCATGCCGCTTTGCGGGTGGGCGTTGTAAAGGGTTAAGGCGGCCAGGGCGCGGGTGGCGTAATGCTCGGCAGCGGTTAAATCAAACCTCTCCAGCTCGTATTCGGCCAAGGCCAAAAGGCTGGGCGCGTGGTTTGGTTTGCGTTCTAAGGCGCACAGCCAATAGGCGTCCGGCTCGGTGGCCGGGTCGCGGTACTGGGCAACATGCACCCCGGCAAGGTACAGCTCGTCCGGGTCGGTCATACCAGCGGCAGCGGGCATATCCTGAATTACCGGCGGCATATTCAACCGGTTAAAATTTTGCTCGGTGTAGGCGGCAAGCACGGCTCCGTTGGCCGTTATTTGCACCGTAACCAACTTTGGCAATTTTGGCAGCTTAGCCGAAAAAACCGTGTTGGGGGTTAAGCTGCAGGTTTTGGTAAAATAAACGCCATCCTCATTAAAAATTTTAATTTCGGCGTTTTGAAAGCTGCGGGTAGTTTGCAGGGTAAAAGTGCCGGCGGCGCGATCCAACCGAAAAGCGGCGTTTAAATTGGCAAAGGTTGGCGCGCCAATTTTAAAAATAGGGTACCAATATTGGCTAAACTCCTTGGTTTCGTACGGGTCTAACCAGGCAAAATCCGGCTGATTATCGGAATACGAACCGGCCATAAGCTCAGCATACTGGCCGTCGGTATCGGTTAAAGCATTCTCCCAAGATTTTGCCAGCTGCCCGTAAGCCCAGGTAAACATTTTTTTGCCGGGAGAAAGGTGGTGGTTGCCAATATGCACCACGCCGCACTGCTTGCCGTGATCGTAGCCGCCAAAAAAGTCGTAGTCAGACGCGGCCGCAAAGTAAGAGGTGGCCTCCCGCGTGTTTTTGTGCCAGGAAATATCCCGCTCCTGCTGCATGGGGATCCCGTTGTAAACGCCGTTGCCGGCCACGGGGTAAGTGGTACGGGATTTTAAATAGTGAAAGTTTACATACGAAACATCCTGCGGAAAAAAGATCTGGTATTGCTCGTTTACCGGAACGGCGGCGTTCTCCCACCATAAAAACGACTTTTTGCCCGCCGTGCGGTTGTAAAGGCGCACCTTGGTTTCTAAAAAAGTGGCGTCCGGGCGCAAAATAATTTGCACCAGACTTTTCATGCGGTCTATGGGGTCGTGCTCGCTAAGAAAGCAAACGGCCGCGCCGTTTGGCAGCTGCTCTACCTTGTAGTCGCAGGGCATAAAGCCCGAGGCCCGGTGGTGAAACGGCCAGTTAAACTCTACCCCGCCCGAAACCCAAGAGCCCAGCACCCCAATTAACGCGGGCTTTATTACATGCTGCTTGTAAAAATAATCGTACCCGGTTGTTTTGTCTAAGGCCGAATAAATTCTGCCGCCAATTTCGGGCAAAATCTCAATTTTAACATAATCGTTTTCTAAGGTGATTAAAGTGTATTCTTTATTTTCCTTGTGGCTGCGGTCTACCGAAAGCACAACCTTGTTGGGGTAGGGCCGGCCGCTGGTGCGCTGATGTACGCGGTTTTCGGCAAACATGGGCAGCTCCTCGGGCTGCGGCTGCGGGTAGGTTGGAATAACGGTTTTGGTAATTCGGTATTGTACGGGTTTCATAATATCGC
Organism: uncultured Oscillospiraceae bacterium; assembly: GCA_902465155.1. GTDB lineage: Bacteria > Bacillota > Clostridia > Oscillospirales > Acutalibacteraceae > UMGS1279. Next base: position 35,110 of record CABQLY010000005.1, on the reverse strand, counting down.
CCCTTGACATTTAAAATATTTTACTTTATTATAGTGGTATAATACAGAAAAATATATAGAAAAGATTAGTTCTTTTTTAACTTTTCTTACTTTTTTGGAGGTTTAAAATGTTAACGCTGCCAACCCAAATTGAATGTGGCTATTTTGATTGCAGTAAATTCAGCGGCTTAAAACAGTCGCCCAGGCGCAAGGTAACGCAATTTGAGGTAGAATTTTATTTGGCAAACGGCCTTAAAACAGTAACCAACGGGCGCGTTTACCCTATTTTAAAAAACCACATTCAAATTGCAAAGCCGGGGCAGGAGCGGTACAGCTTTTTGCCCTTTAAAACGGCATTTTTAAAATTCTGCGCTACGGGCGAGCTGGCCGAACAGCTGCAAAACGCGCCGGATTATTTTTGCAGCAGCCACCCCGGGCGCATTTGCAGTATGTTAGAGGAGGTTATTTTGCTGAGCGAGCAAAGCAACCCCCTGCGCTTTTACGGCAAGCTGCTACTGCTGCTGGAGCAAATTTTGGCCGACGCCAAAATACCGGCCCACCGCAGCGGCGCCAACTACCAAAGCATTGCGGCCGCCAAAGCCTTTATGAACCAGCATTTGGCCGAGCCGATTCGGCTTTACGACATTGCCGCCAGCGTGCATTTAAGCGAAATTTATTTTCACCACCTGTTTACCGAGGCCTGCGGCCTTACCCCACACCGCTATTTGCAAAATTGCCGGTTAGACCGCGCCAAGCGCCTGCTTTGGGAAACCGAAATTGGCATAGGCGAAATTGCCGCAGAGGCCGGGTTTGGCTGTCAGCAATATTTTAATAAGGTATTTAAGCGGGAGGTTGGCGTAACGCCAACGGCCTACCGGCAATCGTTTTGGCAAAAATACACGCTTTAAAGCCGCTTATAACTTATAAAGCGTATAAATTAAGCGTATAAAGCGGGGGCGAAAGCCCTGTTTTTTACAATGCCAACTCCGCCAAAAGCCGTAAAACCGGCATTTTATTGCGTAAAGCAGGCAGACCGCCCCGTTTTTTACCCCATTTTTTTAAAACAAAACGGAAAAATTTAAAAAACCACTTCTCAAACGGGTAAAAATTTGGTATAATATTTTGAAGTATTGTATTTACATTTATGTTAAAAGCGGCTGCAAGCCTTTTGCCTTTTTTAAAACCATAATAAAAAGCAAAAAACGCAAAAACACGCCGTGTTTTGCAGGGCCTGCAGTTGGGCCAACAAACATTCCCCAATAATTTGTTTTAAAGGACGGTGCCTTGGTTGAATATTACAGTCAACGGCTACAACATACATTACACCGAGCAGGGCAGCGGCACGCCAATTTTGCTGCTGCACGGTTGGGGCTCCTCTACCGAGGTTTGGAACCCGATTATTACTGCGTTTTGTAACAATTTTCGCCTTATTGCGTTAGATTTTCCGGGCTGCGGAAAAAGCCCGGAGCCCGAAAGCCCCATGCAGCTAATCGATTACACCAATTTGGTTGCCGCCTTTGTGCAGGCGTTAGGGCTTAAAAATATAATTCTCATGGGTCACTCTAACGGCGGTCGGGTTGCCTTGCATTTGCTGGGCACCGGGCAGCTTACCGCCCAAAAGGCCGTATTGTTTGACAGCGCCGGTTTAAAACCCCCGCAAAGCCCCCTTAAAACCCTGCGGCTGGCCGCTTTTAAAACGGCAAAGTTCTTTTTAACGCTGCCGGGCTTAAAAAATCACACCGCGCAGGCGTTGCAATCGGTTCGCAGCTATTTTGGCTCGGCCGATTATAACAGCGCCTCCCCGGTTATGCGGCAAACGCTGGTACAGCTAATTCACACCGACGCCACCAAGCTTTTACCCAAAATTCCCTGCCCTACCCTGCTAATTTGGGGGGAGGAGGACACTGCCACCCCGCTGAAAGACGCTAAAATGATGGAAAAGCGAATTCCCGACGCCGGGCTTTGCACCTTTAAGGGCTGCGGGCACTTTGCGTTTTTAGAGCGGCCGGGCGAAACCAACGCCATTTTAACCGCCTTTTTAGCGTAGCCTGTTTTTACCGCTTGTAACCGGTTGGCGCAAGGGGTTTTAATTTGGTTTTTTTGCGGCCCGCCTTACCGCCGTTTACGCAATTTTAATTTTGGCCCGCCGCAGCTTTAAAATGATGTGAAAAGCCTTTTGGAGGTTTATATTAATGAGTTTCCTACTGCTATTTTCCTTTTTCTTTTTTGCCCTTGGTGGGCTGGTTTTTATGCAGCGCCACCTGCACATGCTGCAGCAAAACAGCTATTTTCCCTCCCGCTATTTTGGGTGGTTAAAGGGCAGCTTTACCGTGCTTAATTTATTCTGCCCGCTGCTTTTTGTTGTTGCCTTTGGGCTAATGTACCTAAACTGCGGGCACTTTTTGCTGCCCATTTCAATTGTTGTTTTTGCCTTTAGCTGCCTTACCTGGCACGCTGCACAAAAGCGGGCAATTAAAAAGCTGGTGTACACCGCGCGGGTAAAGCGCCTAATTGCCGCCACGGCCGTGTTAAGCGCCCTGCCGCTGCTTTTTTACTGCCTGCTGCCCGGGCTTTACCGCCTTTGGGGCACCGTAACCCTGCTGTTTACCTATTTTCCGTTTTTATTAATGCTGGCCGGCTTTTACTGCGCTTTGCCGGTAGAAAAGGCTATTGCCAACCAATACTTAAAGCAGGCCAAGCAAATTTTGGCGGCGCACCCTAACCTAAAGGTTTTGGGCGTTACCGGCAGTTTTGGTAAAACAACCGTTAAAACCGTTTTGGCCCGCCTGCTAAGCGAAAAATACAATGTTGTTGCCACACCGGGCAGCTTTAACACCCCTATGGGCATTGTGCGCACAGTGCGGGAGCATTTACGCCCCGAAACCGAAATTTTTATTGCCGAAATGGGGGCTAAAAATGTTGGGGATATTGCCGAGCTGTGCGAAATTTGCCACCCACAGGCGGGTATTATTACCGCCGTTGGCCCCCAGCATTTAGAAACCTTTAAAACCCTTGAAAATGTTGCCAATACTAAATTCGAGCTGGCTCAAAGCTGCCTTTTGGCCGGCGGCAGCATTTATGTAAACGCCGACAGTGAGCCCGCTTTGGCCGCCGCCAAAAAGCTCCCGCGTGAAGCAAAGGTTATTACCTACGGCACCGCCGAAGGGGCAAATTGCCGCGTGCTAAACCCGGTGGTACACAAAAACGGCTGCAGCTTTACTTTAAAGTACAACGGGCAGGAAATTCAATTGGTTAGCCGCCTGCTTGGTAAGTACAACATGGTAAACATTTCCGGGGCCGCCGCCATGGCCTTAGACCTTGGCGTTACCCCCAAGCAGCTGCGGTTTGCGGTAACCAGGTTAGAACAAACGCCCCACCGGCTGGAGCTAAAAAGCTTTTACAACGGCTCTACCCTGCTGGATGACGCCTACAACGCCAACCCGGTTGGCTGCTTAGAGGCCGTGCGGGTGCTGGGCAGCTTTAATGGCATGAAAAAAATTATTGTAACCCCCGGTTTGGTAGAGCTTGGCGAGGCCGAGTACGAAAGCAATGTTGCCTTGGGCAAGGCCGCCGCCGAGGTTTGCGACACCATTATTTTAGTTGGCGAAAATCGCGCCGTTCCGCTAAAAGCGGGGGCCGAGCAGCAAAACTACCCGGCCGAGCAGCTGGTTGTTACCAAAACCCTGCAAGAGGCGCTGGAGCTGTTGAAAGACATTGCCACCCCCGACACCGTTGTGCTGTTTGAAAACGATTTGCCGGACAATTACGCCGGGTAATACACGCGTCCGAACCGCCTAAAGGGGCAAAAGGCGTTCTTTTTTAGCCTATTACCCCTATAAGGTGTTAAATAAACGGGTATTTTAACAAAGCAAAGGCGAAAATTTAACCGTTACCAACTCGTTTTCCCTTAGGGTCGCGTTTGGTTTTGGCTTTGCCTCAGCATTTTTAGCATTTTAAAGGAGAGCTTGAAATGAACAATTTACAAGAGGGTTTTATAAATGTAGCCGTGCTGTTTGGCGGCGATTCTGTAGAGCACGAGGTTTCTATTATTTCGGCCGTTCAGGCCATGGCCAGTATGGATAAAACAAAATACAACATTATTCCCGTTTACATTGCCAAAAACGGCCGGTTTTACACAGCCCAAAGTATGCGGGATATTAACACCTTTCGCGGCAATAACGCGCTGGAGGAGCTTTTAAAAAAAGCGGCCCCGGTCAGCTTTGCGCTGGAAAACGGCAAGGCCTGCCTAAAAAGCGAAAAGAAAAACGATTTTACCGGCCGCAAACCCATTTTTGTAGATGTTGCCTTTCCCATTGTACATGGCACGAATTGTGAGGACGGCACCCTGCAGGGCTTTTTAGAAATGTTTCACCTGCCCTATGTGGGCTGCGATGTAACCGCTTCGGCCGTTGGCATGAACAAGGTGCTGTTTAAAAACACCCTAAAAGCCTACGGAATCCCCGTGTTAGACTGTATTAAATTCTCGGACCGCGAATTTGTAGAATACGAGCAAAACATTTTAAACCGCATAGAAAAATCTATTACCTACCCCGTTATTGTAAAGCCGGTAAATTTAGGCTCCAGCATTGGCATTAGCAAGGTGGAAACCGCGGGCGATTTAGGCGCTGCCATTAAAAACGCCTTTCACTACGCCAAAGAGGTTATGGTAGAGCGCGCCATTTGCGACCTGCGCGAAATTAACTGCGCCGTACTCGGCGACGGCTTTGAATGCCAGGCCTCGGCCTGCGAGGAGCCGGTTATGCACGACCAAATTCTTTCCTACGGCGACAAATACTTAAGCAACGGCCAAAAATCCGGCGGAATGCAATCTTTAACCCGCAAGCTGCCGGCCGACCTGCCGGCCGATGTTACCGAAAGTATTCAGGAGTTTGCCTGCCGCACCTTTAAAGCCATTGGGGCAAGCGGCGTTGCCAGAATAGACTTTTTAATGGATAACAAAAGCAAAGAAATTTTTGTAAACGAAATTAATACCATTCCGGGCTCGCTGGCGTTTTATTTGTGGGAGGCCAGCGGCGTAAAATACCCGGAGCTTTTAAACCGGCTAATTGCCCTGGCCTTTAAGCGCCAGCGCGAACGCGAAAGCTTAGCGTTTGAAATTAACACCAACATTTTAGCGCAAACTGCCTTTGGGGCCAAGGGTGCAAAGGGCAGCAAGTTTTAAAGGCTTGGAGCTGTATTGTGATGACCAAATTGCTCATTCGCTTGTTTGTAAAAAACCCCGAAAATACTAAAAGCCCTAAAACCCGCGGCCGCTACATTAGCTTAGGCGCCGTTACCGGCATTGTTTGCAACCTGCTTTTAGCCGCCTTAAAAATAACCGTTGGTCTGCTTACCGGCAGCGCCGGCGTTACGGCCGACGGTTTTAACAACCTTTCCGACACCGGCTCGGCCTTTATTACCCAAATTGGCTACCGCCTTTCGGCCAAACCGGGCGATAAAGAGCACCCCTTTGGCCACGGGCGGTTAGAATACATTTCGGCCTTAGCGGTTGGGGTTATTATTATTTTAGTTGGCTTTGAGCTGCTAAAATCCTCTGTTTCGCTTATGCTGCACCCCGCCGCCGTGCAGGTCAGCGCCTTTACGCCGTTTATTTTGGGCGCCTCTATTCTGCTTAAGCTTTGGATGTTCTTTTTTCAAAAAAAATTGGGCAAAAAAATTGGCTCTAAGGCGCTGCTGGCCACCGCGCAGGACAGCATAAACGACTGCGTTGCAACCCTGGCGGTTTTACTTTGCACGGTGCTTTACCTTGTAACGGCCGGCCGCCTGAATTTAGACGCTTATGTTAGCGCGGCGGTAGCGCTGTTTATTCTTTATTCCGGCATTATAACAATTAAAGATACGGTTCAGCCCCTGTTGGGTATGCCCCCCGAGAAAGAAACCATTAAGGCCATTGACCGCATTGTTTTTTCGTACGACAAATTTATTGGCATACACGACCTGATCGTGCACAATTACGGCCCGGGGCGCTCTTTTGCCACCCTGCATGTAGAAGTGCCCAGCGATGTAGACCTGGTTGCCTGCCACGAGGATGTTGACGCCTGCGAGCGCCGCATTAAGCAGGAGCTGGGGCTGGAGATTGTTTTGCATATTGACCCGATTGCCGTAAATGACAAATTAACAAACGAAGTTCGGCAAAAGGTTGCAAGCGGCCTAAAAATTATCGACGACCGCCTGACCCTACACGATTTTAGAATGGTAGACGGCAAAAACAATGTAAATTTAATTTTTGATGTTGTTAAGCCCTGTGGCAGCAAGCTGACCGACCCGGAGCTGATTACAAAAATTAAAAAGGTTTGCCGGTTCATTGACCCGCGCTACACTGCCGTTGTTACGGTAGACCGGGAATATGCCGCAACGGAGGACGCCTGATGTTTGACTATTTAATCATAGGCGGCGGGGCCGCGGGCCTTTGCAGCGCCGTTGCCTTTGCTCAAAAAAATCCGCAAAAAACGGTTGCGGTTTTAGAGCAGGGCGGCCGGGTTGGCCGCAAAATTAGCGTAACCGGAAACGGCCGCTGCAACATTAGCAACCGCAGCGTTACCCCCGCCCGCTACCACAGCAGCACCCCCGCAGCCGCTGAAAAAATTTTAAATGCCGTGAGCGAGCAAGCCGTTACCGCCTTTTTTGCCAACATTGGCGTGCCTTTTTGTTTTGAGGGCGAAAAAGCCTACCCGGCTGGCCTGCAGGCCACCGCCGTTACCGACGCTTTACGCTTTGCCGCAGCCGGCTTTGGCGTAAAGCTGTTTTTAAACTGCCGGGTAACCGGCCTGCGCAGGGCGCCAAAGTCGGGCCGGTTTACCGTAACCTGCCACACCGAAAACGGCGAGCAAGCCCTGCAGGCACGGGCCGTTTTGGTTGCAACCGGCGGCCTTGCCGGGGGCGACCGCCTTGGCAGCACCGGCGAGGGTTACCACCTTCTGCAAAGCCTTGGGCACCTAATTACCCCCTGTTCCCCGGCGCTGGTGCAGGTTAAAACCGAAAACACCTTTACCAAGCCCTTAAAGGGCATTAAGCTGCTTTGCCGGGTAACCGCCGTGCAAAACGGCAAGCCGCTGGCGGCCGAATTTGGGGAGGTACTTTTTTGCGACTACGGCCTTTCCGGCCCGCCGGTTTTGCAGCTTTCCCGCTATGTTACCGAGCAAAAAAACACCTCCCTTTGGTTAGACCTTTTTGCCAATTTAACAAAGGACAAGCTATTTGGGCTGTTTTTGGCCCGTGCCAAGCAGCTTACCTACCTGCCAACCGAGGAATTTTTTACCGGCCTATTACACAAAAAGGTTGGCCAAACCCTGCAGCGCCATTGCGGCATTGCCTTTGGGCAGCCCTGCAGCGCCCTTACCGCGCCGCAGCTGCGGGCCTTAGCCGCTTTAAGCAAGCAGCTGCCCTTTTTGGTACGCGGCAGCACCGGCTACCGCAACGCGCAGGTTACGCACGGCGGCGCGGCGCTTTTGGGCTTTTACCCAACCACCTTAATGTCTAAAACCGTGCCGGGGCTGTTTGCCGCCGGCGAGGTGCTGGATTGTGACGGCGATTGCGGCGGCTTTAACCTAAGCTGGGCCTGGCGCACCGGTTTGTTAACGGCCAATTCTGCCGCGCGTTATTTGGGGGAGCAAGTATGATTAAAATTACCAATGTAAAACTGCCGCTGGGCGCCAAAGAGGGCGAATACCCTGCCGCCATAGCCGCATTTTTACACCTTTCGCCCAAAAAAATTAAAACGGTAGCGCTTTTTAAAAAGTCGTTAGATTACCGCCGGCGCGAGCAGCCCCATTATTGCTGCACCTTTTTGGTTGAGCTTTGCACCCCGCGTGACGAGCAAGCCGCCTTAAAAAACAAAAATGCAGCCCCCTTTACCCCAACGCCCTGCGCCTGGCCCAAGGCCGCCCGCCTGCCGGCGCAGCGCCCCGTTATTGTAGGGGCTGGGCCGGCCGGGCTGTTTGCCGCTTTAACCCTTTGCAAGGCCGGGGTGCCGCCGCTGATTATTGAGCAGGGCGAGCCGGTAGAAAAACGGGAAATAACCGTGCAGCGCTTTTGGCAGGGCGGGTCGGTAAACCCTTTTTCAAATGTGCAGTTTGGGGAGGGCGGCGCCGGAACCTTTTCGGACGGAAAGCTAAACACCGGCATTAAAGACCCTTTTATTCGCACCGTGCTGAATACCTTTGCCGAATTTGGCGCAAATAAAGATATTTTAACCAACGCCAAGCCCCACATTGGCACCGATGTACTGCGCCGGGTTGTTTTTAATATGCGGCAGGAGATTTTGCGCCTTGGCGGCGAATATTTATTTTCTACCCAGGTAACCGGCCTAAGCCTGCAAGGCGGGCGGTTAACGGGCGTTGTTTGCAGGCAAGGGGAAAAAGCCTTAACGCTGCCCTGCTCGCACTTAATTTTAGCCATTGGCAATGCGGCGCGGCCGCTGTTTTACCATTTGGCCGAGCAAGGGGTGCCCCTGTGTGCCAAGCCGTTTGCCGTTGGGGTTAGAATTGAGCATTTGCAAGCCCGGTTAGACGCCGCGCAGTACGGCCCGAACCACCCCGCATTACCGCCGAGCGACTACAAATTAGCCGCGCACCCGGCCGGCCGCGGCGTTTACACCTTTTGTATGTGCCCCGGCGGCGTTGTAGTAAACGCCAGCGACACCCCCGGCAGCTATGTAACCAACGGCATGAGCTACAAAGCCCGCAACGGGCAAAACGCCAACGCCGCCGTTTTAGTTAGCGTTTTGCCCGAGGATTTTGGGCCAAACCCCTTAGGCGGCATTGTGCTGCAGCAGCAAATTGAGCAGGCCGCCTACCGGCTAACCGGCGGCAAGGGCCTGCCGGCCCAAACGGTTGGCAGCTTTTTGCACGGGGCCAAAAACCAAATTGGCAGCGTTACCCCAACCGCGTTGCCAAACTGCGTTTTTACCAACCTTACAGGCCTGTTTCCGCCCTTTGTTACCGCCGCCCTGCAGGCGGGTTTACCCCTTTTTGGGCAAAAAATTAAGGGCTTTGACGCGGCCGACGCCGTTTTAACCGCACCGGAGACCCGCAGCTCCAGCCCGGTACGCATATTAAGAAACGAAAATTTTCAAAGCGCGGTGCAAGGCATTTTTCCCTGCGGGGAGGGCGCCGGTTACGCCGGCGGCATTACCTCCTCGGCGGTAGACGGTATTCACTGCGCCGAAAAGCTGCTTGCCAGCTTTTAAACGGCCCTTTGGCCAACGCCGCCGCATTTTGCGGCAAGCCTGCGGCGCTGCCATTTAAAACAAACCGCACTGCTTTAATGGCACGGCTTTAATGGCACGGCTTTAACGGCACTGCTTTGGATTGCGCTGCTTTAGCGGAACTGCTTTTGGCAGAACTGCTTTTGGCGGAACAAAGCCCGCTCCCAATTTTTTGGGGGCGGGCTTTTTAAGGTTTTGCGGCTTTAGCCGGTTTTGGGCAAAGGCTGAAAAAAACGGCCGCGCAATGCTTGCGCGGCCGGTGTTGCCGTTGCTAATAATAATATTTAAAACTTTGCCTTTAAAACGGGGCGGGCGTACCGCTGTGGGCTATTGCAAAGTGCGCTGCAGTTCAAGCGCTGCCAACCCAATGCTACCCCGCCAACCAAACCCGGCCGCAAAGGCCAAAATGGGCAAAACGGGCCGGTAGAATATCCCGCAAATTACAAATTTGCCGTTACCGCTCGTTTAGCGGGCGGTAGGTGCTGCGGTTAGAAACGCTAATGTAAGCCGGGCGAATAATTTTGCCTTGGTTAATTAATTCCTCCATACGGTGGGCACTCCAGCCAACAATGCGGCTAATGGCAAAAATAGGGGTAAACAGCTCCAACGGCAGGCCTAACATGTCGTAAACAAAGCCGCTGTAAAAATCTACATTGGCGCTTACGCCCTTGTAAACCGTGCGGTTTTTGCCAATCAGCTGCGGCGCAATGCGCTCAACCGCCTTGTAAAGGCGGTATTCATCCTCCCTGCCCTTTTCTTTTGAAAGGTCTTTTACAAACTTTCTAAAAATAACGGCGCGCGGGTCGCTTTTGGTGTAAATGGCGTGACCCATACCGTAAATCAGCCCGGCCTTGTCAAACGCTTCGCGGTTCAGCAGCGCTTGCAGGTAGGCGGCAATTTCGTCGTCATCGTCCCAATGCTGCACCTTGCGCTTTAGGTCTTTAAACATTTGCACCACTTTAATGTTGGCGCCGCCGTGCCGCGGGCCTTTTAGGCTGCACAGGGCCGCCGCCATGGTAGAGTAGGTGTCGGTTCCCGAGGAGGTTACCACATGGGTAGTAAAGGTAGAGTTGTTACCGCCGCCGTGCTCGGCGTGCAGCACCAATGCTAAATCTAACATGTGGGCCTCGGCCGCGGTATATTTTTTATCGGGCCGTAGAATACGCAAAATGTTTTCGGCCGTGCTTAAGGCCGGGTCGGGGTTGTGAATAATTAAGCTTTTATCTAAAATATAATGGCTGTAGGCCTGGTAACCGTAGGCCGCTAAAAGCGGAAAAACCGCAATTAATTGCAGGGTCTGCCGCAGCACATTGGGAATTTCGTTGCAGTTGGCCAATTCGTCATACCCCGAAAGGGTAATAACGCTTTTGGTCATAGCGTTCATCATATCGGCCGTGGGGGCGTTTAAAATAACATCCTTTACAAAGTTGGGCGGCAGCCGGCGGTAATTGGCTAACAGGGCTTTAAACTCGGTTAGCTCCTGCAGGGTTGGCAGCTGGCCAAACATTAGCAGGTAGGCCGTTTCCTCAAAGCCAAAGCGCTGCTCGCTCATAAAGCCGGCAGTAAGGTCTTGAATATTAACGCCGCGGTAAAACAGCTCGCCGTCGCACGGGGTTTTAACGCCGTCAATGTAAGTAAAGCCGTTTACCTCGCTAATTTCGGTTAGGCCGGTAATAACGCCGTTGCCGTTTTGGTCGCGCAGGCCGCGGTTTACATTGTACTTTTTGTAAAGCTGCGGGTCAATAACCTGCCCGGTGCAGTATTTTTGGGCCAGGCGGCGAATATCTGCCGTGTGGTCAATGTGGTAAGCGTTTGGAATATTCAAGATATTCATCTGCCTTTCGTAGTAAAATTAATTTAATTATTATACCACAATTTGTTTTGTTTTGCAAACATTTTTTGCAAGGCGGCAAGGTGGGGTGCAAAGGCGGGAACAGGGCACCTAAGGCGACCGCAGGAGCCTGCCAAAAAGGTGGCGGCGGCTGCGAAAGAGGTTGCTAAAAAGATAGCGGGGTTTCTAAAAAGGCAGCGGAGCCGCTAAAAAAGGTGACTGGGTTGCCAAAAGGCAGCGAGTTCGCTAAAAAGGCAACGGAGCCCGCCCAAAAGGCAACGGAGCCGCTAAAAAAGGCAGCGGGGTCGCTAAAAAGGCAGCGGGTCCACTAAAAATCAAACAAATAGAATAAAATTCGGCAGAGCAACAAAAAATTCATAAACTATTAAAAAAACTATTGCAAAGTGCCGACTGCTGTGATATAATAGTTCTATTATAGGCTGTGCGTTTTGTTGGGGTTTAGGTAGTTTGCCTTTTGCGCAGCCCTTACTTGCAGAATGTCGCTCAAACTGTAAGTAAGCAGCAGCTTTGGAGAAGTTCGGTTTACGCGCCGCGTTTTTACGGTGTTGTTGCCGGGGGCCGAAGGGGCAAGCCAATTTTTGGTGAAACTCTCAGGCAAAAGGACAAAGTGATTTTTTAAACCTCCCAAAAAAGCCGGTTTTGCCGGCGCTTTTGCCGGTTTGTTGCTTTGTTTTGGTAGCTGCTGTTAAAAAACGGCGGCTATTTTTTATTTTGGAGGTTTTGAAACAATGGATCTTAACGCAATTATTGATAAGGTCGACGGCTTTGTTTGGGGCTGGGTCTTGATTATTTTAATTATTGGCGCCGGCATTTTGCTTACGGTGCGCACCCGCGCCGTGCAGGTTCGCCACCTGGGCAAGGCTTTAAAATTCATGGTAAAAAATGAGGAGGGCGGCCACGGCGAGGTTTCCTCCTTCGGGGCGCTTTGCACGGCTCTTTCGGCCACCATTGGTACGGGCAACATTGTTGGCGTTGCAACGGCTATTGTAGCCGGCGGCCCCGGCGCATTAATTTGGATGTTGATTGCCGCATTTTTCGGCATGGCCACCAAATACTCTGAGGGCTTGCTGGCCATTAAATACCGCACAGTAGACGCCGACGGCCACGCTTTGGGCGGCCCGTTTTATTACATAGAGCGCGGATTGAAAGAATGCCTTGGCGGCAACTGGCGCTGGCTGGGCAAAATTTTTGCCGTGTTTGGCGCGCTGGCCGGCCTTTTGGGCATTGGTACCATTACCCAAATTAACGGCATTACCTCGGCGGCCGACCGCGTATTTAACAGCCAGGTGTTATTTACCCTTGGCAGTGGAGATGAAAAACGCGACATTACCTTAGCAGTTGTTATTTGCGGGGCTTTGGTTACCTTTTTTGCCGCCCTTGTTATTATTGGCGGCGTAAAGCGTATTGCCAAGGTTTCCTCGGTTGTGGTGCCGTTTATGGCGGTAGCCTATGTACTGTTTGCCATTTTAATTTTAATTTACAACGCACAAAAAATTCCGGCTGCGGTTTCGCTGGCCTGCCAAAGCGCATTTAATGTTAAAGCGGTTGGCGGCGCCATTGTTGGCCTTACCCTTAAAACGGCCATTCAAAAGGGTGTTGGCCGCGGCATTTTCTCCAACGAATCCGGCTTGGGCTCGGCCCCGATTGCCGCCGCTGCCGCCAAAACGCACTCCTGCGTGCGGCAGGGTCTGGTTTCTATGACGGGCACCTTTATAGATACCATTATTATTTGCACCATGACCGGCCTTACCATTATTGTAACCGGCGCCTGGAACCCGAATGTAACCGGCCAGAATTTAGACGCCTTTAATGTTACCGCCTGGGCCTGGGAGCAGGGCTTACCCATTAATAACGAGCTTTGCGTTATTATACTTTCGCTTTGCTTAGCTTTTTTTGCCTTTACTACCATTTTGGGTTGGGACTATTACGCCGAGCGCTGCGTTGAGTACCTGCTGGGTGGCAAAAAGAAAGGCGCATTGCTGGTTTTTCGCATTATTTACATAGTAGCCGTAGCCGTTGGCCCGTATTTAACCGTTTCGGCCGTTTGGGGCATGGCAGATATTTTTAACGGCTTAATGGCTTTTCCGAACTTAGTGGCGCTGGTATTTTTAAGCGGCGTTGTAGGGCGCGAGACCAAAGCCCACTTTGAAAAAGGCAAGCTAAAGCTGCCTAAAGCCTAAAGCTTATTGGCTTTGCCGGCCTTTAAAGCAATAAAATATACAGCGCAGCCGGTTGAAAAGCATTTTCAACCGGCTGTTTTTTTATTCTTTACGGTGTTTTATTTTGTTGGGCGTTTTACTGCACCCTAAGAGCACGGCAAACGCCAATAGCGCAAAGTTGATTTTAATAATTTTCGGCGTGAATTTCAAAATACGCCTGCGGATGCGCGCAAACTGGGCAAACAACCGGCGCTTTTTCGCCCACCACAAGGTGTCCGCAGCTACGGCACTCCCAAATTTTTACCGAGCTCTTGGCAAAAACCTCCTGCAATTTTACATTGCTCAGCAAAGCGCGGTAGCGTTCCTCGTGCATTTTTTCAATGGCCCCAACCAGGCGGAATTTTGCGGCCAGCTCGGTAAATCCCTCCTCCTCGGCGGTTTTAGCAAATCTTTCGTACATATCGGTCCATTCGTAATTTTCGCTGTCGGCGGCGTTTTCCAAATTATCGGCAGTGCCGCCCAGGCAGTTTAGCTCTTTAAACCAAATCTTTGCGTGCTCTTTTTCGTTGTCGGCCGTTTTTAAAAACAGGGCGGCAATTTGCTCAAACCCCTCTTGCTTGGCTTTGGCGGCAAAAAAAGTGTACTTGCCCCGCGCCTGTGATTCCCCGTTAAAAGCGGCCATTAAATTTTGCTCGGTTTTGGTGCCGGAATACTTGTTTGTCATAAAAATTCCCCTTTACTAATTTTTTTGCCGGCGTTTGGCCGGCTGTAAGGCTGTTTTAAAATAAATTGCACGGTGGTTTACTGCTGCAGCGGTGCACGGTGTTTTAGCCCGGTGCAGCCTAAACGGTAATTCTGCTGCTGGCCGCAGAATTACCTGTTTGCGGTTGCTTTGGGGCAAATAACCCTTTGTTTTGGGCTGCTTTTAGCCTTTAATCCAATTGTTTACGGGCAACCGCCGGTTGGCAAACGGCCTAAAATGGGGTTTGGGCTGCAGTTGCCGGCTTTGGGGCTAAAACGACTTTTTTGCAAAACCGGGGTTGCGCGGCGCGATAAAAGGCACTATAATAGAATTAACAATTTTTCGCAAATCATACGGCTGTTTTGCCAGTTAGGAGTTTTAAAATGAGCATTTTAGAAAAACTCAGCAGCGCCCCTATGTATTTAATTTGCGGGGGCATTATTGCGTTTGTGGCTTTGCTGTGCGTTGTTTTTATGGTACGAGCGTACCGCGCCGGTAAAGCCATTGGCATTAACACCGCTAAAATGAAGCGGGTTATTGTTTCCAGCGCAACCTTTTCGGTTTTGCCCAGCGTTGGCATTTTGCTGGGGGTAATTGCGCTTTCCGGCAGCCTGGGAATACCGTGGCCGTGGCTGCGGCTTTCGGTAATTGGGGCGCTGCATTACGAAACGCAGGTGGCGCAGGCCGCTGCCGAACAGGTTGGCATGGAAAAGCTTTCGCCCGAGCAAATGACAGCCTCCGGCTTTGCTACCATTGCGCTGTTAATGAGCGTTTGCATTATGTGGGGCATGATCCTTTCGGTTTTATTTAACCGCAAATACACCAGCCGGCTAAACCTAAACAAAACCGGCGGCGGGGCCGTTGGGTTTGGCGATATGGCAATGACGGCCATGTTTATTGGGCTGGTAAGCGCGTACATAGGCAGCTACATTGGCGCCTTTATTTCGGCCAGGGGGCTTTTTACCTTTTCGGGCGATTGGACGCCGCTGGTTGTGGTTGCGGTATCCGGCCTTACCATGGCACTGTTTGTGTGGCTTAGCAAAAAGCCAAAGTTTGCGTTTGTAGATAATTTTTCGATTGCCGTTAGTATGCTGCTGGGCATGGCCTCGGCCGTGGTAATTCGTTTACTGTAAGGGGGAAGAAAAATGGAAGAAAACAAAAACTTAAACTGGGAAAAATACGCAAGATCTACCCACCGAATTGGTCGAATTGCCAGCGTTATTGTTTTGGTCATGCTGGTTGGCGCCCCGTTTTTAATTGGCCGCTATTTGGGCGCGTACCCCAACCTGGCCGCAGCAGGAAAAGGATTTTTTTCGGTTGGCCTTATTTGGATGATCAGCAGTGTTGCCGAATTTTTAATTTACACCCCCATGCTGGGCTCGGGCGGCGGCTACCTTGCGTTTATTACCGGCAATTTAATTAATATGAAAATTCCCTGCGCGGTAAACGCGCGCGATATGGTAGGGGTTAAGTCCGGCACGCGGGAGAATGAAATTATTTCTACCCTTTCTATTGCAACCTCCTCCTTAGTTACTATTTTGGTGCTGGCAATTGGGGTGGCGGCCCTAACGCCGCTGCGCCCGCTATTGCAGGCCCCGGTGCTGCAGCCGGCGTTTGATAATGTTGTGCCGGCGTTGTTTGGCGCCATGGCCTACAAGTATTACCGTAAAAATATGAAAATTGCTTTGGTACCGCTGGTGGTAATGAGCCTGTTATTTGTGCTGGTGCCGGCCTTGGTTAGCTCTACCAGCTTTATGATTATTCCCTCCGGCGCTATGGCCATTGGCATTGCGTACTACTTTTACAAAAAGCAAAAGGGGGCCGCTGTTAAATGAAAACGGTTTTGTTTGTTTTAGCCGGTTTGTTTGGGCTATTGGTATTGCTGCTGCTTACAGCCGTTGTTCGCACCCTGCTGATGCCCAAAAAAACCTCTACCTACCAGCCTAAGGAGGACGAGCAAGAGGCCCTGGCTTTGGCCCAAAAGCTTTCTAAAATGGTGCAGGTAGATACTACCTCTTACCCCGGCGTTTACGAGGCCGAAAAATTTGACGCCTTTCACACGGTGTTAAAGGAGCTGTTTCCACTGGTGCACGAAAAGCTGGAGCGCACCGAAATTGACGGCAATTTGCTTTACTACTGGAAAGGCAAAAGCAGCGAAAAGCCCATTCTTTTAATGAGCCACCAGGATACAGTTCCGGCCGAGGGGGAATGGAAGTACCCGCCGTTTTCGGGCAAAATTGCCGAGGGCAAGGTTTGGGGTCGCGGCGCGGCCGATACCAAATGCTCGGTAATGGCGTTTTTTGAGGCAACCGAGCGCTTGCTGGCACAGGGCTTTGTGCCGCCGCAGGATGTTTATTTAGCCTCCTCCTGCACCGAGGAGTGGGCCGGCGACGGCGCACCCAAGCTGGTAAAAGAGCTGCAGCGCCGCGGTGTAAAGCTTTATTTGCTTTGCGATGAGGGCGGCGGCATTATTGAAGAGCCCATTGGCGGCGTGCACGGCAATTTTGCCATGGTTGGCATTTTTGAAAAGGGCAAGGCCGATGTGCGGTTTACGGCCCGCAGCACCGGCGGCCACGCCAGCGCACCGGGCAAAAACACCCCCATTGCACGGCTTTCGGCCTTTGTAAATAAAACCGAAAAGCACTCCCCGTTTAAAAAGCAAATTCCCCCGCAGGTGGCGGCAATGTTCCAAACGCTGGCGCCATACGCGCCGTTTGGCCTGCGGCTGCTGTTTGGCAATCTTTGGCTGTTTCGCCCGCTTTTAAAGGCGGTGCTGCCGGCCGTTAGCGCACAGGCCGGCGCCATGCTTAAAACCACCATTGCGTTTACCATGCAATCTGGCTCTAACGCGTTTAACAGCCTGCCCCAAAAGGCAACGCTGGGGGCCAACATGCGGTTTATTCCGCACCAGGGGCAAAACGAAAGCTTAGAAATTATTCGCCGCAAGACCGAAAAATTTAACCTTAGTATGGAGGTTTTGCACGCCAACGATTACACGAAGCCGGTAGATATTCACGGCCCGGCCTACCAAACCGTGCAAAGGGTAATTACGCAAACCTTTCCGGGGCTTGCCAGCAGCCCGTATGTAATGACCGGGGCTACCGACGCCCAGTTTTACCAACCGATTTGCAACAACTGTATTCGCTTTGCGCCGGTAATTTATGCGCCGGAACAAATGAAGGGCATGCACGGCTTAAACGAAAATATTGCCTACAACTGCCTGCCCGGTGCCGTGCGGTTTTACCAGAATTTAATTTGCACCGAAAAATAGGCCGAAAAGCTCTGGGTGCCCCTTAGCTTTGCATACCCGCTTTTTACGGCGCGCTGTTTGGCGCCCGCGGGCGCCGGCTTTAAGCTTTAAACCGGTGGCACTTTTTAAAGGCAAAAGGCCAAAAACGGCTGCGGTTTTGCCTTGGGGTTAGGCTTTACTTTTCCGGTTTGCATTGCCGCTGAAAAGCAACCCCTTTTTAGGCCCGCCAATTAAACTAAAAAACTGCCGTTTGCAAGCTTGGTTTAGGCTTGCAGGCGACAGTTTTTTGTAATGTTAAGCGCTTTTAAACAAAAATTAAGCGTTTAAAACAATGTGGTTAAACCTCTTTTTGGCTCAGTGCCTTTAACTCTGCTTTGGTAAAAATGTAGTGCTTGTTGCAAAAGCGGCAATCAATTTCGGCCTGCGGCAGCTCGGCTGCCATGGCCTCTAACTCTTTTTTCCCTAAGGAGCGCAGCGCTTTTTCAAACCTGCCGCGCGAGCAGGTGCAGCGGTAGGCGGCTTCGTGCTCCTCTAACAGCTCCAGCTGCAGCTTTGGCAGGGCGCGGTTTAAAATTTGCAAGGGGGTAAGTCCCTGCTTTAGCAGGGCTGTAACCGGGGGCAAACCCTGCACCTGGCTTTCAACCAAAGCGGCGGTGTCCTCCCCCGCGGCGGGCAGCAGCTGAATGATAAACCCACCGGCGCAGCTTACCGAAAGGTTAGGGTTTACCAAAACCCCCAACGCGCAAACGGTTGGAATTTGCTCGCTTACCGCATAGTAGGAGGTAATATCCTCGGCAATTTCGCCCGAAACAAGGGGAACGCAGCCGTTGTACGGCTCCTTTAAGCCAAGGTCCTTTAAAACGTATAAATTTCCGGTTCGACCAACGGCGCCGCCAACATCCAGCTTACCGGCCGGATTCAGCGGCAGCTCTACCACCGGGTTTTCAACATAGCCGCGTACATCGCCGCTGCTGTTTGCCGCGGCTACCAGCAGGCCGGTCGGTCCGTTTCCGTCTACCCGCAAGGTTAAGCTGTCCCGCTTGCCCTTTAGCAGGTTGCCCATTAGGGCAGCAGCGGTAAGCAACCGGCCCAGCGCAGCTGTATTTACGGCCGAGGTTTGGTGAATTTGCTCGGCAGCGGCAACAATATCGGTAGCGTCAACCGCGGTGGCCATAACCAGCCCGTCCGACGAAATGGTGCGAATAATTTTTCCCATAAGCTTTTCCTTTTCAGTGGTCTTTTTTTGTAATGTAAACCAGCCGTTCGCTGTTTTTTTGCGGGGCTGCGCCGGTTTCGTCTAAAACGGCAACAGGGGTAAGCCCGGCCGCCTGCAGCGCCCTTTCAACCTCGCGCGGGGTGTAGGCGCGCTCGGAAAATTCCTCGGTTCTGCGGGCAAAAAGGTTGGTGCCCGGCTGCTTTACAAAAAGGTCTAACAGCACCTCAACCGTGTTGCCCTGCCGGGCATTTTGCCACACGCAAAAGGCGCCGTCCCCCTGGCGTACAAAGGTGTTGTTGTTTAAAATTTTTTGGTGCTTGTAGGGGGTATTTAAATCAAAAATAAACAGGCGGCCCGGCTCTAAAAACAAGGCCGTTCGTTTTAAAGCCTTGGCAAAACCGGCATAGCTGGTTAGGTGATTTAAACTGTCTAACATACAAATGGCGCCGTCTACCGTGCCAAAAAGGTCCAGTTCCTCAGCCCTCTGACACAAAAACAACGGGTTTTGCGGGTTTTGCCGCTTGCTTTGGGCAACGGCCAACATTCCGGGGGAGCAATCTACCCCAATAACCTCTACCCCCTCGGCCGCCAGCGGGGCCGAAAAATTACCGGTGCCGCAGGCTAAATCTAACAGCAGGGTTGGCCGGCGGTCGTACCGCTCGAACAAACGCAGCAGCCGTTTGGCCTGCTCGGGGTAGTTAATATCGGCCATTAAAGCGTCATACACGGTTGAAAAATTTTCGTACCCGGCCATTTTTTTGCCCCCTACAAGAAACTACCTACCCAGTATAGCACACCGCGGCGCATAAATCAACATTTGCGGGAAAAGGGGCTATACATTTTAAAAAATATATTGTATAATAGCTGTATGAGTAATTGCTGTAACAGGCACAGAAAGTCGGGTTGATGAAATGAACAAAAAACTATTAAAGCTGTTGGAGCAGGACGCGCGCTACACCATGCATGACCTTGCGGTAATGTTGGATACTTCTGAGGATGAAATTCGCAGCGAGATTGAACAACTAAAAAAAACCGGCGTTATTCGCGGGTTTAAAACGGTAATAGATTGGGAGCGGCTGGACAGCGCTTATGTTTCGGCCTTAATTGAGCTAAAGGTTACCCCCCAGGCCGATAATGGTTTTGAGGAGATTGCCCAGCAAATTACCAACTACCCCGAGGTAGAAACGGTTTATTTAATGTCCGGCGGGTACGACCTTTGCGTAATTGTAAAGGGCAAAACCTTTCAACAGGTGGCTATGTTTGTGGGCAAGGTTTTGGCGCCGCTGCCAGAGGTTATTTCTACCTCTACCCACTTTGTGCTGCGCCGGTATAAAGAGCTGGATGTGGTTCTTTGCGGCGAAAATGAAGACGACAGAGGGAGCTTTTGGCTGTAATGGATTATAATAAATACTTAAATCCGGTTGCGGTTGGGCTAAAGCCCTCCGGAATTCGCCGTTTTTTTGATATTACCGAAAAAATGCAGGATGTGATCTCCTTAGGCGTGGGGGAGCCGGATTTTAAAACCCCTTGGCACATTCGGCACGCGGGCATTGCCTCGCTTGAAAATGGCAAGACCCGTTACACCGCCAATCGCGGCCTTTTAACTTTGCGG
This sequence comes from uncultured Oscillospiraceae bacterium, assembly GCA_902465155.1. GTDB lineage: Bacteria > Bacillota > Clostridia > Oscillospirales > Acutalibacteraceae > UMGS1279. The sequence goes on along the minus strand of CABQLY010000005.1, from coordinate 15,074 downwards.
GAGGAGATTTGCCGCTTTGTAAAGCGGCGGTACAACCTAAATTACGCCGTAAACGAGGTTTTGGTAACCGTTGGCGGCAGCGAGGCTATTGATGTTGCCGTGCGCGCGCTGGTAGCTCCCGGGGACGAGGTTTTGGTACCGCAGCCCAGCTTTGTTTGCTACGAGCCTATTGTTACCTTGGCCGGCGGGCAGCCGGTTGGGGTAGAGCTAAGCGCCAAAGACCAATTTATTTTAACCCCCGAAAAGTTAGAGCAGCACATTACCCCCAAAACAAAAGCGCTGGTACTCCCCTTTCCGTGCAACCCAACCGGGGCGGTTATGCGCCGGGGCGATTTAGAAAAAATTGCGGCTGTGATTAAAAAACACGACCTTTTTGTTATTTCGGACGAAATTTACGCCGAGCTGACCTACGGCGGTGAGCGCCATGTTTCTATTGCGGAGATTGACGGCATGCGCGAGCGCACGGTTATTGCCTCCGGTTTTTCTAAAACCTATTCTATGACCGGGTGGCGCTTGGGTTACGCGCTTGCCCCGAAAGAAATTACAACCATTATGACCAAGATCCACCAGTTTGCCATTATGTCGGCCCCTACCACCTCGCAGTACGCCGCCATAGAGGCGCTGCGGCACGGGGACGAGGATATTACCCGCATGGCGGAGGAGTACGATACCCGCCGCCGCTTAATTGTAGACGGGTTTCGCCGCATTGGGCTGGATTGCTTTGAGCCGCAGGGCGCGTTTTATGTTTTTCCCTGCATTAAAAGCACGGGCCTGAGCAGTGAGGATTTTTGCGAGCAGCTGCTGTACGCCAAAAAGGTTGCCATGATTCCCGGGGACGCTTTTGGCCTTGGCGGCGAGGGGTTTTTGCGGGCCTCCTACTGCTATTCGGTAGACCATATTAAAGAGGCGCTGCGCCGCACCGGAGAATTTTTAAAGGAGCTTAAAGGTGAAAATTTTAACCGTTAAGGCCCCGGCTAAGATCAACCTGTTTTTAAAGGTGGGGGATCTTTTGCCAAGCGGCTACCACGAGATCAGCACGCTTATGCAAACGGTTGATTTGTGTGATGAGTTAACATTTGAGGAAGACGGGCAGCCGCCCGAATATTTTATGGACGATTGCCCGGTAGGGCCGGAAAATTTAATTGTTCGGGCGGCCGAAGCCTTTTACGAAAAGCTTGGCCGCAGGCCGCAGGCAAGCATTTTTTTGCAAAAGCAAATTCCGTTTTCGGCGGGGCTTGGCGGCGGCAGTACCGACGCGGCCGCTGTTTTACGCGGCTTAAATACGCTGCACGGTGAGCCGTTAGCGCCAGCAGATTTATTTGAGCTGGCCAAAACGCTGGGGGCCGATGTTCCGTTTTGTTTGCAGGGCGGGCGCTGTTTGGCTGCCGGCGCGGGGGAGCTGCTAACCGTTTTACCGCAGCCCGAGCAATATGCCGTTTGGCTGCAAAAAAACCACGCCAAAAGGTCAACCGGTGCCATGTACGCTTTGGCCGACGGGCTGCCGCACGACCTTGCAACCGGCAAGCTTATTGGTCAGCTGTTAAAATCCGGAAGGGAAACTACCGCCTTTACCCTTTGCGAGAACGACTTTTTAGCCGTATCGCCCGACCGGGCAGAGCAGTGGCAGGCAATGAACCGGCTGTACGCCCGCGGCGCGCTGCTGGCCGGGCTTTCGGGCAGCGGCCCCACCGTGTTTGGCTTGTTCCCCTTAAATACTAATTTTTCTAACATAAGCTTGGTTGGGCAAACCGGCGTTTGGCACGCCAAAACCATTAGCCAGTTACCTGCCCCCGTTTGGCTGCGAAAATAAAGCTGCCCGCCCCCAAAGGGGCGGGCGTTTTTGCGCTTTGGGGCACTGTTTAAAATTTAAAGCACCCCTTTGCCCCGGTTGCTTTGGGGCTTTGTTGGGGCAAAAAAGTTAGCTTTGCCAAACGGGCTACCGGGTTAGGGTGCCGCCGTCGGTTTTTAATAAAATTAGCAATTGCTCCTCGGCGCCGGTTTGCGCGTTAATATACACTAAAACATCCTCCCCCTTTTGGCCGCGGCAGTAAAATTCGTAGCAATAAAGCTCCTCCTTACCCTCGCTTGGAATAAGGCACCAATTGGTAGAAACGGGCTGCAGCTTTTTAGAAAGCACCGCTTGCGCCTGCGTTGCGGTAAGCTTGGCTGCCGGAACGGTGCGGGCCTTGTGGTTCATAATAAATCCGCGCGCCTCGCAGCTAACAATTTGCCCGTTATCCAGCGCAACGCCAATTTTAATAAGGTCGGTGTAGCACAAAATATTGCCCTGCTTGTAGCAAAAATTAACGGTGCAAATGCCCTCGTCGGTAAAATAATAGCTGCTTTGAAAATTGCCCAGCCCCAGCTTTTGCAAAAATTCTTTGGCCTTTTGTGGGGCGTCTTTACTCTCCAAAGTAGCGGTACCAATTTCGCGCCCGTTGGTAAAGTAGCTTAAATAGCCGCCGTTTTTGGTAACGGCAATTCTTGTTTTTTCGATTTTAAAGCAGTAGGCCGGCATACTGCCCTGCTCCTCCTCCAGCGCCTGCAAATCACCCTGCTTTAGGCCTAAAAGGTCGGCCGCTTTTTTTGCGGCCTGCTCTTTGGTAACGGGGCTTGCCTGCTGCAGCAGCGCCGAGCTTTGCTGGCTAATGTGGTCCGAAAACGGGCCGTCGTAAATTAGGGCCGGCTGCTCGCCTAACGAGCGGTCTAATTCCTCCATTGGGCTGGAAATTGCACTTTCGGCCGCGGTGGCCCACTCGCCGTTTAGGCTGCTTTTTAAATCGTTGTAATTGCCGTAAAGGGTTTTTAGCTCATCGGTTTTGGCCGAAAGCTTTTGGGCGCTTTCGTAAAGGCCGCGCAGGGTGTCGTACTCGGCGGTTGTAATTTCCTCGCCGCGAATACATTTTTCGGTAAGCACGGCGGCGTAATCGCTCACCTGCGACAAAAATTTGGCCACCGTTTGCACGCCCCCGTTGCCGGAGGGCAGCTTTGAAAGCGCCGCGCCGGCGTTACCCGAAAGTAAAATTAGCTTGTTGGTTAAGCTGCTCATGCCCGCCGGGGTGCCAACATAAAGGCTTTTTTCCAGCGTTAGGGCCATGCCCTCTAAGCTTTCGTTTAGGCTTTCCAGCATTTGCTGGCGGTCGTGGGTTAAATCGCGCTGCAGCGTTTGAATTTGGCAGCTTTGCTTTAACGCAAGGCCAAAAAGCGCGGCAAACGCCGCCAATAAAAAGCTTATTAGGCGAATAGCGGTGCGTTTTTTAAGTGAAAAGTGCATTTTAAAACCGTCCCCTTTGTTATGCAGATTGAACGGTTTTATTTTTGCCAATTTTTTTAAAAATAATCAGGCAAAAATCAGGCAAAAAAATGCTCGGCCCAGCCAAGGTGCGGCGGGGCCGAGTTCGGCGGCCGCTGCCCGTGCGGCGACCAAAAATAATTTAATTTTTAAGGGCGGGGCAGCGGGGTTATGCCGCAGCGCTGCAGCGTTTGGCTGCCTAAAGCTAAAAACGGGGTAAGGGGCTTTGGCGCGGCGGGGTGCTTTGCCAAAAGCTTTTCTACCCAAACCATGTTGTACCAAACGCCAAACTTGTACCCGCATTGGCAAAAGGTGCCAACCGTGGTAAAGCCCAAGTGGTGGTGGAACTGTACGCTGTTGTTGTTTAAATGCTCGTCCGGCTGGTTGGTGCAGGCAATGCAGGCGTTAAAATTTAAAACGCCCTGCGCCTTTGAAACAGCCTCTAAAGCCGTGTAAAGCTGCCGACCCAAGCCCATTTTTCTTGCGTTTGGGTCAAGATAAATGCTGGTTTCAACCGCCCATTCGTAAGCGGCACGCTCTTTAAACGGGCCGGTGTAGGCGTAGCCCAAAGGCCGGCCGTTTTGCTCGGCAACCAAATAAGGGTATTTTTTTAAAGTGCCGGCAATGCGGGCTTTAAATTCCTCAACGGTTGGCACGGTGTACTCAAAGGTAATAGCGGTGTTTTGTACATAAGGCGCGTAAATTTTTAAAAGCGCGGCGGCGTCCTGCTCGGTGGCCGGGCGTATGGTAACATTCTGCATTTTTGGCGTTCCTTTTTATTTTGCGTGTTTTTTTAAAAATGAATAACTCCTAAGTGTTCTAACAAAATTTTAAGGCCAATTAAAATTAAAATAGCGCCGCCGGCAAACTCGGCCTTAGATTTTAAAAACCCGCCGGCAAAGTGGCCAATAATAACCCCAACGGCCGAAATAACCAAGGTAATAGCGCCAATAAGGCTAATGGCAACGGTAATGTTGGTGCCCGGCAAACAGGCTAACGAAACCCCAACCGCCAAGGCGTCTATGCTGGTGGCAACCGCCATTGGCAGCATGGCCCGCGGCCCAAAGGAGGCCTCTACCGTTTCCTCCTCTTTAGAAAAGCTTTCGCGAATCATGTTGGCGCCAATTAACAGCAGCAGCACAAAGGCAATCCAGTGGTCAATAGATTCAATGTATTTTTGAAAGCTTTGGCCCAGCAAAAACCCCACTAAGGGCATAAGGGCCTGAAAGCCGCCAAAGTAAAGCCCGGCGGTCAGCGGCTGCGAAAGCCCCATTTTTCGGCAGGAAAGCCCCTTACAGACCGAAACGGCAAACGCATCCATAGCAAGACCAATAGAAAGAAAAATTAGCTCAATAAAAGACATAAAGTAACCCCTTTACAGCCCTAATGTAAACGCCCTGCCGTTTAAGCGGCGGCCCTGTTTTAAGGCTTTGGCCGTAAATTAATTGCCCGCCAAAGAAAAAAAGCAAGCGCCCCTTGCCCGGCTGCAATGCGTTGCCGGCGCTGCCTTTTTCAGCAAAGCAGCGCCGGCGAAATTGGCGAAAAATTTTAACTATTTTAGCCGGCAAAAAACAAACGCCGTTTAGGCGCGCCCAAACCCGCCAAAAGCAACCTAAAGGCTGTTGGCGGTTGGCTTTTGCAGGCTGCCGGTTTTAAAATAAAATAAGCAAGGCTAAGCTTAGGCAAGCCAATTTTGGCCTACCTTTGCCGGTTTAGGCGTTTTCGGCCCCCTGGTGCCGAAAAACAATGCCGGTGTTTTCGTCCATCGAATCAATAATCGCTAAGGATTCTACCCGAATTCCGCGGCTGCGAATAAGGCGTCCACCGTCTTGAAAGCCCTTTTCAATAACAATGCCGGCCCCAACAATGGTAGCGCCTGCATCCTGCACCAGCTGTACCAAGCCGTTTAGCGCGCTGCCCTTGGCTAAAAAGTCGTCAATAATTAAAACCTTATCCTCCGGCTTTAAAAACTCTTTTGAAACAATAATGTCGTAAACCTTGCCGTGGGTAAAGGATTCTACGCGGCTTTTGTAGGTTTCGCCCGCAATATTTTTGGTTTGCGTTTTTTTGGCAAACAAAACCGGCACATTAAAATGCTGCGCGGCAATGCAGGCAATGCCAATGCCCGAAGCCTCTATGGTTAAAATTTTTGTAATTTCGCTGCCCGCAAACAGGCGCTTAAACTCGCGCCCCAGCTCGTTTAATAAATTTACATCAATTTGGTGGTTTAAAAAGCTGTCTACCTTTAGTACATTGCCGGCTTTTACCTTGCCGTCTTTTACAATCCGTTGCTCTAATAGTTCCATTTTTTCTACCTCGTTGCCAAAAGTTTATTTCTAAAATTTTTGTTTTGCCCTTTTAAGGCGGGTTAGGCTGTGTGCGCCACGGTTAAACCATAACATTTTTATTGTACTATAATTTATTAAAAAAAGCAAGAAAAAAGCACCCCGCCCGGCCGCCTTTTGCGCCGTAAAAAATTGCAGCCGGGCCAAAGCCCGTTTTAAAAGGCCCAAAAAGCGGCAATTTTAACGCTGCAATTTAACCGGCCAATTAACGCCGGCAAGCGCCTGTACGCAAAATTACGGGCACGGCTGCAGCGGCAATTTTGGGCTAAAAACTGCGCCTAAAATTTTACGCCTGACGCAGGGTTACGCTAAAGCCGGCCAGCTTGTTTGCCAGTTGAATTTCGGTGCAGGCGCCGTTGGCCGCGTGTTTAGCGGTTTGCGGCAAAAAGGCAAGCCCCTTTGCGGTAAAGTAGGTTACGGCCCGTTCTACCGAGTTTACGGTTAAGCTCCACCCGCTGCATTCCGGGGCGCCGGGTTCGACCTGCGCTACGGCAAAGCTGCCGCTCTCAAGGCCTAAATTGGCCAAAAGCGGGTTGGCGCTTTCGTCGCTGTCGCCGGGCAGCGTTAGCCCGGTAAGGCGCGGCTGCAGCATACCTAAAACGGCCTGCTCGGCAACGGCGGTAATGCCGCTCCAATTTTGCTCGGCAATTAGCTTTTCCGGCGCCATCCAGCTGCCGCCGCAGGCAATAATTTGCCGGTGCGCTAAGTACTCGGTAACATTTTGGGCGTTAATGCCGCCGGTTGGCATAAATTTTAATTGGGCAAACGGCCCAAAAAAAGCCTTTAGGGCGCGAATACCGCCGGCCGCCTCGGCGGGAAAGAATTTTACAACCTCTAACCCCATGCGGCTGGCCATGCAAAGGTCCCCGGCGGTGGCGCAGCCGGGAGTAATTAAAATGTTGTGCGAAAGGCAGTATTCTACCACTACCGGGTCAAACCCCGGAGAAATAATGTATTTTGCGCCGGCACTGGCGGCGGCTTTAGCCTGCTCTACCGTTGTTACCGTACCAGCCCCAACCAAAACCTGCGGCAGGGCGTTTGCAATGTTAAAAATGGCTTTTTCGGCCCCTTTAGCGCGAAAGGTAACCTCCGCCACCGGAATACCGCCCTTGGCCAACGCGCTGCAAAGGCTTACGGCGTTGTTTGGCTCCTCTAACTTAATTACGGGCACCAGGCCCACCTGGCTAATTTGTTTTAAAACGGTATGCATAAACGGTAACACTCCAAAAGTTAAAATTTTAAAATAACAACATTATTATAAACCAGTTTGGCGGTAGTGTCAACACCCGTAAGAAAGCGCAAAGGCGGTAAAAACGCCAAAAAATAAAAAAGGGGCAAAAAACACTTGCAATTGGCGGCGTAATCTGCTATAATAACCTGTGTTATGCAGGAAGTTTGGCGGTTTTTCTTTAATTTCCGCCGCTCCAAAGTTTAAAGGAGGTGCCACAAATGGCAAAATGTGATATTTGCAGCAAAGAAATTACCTTTGGTATTAAGGTTTCTCACTCTCACCGTCGCAGCAACCGCACCTGGAAGCCTAATGTTAAGCGCGTAAAGGCAATTGTAAACGGTTCTCCCCGCAGAATTAATGTTTGCACCCGTTGCTTGCGTTCCGGCAAGGTTACCCGCGCCGTTTAATTTTTTGCGCAAACTTGTAATTGGCCCGCAGGGCCGTTGGCACAGGCCGGCAAAGGCTGGCTTTGGCAGCCCTAAGAACCGCCCTTTTTCGGGGCGGCTTTTTTGTGCGCCAAGGCGGTTTAAATTTTGCCCCAAAAATTGTTTGAACTTTAACCGCTTTTGGGGTTGACATTTTTAGGGTAACTGGTATAATACCCATAGTTAGGCAAGTGTGAAAGCCTTTTGGGGGGTGTTTAACGCTTACCGACAAAAAGCCAAAGCCAAGGTTTTAAATTTTGGCTGGGGGAGTGGCTGCTATGCAAAACGCCAAACGAATACAACCAAAACTGCACTTTGACGACCGCGAATTACTCCGGCAGGAGAAAAATTTTATAGCCTATTACGCCGATGGCAGCAAAAAATCCGTCCGGTTGCTTTTTAAGCTGTATAAAGGACATTATATTAAGCTGCTTTTTTCGGCCGTTTTTTTTGCCATAAAATCCAGCCCCTCGTGGGTACTGCCGCTTATTACCAGCGCCGTTATTAACATTGCGGCCAGCCACCCGCAAAACGGGCTGCAGCAGCTGGCGCTTTATATGCTTGGCTTGCTTTTGCTGCTGGCGCTGAATGTGCCAACGCACTATGTGCATACGCTTTTATTCAGCCGGGCCCGCCGCAGCGTTGAGGCCGGGCTGCGCGGTGCCATGGTGCGCAAATTGCAGCAGCTTTCAATTTCCTTTCACAAAGAAATGCAATCCGGCCGAATTCAATCTAAAATTATGCGGGATGTTGAGGCGGTAGAGGCCCTTTCCTTTCAGCTGTTTGAAACGGTTTTGGGCATTATTTTAAACCTTAGCGCCTCGCTGGTTGTGGTGCTGCTTACCAACTGGATTGTATTTTTATTCTTTATTCTTTGCGCGCCCATAGCGGCCATTACCACGGTAGCCTTTCGCACCAAAATCCGCAACCGCAACCGCGATTTTAGAAAAGGCGTGGAGGAAACCTCGGCCGAGGTTTTAGACATGGTAGAGCTTATTCCCGTTACCCGCGCCCACGCGCTGGAAGACAGCGAAATTAACAAATTTACCAGCCAACTAAAGGATGTTGCCGAAAAGGGCTACCGGTTAGATTTAATTCAGCAGCTGTTCGGGGCCTCCAGCTGGGCAATTTTTCAGGTATTTCAGGGCATTTGCCTTGCCACAACCAGCTACATGGCGTATAAGGGCGATATTTCAATTGGGGAAATTGCGCTTTACCAAACCTACTTTACCACCATTGTAAACCAAATATCCTCCTTAGTGGGGCTGCTGCCAACCATTTCAAAGGGCACCGAATCTATTGCCTCTATTGGTGAAATTTTAAGTGCGAACGATATTGAGGACAACGACGGCAAGAAAAAGCTAACCACCCTGCGCGGGGAGTACGATTTTAAAGATGTTTGCTTTGGCTACAGCCCCGAAAAGCTGGTGCTGAACCACCTAAACCTGCATGTAACCGCGGGGGAAACCATTGCGCTGGTTGGCGAATCCGGCGCGGGAAAATCTACCGTTTTAAACATGGTAATTGGGTTTAACAAGGCCAATTCCGGCACAATTTTAATAGACGGTAACGACATTAACACCCTTGACCTACACAGCTACCGCCGGCACATTGCCGTAGTACCGCAAACCAGCATTTTGTTTTCGGGCACTATAAGGGATAATATTACCTACGGGCTGCCAACCGTAACCGGCAAGCAGCTGGACGCCGCCGTTAAGGCCGCCAACCTAACCGGGTTTATTAAAACCCTGCCCCACGGGTTAGATACCGTAGTAGGCGAGCACGGCGGCAAGCTTTCGGGCGGGCAGCGGCAGCGTATTTCCATTGCGCGGGCCATTATTCGCGATCCGCAGGTAATTATTTTTGACGAAGCCACCAGCGCGCTGGACAGCATTAGCGAAAAAGAAATTCAGGACGCTATTGATAACCTAACCCAAAACCGCACCACCTTTATTGTAGCGCACCGGCTTTCTACCATTCGCAATGCCGATAAAATTGCCGTTATGCGCGACGGGCACTGCACCGAATTTGGCACCTACGAGGAACTAATGAATTTGAAAGGGGAGTTTTATCAGCTGAAAAAGCTGCAATCTTAGCGTAGATGAAAACCTTATCTTTTAATGTAATAAAAAATCATGACGAGCACACCGGGGCACACAAAATTGTAACCACTCAGCGCCGGGGCGACCCGCACCGGCACGATTTTGTTGAGCTGATCTACATTTGCGCCGGCACCGGCACCCAGTATATTGACGGCGTTGCTTACGAGGTTAGCCGCGGAGATTTTTTGTATGTAAACTACGGCAAAACGCACGACTTTTTGGCCAACGGCTCTATGACCTACATTGAAGTAATGTTCGATTTGTTTTTTTTAAGCCGCGAGCTAATTAACAGCAAAAACGCCTTTGACATTTTAAGCCTAACAGAGTTCAGCGAATTTCACGGAGATATTTCGGGCAACCCGGACCCCATTGTAACCTTTACCGGGCAGGAGCGGCAGGCCGTAGAGCACATTTTAGAGGATATTATTGAGGAGCTGCGCTGCAAAAAATCGCTTTACAAAAATGTGGTGCGCGATTATATTGAGGCCCTGTTTTTAAAAATGATTCGCAAGTTGAGCAGCGCCGACCACCAGGAGTATTACGACAAAAGCGATGTAATGCGCCAAATGCTGGAGTATATTCAAAACAACTTTTCGGCCGATTTAACCTTAGAAACACTGGCCGAAAAATGCTTTTACAGCCCGGCCTATTTTAGCCGCGTGTTTAAAGAAAAGTTTGGCATGGGCTTTAAAAGCTACACCCAGCAGCTGCGCACCAAAAAGGCGGTAGAGCTTTTGCAAACAACCAATATGCCAATTAAAACCATTATTTCGTACTGCGGATTTCATGATAAAAATTCGTTTTACCGGGCCACCCAAAAGTTTTACGGCGCCACCCCAACCGCTTTAAGAAAGGCGGCCAACACCGCCGAGCCGGATTATATTTTTAAAAACCGCCCGTAATTTTAGCGCGGCTGTTTACCTACCCGCCTTTGCCCTTTGTTAAAAGCAAGCAGAACAAAAACAAAACAAAAACATACCGGCCGTGCAGGTTTTGCACGGCCGGTACTATTTTTGCGGCCAAAGGCCGCGTTTTTTATTTGTTAAATTTTTTTCCGCTGCAATTAAATAAAGGCCAAACGCAAGGGTGGTACAATCCGCAATTTTATCTACCACGCGCCACACGGCTGCCCAGTTTTTTTGCAATCTTACAGCGGCAGTACACACAATCTATCCTCTAAAACATCGGCCAAATGACAAAGCTCCAACCCCTCGGCATTACAGCGGTTTACAAATTGTTCTGCCACGCTTTTTGCTGTAAAAACATTCTCTGCCCGGTAAACCAGCTGCTGCCCGCAAAATGCCACAATATCAAACCCCCGGTACGGCACGCCCTTCTCTGTTTTGTGGCTGTGCTCCTCGTAACCGTACCGGTACTGTATTTCTTGCTCTTGTGTTTCAGAATTTTCTTTCATTTTTTTAACACTCCGTTCATATTTGTTGTTCCTATCATATCACATAATATTTCATTTGTCAATAATTTTATCTAAAATATTTTAAAATTATTTGCACAAAAGGTCGTATTTTGTCGTTTGGTAGGATTTTCCTTTGTTTTAGGGCTGTTTGGGCGTAAAACCGAACCCCTTTCGGCGTAAAAAATAGGGGCGGTTTTGCAAACCGCCCCCGAAAAAAGGTTGTAATTTAAATTTTACAGCTGTGTAAGCTGGTAAAGGCTGTAGCCGGAATCACCCGCTATGCTTACAATTTTTCTAAAATCAACAATTTTGTTCACATCTAAATCTTTAATTTGCGAAAACCTTTCCGGTTCAATTTTTTGAAAAACATTTATTAAATTGCTGCGGTAAGAAACTTTAATAATTGTACCGTTTTCGTTTTCCCCGTTTTCTACTATTAAATAAGAATCGTTCATGGTTAACTCGTTTGCTGTCATAAATTTTTTCTCCTTTTATTCTCGTTCTAAATATCCTTTAAGGTAGTTCAAAAGTTTTGCCGCTTTTGATGAATCTGCCAATTCCGCCGCTTCTACTGCGGTTCTGTTCAAAGAATCTGAGCCCTGCGTCCATCCGCTTGTTTCTGCAAAATAAGCATTCTCTATTTTACCTGATAGGCCGAAACCTCCAATATAAGTTACACTTTTGGGTATTGAAATTTCTTTAAGCGCATCACAATATCCAAATGCTTTATGCTCTATTTTTTTTAAGTTTGCAGGTAAAGAGACGGAATTTAAACTTTGACATTCATAAAAAGTGTCACACTCAATTGTTGATACATTTTCCGGAATAGTAATGCTTTTCAAGGATAAACAACTCCTAAAAGCGTAATCACCAATATCGGTTACTGTGTTTGGTAGGCTAACCTCATCTAAGCGCTGACAATCAAAAAAAGCACCACTTCCAATAATACTTAACTGGTTAGAAAAAGTTACATTTGTTAAGTTGTGGCAGACACTAAGTGCTCTAGTCCCTATTTTTGTAACCGTATTCGGCATAATAAAAGTTTTTAAATTGCTTAGCTCTGTAAATCCGTTGCTCGCAATTTCAGTTACTGCTATACCGTTGTACTTTTCCGGAATTTCTATTACCGTTTGTTCAGAAGCCGTACTTCCCGCCGAAACAGACCATGTTCCGTCAGTCTTTAATAAATATTTAATTATCCCGGTGTCTCCCCCGGTAGCACCGGTAGAACCGCCTGTTCCTCCCGAACCCGAAGAGCTGACTTCTTTGGTGGTACCGTCGGTAAAGGTGAAAATAAATTTACCGTTTGAATAAGTAATATCTGCAATTCCTCTGCCGGCCTCGCCCTTTTCGCCTTGCGGGCCTTGGGCGCCGGTTTCACCCTTTATTTGTGCGGCGGTTGCAACCGTTTGCGGGTTGTTGGGGTTATTACTGTAGGTTGCTACCAAATTGCCGTTAGAATCAATTGAAAGGCTAAGAACGCTAACGCCCTGCGCGCCGGTTTCGCCCTGCTCCCCTTTTTCGCCCTGTGTGCCTTTAAAATCAGCAGCATTTAGCTGTATTGTTTGCCCGTTAGAAAGCAGCAGCGTAAAGTAATTTTCGTCTACGGTGGCGCCGGTAATGCCGGTGCCGGTTTGGCCCTTAGCGGCTACGCCGGTATCTACCGTGCCGATCCACCAATTTCCGTTTGCGCCAATGTTAGGGGTTTGACCGTCGGCCCCGTTTTGACCGTTGGTTCCGCTGGCTTTTACGCCGGTATCGGTGCTGCCAATAAACCAGTTGCCGTTACTGCCAATAGTGGGGGTTAAGCCGTTTTCGCCTTGGGCACCCTGGGCTCCGGTAGCGCCGGTGTCACCTTTTTCGCCCTGCGGGCCTTGTGCACCAGTGGCGCCGGTTTCACCCTTTTCGCCTTGCGGGCCGGTAGCGCCGGTAGCACCCGTTTCGCCTTTTTCACCTTGTGGACCCTGAGCGCCGGTTTCGCCTTGTTCACCCCGCGGGCCGGTAGCGGCCACGCCGGTGTCTACTCCGTCAATCCACCAATTGCCGTTAGCCCCAATATTCGGTGTTTTACCGTTTTCGCCGGCAGCGCCGGTCTCGCCCTTTTCGCCTTGTGCGCCGGTAGCTCCTGTGGCACCTTGCTCACCTTTTTCACCTTGTGGACCCTGAGCGCCGGTGGCCCCCTGTTCGCCCTTTTCGCCCTGCGGGCCCTTAGCAGCCACACCGGTATCTACCGTGCCTAAGTACCAATTTCCGTTGGCGCCTATGGTGGGCGTTATGCCGTTGGCGCCGTCCTCCCCTTTTACATTGGCTAAATGCACCACGCTGTTATCGGTTAAGGTAATATCCATATCCTTACCGTTTAATTGAATAGCTTTAATGCCGGTGCCAGTGGCTTTTATGCCGGTATCGGTTCCGTTAATAAACCAATTGCCGTTGTTGCCCACCGTTGGGGTGGCACCGTTGGTACCGCTGGCCTGTACGCCGGTATCGGTGTTGCCAATAAACCAGTTGCCGTTACTGCCAATAGTGGGGGTTAAGCCGTTTTCGCCTTGAGCACCGGCAGCGCCCGTTTCGCCCTTTTCACCTTGGGCACCGGTGGCACCCTGTTCGCCTTTTTCACCCTGCGGGCCCTGAGCGGCTACGCCGGTATCTACCGTGCCGATCCACCAATTTCCGTTTGCGCCAATGTTAGGGGTTTGACCGTCGGCCCCGTTTTGACCGTTGGTTCCGCTGGCTTTTACGCCGGTATCGGTGCTGCCAATAAACCAGTTGCCGTTACTGCCAATAGTGGGGGTTAAGCCGTTTTGGCCGGGAGCGCCTTTTAAAGAGTTTAACCATTCCGCCTCGGTTGCGGAATCCGGAATATAACCGTTTGCTTTAGCAATTTCAAAGGCCGATTTTCCGTTTTCGCCGGCAGCGCCGGTGGCACCCGTCTCGCCCTTTTCACCTTGCGCGCCCGTTTCACCCTTTAAGCTCATAATCCAGGCAATTTCGCTGGTTTCGGCTGTTAAGCCGGCCTCGCGGGCAATTTCAAAAGCCGATTTACCCGCAGCGCCGGCGGCTCCGGTTTCCCCTTTTAGGGAGTTCAGCCAATCGCCCTCGCTTAAGGTTACGCCGTTTTCTTTGGCAATTTCATAGGCCGATTTTCCGTTTGCCCCGGCAGCACCGGTGGCGCCGGTCGCGCCCTTTTCGCCCTGCGGGCCTTGGGCGCCGGTTTCGCCTTTTTCGCCTTGCGCACCTTTTTCACCCTGTGGGCCCTGCGCACCGGCAGCACCCGTTTCGCCTTTTTCACCCTGTGCGCCCTTTAAGCTGGCAATCCACTCCTGCTCGGTGGCGGCGGTGGTAGCACCCGAAATTACGGCAATTTGGTAGGCCGAAAGTCCGTTTTCGCCCTTTAGCCCCGTAGCGCCAACCACCTTGCCAACATTTACGGTTTGGTAGTTTGAAAAGGTTAGCTCCAGTTCTCCGTTATTATTTACCGCGGCGCTTTTAATGCCAACGCCGTCGGCTCCGTTGGTTCCGTCTTTACCGTCGGTGCCGTTTACGCCGTCCTTGCCGTTGGTGCCGTCCTTGCCGTTGGTGCCGTCTTTACCGTTTACACCGTCTTTTCCGTCAACGCCGTTTTTACCGTCGGCACCCTTTACTACCGTTGTGGTTTGGCTGGCGGTTACGGTTACCGTATCGCCTTTAAGGTTGGCTTTACCTAAATTTAAGCGTGTTCCGTCCGAAAGGGTCAGCACCAACTCGTTTACACTGTTCAGCTTTGCCGTTAAAATGCCAAGGGTCTTGCTTTCGGCCAGCTGATTTAACCGGGCCGACCAATCCTTTTCGGTTCCTTGGTATCCGTTTTGCTTAGCAATTTCAAAAGCCGATTTTCCGCTTAATGAAGCAATCCAATCCTGCAAGGTTCCGCTGTAACCGTTTTGCACGGCCAACTCGTAGGCCGAAAGGCCGTTTTTTACGGTGGTTGAGGTTTCTATGCTTTCGTTACGGTGCATAATGTAAGCAGCTGCAAAAGAGCTGCCAATGATCAACGCAATAGAAACAACAATTGCCACAATTTTTTTCGATTTTGTTTTCATTGAAAATTCTCTCCTTCAATTCATTCTGCTTTGGGGTTTACAACATAATCCGTATTATGTTGTAAACTGCTGCAAAAATAAAAGCCCGTGCGGCGCTGCACGGGCCAAAATAGCGTACAAAAAACCAAGCCTTTTTGCGGGTGCAAATTGCTTTGCACCAAAAGGGCTTGGTTTGTTGCGCTT
>CABQLY010000004.1 GCA_902465155.1 uncultured Oscillospiraceae bacterium | reverse complement strand
TCTTGTCATATAAATTCCTCCAATGTGTTCTTTCTATTTTACACCACATTGGAGGTTTACACAATATTTGGGATGGTCTGTGGCGGCCGATCTATAACAATTTAATTCTCCGCCCACAGCGTTGGCATCATATACATGATAAGTTCTTATACCGCCTGTCTCGCTCCAACCAAGAAGTTGATAAGGTGCTCCACACAAATTTATCGCATTTAGCGCTGATGACCAAATTTCCATTAGTGTCATATTCAAGGCCGGCATACATTTCTCGCAGCTTATCTGACGATAGAGTATAGGCACTAAACCCATTTTTTTAATCCATGTAGATTTCCCGCTTCCGGGGAGTCCCCTTAATAAAAATAATTGTTTCAATATTTCAACCTCCTAAAAAAATAAAAACCTGTTCTATTAAAAGAACAGGTTAAAAAGTTTCACTTTATAATGATATTCCAAAATTTAATTTTGGCAAAACAGGAAGTTGAATTCACAAAATAATAGATTTTCGGAATATATTATGTTACAGTAATAAACAAGTCATGTTTTATTACTTACATTACTCATTACAATTCTCCCTTTAAAAATAGTATTAATATTATATTTGGTTTTGGGTTTTAAACAAGAAAAGAGAGCCCCAAATTGGAGCTCTTAAACACCGTTTTCCTGTTCAATTTTCTTTATAAAATCATCCGTCAAGAAAACAGGTACAGGTGATTTTAAATAGTCTTTCTTATTTCTTGTTACAATACAATCGGCATTTATTCGTAGGGCAGTTTCATTCATAACAGCATCCTCAAAATCCGAAATCGGAGAAGGTATGGCACGGCGGCAATCCGCTCCGGTAGTATCCGCAATTTCAAACAGTTCGAATAACTTACTTAGGATTATTCTTGTTTTCTTATCGTCATGAGTCAACCGATGCGAAAGGTAATATATATCAGTTACTGATTTTGCCGTAATATATCCGTCAAATTGATGGTTTGCAGCAAAAAGAAATAATTTCTGGGCCGCACTACAAAATGGCTGCCTTGATTGCAAAACATCAATGATTATACAAGTATCTATTAATACTTTCATATTTTATTTAACCTCTCTTCGTTAGCATCCTCGAGAGTCATATTGTCGGGGAGAATCCCAAACAGAGATTTTGCAATATCAATTTTTTCTTGGAAAGGATTAGTTAATTTTGAAATTATTTTGCCGTTTTTGGTAATATAAATATCCTCTGTTGCAGAAAGTAACAAGTATTTACTTAAATTTGTTTTCAGCTCTGTTGCAGTTATTGACATTGTACCGACTCCTTTCTTATTTTGTACTATTATTATATACCAATCGTACATTATTGTCAATAAAATTTCACTATTTACAAAGGAATTTAAATCAAATCTTATCTTTCCCCTTATTATTAATTTTGCTCATTTTTTAAAAAAAAGAGGCCCTTTAAAGAGCCTCTTTTGAAATATAATATTTTATCCGAGATGGTACGGTCCACCGAGCAATTGAATTCCTGCCGTTTGTTTTAATTCGTCCTGGAAAGCAATAAATTCGTCATCAGTTAGATCTGTGCAGCCACCATTGAGCAGAGAATAAAATTCTGTTCTATCCTCGATAGGCTTGCTCAAGTCACCGAAAACATCCAAAATAAAATCCGCAGCCTCTTGCAAGCATATATCGTAATGATAATCATCATACTGAATTACCCAAGATTCAAAATTCGCACGATAGGCTCATTGCGATATTTGCAGGAACCAGTGATATATTCGTTGCCCTCAACCGGCGTGCCTACCCGAACAACACGGTTAAAATGCTTTATAATAAATTCTTTGTTTTCGGTAAGCTCGTCCTTAAGCTCTGCCGGCAAGGTAACGCTTTCCGCCCCGTCCTCGCTTAGCTGAACCTTTTCAATTCCTATTTGCAAAACATTATTGGGGTTGTTCTTTTCGCTAAGCTGCACGCAATGCTCCAGCCTGCCGGTTTTACTGTCCCGGTACGCAATATATTTTTGCAGCACATACAGCCGGTTAAATCCGTGCAACCGTACGGTGCGGTTTAACGAACTTACAATTTTTTCCTTTTCCATACGGTTTTACCCTCTTTGTTACACTTTTTAACGGTTTGTAACACTTGGCATTTTCGGAAGTGTAACAGCAAAACCCGCATAAATAAAGGCTTTTAAAGGGGTTGTTACACCGTTACACCAGTTACACCACTTTTTTTACTACACGCGAGGCCTTTGCGACGGTGTGAAAAAATTAAAAATGTTAAAAAATCATGTTTTGCCGGTGTAACAGTGTAACAAATTTCTATATTGCCAACTCGTCTGTCTCATTAACTTCCGGCTCCTCCTCACGCAGTTTTAGGCAAATGCAGCGAGATAGCCCGGTGCCTTTAAAGCGGAATGGCCTGGTGCTTTTTCCGTCCTTGCCGGCAAGAACCAGCCCCCCTTTTAACCGCCCAGGCCAAAAAGCCTTTATAGGAATATGAAAAACAACGAAAATTCTGATCCCGCCGACCAAACAGTAACAGCCCAAACCCCGCAGCAGGGCAAAGATTACATTATTACTTATTTTACAAACACAGGGTGGCTTAAGGGGTCGGACGGCTATTGGTACTATCAATCTCCCGTTGTACCCGGTGCAACTACCAACGGATTCATTAAAAGCTGTGGGCAGCTTTCAACCGCAAGTGTGCCACAGGGTTATCACCTCTCGGTTGAAATTGTAGCCTCGGCCATTCAATCTACGCCGGAAACAGTGGTACAGAACCAATGGAATGTTACCATAGCTGACGGAAAAATTACCAATACAAGCGGAAGCGAGGTTACGGGAGAATGAAAAAAATATTAAAAAAGCTTTCCTGCCTGGCGCTGCTTGCAGTTATGCTGTTAACCTGCTCTGTTACCGCATTTGCCAATGGCAAAGTTACTTACGACGGTAACGCAGGGGAATTTATTTTTTCTCCCGGCAGCGAGTATTCCCCCACTGACCTATTTACAGATTTTAAGAATGTAATGCCCGGGGATTCTATTACCCAAAAGGTAACAATTGATAATAAGCTTGAAAAAAATGTAAAAATCAAGGTGCATATGCGCTCGCTCGGTGCCGAAAAAGGCTCTGAGGAGTTTCTCTCAAGGTTAAATTTAACTGTATGTCAAAATGATAATTCTAATTTGTTTTCCGCACCGGCCAACCAAAAAGCCCAACTAAGCGACTGGGTGTGCCTTGGCACGGTTTACTCCGGCGGAAAAATTAACCTGGATGTAACACTGAATGTGCCAATTACACTTGAAAATCAATTTCAGGATTCCATAGGATATTTAGATTGGGAATTTAAAGTGGAACAGCTTCCGGTAAGCGCTAACGACCCCAAGCCCCCAAAAACGGGTGACACCTTTCATCCGGCACTGTGTTTTACCTTAATGGCAAGCAGCGCTGCGGTTCTTGCAGTTTTATTAACCGTTCGCAGAAAAAAAGAAAGTGCAGATGATAGTGCAAAATAAAATTAAAAGCATATTTTCGGTAAAATTCATCCGCAGGTAACTTTGCGGATGAATTTTATTTGCAATTAAACAGAACAAAAAACCTAAAGCGGGAGGGTTCACGGTGAGCGGACACAAAATGGTCTATGTTGGAAAAGATAAAAAAATGACTTTGGAACAATGTCATTTTTGCCAAAACTTAAATCTTATGGATTGCCGGTCCTGTTTATTGAATATACCACAAACGGAAGAAAATTGCAATAAATATCAGGCAATTGCCCAAGCGCAGGTTGCAAAAAGAATGCAATATTTGCTGCAGCACATTGGTTTTCCAATAGGGTGCGGCAAAAAAACAAGCTTGTTTGAAAAGTTAAAAGACATACTCGGCTGCGAATACCTATCGGACATCCGCAATAAATATACGCTGAACACCGCAAAAAATTCAGTAGCGGAATTAGAGCTACCGCCGTATTCAGCATTTGAATTGGCCGACCTGGCAGAATACCTTTACGGGGTAAACCTGTACCGGGCCAATAAATCTGTTATTATTAACTTTTTAAAAAAGAAAGGCAAAGTACCTATTTAAATTGGGCGTGCGTGGGTCAAACCCCACACGCCCAACAACCGGCGTTAAGTTCAAAAATCGGTGGTTTATTTAAAGTCGCTGTAAGACCGACAGCTAAGCGACTAAAATCTATTCAAAAAGACCTTGAAACCGGCAGACATCTGCCGATTTTTGCGGAAGTTTTAACAGCAACAAATTTCTTGCTATTCTCCCGCAACGCCTGTAACAAAATAAAGGGCCAATTGCCCTGTAAAAACACAAAGGCCTTAGAGCATAACAATGCCCCAAGGCCAAAAATAAATCAATTTAATTCCTACACTGCTGTAATTATATTTGCCTAATAAAATCTGTCAAGTTTTAAAAATTGCAAAGTGTTTTCTACCAAAATGCCCCCCAAAAAGCCGCCTATCCGTTTACCCGCTGTTTAAAAACCGCCGGTAAACGGGTTTAATGTTTACAAGCCAAATTTATTTTGCAATATTTGCAGTACAATTTTTTGCATTTTAAGTAATGCAATACTCTTTACAAAAATAAGTGTTTATGTTATACTACCTTATATAATATAACATAAAGGGTGGCGGCTATGGAAAACGGTTCTAATATTATTGCAATCTATTCCAGAAAATCCAAATTTACGGGAAAAGGCGAAAGCATTGGCAACCAGGTTGAGCTTTGCCGGGAGTATATTCGGGCGCATTACGGGGAAGAGGCGGCGAACGGCGCTGTAGTTTTTGAGGATGAGGGCTTTTCGGGTGGAAATTTGCAGCGCCCGGCCTTTCAAAAAATGATACAGCAAATTGAGTGCAAAAAAATTAAAATGCTGGTGGTTTACCGGTTAGACCGGGTAAGCCGAAATGTAAGCGATTTTTCGGGCTTGATTGAAACGCTCTCGCAGAAAAACATTACCTTTGTTTCGGTGCGGGAGCAGTTTGATACCGCAACCCCAATGGGCCGGGCAATGATGTACATTGCCTCGGTTTTTGCGCAGCTGGAGCGCGAAACGATTGCCGAACGGATACGGGATAATATGCACGAGCTTGCCAAAACAGGGCGTTGGCTGGGGGGCAATACGCCAACGGGTTATTGCAGCGAAAGTGTAAAAAGTGTAACGGTAGACGGCAAAACAAAAAAAGCCTGCAAGCTAAAATTAATACCAAAGGAGGCTGAAACGGTTCAAACAATTTTTAAATTATTTAGCCAAACCGGCTCGCTTACCGCCGTGGAGACCGAACTGATTAAGCAAAATATTTTAACAAAAAACGGTAACCGTTTTACCCGGTTTTCTATTAAATCTATTTTGCAAAACCCGGTTTACATGGTGGCCGATGAGGAGGC
The DNA here is from genome assembly GCA_902465155.1 of uncultured Oscillospiraceae bacterium. Lineage (GTDB taxonomy): Bacteria > Bacillota > Clostridia > Oscillospirales > Acutalibacteraceae > UMGS1279. Next base: position 136,688 of record CABQLY010000004.1, on the reverse strand, counting down.
TTACGCCTATTTAACAGCCAAGGAGGCCGATCTGTTTTCTGCGCCAAATGATTTTGACGGCGTACACGGCATTTTGGCTTATAACCGTACCGACCAGGAAAAGGGCAGGGCAGCCGTTGTTAACCCGGTAAAGGATTGGATTGTTTCGGTAGGTCGGCACAAGGGGCTTGTACCGGGAAAAACTTGGGTTGGGGTGCAGGATTGCTTAGAGCGAAATAAAACCAAAGCTTACCGCCAACCCCGAAAAAACGAGGCCCTGCTAACCGGGCTTTTATATTGCAGCTGCGGCAGCAGAATGTACCCCAAATTAAGCAACCGTAAAACCCCTGAGGGGAAAGTGGCGTTCAGCTATGTTTGCAAAATGAAAGAGCGCAGCAAAAAAACGGTTTGCAGCTGCAAAAATGTTGGCGGTAATGCGCTGGATCTTGCCGTAACGGAACAAATTAAAAATTTGGCGGATGATAACGGTGAATTTATTAAGTTGCTTGAAAAGAACAAAGCGGCGTATTTTGAAAACCGCTTAGACCGGGAGCAGCAGCTAAACAAGCTGCAAAAGGAAAAGGCCGATTTAGAAAAAAAGGTAACGGCTTTAATTGGCACCCTGGCAGACGCCGTGCAGCCGGCAACCAAGCAGGCCCTGCTAACGCATATTGACCAATTAAACAGCAATATTGAAAAAGTGCAGCAGCGTATTGAGGAACAGCTTAACCTTACGGCCGAGCACGCGTTCAGCAATATGGAGTTTGATGTTTTAAAACAGCTGTTAGGCACCTTTAAAAATGGTATTGATTCTATGAGCGGGGAACAAAAACGGGCGGCGATTCGCAGCCTGGTGCGCCGAATTGTTTGGGACGGGCAAAACGCTCATGTTATTCTTTTTGGCGCCGAGGGCGAGCTGGATTTTTCAAAAAACATTGATTTTTTAAAGCAAATTAAAGGAAATGACCTTGAAGCAACAAAAACGCTTTTGGGTGAGGATAGCAAATGAAATTTTAATGTATTTTCGCTCCTTAAAAAAAACAGCGCAGGATATTTCTATGAACGAGCCGATTGAAACCGATAAGGAGGGCAACGACCTGACCTTAATGGATGTAATTTCGGACGATACCAACATTGTAGACGAAATTGACCTGCGGCTGAAAACCAAAAAGCTAAAGGGGTATGTGGAGCAGGCCCTAAATTCGCGCGAAAAAATAATTATTGGGCTGCGTTTTGGGCTGCTTGGCGGCCGGGAGCACACCCAAAGGGAGGTGGCAAAGCAGCTTAAAATTTCCCGCTCTTATGTTTCAAGAATTGAAAAAAAGGCGCTGGAAAAATTAAACGCCTGCTTTGAGCAGGGCAAGTAACCCTTTTGCTTTTGTTATTCTTTTAAAAAATTGCCAAACCGGCGGGCGGCCCTTTTTAGGGGGCGGCCTGTCGGTTTGGCTTTTACATTGGGCGCTTGCCGGCTAACACAAAAGGGGCAGCGGGTGCTTGCCGGCTAACACTAAAAGGGCATTGGGCGCTTGCCGACTTGCACAAAAAGGGCATTGGGTGCTTGCCAGCTAACACCAAAGGGGCAGTGGGTGCTTGCCGGCCAAAACAAAATTGCGGCAGGCCCTTTCCGCTTGGCACAAAACGCCCGAACGGTGCAAGCGCCGGAAAAAGGCTTATTTTTGTGCAATTGTAAAATTATTTTTACAAAATTAGGCGTTTTTTGCGCTTTGTTTGTGCAATAATAACAAATATTGAGCAAAAAATACTACATCGGACAGGGCGGTTGCGTCAATTATCACCTTGTAAAGGCGTTTAAAAAATGGTATACTGAATATAGAAAACCGTTTTGCCGTTAAAGGTTTAAATTTTTGCGGCGGTGCGGCTTTACAAGGGGTGATTTTTCATGTCGAACGGTGTGCGTAAAATAGACGAAATGTGGGGTTGCTATTCGCTTGGCAACGCGTACGAGTTTTTAGGCAGCCACTTTACCGAGCAGGATGAAAAGCCGGGGGCGCTGTTCCGTGTTTGGGCGCCGCACGCAAAAAATGTTTGCGTGGTTGGTGATTTTAACAACTGGCAGCTGCATAAAAATAGTATGTCCCTTGTTAAAAACGGCGTGTGGGAGTGTTTTATTCCCGGCACCGAGCAATATCAGGCCTACAAATACGCCATTGAAACCAAATCGGGGGATGTATTATTTAAGGCCGACCCCTTTGCTTTTCACGCTGAAACAGCGCCCGGCACAGCCTCTAAGCTGTACCGCTTGGGCGAATACCATTGGCAGGACGCCGAATTTTTAAACAAACGCGACCAAACCAATATTTATAAATCGCCGGTTAATATTTACGAGGTGCATTTAGGCTCCTGGAAGCGGTTTGACGACGGCAACACCTTAGATTATGTTACCCTGGCCAACGAGCTTTCAAGCTATGTTTTAAAAATGGGCTACACGCATGTAGAGCTAATGCCGGTTACCGAGTACCCGTTTGAGGGCTCCTGGGGCTACCAGGTAACGGGGTATTTTGCGCCAACCTCCCGCTATGGCACGCCGGAGCAGTTTATGCAGTTTGTAGATATTATGCACCAAAATGGCATTGGCGTTATTTTAGACTGGGTGCCGGCACATTTTCCAAAGGACGCTTTTGGCCTGTACCGGTTTGACGGCGAGCCCTGTTTTGAATACGCCGACCCGCTGAAGGGCGAGCACAAAGAGTGGGGAACCGTTGTTTTTGATTACGGCCGACCCGAGGTGCAAAGCTTTTTAATTTCCAGCGCGCTTTTTTGGTTAAAATATTACCATGTAGACGGCCTGCGGGTAGACGCGGTTGCCTCTATGCTTTATTTAGATTACGGCCGTGAGGCCGGGCAGTGGCGGCCGAACATTCACGGCTCGAACGAGAATTTAGAGGCCGTTGCCTTTTTTAAAGAGCTGAGCCGTCAGGTGTTTGAAATTTCGGGCTCGGTTATGCTGATAGCCGAGGAATCTACCGCGTGGCCTATGGTAACCAAGCCCACCTACGACGGCGGGCTGGGCTTTAACTTTAAGTGGAACATGGGCTGGATGAACGATATGCTGCGGTATATGTCTATGGACCCGTTGGGCCGAAAATATAATCACGACGCGCTGACCTTCTCCTTTTTCTACGCGTTCAGTGAAAACTATGTGCTGCCCATTTCGCACGACGAGGTGGTGCACGGCAAGCACTCAATGATAGAAAAAATGTCGGGCGATTACGAGCAAAAGTTCGCCTCGCTGCGCGCGTTTTACGGTTACATGATGGCGCACCCCGGCAAAAAGCTTTTGTTTATGGGGCAGGAGTTTGCCCAGTTTATTGAATGGCGGTACGACGAGCAGTTGGATTGGCTGCTGCTGGATTACGAGGCGCACCGGCAAATGCAGGCGTATGTAAAGGCGTTAAACGGGTTTTATAAAGCCAGCGCCCCCCTTTGGCAGCAAGACCTTTCGTGGGAGGGCTTTAGCTGGATTGCTAATGATGATAAAGACCAAAGCGTTATTGCGTTTCGGCGAATTGATGACGCCGGGCAGGAATTAATAGTAATTTGCAATTTCGTGCCTGTAACGCGGGAGAATTACCGTATTGGCCTGCCCTTTGCGGGGGAGTACACCTGCTGCTTTAATTCGGACGACGAGGCTTTTGGCGGCGAGGGCCGCGGCCTTTTAAAGCTAAAAACCCAACCGGTTGCCATGCACGGGCAGGAGCAATCGGCCGAGTTTGAAATTCCGGCCATGAGCACGCTGTTTTACACCTGCACCAAGCGGCAAAAAAAGGCGCGCGGGGCTGCGGGCAAAAAAGCGCGGGCTAAAGGTTAGTTTTTAATATTTTTAAGATATATTAATATTAAGATTAGGGGTTGATGTTTTGAAAAAAACAGAATGTGTAGCAATGCTTCTGGCCGGCGGCCAGGGCAGCCGTTTAGGGGTTTTAACCCAAAAAATTGCCAAACCGGCTGTGCCCTACGGGGGCAAGTACCGAATTATAGATTTTCCGCTTTCTAACTGCATTAACTCCGGCATTGAAACGGTTGGCGTTTTAACCCAGTACCAGCCGCTGGAGCTAAACGATTATATTGGCTCGGGCAAGCCCTGGGATTTAGACCGCTCGAACGGCGGGGTGCATGTATTGCCGCCGTACCAAAAAAATTCGGGCGCCGATTGGTACAAAGGCACCGCCAACGCCATTTACCAAAACATTCCGTTTATTGAGCGGTACGACCCTGAATATGTGCTGATTCTTTCGGGCGACCATATTTACAAAATGAACTACGCCGAGCTGATCAATCAGCACAAGGAGCGGGGGGCCGATTGCACCATTGCCGTGCTGGAGGTGCCTATGGAGGAAGCTTCACGGTTTGGCATTATGAATGTAGATGAAAACGACCGTATTTACGAGTTTGAGGAAAAACCGGCGCACCCCAAAAGCAATTTGGCCTCTATGGGGATTTATGTATTCAGCTGGCCGGTGCTAAAAAAATATTTAACCGAGGATGAGGCCGATTTAAATTCCGCCAACGATTTTGGCAAAAACATTATTCCCAATATGCTAAAAGCAAACGAAAAAATGGATGTTTACCGTTTTAACGATTATTGGAAGGATGTTGGCACTATTGATTCGCTGTGGGAGGCAAATTTGGATTTGTTAAACCCCAAGGTCGAATTAGACCTTTCAGACCCGGCGTGGCGCATTTATTCCCGCACGCCAACCCTGCCGCCGCAGTACATTGGCCAAACGGCGCAGGTAGAAAATTCGCTGATTACCGAGGGCTGCAACGTTTTTGGTACGGTAGATTTTTCGGTGCTGTTTGCTAATGTAACTATTGAGGAGGGCGCTCAGGTGCGCGATTCGCTGATTATGCCGGGCGTTAAAATTTGCAGGGGCGCTTCGGTGCAGTATTCTATTGTAGCCGAAAACAGCGTTATTGGCCCCGGCGCCAAGGTTGGCCAGCGGCCGGAGAATATGCAAGACCTGAAAGACTGGGGCGTTTCGGTAGTAGGGGCCGACCTTACCATTGGCGAAAACGCCGTAGTGCTGCCAAAATCAATGATTCGGCAAGACCTTGGAAAGGGGGAAGTGCAATGAAAGCCAAAAATGTAATCGGGCTTATTTTTGCAAATGTGCATGACGAGCTGATTGGGGAGCTGGCTGCGGCGCGCTCTATGGCCTCGGTGCCGTTCGGCGGCCGTTACCGGCTAATAGATTTTCCGCTTTCCTGCATGGTCAACGCCGGTATTTCTAATGTCGGGGTTATTCCAAAATACAATTACCATTCGCTGTTAGACCATTTAGGCTCGGGCAAGGCTTGGGATTTAGACCGTAAAAGCGGCGGCCTTTCTATTTTACCGCCGTATGTAAATTCCGATATTAGTATGTGCACCAACCGCTTAAAATCTATTAACGCCATTAGCGGCTACCTAAACCGCACCAAGGAGGAATATGTGCTGCTTTGCGACGCCGGCGTTGTGGGCAACATTGACCTAACCGCGCTGTTAGAGCGCCACGCTGAAAGCGGCGCCGAAATTACCGTTGCGTACAAAAACGGGCCTATGCCGCAAAATGAGGGCGATGTAATGGCGCTGGAGATGGCGCCGGGCGGCCGGGTGCAGCAAATTAAAATGATTAGCCAAAGCGGCGTGCCCTGCAGTTACAGCTTAAATTTAATTGTAATGAAAAAGGAGCTGATTATTAAGCTGGCGAACGAGGCGGTTATGAACAACAAAACCAGCCTGTGGCGGGATGTTTTTCAAGCCGGGGTGCAGCAGCTGAACATTTACGGGTACGAGGTGCCCGGCAGCGTTTGGGTAATTGATAGCCCCGCTACCTTTGCCAAGGCCAACTTTGCCTTGCTGCAAAGCAATGTAAGGCAGGATATTTTTTGTGCCGAGCGGCCTATTTACACCAAAATTCGGGACGATGTGCCCACCCGCTACGGGTTAAGCTCTAAGGTTTCAAACAGCCTAATTGCCGACGGCTGTTTAATTGAGGGCACGGTGGAAAACAGCATTGTTTTTCGCGGGGCCACCGTTGGCGAGGGCACAGTAGTTAAAAACTGCATTATTATGCAGGACTGTGTAATTGGCAAAAACGCCGATTTAGCTTACATGGTTTTAGATAAAAATGTTACGATCTCGGACGGCACACGGATGTGCGGCGCCGAGACCCACCTAACCTTTATTCGCAAAAACGCCGTAGTGTAAAAGAAAGGAGCCGGTTTAAATGAAGGTTTTATACGCAACCAGCGAGGCTTACCCCTTTGCTATGTCGGGCGGGCTGGCCGATGTGGCCGGCGCGCTGCCCAAGGCGCTGCGCAAACGGTTTATTGGCTGCCGCATTGTAATGCCGCTTTACGAGTGCATTTCGGAGGAGATGCGCGCGCAAATGAAGTTTATTACCAGCATTACCGTGCCGGTTGCCTGGCGCCGCCAGTATTGCGGCATTTTTGAGGCGCATGTAAACGGGGTTATTTATTATTTTATAGATAACCAATATTACTTTAAGCGCCGCGAGCTTTACGGGCACTATGACGACGCAGAGCGGTTTGCCTTTTTCTCCCGCGCGGTTTTAGAAATTATTCCCTACATTGATTTTACGCCGGATGTTATTCACTGTAACGACTGGCAGACCGCCATGGTTCCGGTTTACAAGCAGGTGCTGTACCCGCACGCCCCCTTTAACGGCATTAAAACGGTATTTACCATTCACAACATTCAGTACCAGGGCAAGTACGGGCACGAGCTGATCGGCGATGTTTTAGGCCTGCCGGATGACAGCGCCCATTTGGTAGATTACGACGGCTGCGTGAATTTAATGAAAGGGGCCATTGAGTGTGCCGACCGGGTAACAACCGTTAGCCCCACCTACGCAAAGGAGATTTTAAACCCCTGGTTCTCTTTTGGGTTAGACGACATTTTAAAGCAGCGGCAGTTTAAGCTTTGCGGCATTGTAAACGGAATTGATACCGAGGTTTACGACCCCGCAACCGACCCTATGATTTTTCAAAACTACACGGCCGAAAACCTTGCCGGAAAGGCCGAAAACAAGCGTGCCTTGCAGCAGTATTTAAATCTGCCGCAGCGCCAGGTTCCGGTAATTGGCATTGTAAGCCGTTTGGTTGGCCACAAGGGTATAGACCTTGTGAAATGCGTGTTTGAGGAGCTGCTGCAGGCCGATTTGCAGTTTGTAATTTTAGGCTCCGGCGAATGGGAGTACGAAACCTTTTTCCACGATATGATGGTAAAATACCCCGAAAAGGTTGCGCTGCGGTTAGGCTTTATTCCCGAACTGGCGCACAAAATTTACGCCGCGGCCGATTTGTTTTTAATGCCCTCTAAAAGCGAGCCGTGCGGGCTGGCCCAAATGGTTGCGCTGCGGTACGGCACCATTCCCATTGTGCGGGAGACCGGCGGTTTGAAAGATACCATTCAGGACAGCGGCGACAACGCCGGCAACGGCTTTACCTTTGGAATGTACAACGCGCACGATATGGAAAACGCGGTTTGGCGCGCCTTGGGCGGCTACGCCGACCAAAAGGGCTGGCAGCAGCTGGTGCGCCGCGCTATGGCGTGTGATAACAGCTGGAAGCACTCCTCCGGCGAATACATTAAGCTGTACAAAGAGGTTACCGGGCTAACCGAATAATTTACCTTTAAACAATTTAATTTACCCCCTTTGTGTATTTTTTGCTTTTAGCCGCAATAGAATATAAAAGGGGGTATTTTTATGACTGTTAAAACCGTTAAATTAAATAAGCTGCTGGTGTTTGTTGCAATAACCCAGCTGGCCGGGCTGTTTGGCTTTTTGCTGGGCGGCAGCCCTAAGCAAAGCTACGCCGCGCTGGTAAAGCCGCCGGCCGCGCCGCCGGGCTGGCTGTTTTCGGTTGTTTGGGTGGCGCTTTATTTGCTTATTGGCGTTGCGGCCTATTTGTTTAGCTGCTCCGGCCCGGGCAGCGCCAAGGTGCTGCGGCTTTACTGGGTGCAGCTTTTGCTGAATGTTTTGTGGTCGCCGTTTTTTTGGCGTTTACAGTTTCGGGTTTGCGCCGCGTTAATTATAGCCGCGCTGCTGGTTTTAAACGGGTTAATTTTTTGGTTTGGCCGCCGGTTAAACCGCTTGGCAGCACTGCTTTTTTTGCCGTACCTTTTGTGGCTTTGCTTTGCCCTTTATTTAAACATTGGCTTTGTTTTGCTAAATTAAAGGTAAAACCCCGGTAAAGGGCCTTTATACAGCGCCGTTATTCCCGTAGGGTAGCGGCGTTTTAATTATTTTTAAAAAGTTAGAAATTTTTTAAAAATAGCAGAAATTAATTAAAATAGCGAGAAAACAAGAGGTAATTTTAAAAATTGGCGTAAAATTGCTTAAAATTAAAATTTGACCTTTTCTGACCTTTGAGTATAATTAAAGTCAGTGAAAGTCAAAAAGGATGTGCAAATCATGAAAATGAGCGACCTGATTACTGCAAGAATTTTGCAGCTGTTAAACGATTCAGGCACCAATGTTGCCGAAATTCAGCGTAACGAGCTGGCCTCGGTAATTGGTTGTGTGCCCAGCCAAATTAACTATGTGCTTTCCTCCCGCTTTACGCCGGAGCACGGCTATATTATTGAAAGCCGGCGCGGGGGCGGCGGGTACATTCGCATTACGCGGGTAAGCTTAGACCGCGCCTCGGCGCTTATGCACATTGTTAACTCTATTGGCGAGGGAATAGACGCCTCTACCGCACGGATTATTATTGATAACAGCAGTCAGGCCGGGTTAATTTCAAGCGGGGCGGCAGCCTTAATGCGGGCGGCCATTTCAACCGGCGTTATGCGGGAGCTTCCACCGAATATGAAAGACCGGGTGCGTGCCGCGCTAATGAAACAAATGCTAATGACGCAAATTTAAAATAGAAAACAAAATGTAAGCTTTGGAGGAATGACTTATGATGTGTGAAAAATGTGGAAAAAATCCTGCTACCACGCATGTTAAAACCGTAATGAACGGCGTGGTGCATGAAAAAAATTTGTGCGCTTACTGCGCCGCGAAGGAGGGGTACGGCAGCTTTGGCCATTTAAGCCTTGCCAATATGCTGGCCTCCATGTTTGGGGACGGCATTGAAAGCGGCCGGTTAGACGATAAACGCTGCCCTTGCTGCGGCAGCCTGTTTTCAGATATTGTGGAAAGCGGGCGGGTAGGCTGCAGCGAGTGCTACGACACCTTTCGCGAGGAGCTAATGCCCTCGCTGCAGCGGCTGCACGGCAACACGGTGCATGTAGGCAAAACGCCCGGCACCCAAGCGGTGCAGCTAACTAAGGAAAGAAAATTAAAGCAATTAAAAAAAGAATTAAGCCAGGCTGTGCAGGCCGAGGAATTTGAAAAGGCCGCAAAATTGCGGGATGAAATTCGTTTCATGGAAAAGGACGGTGGCGATCATGAGTAAATGGTATAAAGAGGACCCGAAAGGCGACGGCATTGCCGTTAGCACCAGGGTGCGTCTGGCGCGGAATGTGCGCAAGGTGCCGTTTCCTAAAAAAATGAACGACACGCAGCGGCGCGAGATGCTGCAAACCGTGCGGGAGCTTTGCGACGGTAAGGAGCTGGCCGGTATTGGCGCGTTAAAGTATATTGATATGCAGGCCGTACCGGCCGACGAGGTTGCCGCCATGGTAGAACGGCACATTATTAGTCCGGATTTTGCAAAAAGCGGGCTGCCGCGCGGGCTGGTGCTAAGCCCCGATGAAAGCGTTAGCGTAATGCTGCTGGAGGAGGACCACATTCGTATTCAGGTTATTTTGCCCGGCCTGCAAACCGAAAAGGCCTACGAGCTGGCCGAGCAGGTTGAAAACCTTTTTGCCGGCGGCCTAACCCTGGCGTTTGACCCAAAGCTTGGCTATTTAACCGAGTGCCCTACCAATTTGGGCACCGGGCTGCGGGCCTCGGTTATGCTGCATTTGCCAATTTTAGAGAGCGCCGGCGCGCTGGCCTCTATTGCCGATTCGGTAGCAAAAATTGGCCTGACGGTGCGCGGCACCTACGGCGAGGGCAGTAAGTCGCACGCGGCGCTGTACCAGCTTTCGAATCAGGTGACATTGGGCATTTCCGAAAAAGCGGCTACCGAAAATTTAGCCGCCATTACCGTCCAAATTATTGAAAAGGAAAAATCTGCCCGGGCCGAACTACAGCCCAAAACGGTAGAGGATATTGTTTACCGCGCCGTGGGCCTGCTAAAATACGCCCGCAAGCTTTCCAGCGAGGAGATGATGCAGCTCATGTCCCGTGTGAAGTTAGGGGTTTCTATGGGGATTATTACCGGCATTGCGCCGGCCTTGCCGCTGGAACTAATTGTTGAAACACAGCCCGGCACCCTGCAGCGGCTGCACGGCCACATGACGCCGGAGGAACGGGATATTTGCCGTGCCGATGTTATACGCGAGCGCATGGCGACGGTTGAATAACCGCAGGGGGCGCGGCTAAGCCCGCCTGAATGGGCAAAACAACGGTTTTTGCCTACCGGTTTTGTAGGGTGCCGGCCTAAGCCGGCAAAAGCCGGTTTTTGGCGGGTTACCCCAAAAAAGGTGTTTGGCCCTTGGGTTTTGCACCAATAATAAAAATAAAAGTTTGTTATTAGAACGGAGGTTCTTAATATGAAATACAATTTTAACGGTTTTACCAAAAAAGGCAACGCAGCCTTAAATAACGCTATTGCGGCGGCCGAGCGGTTTGGCCACACCTACATTGGCAGCGAGCATTTGCTGTACGGTGTGCTTTCGGTAGACGGCAGCGTTGCCGCCAGCCTGCTTGCCGAGTACGGCGTAACTGCCGAGGCCGTAGAGCGCCTAATTGTTGAAACGGTTGGCCGCGGAACGCCTACGCAGCTAACGCCCGACCATTTAACCCCCCGTGCCAAACGGGTTATTGAAAATGCCGTAACCGGCGTACGCCAAATGGGCAAGGCGCTGGTTGGCACCGAGCATTTGTTAATTGGCATTTTAAGCGAGGGTGACAATTACGCCATCCGCTTTTTAAACGAGCTTGGCGCCGATGTGCAGGAGCTAAGCGGCAAGGTTTTGCAAACCATTGGCGTGCAGGAAACTTTGGAGGAAAACGAGCCGGAGGGCCCGGCCGGGGCGCGTAAAAAAACAAACGGCAAAACCCCCACGCTGGACAAGTACGGCCACGATTTAACCAAGGACGCGAAAGAGGGGCGGTTAGACCCGGTAATTGGCCGTGCCGACGCCATTGAGCGGGTAATTGAAATTTTGTGCCGCCGCACCAAAAACAACCCCTGCCTTATTGGCGAGCCGGGCGTTGGTAAAACCGCGGTGGTAGAGGGGCTGGCCCAAAAAATTGCCGCGGGCGACGCGCCGGAGCTGCTGAAAAACAAGCGCCTAATTGCGCTGGATTTAACCGGCATGGTAGCCGGCACCAAATACCGCGGCGATTTTGAGGAGCGCATTAAAGCAATTATAGACGAGGTTTGCGGCGCCGATGATGTTATTTTGTTTATTGATGAGGTACACACCATTGTAGGTACCGGCTCGGCCGAAGGCTCTACCGACGCGGCGAATATTTTAAAGCCTTCCTTAGCGCGGGGCGAGCTGCAGGTAATTGGCGCTACCACGCTGGCCGAATACCGCAAGAATATTGAAAAGGACGCCGCTTTGGAACGCCGTTTTCAACCGGTAACGGTAGGGGAACCCAGCGAGGAGGACAGCCTGGCCATTTTAAAGGGCCTGCGCGACCGCTACGAGGCGCACCACAAGGTAAAATACACCAACGAGGCGCTGGAGGCCGCCGTTAAGCTTTCCAGCCGCTATATTTCTGACCGCTATTTGCCGGATAAAGCCATTGATTTAATAGACGAGGCTGGCTCGAAGGTGCGTTTGCGCACGGTTGCCGAGCCGCAGGATATTAAAAGCTTAGAGCAGCAAATTAAAGAGTTAGAGCAGCAAAAATCGCAGGAAATTAACAACCAGAACTTTGAAAAAGCCGCCGAGCTGCGTGACCGCGAACAGGCCCTAAAGGCCGAACTAACCGAAAAACGCACCCAGTGGCAGCAAAGCCCGGATAACGCCGGCCGCACCGTAACGGCCGAGGATATTGCCCAAATTGTTTCAAAATGGACGGGGATTCCCACCGGGCAGCTAACCGAAAGCGAAAGCGAACGGCTTTTAAGGTTAGAGGAGGTTTTGCACCGGCGCATTATTGGGCAGGATGAAGCCGTAACCGCTGTTGCCAAGGCCATTCGCCGCGGCCGTGTAGGGTTAAAGGACCCTAAACGCCCCATTGGCTCGTTCATTTTTTTAGGGCCTACCGGCGTTGGCAAAACCGAGCTTTGTAAGGCGCTTGCCCAAACCATGTTTGGCACCGAGGACGCCATGATCCGGCTAGATATGTCGGAGTATATGGAAAAGCACACGGTTTCTAAAATTGTGGGTTCGCCCCCCGGATATGTTGGGTTTGAGGAGGGCGGCCAGCTGACCGAAAAGGTGCGCCGTAAGCCCTACAGCGTTATTTTGTTTGATGAAATTGAAAAAGCCCACCCGGATGTTTTTAACATTCTGCTGCAGATTTTGGAGGACGGCATTTTAACCGACAGCCAAGGTCGCCGGGTAGATTTTAAAAACACGGTAATTATTATGACCTCGAACATTGGGGCGCGGTTAATTACCGACAAAACCGTTTCCTTTGGCTTTACCGCCGAGGGCGAGCGGCAGGAGGATACCGATGTTCGCGAAAAGGTTTTGGGCGAGCTGCGCCAGGCCTTTAAGCCCGAATTTTTAAACCGTGTGGATGACATTATTGTGTTCCACAAGTTAGAAAAGGCGGATATTGAGCATATTGCCGAAAAAATGCTGCAGGAGCTGGCCGGCCGTATGAAAGGGCTGAATATTACCGTAAACTTTACCCCGGCAGCCGTTTCGGCCATTGCCGACGCGGGGTTCGATAAGCTTTACGGTGCTCGTCCTCTGCGGCGCGCTATTCAGTCTAAAATAGAGGACCCGCTGAGCGAGCTGATGTTAGACCGCACCCTAACGGCCGGCAACACCGTTTGCTGCGATTTTAAAGAGGGCGCCTTTACCTTTGAAAAAGAGCAGCCGACCCAGGGCAGCGAGCCTGCTGCCCCAAAGCCGCAGGAGTAATTTAGCGAAGCAATTGGCCGAATGAAAGGCAAATTAAATTTGCTGAGTAAAAGGGCCGGTAAGCCGGTTTAATAAAACGCTTAAACAGCAGGCAAAAGCAACGCCGAATTTTGGCAAGCAGCAAAGCCGAATTTTGGCAAAACAAAAGGGCCGCCGGATAAAACCGACGGCCCTTTTCATTAAGCCTTTAACAAATTTCCGCAACAAAATTACCCCTAAGGTAATTCTGGCAGAATACCTGTATATAAATGGCCAAGCAGCGCAATATAATTATTGCTGTTCCTCTTTCATTTTTGCAAAGCATTCGCTGCAATATACCGGGCGATCGTCACGCGGTGCAAAGGGGATTCTTGCAACACCGCCGCAAGCAGCACAAACGGCCTCATGCATCTCACGCGGAGCGCGGCTGGCATTTTTGCGCTTGTCACGGCATTCCTTGCAACGCTGCGGCTCATTTACAAACCCTTTGGATTCAAAGAATTCCTGCTCACCTGCGGTGAATACGAATTCTGCTCCGCAATCCTTGCATACGAGTGTCTTGTCTTCAAACATTTTTAGTACCTCACTTGACTGTATTTGTTTTTGCCCCGGACGGAATCGCACCGACATCTTTGCAAACAACGCTCTGCTAACTTAAGCTACACGGGCATATATTTTAAGTGGGGCCAAGCCCCGGGTTAACGGGTTTACGGGTTGCGAATTTATAAAGAATAAGGAATAAAGAATAAAGAATAAGCCATTCGGCTATTAGGCTGCCAAAAAAACTGTTTACTGGGTAAGCCGGCGCAGCTTTGCGCGAATACGCTGCAAAGCGTTATCTACCGATTTGGCCGGTTTTTGGTGCTTTGCGGCAATGGCGCGGTAATCAAGCCCTTGTAAATAATCGGTTAAAACCTGCTTTTCAAAAGGGGAGAGCGCCTTTTGCAGCCTTTTTTTTAAGGCCAAATAGCTCTCCTTAGCAATGTAGGCCTGCTCGGGCTGCATTTGTGTTTCGGCCGCAATGGTTTCGCAGTCGTAAAGAATACAACTTTGCGGAACGGCGCTTTTTTTGGTTTTGCCGCGCAGCAGGGTAATTAGCAGCCGCCGCATACAAAGGTAACAAAAGGTAGAAAAGGTTGCGTCGGCCGTAAAATCAAAAGCGTCAATTGCCGTAAAAAAGCCAATGGTGGCTTCTTGAATTAAATCGTCAAAATCATACCCTAAGCCCTGAAAGGGGTAAACCATAGAGCGGATTTTTGGCAAATAGCGGGCGTACAGGGCGTTAAACGCGCCGCTTTGACCCTGCTTTACCAGCCCAACCAGCTGTTCGTCTGAAAAATTTGAAAACGCCGTTGCGCCATTTTCGGAAGAATTGTTCATTGCAGTATAAAAAACACAAACCTTTAAAACTTTCTTTTAGTTATTCTAACACATTTTTTTAAGTCTGTCAAGCAAAATGTTGACAGTTGCACAAAAATCGGCTAAAATAGAAAGGGAAATATTTAAGCGCGCGGCCTTAAATATTTTTGGCCCTGCCGCGTAAAAATTTTGCAGGAGGCAGTTTATGGAAACGATTTTAAAAACCTACGATCGCTGGCTGAAAGAGGCAACCGCCGACCCGGATTTAATTACCGAGCTAAAAGCCATTCAGGGTAAGGATAACGAAATTAAAGATAGATTTTACAAAAGCTTAGAATTTGGCACGGCGGGGCTGCGCGGCGTTATTGGGGCCGGCACCAACCGCATGAATGTTTACACGGTTGGCTGCGCAACGCAGGGCCTGGCCGAGTATGTAAAGCAGCAAAACCCCAACGGCAAGGTTGCCATTGCGTACGACAGCCGCATTAAATCCGAGCTGTTTGCCCGCCACGCTGCTACTGTTTTTGCCGCAAACGGCCTAACGGTTTACATTTACCCCGAGCTGGCGCCTACGCCAATGGTATCGTTTGCTATTCGGCACTTTAAATGCAACACCGGCGTTGTTGTAACCGCCAGCCACAACCCGGCCGAGTACAACGGCTACAAGGCCTACGGGCCGGACGGCTGCCAATTAAACTTAGAGGCCAGCGCCGCCGTGTTAGATATTATTAAAAGGGTTGATTTATTTGACGGCGTAAAAACCTGCGATTTTGACGAAGCGGTAAAGGCCGGTAAAATTAACTTTATTGGGCAGGATGTTGTAAACGCTTATTTAGACGCGGTTTTTGCCCAGTCGGTTGCCGACAGCAGCTACCATTTTGAAAACTTAAAAATTATTTACACCCCCTTGCACGGCAGCGGCAACAAGCCGGTACGCGCTATTTTAAAGCGCCTTGGCGTGCAAAATGTTACCGTGGTAAAAGAGCAGGAGCTGCCAAACGGCAATTTTCCAACGGCGCCGTACCCCAACCCCGAAATTCGCCAGGTGTTTGAGGTTGGCTTAAAGCTGGCCGAGCAGCAAAAGCCGGACCTTTTAATTGCCACCGACCCGGATAGCGACCGCATGGGCATTGCGGTGCGCCAAAACGGGGAATATGTTTTAATGACGGGCAACGAGGTTGGCATTTTAATGCTGAACTACCTGCTGGCCCGCCGCAGTGAGCTGGGAACCTTACCGAAAAACCCCATTGCCGTTACCACCATTGTTTCTACCAAAATGGTGCAAAAAATTGCCGCACATTACGGCTGCGAGCTAAAAGAGGTGCTAACCGGCTTTAAATTTATTGGCGAGCAGATTTTGCTGTTAGAGCAAAAGCACGAGGAAAACCGGTTTATAATGGGCTTTGAGGAAAGCTACGGCTACATGGCCGGCTCCTATGTGCGAGATAAGGACGCAGTAGTGGCCTCTATGCTAATTGCCGAAATGTGCTGCTATTACAAAGACCGAGGGCTAACCCTAATTGACCAGCTAAACAAGCTTTACGAGCAATACGGGCACTACAACAACCGCCAAAAAAGCTTTACCTGCGCGGGTATGGACGGCATGGAAAAAATGGCCGCCGCTTTGGCCAAGCTGCGTAAACAGCCGCCAAAAGAAATTGGGGGCTACCCGGTTACCGCCGTTACCGACTACCAAACCTCGCAGTCGGTAGATCTTGCAACCGGCGCCGTTACCCCGGTAACGCTGCCAAAATCTAATGTTATTGCTTACACCCTGCAGGGGGGCAGCACGGCAACGGTTCGCCCCTCGGGCACCGAGCCTAAAATTAAAATTTACATTTCGGCTTTGGCGCAAACCAGCCAAAAGGCGGCCGAAATTACCGACCAAATTGAGCTGGCTCTGGCTGCGCTGCTTGGGCTGTAAAAAATGTAAAAAAATGTCCGAATGGAGCGGAAAGCCGGTTGGCTTTGCGTTACTATGTAGTTACAAATTAAGCCGCTGCATTTTTTAAAATGCCGGCAATGCAGGAGGTATTTTACATGAAAATGTTTGGAAAACTTGGTTTGTTTGCAGGCGGTGTTTTGTTTGGTACCGCAGGCATTAAAATTTTAAGCAGTAAAGACGCTAAAAAGGTTTACACCCACACCACGGCAGCTGCTTTGCGTGCCAAAGAAAGCGTTATGACTACCGTTACCAAGGTGCGTGAAAACGCCGACGACATTTTAGCCGACGCCAAAGCAATAAACGAGCAGCGCGCGGCGGCCGAGGAAACCGAAATTGCCGACGCCCCCGACGCAGAATAAAACATTACGGCTGCCGACAGTTTTGTCGGCAGCTTTTTCGTATGGCTTTAAAAATATTGCTTAGGTAGTCTGAAGTGAAGCCGGCAGGAATGAAGCAGGCAAAGCTTTGCGAGCCGGAATGAAGGAAATAGAATAAGGCAAGCAAAAATAAGGCAAGCAAAAATAAGGCAAGTAGAAATTAGGCAAGCAGAAATGCCGCAGGCTTGCCCAAAGGGCAGGGCAAAAGGCGCCAAGCGCCGCAGTTTTGCGGTTTCTTTATTCGTGCGGCCAAAACGCGGGCTTTACGGTAAACCTTAAGCGTTACAAAAAGGGGCGTGTTTTAATGAAGTGTAAAATTTTGCATGAATCTGCCGGGCGTATGCGTGTGCACGCCTGCGGCGGTAAAATGAGCCTGCAGCAGGCCGATATTTTAGAATACTACTTAACGGCGGTGCCCGGTGTTACCGGGGTTAAGGTGTTTGACCGCACCGGCGACGCCATTATTTTGTTCAGCACCCGGCGCGAGGAAATTGTTTTGGCGCTTTCTAAATTCTGCTACCAAAAGTACGCCGGCTTGGTGCCGGAGCATACCGGCAGGGCGCTGAACCGTTCGTATCAGGACCAATTAACCTTTACCGTGCTGCGCCGTTTTGCCGGGCAATTGTTTTTGCCGTTTTGGCTTCGGGCGGGGCTGGCCGTGCTGCGCAGCGTGCCCTACCTTTACCGGGGCCTTGCGGCGTTGGCAAGGGGCAAAATTAAGGTTGCGGTGTTAGACGCTACCGCCATTACCGTTTCGCTTTTGCGGGGCGATTTTGGCACTGCCTCCTCCGTAATGTTTTTGCTGAAAATTGGCGAGATTTTAGAGGAATGGACTCACAAAAAATCGGTTGACGATTTGGCCCGCGCTATGTCGCTGAATGTAAAAAAGGTTTGGCTTAGGCGCGGCGGGCAGGAGTGCTTAGTACCCATTAACAAGGTTTTGCGCGGCGATTGCATGATTATTCGCACCGGGAATATGATCCCGCTGGACGGCAGGGTGCAAACCGGCGAGGCAACGGTAAATCAGGCCTCAATTACCGGGGAATCGCTGCCGGTTTTAAAGCGGCCGGGCAACCCGGTTTACGCCGGCACCGTTGTGGAGGAGGGCGAATGTACCGTTTTGGTTGAGCAAACCTCCGGCAGCGGGCGGTACGATAAAATTGTTAAAATGATAGAGGACTCCGAAAAGCTGAAATCAACAGTGGAGGATAAAGCTTCGCACCTGGCAGATAAACTGGTGCCCTACAGCCTGGGCGGCACATTGCTGGCCTATTTACTTACCCAAAACCCCGTGCGTGCCCTTTCGGTTTTAATGGTAGATTTTTCCTGTGCGCTAAAGCTTTCTATGCCCTTGGCGGTGCTTTCTGCCATGCGGGAGAGCAGCCGCTACGGTATTTCGGTAAAAGGGGGCCGTTTTTTAGAGGCGGTTGCAGGGGTTCACACCGTTGTGTTTGATAAAACCGGCACCCTAACCCGTGCTTGCCCGCGGGTTGCCAAAATTGTTACCTTTAACGGCGAGCAGGAGAATGATATTTTGTGCTTGGCCGCCTGTTTGGAGGAGCATTACCCCCACTCTATTGCCAATGCCGTAGTGCAGGAGGCCAAAAACCGGCAGCTGCACCACGAGGAGCGCCATTCTAAGGTTGAGTATGTGGTGGCGCATGGTATTTCCAGCATTGTAGACGAAAAAAAGGTGGTAATTGGCAGCTACCATTTTGTGTTTGAGGACGAGGGCTGCAAAATTAACGCCGCCGAGCAGGAAAAATTCAACGCCCTGCCAAACGAGTTTTCGCATTTGTACATTGCCATTTCCGGTGTGCTTTCGGCCGTAATTTGTATTGAGGACCCGCTGCGGGAGGAGGCCCCCGCCGTGGTGCGTGCCCTAAAGGCTTTAGGGGTGCAAAAAACGGTGATGATGACGGGGGATAGCGAGCGCACCGCCCGTGCCGTAGCCAAAGCGGTTGGGGTAGATGAATACCACGCCGAGGTTTTGCCGGAGGATAAAGCCAAATTTGTCCGTTTGGAGCATCTTGCCGGGCACCGCGTGATTATGATTGGCGACGGCGTTAACGATTCGCCTGCCCTTTCGCAGGCCGACGCCGGTATTGCCATGGCCGACGGTGCTGCCATTGCGCGGGAAATTGCCGATATTACCATTTCGGTCGAGGATTTGCGGGCGCTGGTTGCTTTAAAGCAGATCAGCGACGCGCTAATGGTTCGTATTCACCAAAACTACCGGTTTATTATCAGCTTTAACTTTATGTTAATTGTGCTGGGGGTAGCCGGGGTTTTGCCGCCGGCTACCTCGGCGCTGCTGCACAATATTTCTACCGTTGGCGTTAGCCTAAAAAGCATGACCGACCTGTTAAAAGAGGGCGCTGCATTAAAAGGCAAACAGGCCAACCGGCCGGCCGCGGGCGGCCCCAAAGCGCCTGCCGCTTTGCCGCAGCCCCAAAAGCCCCTTTTGTTAAAATAAGATATTTAATATTCCATTGACAAGCGCCCTTTTTACAAATATAATGTAAAAAATTATATTTTATTGGGGGCGTTTTTGTGTATCAAGCCTTTCAGCAAGCGCAAAGCTTAACAAATTCAATGACCCTGCGGGAAAAGCTGGGCCAAATTACCCAAACGGTTGCCGGTTACCGCTGTTACCAAAAAAACGGGCAGCAGTTTACCTGGGCGCCGGAGTTTACTAAAACGGTAGAATATTACGGCGGCATTGGCGCTATTAGCGGCCTGCTGCGCTCCGACCCGTGGACAAAGCGGGGCTACGGCAACGGAATAGAAATGGAGCAGCGGGTTGAAATGGCTAATCGCCTGCAAACCTACTTAAAGCAAAACACCCGGTTGGGTATTCCGGCGCTCATTCAAATTGAGGCCTCGCACGGAATGCAGTCTTTGGGCAGCGTTATGTATCCGCTGGGTATTTGCTCGGCCGCCTCTTTTCAGCCGGAGTTGTACCAAAGCATGATGCAGCTGGTAGGGCAGGAAATTCGCCAAAGCGGCAACCACATTGCCTTTGTTACCATGATCGATTTAGCGCGCGACCCGCGTTGGGGCCGCAGCGAGGAATGTTTTGGGGAGGACCCTTATTTAGCTTACACCTTTGCAAAAAACGGCACAACCGGGCTGCGGCAGGGCGGCGCCTTGGTTTGCGCCAAGCATTTTTGCGCTGCCGGCTGCACCGAGGGCGGAATAAACAGTGCCGATATTCATATTGGCCCGCGGGAGCTGCACGAAATTCACCTGCCTTCGGCAAAAGGCGCGTTTGAGGCCGGAGCCGAATTTGTTATGGTGGCGTATAACCCCATAGACGGCATTTTGTGCCACACCAACCGGCACCTGCTGCAAACCGTATTGCGAAAAGAGCTGGGCTTTCGCGGCGTAGTTATTTCAGACGGCTGCGGCGTTAGCAGCATTAGCCACAACCTGCGCTGCAGCTACGAAAGCGCCGCCGTTGCCGCGTTAAACGCCGGTATTGAGCTTAGCTTAGAGGACCAAGGCGCTTTTGCCACCTTGGAGCAGACTGTGCAGCAAAAGCCGGAGCTTTTAGAAAAAATTAACGCCGCCTGTACCCATTTGTTAGAGGCTAAGTTTGAGTGCGGCTTAATGCAGCAGCCGCTTACCCAAAGCTTTACGGCCGAGCAGCTAAGCGCCCTGCAAACAAAGCGGAACCAAAAGGCTTACGAAATGGCGGCGCAAAGCGCGGTTTTACTTAAAAACAATAACAACCTGCTGCCGCTAAGCAACCAAACAAAGCTGTGCCTAATTGGCGAAAATGCCGAGTCGGTTTACTACCTGCTGGGCGATTACACCTCAGAGCGTAAGCCGCAGGAGGGGGCCAGCCTGCGCCGCGCGTTTGGGGAGCGGTTTAAAAATTTAACCTTTGCAACGGGCTGGCGGTTTAACGGCCAAAATAAAGGGGAGAGCGAGGAAGCCTTAAAAGCGGCCGAACAGGCCGATGTTATTTGCCTTTGCCTTGGCGGCAGCAGCGTGCGCGATTTTGAGGCCGTGTACGCTAAAAACGGCGCAATAGAAAGCAGCACAAACTTTATGGATTGCGGCGAGGGCTGCGATGTTGCCGATTTAAACCTGCCGCCCCAGCAGCTAAGCCTGTTAAGCCGGTTAAAGGCGCTGGGCAAGCCAATTGTAGCGGTGTTAATTCAAGGCCGCGCCTACGCCATTTCGCAGGTTGCAGAGCAGGCCGATGCCATTGTTGTAGGGTGGTACCCCGGCCAGCAGGGCGGCTACGCCCTGGCCGATGTTTTAACCGGGGCGGTAAACCCCTCGGGCAAGCTGCCGGTTAGTATTCCCGCAAGCGGCAGCGCCCTGCCGGTTTGCTACGACCTTTCAACCGCGAACCGCGGCTATACCAATTTAAAAAATAAGGCCTTGTACCCGTTTGGGTTTGGCCTTTCGTACACGCAGTTTAGTTACCAAAAGCCGGAGCTTGTTTTGGAAAATGATGTTGTAACGGCAACCGTTTTGGTGCAAAATTCCGGTGCCCTTGCGGGCAGCGAGGTGGTGCAGCTTTACGCGCAGGTACACGGCGACGGCGCCCTGCACGGCCGCCGCTTGGTAGGGTACCAAAAGGTGCAGCTGCAGCCGGGGCAGGCGCAACCGGTAACCTTTACCGTGCCGGTTAAAGCATTAAACATTTTGCCGCAGGCCGACCCGGCCTTTGACCCTATTTTGGTAGAATTTTTTACCGGCGGCGGCAGCAATTGCAGCTTAGCCGGCAGCGTAACCATTACGCGGTAATTTTGCTTTGGCAGGCTTTAGCGGCCTAAGCCAACAAGGGCCGGCCCAACGCTTAAAAAATTTAGGTTCGGCGTTAAAATTATAGCATTAAAATTAAATACAATCGTAAAACGGCAGTCCAAAACCAACAATTTTGGGCTGCCGTTTTTTGTTTGCACCCGGTTCGTTTGCACCCGGTTCGTTTGAACTTGACTTGTTTGAAAAGTACAAATTTTTTGTTAGAAAAAAATACGCAAGGCTAAAAATTAAAAGGCGCTGAACACAGCGCCTTTTTTAAAGCTTTTTTCGCAGAGTTTTGAACTTTGTACACAAGGATTATAGCATATTACGGTACAAAATTCAATATTTTCAAATAAAAAATCGCAAAAATATGGAAATCATTAGTTTTTTTGCACCCTGAAAGGTCGGATTTAAACATTTTGCACGAAAAAAAGAACCAAAATCTGCGTTTTGTAAGTTTACGCCGTCAAAAAAGCCGTCACCTTAAAACGGCTTAAAGATAAGTTTTAGGAGGAAGTTAAAATGAGTAAAAAAGGAGAAAACATTTATAAAAGAAAGGACGGCCGCTGGGAGGCACGCTACCCCAAAGAGCGCCGGGAGAACGGCAGCTTAAGGTACGGCTACTGCTACGCCAAAACCTACGCCGAGGTAAAGCAAAAGCTAAACCAAAGCAAGGTAAACTGGCTAAACGGTGTTGCCGGGTTTAAGGCAAGCGGCGAGCCGTTTTGGCAGTGCTGCCAAGAGTGGCTGCAGCTAAAACGCAGCGTGGTAAAGCCTTCTACCTACGCTAAATACCAAACAATATTAAGCAATCACATTCAACCGGCGCTGGGCAGCCTGCCGCCGCAGCAGCTAACAACCGTAGGGGTAGAGGCGTTTGGCTACAGCCTGCTGCGGGAAAAGGGGCTTTCGGCTAAAACGGTGCGGGATATTTTAACGGTGCTGGCGGCAATTTTACGCTACGGCGCCCAAAAATACCCGGCGTTAGGCCGGGTGCAAATGGTTTACCCTAAGGCTAATAAAGGTGAAATGCGGGTGCTTTCTGTTGCCGAGCAAAAGCGGCTGGTAGCCTACCTGCGGCAGGGGCAAAACCGTTACAAATTTGCAAGCCTGCTGGCGCTGCTTACCGGCCTGCGTATTGGGGAGGTTTGCGCGTTAAGGTGGGGCAATATTAACCTTAAAAAACGAATAATTTGCGTTACGCAAACCGTGCAGCGTTTAAATTGCGAAAATTCCCCTGCCAAAACCGCCCTGTGTTTAAGCACCCCTAAAAGTGCAAATTCTTACCGGGAGGTTCCGCTTTGCGGGTTGGCGTTGCAGCTATGCCAGCGCTTTCAAAGCAAAAATAAATCTGCTTACCTTTTAACCGGCACCCAAAGTATTCCCGACCCCAGAACCCTGCAGTACCAATTTGCAAAATTTGCGGCCGACTGCCATTTGGCGGGGGTGCATTTTCACACGCTGCGGCACAGCTTTGCAACCCGTTGCATAGAGGTGGGGTTTGATGTAAAAAGCCTTTCGGAAATACTGGGTCATTCCGGCACGCAGCTTACCTTAGAGCGGTATGTACACTCCTCCTTAGCGCTTAAAGCAAAAAATATGAGGCGACTGGCCGCAATTGGCTATTAATCGCCGTCAAACGCACCGTCGGTTCCCTTTTAAGGGCGGTAAATAAAGCTTTGGCAAGCGTTTTTCGCCAAGTTCAAAACTCTGTGAAAAGGTTTTGGGTGCCGGTTTGTGCCGGGCATTTTGGCTTGCAGCTAAGTAGTATTATTTGCCTTACCGCTTGGCGCTATACAAATTAATAAAAGCGGAATATTTATTTTTTAAGGCCTGTGCGGCAACACCTTAAAGCTTTAAGCAGCAAATAAATTACATATTTAACAAACGGGTAGAGGAACAAATTTTATAAAGGTAAACCGGTTGAAAAGCCGGGACACAAAGCCAAATGGGTCTAAGGTTTTTAAAACTATGACAGCCGGTTGCTGTTGGCAAATGGGCCAACAAAAATGAGCAAGCCTTGCGCTTGCACCGCTGCCGGTTGCCTTGCATGCGGCAGTTTTTTATTTTGCAGTTTTAATTTGCTTACTTTTAAAGGTAGAAAGGAGGGGGCTTTATGCACGCCGAAAAACAAAACAAAGCGTTAAAAACGGTTATTGTAATTTTAACCGTTTTGCTGGGCGTTAGCTTGGCAGCCCTTGGCGCGCTGCTGGTGTACCGGCAAACGCAATCTGCCCGGCCGGCTGCGGTGGTAAGCAACAATTACATTTCGCCCGAGGGCGGGCAGGCAAATAGCTCCCCTTTACCCGTGGCAAGCGGGCCGCAAAGCGGCAGCAGTACCTCAAGCGCTGCTATTCAAAGCGGCAATACCCAAGGCGGCAGCGCTCCGGCGGCAGCCGGCAAAGCGGTTGGGCTTGCTTTAAACCAAAGCAACGGCCGGGCGGCGGTGCCGTTTGTGGCGCAAAACCTTTTCCCGGGCGATGAAATTGCCAAAGCCTACACCGTAACGGTGTCGCACCAAAAAAAGGCAACGGTGCATTTTGGGGTAACCGTTAAAGAGGGCGGCGAAAAGCTGGCCGAAGCCCTGTGCTTAAAGGTAGAACTGGCAAACACCGGCAAGGTTTTGTACAACGGCCCGTTTGCTGCCGCCCCGGCGCAGTGCAGCACCGAGCTTGCACCGGCGGCCCAAAACACCGCCGAACCGCTGCAGTATTGCCTTACCGCTTACCTGCCAACTGCTACCGGCAACGCGTACCAAAGCTTAAATTTAACAGCCAATTTTAATTGGTGGGTAGAAAACCCAAGCAACCTTGGCCCCGCCCCTAAAACCGGAGATTTTACGCTGCTTTTGCCGTGGCTGCTCGTAGCGGCTGTAAGCGGCGCGGCCCTTGTGCTGCTTGCGGCACGCCGCAAAAAAGGAGGGCGAAAATGAGGCAGAGTAAAACCCAAAAGCGCCTAACCGGCGGCATTGTAACCGTAGTAGCCTTGGCGGTTTGCCTGGCAATTACAACCTTTGCGTTGGTTTACACTTCGGTTTCGGTGCAAAACAATTTGTTTGGCACCGGCAATGTAAGCATTAACCTAAACAACGGTAAGCCCATTATTTCCGAGAACGAATTTTTGTTTGAACCCGGCATGACGGTGCAAAAAAACTTTTTTGTAGAAAACACCAGCAGCGGCGATGTTTATTACAAGCTGTATTTTGAAAATGTAAGCGGCGGGCTTTCAACGGTTTTGCGGGTAACGCTGCAAAACGGCCAAACGGTTCTTTACAGCGGCACCGCGGCCGAGCTAAATCAGGCAAACGCCGCCGTAGCGAACGATGTTTTAAAAATTGGCCAGCGCAGGCAGCTTACCGTTACCTTTTATTTTCCGCCCGAAAACGGGAACAGCGCCGCCGGGCAAAGCTTGCTGTTTAACATTTGCGCAAAGGCGGTGCAAACAAAGAATAACTTGCAAAAGGCGTTTTAAGTAAGGTAAAGGAGCGTGTACGGTTTGAGGTTTTTAAAAGCAGAACACTGCGTTTGTTGCGGCCGGGGAATTCAGTGCTCTCGGGACCTTAACATAACCAAGCGGGAGCATTATATTGAGGGGTGCGGGCAGCTGTGCCGCGATTGCTATTTTAAGCTATACATTCGCCCCGAAAACGCCGAAGCCCCAAAAATATCTAATGAGGGGTTAAAAATTTTGCTGGCGCTTTCCCGCAAATAATTGGTAGGGGAGAATGTTAAATTGAAAGTATTAAAAATTTTACGCACGGTGTTTATGTGGCTGTTTGTGGCGTTGGCCGTTTGCATTATGCTTTTTACCGTTATTTCGGCCGCTACTTTTGACCGCCCCAACCGCAGCCTGTTTGGCTACAAGGCGTTTATTGTTCTTTCAGATTCTATGAGCAAAACCGATTTTAGCGCCGGTGATCTGGTGCTGGTAAAATCGGTTGACCCCGCAACGCTGAAAGAGGGGGACATTATTTCCTACACCTCACAGAATACCGAAAATTACGGGGAAACGGTGACCCACAAAATTAGAAAATTAACAACCGACGCAAACGGCGAGCCGGGCTTTGTAACCTTTGGTACTACCACGAATACCGATGACGAAATTGTGGTGACCTACGCCTATGTGCTGGGCAAGTACCAAACCAGTATTCCAAAGGTTGGCACCTTTTTTCGGTTTTTAAAAACAACCCCGGGGTACATTGTTTGCATTTTGGTGCCGTTTTTGCTGCTAATTGTGCTGGAGGGCGTGCGGTGTATTCGCCTGTTTAAAAAGTACAAGGCCGAGCAAAACGCCGAGCTGGCGCACGAGCGTCAGGAGGTTGAAGCTCAGCGGTTAGAAAATCAGCGCATGATGCAGCAGCTGCTGGCTATGCAGGCGCAAATGGCAGCCGGCGGGGAAAGGTGTCAAACCGCCCCGGAAAATTTGCAAGAAACTGCTCCGGCAGCCTTGCAGCAAACAGTTCCGGAAAATTTGCAGCAAACGGTTCCGGCAGCCCCGCAGAATGACCTGCCAATTCCCCCGCAAGAGCCCCCAACCAATGCCGGCTCTGTTAACACACCCCCTACGGTGTAAACGCGGTAACCCGCGTGAACATATTGTCATTATGTTATTTAAATTTAATAAGGAGGTTAAGCAGTAATGACAAAAAATCAATCTTCTAAGCGCGCGTTTTACAGCAGCGTGGTTGCGGTTGTTATTTGCGCTGCCATGTTAATTGGCACCACCTTTGCCTGGTTTACCAGCACCGCCAGCACGAATGTTAACAAAATTGAATCGGGCAATTTAAAGGTTGAGCTGGAATACAGCTATGACATGGAGGAATGGAAAACCGCCACAAATTCAACCAGTATTTTTGACGACAATGCACTTTGGGAGCCCGGGTACACAAAAATTGTTTATTTGCGTGTTAAAAACGCCGGTAAGCTGGCGCTAAAATACAGCGCCGGGTTTACCTCAAATTGGGGCTGTTCGAGAGGAACGAATGTAAACGGAGATACCTATTACATCACCGATTATGTTAAATATGGAACGGCAGAGGTAACTGCTAAGTTTGAAAACCGCGAAGCGGCACAAGCCGCCATAGCCACAAACGCAAAATACATGAATAATGTGCAACCGTTTGATGCCGAAATGCCGGTATTAAAAGCGGGGGAATCCTCAAATGCTTTTGCGCTTGTTGTTTATATGCCTTGCGAGGTTGGCAATGCTGCTAATCCAAAGCCGGGCACCAGGGGTTCTTACATCTTTAGACTTGGCGTTGCTGTTAATGCTACGCAGGCCGCGGTAGAAAGCGACAGCTTTAATAACTCCTACGATGAAAAGGCCCCAACAGCTTTCAGAGCCGACAGCGCCTCTTACGGAACTCATGAGATTACCGAAAATGTGCAGGCCAACGGTGCTTACGGCGTTGTACAGGCCGAGAATACCGCCAAGTTTATTGTTAGTGCCGATGTGTATGCCCTGTACGGCAAAAACGGCAATCAACACGCCGCAATGGCGGTTAAGGCTGGCGGCAGCAGTAAGGTTGTTATTAATAGCGGCGATTTTAGGCAGGTTGGCGTGCCGGAAAATGACCCGTGCGACCTGATCTATGCAACCGGCAACGCGGTAATTGAAATTAACGGCGGCACCTTTAAGGCAACCACACCGGCCAATACCCTTAATTGCTTAGATAGCGATAATAACGCAAAAATTATTGTGAACGGCGGTCGCTTTTACAAGTACGATCCCTCTCACCCAACGCTGGGCGACGGAGAGATTTACCTTGGTGAGAACTGCACGGTTACACAAGATGGCGATTGGTTTGTTGTGTCTAAATAATTTTAGGCAACAGCCGTTAAACTGTTCAGTCGCGTTTATGCGCTGAAATACAACCACACACTGTTTCCCGCCCCGCAAGGGGCGGGGGACGGTTAAAAAGCACAAGCCCCGAAACTGTTTGTGCTTTTTAACCGTTTACCAAAACGGAATTAAATTAGGAGGAAAATAAAAATGGAACAGCTAAAAACCACCAAACGCGCATTTTGCAGCAGCATTGTTGCGGTTGTTATTTGCGTTGCCATGTTAATTGGCACCACCTTTGCTTGGTTTACCAGTACTGCCAGCACCGGCGTAAATAAAATTGAGTCCGGCACTTTAAAGGTAGATATTGTAGACCAATCCGGCACCTCTATTCAAAACAAAGCAATGAGCTTTGTAAACAAAAACAATTCTGCCAACATTCTTTGGGAGCCGGGCGCAACCTTTAACACCCCGGTGTTTAAAATTAAAAGCTTGGGCAACCTGGCCCTTAAGTATAAGCTAATTTTAAACGGCGTTACCGGCGCCAACAAGCTGCTAAAGGTACTTAAATTCTCGGTTGTAAACCAAAACGGCCAGGCGGTTGACTTAAACAGCTTTGAGGGGCACCTTACCAAAGAAAGCCCGCTGAGCGAGGAATTTTACATTCAAGGCACTATGGACCCCGCTGCCGGCAACGAATACCAGGGCTTAGAGCTTAACGGCCTGGGCATTACCGTTGTAGCAACGCAGGATACGGTTGAAACCGACAGTGATAATAATCAGTACGATAAAGCCGCAGCCTATAAAGGAACCCAAAGTTTTACCGGCGGCACCCATACGCTAAATAGCGGAGCAATTGCTCAAAAGGTAAATGATGTTGCTGTAAATGTTAGCGGTAACGGCACAAGCGTTACCATTACCGGCGGCTATTACGACGGCGGTGAGGGCGGCGATAATCGGTGTATTCAGGTTAATACCGGGGCTACCGTTACCATTAAGGACGGCACTTTTACCGTGGGTAAAGATGCCAGCGGCACTGGTAATTCCGTTGTTCTTTGCAATGGAGGCACGGTGAATATTGAGGGCGGCTTTTTCTACACCGATTATAATTGGAGCGGCTTTTTCTATGTGTTAAATCAACAAAACGGCAACCCCGGCACCATTACCGTTAAGGGCGGCACCTTTGTAAATTACGACCCCTCTAAGGGGGACGACAACCTGGGCGGCAATTTTGTAGCCAGCGGCTGCTCGGTTATTACCGAAACCAAAGCCAACGGAGATAAATGGTACACGGTTGTAAGCAACAGCAATTTTACCGGTTTGAAAAAGGTTTTGACCGGCGGCGGTAATTTAAACATTACCAGCGACATTGTAACCAATAGCCTTACCGATACGGCGGACGCCCGTGTTATTGTTAAAAAGCCTACTACGCTGAATTTAAACAACAAGAAAATTGTTTCGCCTGACAACATGGGTAATAACAGCAACAACTTTTGCGCGCTTTATGTAGAGGCCGATACTACCATTAACGCTACCGAAAACGGCGGTATTAACACCGGCACAAACGGCGGCTACGGCATTAATGTTAACAAAGGCGCAAGCCTTACCATTAACGGTGGTTACTATTACGGCGGCGGTACGGCCATTCAGGTTCAAAAAGGTACGCTGGTTATTAACGGCGGCACTTTCGCAGTAGAACCGTATAACAGCCCCGTTTACGGCTACGAATTTTTGCTGAATTGTATTGACGCAAACTATAAAGACGGCACTGCAAAAATTATTGTTAAGGGCGGTACATTTGTAAATTTTGACCCGTCTAATAATGCGGCCGAGGGTGAAGGCACAAACTTTGTAGCCGAGGGCTACAAGGTTGTAAGCGAACAAAAAGGCGCAGATACCTGGTACACCGTAGTACCGAAATAACCTTTTGGTATGTTAAAGCGTTACCGCTTTTAACATAAGGCTGCCCGGCTTTGGCCGGGTGGCCAAATAACAAAGCAAGTTCTCCACCCCCCTTTTGTTTTTGCGGGGGTGGGGGGCGCTCAAAGGGCGCAAGTTTAGTTAAAATTTGCACCTTTTGAGCGCAAAGATTGGGCGTAAAGAATTTTTAGAAAGGGGGCTTTGTTGTGGAGTGGGATCTTGGCGGCGCCATTTTAATTGGTTTGCTGCTGTTGTTTTTAGGAATTATTGCAGCCGCAAAGCTAATTGATTTTTTTATGATGTTTCAGCGAGATACGGCCTACATAAAATGCGAAATGCGCCGCGCCGAAACCTACAGTGAATATTGCTACTGGCGGCGGGAGCTGCGCTGCCACCGCCTTTGCCTGCTGCCGTTTGTAAACAGCAGCAACGCCTACCGCATTT
Organism: uncultured Oscillospiraceae bacterium; assembly: GCA_902465155.1. Taxonomy (GTDB): domain Bacteria; phylum Bacillota; class Clostridia; order Oscillospirales; family Acutalibacteraceae; genus UMGS1279. Next base: position 107,008 of record CABQLY010000004.1, on the reverse strand, counting down.
ACAATGCGCTGTTTTGGCACGGCAAAAAAACTAAGCCGCAGGCAAGACACACAAAAAAGCAGCGTGGTATTTTTGCAATTTTGGCCCCCTCGGTAATTGGCGGGGCGGTTTGCGTTGCCTGCCTTTGCGGGGTTAGCTGGGCTTGGTTTACCGCCAATGTTGGCAGCACGGCGCAGCCCATTCAAACGGCGCAGTTTAGCGTTACCGCAACCGTAACGGCTAACGCAGAAAATACAAATGCCGAACCTGTTACGGTTCCGCCGGCGGCCGAAAATCCGCTGCAGTTTAACGGCCTTTTGGCCAATACGCCGTACACGGTTACCCTAACAGCTAACGGAACCGCTACTACCGGCTTTTGCAAATTAGAGCTTAACGGCCAAAAATACCTTACCCCACAGCTGGGCCTTAACGCGGTTTTTACCTTTACTTACATTCCGGCTAATGCCGAAACCGGCTTGCTTTTGCAGCCGCAGTGGGGCACCGCGGCCGCAACGGTTAGCAACCAAAGCGAATACCAAGTGTTGGCCAACAAACAAACGGTTGGCACGCTTTTGCAGCAGCAAAGCTTGCAAAAGGCGGCCGGTAATTCGGCCAACGCGGCGCAAAGCGGCAGCCGGCAATCGGTGGGTGCGCAGTCATCCGGCGCGCAATCGTCCAGCTTGCAGTCGTCCGGTTCGCAGCCAACCGGTTCTCAACCAATCGGTTCCAAACCGTCCGGCACATCGTCTGCTGGTTCGCAGCCGGCCAATCGGCAGCCCCTGCCAAGCAGCGCGCCGGCACAAAGCGGCTCTAATAAAACCGAGAGCGGCAATTTTTCCAATGCTGCCGGGTCGTCCGGCGGGGCCGAGAACGAAGCAACCGTTACCCCGTAGAAATATAACCGTTTTTTCACCTTGTTTGTTTTAAAGCAGGGTGGAATAACGGTTAAAGGGCACAAGCAATGAAAAAGGTTTGTGCCTTTTAACCGTTTAAAAAAAGCGGAAAACTCTTTAGGAGGATGAGATCATGCAAATTGCACAAAAGGCGATTTGTACAATGGGGGGGGGACCTATTCCTTAAATTCGTTAATTTAACGAACCCCGAAAATCACCAAAACTAAGCACTCCGTTTTGCCGGCAGGGCGGGGTTGCCGCAAAGCTCTACCGGTAAATTAAAATGGAGGATGAAATATTATGCAAAATCAAAAGTCTACCAAGCGCGCGTTTGGCAGCAGCGTTGTTGCGGTTGTTATTTGCGTTGCCATGCTAATTGGCACCACCTTTGCCTGGTTTACCAGCACTGCCAGCACTAATGTTAACAAAATTGAATCGGGCAAGCTGGCGGTAAGCCTTGAGGTGAAAAAGCCGGACGGCAGTTGGGAAAACGCCGAGGGCAAAACCTTAGCTTTTGAAAAAGCCGCAAACGCACCGGCAAACGAGGCCGTGTTGTGGGAGCCGGGCTGCACCTACAATTTGCCGGCCATTCGCGTAAAAAACAACGAGGAAAACAGCAACCTTGCGTTAAAGTACAAGCTGGTTATTTCCGGCGCCACCGGCGATGTAGACCTGCTGAATGCAATTGAGTTTACCGCAAAAATTGGCGAGGCCGAGCAGATTTTTGCCAACGGCAGCACCCTGCTGCAGGACAAGGTTTTAAATCCGGGTCAGGATTCCGGCGAAATTACCCTTTCCGGCCACATGAAAGAGGAGGCCGGCAACCCCTACCAGGGCAAAACCGTTAGCGGCATTGCCGTTACCGTTTACGCCACACAGGCCGCAGTAGAGTTTGACAGCAACGGCAACACCTACGATAAATTTGCGCAATATGAGGATGTAGCAGTTACGCAAATTCCAGCCGGCGACACGGCTACCGTAAATAACGCCGTGAAAGAGGCCCTTGCAAATGTTGCCACCGGCGAAAGTGCAACGCAAATTGTTCTGCCGGCCGGGGCTGCAGTTTCTATTGAAAGCGGCGACACCAAAGTGCCGCAGGGAAAAACCAAAAACATTAAAATTACCGGCAGCAAAAACACAACGGTTGCCTTGAAAGGCACAAATGGCACTACCTCGGATGTAGGTCAGCTTTCGTACCAAGACGGGGCCAATTTAACCTTTGAGGGCGTAACCTACGACGCCGCCCAGGCCTCGGGCATTTGTGCGCGCGGCAGTGTGGTAACCTTTATAGATTGCAACATTACCGGCGAAATGAAACAGACTATTGGTACAAAATTTGTATTTTCCGGCTGCTCGTTTACCTCGCCGGTTTCCCAGGTTGGGTACGGCTGTAAAGAGGTAGTTTTTGAAAACTGCACCTTTAACACCAACGGTTATGGGCTTAAAATTTACAGCGAGGGCAGCACCCCTGTAAATTTAACAGTTAAAAACTCTACCTTTAAAAACACCGGCAGCGCGGCTAAATCTGCAATATTCTTAGACCATATTGTAGACGGTATTTCTTACAACATTACGGTAGATTCCTGCACCTTTGAGGGCTTTACCGCAGAGCCGACGCCGAATTACAACAGCTGGGCAGAAAGAATGATTGTTACCGACAGCTTTGTTAAAACAAGCGACGGACAGTACATTTTCTCTTACCAAACTGGCGTAGAGGGCGGAAATTATCATAAAATCCTTACCAACAACCAGCTTGTTGTAACTGTAAAGTAAAATTTTAAGCTTCTCCACCCTCTTTTTTTGGGGGGTGGAGAAACGGTTAAAGGGCACAAGCAATGAAAAAGGTTTGTGCTTTTTAACCGTTTACAAAAAGCGGAAAAATCTTTAGGAGGATGAGATCATGCAAATTGCACAAAGGGCGGTTTGTACAAAGGGGGGACCTATTTCCTAAATTCGTTATTTTAACGAACCCTGAAAATTACCAAAACCAAGCACTCCGTTTTGCCGGCAGAGCGGGGTTGCCGCAAAGCTCTACCGGTAAATTTTAATGGAGGATGAAATAGTTATGCAAAATCAAAAATCTACCAAGCGTGCATTTGGCTGCAGCGTGGTAGCCGTAGCCATTTGTGTTGCCATGTTAATTGGCACCACCTTTGCCTGGTTTACCAGTACCGCCAGCACCGCCGTGAACAAAATTGAGGCCGGCACTTTGGCGGTAGATATTCAGGACGAAAACGGCAACTCTTTAAACGAAAAAACTTTACAATGGCAAAAGGCAGCCGGGCACGAGAATGAGGCTGTACTGTGGGAACCGGGCGCCGAGTACAAATTAACACCGTTTAAAATTGTTAACACTGGGAAGTTGGCTTTAAAGTACAAAATTGCCATTTCCGGCCTAAAAGGCAGCGCAAAGCTGCTGCAGGCTTTAACCTTTACCTACACCGGGGAAAACGGCGAAACGGTAGACCTTTCGGCCGAGGGACATTTGGCTGCCGGGCAGTTAGAAACCGGGCTGATTACCCTTACCGGCAAAATGAATGAGAATACCGGCAACGAGTACCAAGGCCTGACCATTGACGGCATTGCCATTACGGTTTACGCCACACAGGACACCGTAGAATACGACAGCAATAATAATACCTACGATGAAAATGCCGAATACCCGCAAATTGTTACTTTAAGCGAGTTTAGCAACATGAGCTTAGAGGACATTGCAACCGAGACCGGGTCTGATACGCACAAAACGGTAGAAGTGCCAATGGGCAACAAGTCGGCCGAGCCGATTCAATACAGCGAGCACAACTCCGGCTACACCGGAAAGGGCGTTATGTTGGGCAGCCAAAAGCTAAACCGCTACGGTGCAGCCCCTGCCGCTGCCGGCGATTACAAATTTACCTTTAAAAACGGCGTCATCAACAGTGCCGCAACCGGATATGAATCTATTGATAATTTTACAGATACTTCGGTTTACATGTTGGTGCCCGGCAACAGTGATGTGGTATTTGAAAACATGACCTTTAACGGCGTTGTAAGCTTTGATGTGCAAATATACACCAGCCCGTGGAGCTATTTAAATTCAATTACCTTTAAAAACTGCACCTTTAACGGCATTGTTATTGGGGCCTGCCCGGCCAATAAAGCGGTCTTTACGGGCTGCACCTTTAATAATTACACCAACAGTGCCAGCGCAAATAACTCTAACCCCATTTGGTGGCGCGCTGCCAACGGCTCCTGGTCCGGCGACCCGGATAGCATGCCGCACTCGTTACAGGAATTTACCTTTGTGAATAACAAGGTTACTTCTACCCGCCCCGTTAAAATTGAGCGCATTGGCTGGAGCTGCACGGCTAAAATTACAATTTTAGATAATAAATTTGATATTCAGCCGCAGGTCGGGGACGATGTGACCAAAAACATGGCTATTAACATTGGCCAGCGTGACAATACCAGCAAATTTATTTTAACCGATGACGGCAATACCATTTCGGCCAATACAGCCGCATTGTACACTGCTGCGTTAACCGGCGGTTCTAACCAGTACATTGCGGTTTCGGGTACTAAAATTTTAAATAGGGCCGGAAAGAATAAAACCATTACCGCCATGGTTTGGAAAACCCAAACCAACGAAACCTTTACCATGAAGACTATTGACTAAGCCGGCACCCTGCCAAGCGGCAGGCAAAAGCGCCTTGCTGCCCTTTTGCCGGGTTCGGCTGCGTAAGTTTTAACAAAAAGCTAAGCTTTTTCCCTCACCCTTTTGGGTGGGGGATTTTTGTTTATTGTAGCACGAAAAGCAGCGATTTACAAGCGCGGGTGGCCAAAATTTGCCGGCGGCGGGCAAAAAACGGGTTATTTACGGCAACTTGGCCGAAAATAGCAGATATTGCTATTGACAAATTAAAATTCTGTGGTACAATTATTACTGGCCTAACAGGCTTTTGTCTGCCGGCCAAAATTTAAAGTTAATATTCCTTATCAAGAGCGGCTGAGGGTACAGGCCCGTTGAAGCCCGGCAACCTGTTTTTCAAGGTGCCAATTCCTGCGGCGCGGCAAGGCCTGCTTGCTAAACCGAAAGATGAGGTCTTTTTTACACCGCCTCACCTTGGGGCGGTTTTATTGTGGGAATATTACGCTATGATGGAGGTTTTTATGAATAAGCAGTTATTTACTTCAGAGTCGGTTACCGCCGGCCACCCGGACAAGGTTTGCGACAACATTTCGGACGCGATTTTAGACGCTATTTTGGCCAACGACCCTAACGCCCGCGTTGCCTGCGAAACCTTTTGCACCACCGGCATGGTTCATGTTATGGGCGAAATTTCTACCAAATGCTATGTAGATATACCCAAAATTGCGCGCGAGGTTATTTGCAGCATTGGCTACAACAGCCCCGAGGCCGGGTTTGACGGCAACACCTGCGGCGTTTCGGTTTCTATTGATGAGCAGTCGCCCGATATTGCCATGGGGGTAGATTGCTCGCTGGAGGAAAAAAACGGCGAGGAGGACCGCTACAACCAAAACGGCGCGGGCGACCAGGGCTTAATGTTTGGTTACGCCTGCAACGAAACGCCCGAACTTATGCCAATGGCCATTTCGTTAGCGCACCGGCTGGCCAAACGGTTAACCGCCGTTCGCGAGAGCGGCGCACTGCCTTACCTGCGGCCCGACGGCAAAACACAGGTAACGGTTGAGTACGAAAACGGCGTGCCGGTTCGGGTAGACGCGGTTGTTGTTTCTACCCAACACCGCGACACGGTTGCCATTGAAACCCTGAGGAAAGACATTAAAGCGCAGGTTATTGACGCCGAGCTGGGCGGCACCGGGCTAATTGACGAAAACACAAAGTTTTACATTAACCCCACCGGCCGGTTTGTAATTGGCGGCCCGCAGGGGGATACCGGGCTGACCGGCCGAAAAATTATTGTAGATACCTACGGCGGCTACGCCCGCCACGGCGGCGGCGCTTTTTCGGGCAAGGACCCCACAAAGGTTGACCGCTCGGCCAGCTACGCCGCGAGGTATGTTGCTAAAAATATTGTTGCCGCCAAAATTGCCGAAAGGTGCGAGGTGCAAATTGCTTACGCCATTGGCGTTGCCAAGCCGGTTTCGGTTATGGTAGATACCTTTGGCACCGGCACCGTGGCCGACGACAAAATTGCCGACGCCGTTCAAAAGGTGTTTGACCTGCGCCCCTTGGCAATTATTGAGCAGCTGCAGCTGCGCCGCCCCATTTACCGCCCCTTAGCCGCTTTTGGCCATGTAGGGCGGGAGGACTTAGACCTTACCTGGGAAAAGACCGACAAAACCGAGGCCTTGTTACAGGCCTTAAAGGCGTAAAATTAGTTAAAAGCCCGCAGCCTTTTAAAACAGCTTACGAAGCAAATTAAAACACAAAATAACCGGCAGCAAAAGCAAGCGCTTTTACTGCCGGTTTTATAGTAATCATATTAATTTGTGCCGCAGCAACAAGGGTATTGCACCTTGCAGAGTGTTACAATTTTTGCCTAATACACTGCCGCGGGCCGTGCCGCCGGTTAAAAAAATAAACCGCACTTTGCGGCAATAGCGCCGTAAGGCAACTAAAATTAAAAAGCTCTTGTTCAAAAGAACAAGAGCTTTTTTGGTCCGAGTGACTGGAGTCGAACCAGCGGCCTCTTGAACCCCATTCAAGCGCTCTACCAAACTGAGCCACACCCGGAAACAAATTAAATTGCAGGCTTTTTAAGCCACAAGCGATATTTTACCATATCTTTAGGTAAAAATCAAGCGTTTTTACAAAAAAACTTATTTTTTGTTTTTTTAGCCGCAGCTTTTAGGGCGGCTGCAAAAAATTTAAAGCCTTTTGCCACCAAGGCCTTGGCACGGCCTGCGGTTTAAAATTAGGCCTGCGGTTAAAAAATGCTATTAGCGGCAAAAAAGCAGCGCCAAAAATTTGGCTTTAAAAGCAGCAGCCACCGCAGGCACGGGTTTAAGCCTGCGGCGGCCGGTTATGTACCATTGCAGTTGTTGCAATGTACCGTTGCGGCTTTTTAAAATTGCGGCCGTTTTTTGTGCCGGTGTTTTTTAAAGGGCACCTTGCAATAGGGAAACTTTATGCGCATTTTTACGCGCGTTTATTGCATTTATTTAATCTATTTACTTAAAAAACAGCGGCAGCTTTTCTAAGTAAATAATGTCTTTACGCTCGGCGGCGTCGCCCTCGGCCAAAAAGGCACAGGCTGCAGCCTCAATGCCGCCGGCTTTTTGGGTAAGCTCCCGCACCGCCGCTAAGGATTCGCCGGTAGAAATTACATCATCTAACAACAGCACGCGCTTGCCCTTTAGCTGCTGTACCTCGGTTTCGCCCAAAAACAGGTGCTGCTCTTTTTTGGTGGTAATAGATACTACATTAACCTCTAACGGGTTGCGCATATAAACCTTAACGCCCTTGCGCGCAACAATGTACGGCTTGCCGGATTGCCGGGCCATTTCGTAAGCCATTGGAATAGATTTTGCCTCCGGCGTTAGAATTACATCAAACTCCGGAACCTTTTTTAAAAGCTCGGCGCAGCCGGCTACGGTTAGTTCTACATCGCCAAAAATGATAAAAGCGGCAATGTCTAATTTATCGTTTACCGGAAAACGCTCCAGCTCGCGGGTTAGCCCCGCAATTTTTAAGGTGTAATGTTCTGCCATATTTATTCCCCATTTTTAACGGCTTATTGCCGGCGCTAAAGCTCCCAAAAGCAAAAAAATGCCCTGTTGGCGGTGCTTTGGGGGGTGCGGCGTTTTGCCGTTTATTTTTTAACAAACCTATTATACACCGCCCGGCCGCCCGGGTCAACTGTTATTTAAGTTTGCGGGCCGTAATTTAGGCAAAATTTTCCGGCTTTAAAATGCGGCAGCTTTAAAATTAAATTTAACAAAAAATTCTTTGGGTCAACCGCTTGTTTTAAACCGGGTTATGTGTTAAAATGTAACTGTATAATTCTATTTCGGGCTTTGCATTAGCGCAGTGCTTTGGCTGCGCGCGCCCAAAGTAACGAGGGGTAACTTTGCAGCAACATTACTTAGATAACAGCGCTACCACCAAGCCCTGCGAGCAGGCTGTGGCGGCTGCATTAAACGCTATGACGGTAGATTTCGGCAATCCATCCTCCCTGCACGGGTTAGGCTTGGCGGCCGAAAATTTAGTAGCAGCCGCGCGCGAGCAGCTTGCCGAGCGGCTGGGTGCCGATGTGCGGGAGGTTTATTTTACCTCCGGCGGGAGCGAGGGGAACAACACGGCCCTGTTTGGCGCGGCGCACGCCCGCCAGCGCTTAGGCCGGCACATTATTGCCACCGCGGTAGAGCACGATTCAGTTTTAATGCCCTTAAAGCAGCTGGAAAAGCAGGGGTTTGAGGTTACCTACCTTGCCCCGGGGCCGGACGGCAACCTGCAGCCGGAGCAATTTAAAAACGCACTGCGGCCGGATACCATACTGGTTACCTGCATGGCCGTAAATAACGAAACGGGCGCGGTTTTTCCGGTAGCCCGTTTGCGGGAGGTTTTGCGTGCTGCCGGTTCAAAAGCGCTGCTGCACACCGATTGTGTACAGGCCTTTGGCAAGCTGCCGGTAGACGCGCCGGATTGGGGGGTAGACCTGCTTACCGCCAGCGCCCACAAGGTGCACGGCTTAAAGGGCTGCGGTTTGCTTTACCTTAAAAAAGGGCTGAACCTGCCCCCGCTTATTTACGGCGGCGGGCAGGAGGGCGGCTTGCGCTCCGGCACCGAGGCAGTACCAAGCATTGCTGCCTTTGGCGCGGCGGTAAAAGCGCTGCCAAGCTCGGCGGCCTTTTTAGCACACGCCAAAAGCCTGCAAGCGCTGCTGCGCGAGCGGCTGCAAGGGTTTCAAAATGTTCAAATCAATTCGCCGCAAAACGGCTGCCCCTACATTTTAAACTTTTCGTTTACGGGGTATCGCTCTGAAACGCTGCTGCACTTTTTGGCGCAGCGCGGCGTGTTTGTTTCCAGCGGCAGCGCCTGTGCTAAAGGCAAAGGCAGCCATGTTTTACTGGCGCAGGGGCTGCCAAAAAGCAGGGTAGACAGCGCCTTGCGCGTAAGCTTTAGCTACCAAAACACCCAGGAGGATGTTTTAGCCCTGTGCAGCGCCTTAACCGAGGCGCAAAGCCTGGTGCACCGTTAATATAGTGTGCCGTTTGCATTATGTAACCCCCAAAATGCGGGAGCTTTGTTGGTAATTGTAAGTAATTTTAAAAAGCCCAATAGGGCAAAACCCTTTGCTTAATGCGAGAACCTGCCAATACTGCGAAAGGCCCCGCGTTAACCTGCCGCTTAGCACCCGGTTGCAATTTAAACCCGCGCGGTTTGGGCGCGGCCGGCTGGCCAAGCTTGTTACCGCATATTACGCCATTACGGTTTATTCCATTTTAAAACTACCGCCGCTTGTGCCGCCGTTTGGCTGCCGCGCGCGTTACAGGAGCATTGTATGAAAGAAATTATTTTAATTAAAAACGGCGAGCTGGCCTTAAAGGGGCTAAATCGCCATGTGTTTGAGGACCGCATGATTAAAACCTTAAAATCGGTTTTATACGGCCTTGGGCCAATTGAGATCAGCCGCTCGCAATCTACCGTAATGGTAGAGCCCACGGGGGAGGATTACCCCATGGAAAAAGCGCTGCGCCGGGTGGGCAAGGTTTTTGGCATTGCCGCCTATTGCCGCGCCGCGGTTGCCCCAAAAGATATGAGCCAAATTTTAACCCTTGCGCCGGATTATTTAAAACCACAGCTGCAGCAGGTTAAAACCTTTAAGGTAGAGGCCAAAAGGTCGGACAAAGCCTTTGCGCTGACCTCCCCGCAAATTTCAAGGGAGCTGGGCGCGGCGCTGTTAAGGGCCAACCCGCATTTAAGCGTAGATGTGCACCAGCCGGATATTACCGTAACGGTAGAAATAAGAGACCAATTTGCCTACATTCGCGCCGGGCAGCTGCACGGGGCCGGCGGTATGCCGGTTGGCACGGCCGGTAAGGCGGCTATTTTAATTTCGGGCGGAATAGATAGCCCGGTTGCGGCCTGGATGATGGCCAAGCGCGGCGTAGAGCTAACCGCCATTCACTTTGCCAGCCCGCCCTACACCAGCGAGCGGGCCGAGCAAAAGGTAAAGCGCCTGCTGGCTAAGGTTGCCGCTTACAGCGGCGCTATTCGCACCATGGTTGTGCCGTTTACCGAAATTCAACAGGCCATAGCCGACCATTGCCCGGAGGATTATTTTACCCTTATTATGCGGCGCATGATGATGCGCATTAGCGCAAAGCTGGCGCAAAAAAACGGCTGCACCGCCCTAATTACGGGCGAGAGTCTGGGTCAGGTTGCCAGCCAAACGCTGCCGGCTATTATTACCACCGACAGCGTAAGCCCGTTACCGGTTTTTCGGCCGTTAATTGGTATGGATAAAGAGGAGATTGTTAAAATCTCCCGCAAGATTGACGCGTTTGATATTTCTATTGAGCCGTACGAGGATTGCTGCACGGTATTTACGCCAAAGCACCCCAAAACCAACCCTACGGTTCCCCTTTGTGAGCAGGCGGAATCGGCGGTAGACTTTGCCCCCATGATTCAGCGCGCGGTTGAAAATACCGTAATAACCTACATTAACCGTTAGAATTAATTGATTAGGAGAGCGGCTATGAATTGTGAAATTATTTGTGTTGGAACCGAGTTTCTTACCGGCGATTTACCAAACCTGCGAATGAACTTTGTAGCAAGGCAGCTTACCGATATTGGCGTTACCATTACCGAGCAAATTGTGCTTGGCGACCGAGCTGAGGATATTGGCCGCCAGGTTGCCTGTTCGGTAAAACGGTGTGGTTTGCTGGTTATTTTTGGGGGAATGGGCGCCACGCAGGACGATTTGACAAAGCAGGCGGTGGCCGACGCATTACAGGTGCGTTTGGTAGAGGACAAATACAGCTTAGCTAAAATTCACCGCTTTTTTCAAAAGGATGCCCGAGAGATGTCGGCCGGAAACCGTCGGCAGGCGCTGGTTTTTGAGAACGGCATTGTGCTGGAAAATAACATTGGCTTGGCCCCCGGATGTTTTATTGAAAAAAACAACTGCATGGTAGTGCTGCTGCCCGGCCCGCGCGCCGAGCTGATCCGTATGTTAAGCGAAAGCGTTTTGCCTATTGTAAAAAAGAAAGTTCATTGCACAGTGTACAACAGCCATGTACGCGTGTTCGGTATTGATGAAGCCAAAATTGAGGAGATGTGCGCCGAGTTTGAAAGTGGCCAAAACCTAACCGTTACGACTCACGCTTACCGCGGGGAGGTTGACATTTGCATAAGTGCTAAGGCCGAAAGCAAAGCGGCGGCCGAAAAACTTTGCGCCCCGGTGGCCGAGCGACTGCAAAAGCGGATTGGGGAGAATGTTTACACAACCCAGTATAGCTCTTTAGAGGAAACGGTTGTACAAAAGCTGCTGCAAAACAAAAAGCGGGTTGCCACGGCCGAATCTTGCACGGCCGGCCTGCTTTCTAAATTAATTACCGATATTCCGAATTCCTCTGCCGTGTTTGAAATGGGCATTGTGGCCTACGCCAATTACATTAAAATCGAGGCCTTGGGCGTTAGCGAGCGGCTGATTCACGAGAGAGGTGCCGTTTGCCCCGAGGTTGCTGTGCAAATGGCAAATGGGGTGCGCAAAATGTGCGAGGCTGATATTGGCGTTGGCATTACCGGGGTGGCTGGCCCTGCCGCCAGCGAGAATAAGCCCGTTGGCCTGGTTTATATTGCCGTAGCCGGTCCCGAAAACGCGGTGGTACTGCGGGTTATGCGTTCGGGCGGGGGGCGCGAGGCCGTTCGCAACTTTGCTGCGGCCGCCGCTTTAGATATGGTTCGCCGTTATTTAGACGGCTGCGAAAAATTTATTTCTTACGCTACCGAACCGGATCAGCCGCTGAATGTTATTAACGAATACAGCTTGCCGGTTATGCCGTTTGAGCACAGTGAAAACCACAGCCTAACCACCTTTAAAACAGCGGTAGATAACAGCACCGCGGCCGATGAGGTTGCTTTATTTAACTGGGCCAACGCGGGGGAGGAGAGCGAAGCCCAGCCCAGCCAGCTGCCGGAGCAGCAGGAGGATTACATGAACTACATTTTTGATGACGGAACGGCCAACGAGCAAGCTTTAAAGCAAGGGGGCAAGGCCACTAAGGAGGAAAACGGGGTTTCCGGCCCGGCGCCACAGGAAAAACCAAAAAAGCGGGGCTTTTGGCGGTCGTTATTCCCGGTTAAGGGGGATTCCACCGGCGAAAAGGTTCGCAAATCGATATTTTTAGTGGCGTTGGTTGTTTTAATTGTTACCCTTTCTTACTTAGTAAATTATTTTGCTGAAAGCTGGTTGGCCGGTCGAGCGGTTTCTAACGCGGCAAGCGTGTGGAATAATGCTTCTATGCAAAAGGATGAAAACGGTGTTTTTATTGCCTTTAAGGAGCTAATGAAAAACAACAGCGATGTTAAAGCCTGGATGAAAATTGAAGGTACCAACATTAACAACCCGGTGTACCAAACAACCAATAACGATTATTATATTGATCATGATATGAACAAACAGTCCAGCCGGTACGGGGCGCTGTTTATTGATAAAGACGCCGCCATTACCGCCACCGGCAACAGCAAAAATGTGGTGGTGTACGGGCACCACATGCGGGACGGCACCATGTTCGGCACCCTTAAAAAATACACCGATATTAACTTTTACAAGCAGCACCCGGTAATTGATTTTACCACTTTGTATTTAGACGCCGACTATAAGGTTTTTGCCGTGTTTATTACCAATACCAAGCCGGAGCAGGATAATGGCGAGGTGTTTAATTACCGTTACCCCGAGTTTGCCTCGGAGGAGGACTTTTTAAGCTTTGTAAACAATGTTAAGGTGCGCAGTATTATTGATACCGGCGTAGAGGTAGACGCGCAGGACGAATTATTGACACTTTCTACCTGTACCTACGAATTTGACGACGCCCGCTTGGTGGTGATGGCCCGTAAGGTGCGTGCGGGTGAGCAAAACGCTGCCGATACTTCGGCCGCAAAGGTAAACCCAACGCCCCTTTACCCGCAAATTTGGTACACCAAGCACGGCACTACCAAGCCTAATATTTCTTTGCCCTCGGCAACCAGCTCTAACGCGCAAAGCAGCGAGCGGGCCCAGTCCGATGCCGGAAGTAGCACGCAGAGCACGCAGCCCGCGGCAAGCTCGGCTGGCCAAAATCAAGCGGCAAACGGGGCCGCCGGCAGCCGCAGCGCCGGTTCGGCCGGCTCCAGCCGCGCCGCTGCCTCTGCGGCGCCGTCTGCCAGCAGTAAAACCGGTACGCCGGCCGCTTCTTCGGCCCCGGTGCCGTCGTCCTCGTCGGCCCCGGCTGCTTCCTCGGCTCCGTCGACCTCCTCAGCGCAATCGCCAGCGGTTTCTCAGCCCGCTAACCCTACGCCGTAACCCCTACGGCCAAACCAAAGCCTTAGTTTTTGGGAGGTGCTTTTTTGGTTCCGGAACTTAGCCTTGAAGTTATTTACTACAAGCAAAAAACCGATTTTAAATTAGAATTTGCCCTGTGCTCGGCCTGCTCGGTTCGCTTTTTAAGCACGCTGACCGAAACGCAGCAGGATTTTACCAACGCGCTGCGGCGGGCGTTTTCCCGCAGTCGGGCGGTGGTGCTGGTTGGCAGCTTTTTGCCAAAGGGGCCCGACTATTTACCGCGCCTTTTGGCCGAAACCGTTGGCCTAAGGTTAGAGGGGGTAGATACTGCCCATTTTGGCATTACCAATACCACCCAGCTTTTGCTGCCGCAAGGCGGCCTGCCGCTGGTAACGGTTCACGGCCGCTGCGGCGGCTGCGTGGTAGAAAAAGCCGATCAATCTTTAATATTATTAACCGATGAACCGGGCCTGCGGCAAGAGCTTACCGAGGATTTAATTTGCCCTTATTTAGCCTATTTTGCCGAGCACAAAGCCTTTAAAAAGCGCAAAAAGGGCCAAGGCGCGGCCGAAAAACAGCCGCCGCAGCCTTTGCCGGTAACGCCCGGGGGGGTGGTAAACAGCGGGCAGCCCACTGCGCCAAGTGCAAAAACGCCCGGCGCAGCTGACCAAAATGCAGCCGTTCAAAGTGCAGCCGTTCAAAATGCAGTTGCCCAAAATGCAGCCGTGCCTAATATGATTGTGCCTGGCGCAAACGCTGCGGGTGCAGCAGCGCCCCAAGGCGGCACTGCGCCCTTTAAAAATGCTGCGCTACAAGGTGAAAGCAGCAATTTAAACCCCAAAAATACGCCCGCCCAAGGCGGCGGTTCGGTTTTGCCGCCAAAGCCCCCGCTGTCGGCGGAGCAGAGGGCCGCAAAGGCGGCCGAGCCGGCCCTTTCGGGCTTAGCCAAGGCCGAGGAAATTATTCATTCGGCCCTTAAAACAGCCGACGATATTATTGCCGCGGTGCACGCGGGTAAAAGCCTGCCGAACCCGGCCGCAACGCCTGCTTACGGCACCAAGTTTACCGCTGCTCAACCGGCGGCAAGCAGCGCCCAAACTGAATTGCAAAAAGGGCAGCAGCCCGTAGACCAAAACATAAAAATTGGCACACCGGCAGCCCAAAGCGGGCAGACCGTGCCGCCGGCAGCCCCCAAAGCTGCGGGGAATACGGACGAATGGGTTCATTCCCCCAAAACGCCTAAGGGCGGGCAGCCCGAACCCAACGCCTCGTTTGCGGGGGAGCCTTTGCCAACGGCCGAGGCAAAGCAGCCGTACAGCGACCCCGAATTTATCCTTTTAACCGGGCAGGAGACCCCCGTTACCGAGGATTCTGTATTGCCGGTAGAAACCCCGCAGACCCCAGTTGAATGCGAGCGGGAAACCGGCTATTCGGTTTTAGAGCAGCCGGACTGTTTGGGCGACAACATTTATGGCAGCTTTTTAGAGGGGGAGACCCCCAACCGGCGCCGCCGCAAGGTAATTCGGGCTATTATTTCGGTTGTTTTGGTAATTTGCGTTATTTTGGCGGCCTACTTTGGGTACGAGTACGTTTACCAGCCGGTGCATTGCAGCGCGGTGTATAACGGCGTGCGCGAAATGTATGGCCAAACCTGGGGCGAGCTGCCCGAAAATATGCTGGTAAAATTCGGGCGCCTGTACAGCATGAATCGCGATATTTCCGGCTGGCTGAGTTTGCCGGAGTGCGATATTAATTACCCCGTTGTTACAACGGTAAACCGCTCGGCCGCTTATTATAATACCCATTTGTTTGAGGGCAGCGTTAGCGAGTATGGCACCCCCTACATAAACCAAACTACCGACGCCGAAAGCTTTTACCGCAATTTGGTTGTTTACGGCAAAAGCTTTGAGGACGGGCAAATGTTTTCTAAGCTGCGCAATTATTTAAATTTAGAGGTGTACCGCAAAGCGCCGGTAATCTCGTTTGATACGGTGTATTTAGAAAGCAAATGGAAGGTGGTTGCGGTTTTTGAAACCGCGCAGGAAAACGCCGCAGAGTATTGCCAGTCGGTGTTTTTTGATGACGATGCCTTTGCCCTTTATTTAGAAAAAATTCGCAACGCCTCGGTAATTGAAACCGGCATTGGGCTTACCGCGCAGGATGAGTTGCTGACCTTAACCTCTGAGCAAAACGGCAAAAGCGTGATTGTTGTTAGCCGTAAGGTGCGCGAGGGGGAATCCCCGTTAGTGGATGTTACCGAAAGCCATGTGCGCGATTACAAAAAGGCAGAGGATAAAACCGTGCAGGCGGCTGCCTCGGCCAGCTTAAAAGAGGAAAGCTCGGCCCCCAATAAACCGGCCGATTCCTCGGTAGATAAAAGCATGATCGACGGTGCCTCCAGCCGGTATGAGCAAAGCGGGCCAAGCGGCTCGCAGGTTACGGTGCCGGTAAAGCCAAGCAAACCGGTGTCTTCGGCGCCGTCCTCGTCAATCGTTTCCTCCCGGCCGGCCGGTTCCTCGTCCGGCGGCAGCACCTCCTCGGCGGGCAGCTCCCAAAGCTCGGCCCCAACGCCGGCCGTAAAGCTGCCGAATATTACGGTTACCAACCAAAGCACCGGCCAAAAGGTAAACGGCAACGCGGCCGATATTTTAGCGCAGGTTATTGAGGCCGAAATGGGCTCCGGCTACCACCTTGAGGCGCTAAAGGCCCAAACGGTTGCGGCCTACTCCTGGTTAATTTGCAACGGCGCCTTAAAGGGCGGCGCCCCGGCCGTACCAATGAAGCCGGCGGGTGCACGCGCCAAGCAAGCGGTAAAAGAGGTTGCCGGCGTTGTTGCCGTGTATAACGGCAATGTTGCCCAAACCTACTACTACGCTATTTCGGCCGGGTACACGGCAAACTGTCAGGATGTTTGGCAGGCCAGCCTGCCTTATTTGGTTAGCGTAGATTCTTCGGTAGATAAAAATATTTCTGGCTACCAAACCGTGCGTTCTTACCGTGCGGCCGATGTTGCCAGATGGGTAAAAGAAACCACTGGGGTAGACCTAACCGCGTTGAGCGATAAATCTAAGTGGTTCCACTGTAGTTACGACAAAAACGGCTGCTATGTTAAAACCGTGACCATTGGTGGTAAGCTTAGCAAAAAAGGCCCCTATTTGCGGGAGAAGATCTTTACCTCGGCACGGGTTGGCAGCGCCAATGTGCTGCGCTCCAGCGCGTACATCATTACCTACAACAAAGCAGAGGATAAATTTATTTTTACCGTTCGTGGGTACGGGCACGGCATTGGCATGAGCCAGGTTGGCGCAAATGCCTACGCCAAAAACGGTTGGAGCTTTGAACAAATTTTAAAGCACTATTATAAAGGCATTACCCTTGGTATGTACACGCAGTAATAAGGGACGGGCATAACGCCAGTGGGGAATAGAAAATAGGCGCAAAGCGGCGGAAAATAGACCGGGCAAACCGCGCATAGTTAACCTTAAACAGTGCGGCGCCGCATAAGCTTAAATAACAGGGCAAGCAAGGCCAAACGCTTTGTTTGCCCCGTTTTATTTGGCCACTGCAAGGGGCCGCTTTAACCCCTGCGGCGGCCCGCCTTTTTGGCTTTGGCCGCGGCGGCCTGGGGTTTACAAAAAATGGGCCGCCCTACTTGAAAAATTGGTAAAAAAGTGGTATAATACAACGAAAAGGGGTTGTTTCTATGAATAATCATATTATTACAATTGGCCGCCAGTTTGGCAGCGGCGGGCACGAAATTGGCTTGGCGGTTGCCAAGGCGTTAAACATTCCGTTTTACGATAAAGAATTAATTAAAAAAATGGCGCAGGACAGCGGCATGAGCCACGAAATTTTAGAAAGCTTTGATGAAAAACCAACCAACAGCTTTTTGTATTCGCTTTCTCTTGGGGCGTACACCTACAACACCTACAACGGTGTGCCCGAAATGCCAATGAGCGACAAAATTTTTATTATTCAAAGCGATACTATTAAGTCTATTGCCAAGCAGGGCCCCTGCGTTATTATGGGCCGCTGCGCCGAAAGTGTACTGCGCGGCGTTGCCCCGGTGTTCAGCGTTTTTATTCACGCCGATTTTGACACCCGCATTAAGCGCATTGCCGAGTTTGAAAAAATCTCGCACGATGAGGCTTCGGAAAAAATTCGCAAAACCGATAAAAAGCGCGCCGGCTACCACAACTATTATTCCGACCTTAAATGGGGCGCGGCCACCTCTTACGATTTGTGCGTAAACAGCAAAATAGGGTTTGATACCGCCGCTAAGCTAATTGTAGACTGCTACAATTTGTTAGAAAAATAATTGGGCTTTAGGCCTTTAATTTTGCCGTTGTGCGGGTTTGCCGTTTGTTTGGCTTTTGCCGCGCAGCCCCGTTATTAGCAGGGCGGGGGAACCGGCTTTTTGGCGCGCCGCTTTGGCACCGTAATTTACCGGGAGCCTTAAAATTTGGCGTTTGGCAGCTTTTCCCTTTCAAACCTATGAAAGCACCTATTTTTGTGCTACGCGTAAAATAGTACAAAGGTAGGTGCTTTGTTGTGGGGGCAAATCCAAAACGCCGTTTTAAAAACCGTACCCGGTTGTTTTGCACCGGGGTGGCACTGGTGCTGTGCGGCACAGTGCTGCTGCTATTTGCGGCGCACGCTTTTTTACGCCGAATGTTAAACGAATACCCAATGAGCAATGGCTGTGAGTTGCTGCTAAACACCATGAACACCGCAATGCAAAGCGTGTTAAAAGATCAGCCGGTTAGCGTAGATGAGGTTGATTATGCGCCGGACGGCAGTGTGCGTGCGGTAAAAAGCAACGCGGTGGCCATTAACAAAGTTAAGGTGGATTTTTTAGCGCGCCTGCAAAGCGAAATTGCAAAAAACGGGCAAGAGCTTTCGGTTTCGGTTCCGCTGGGCACGCTGCTTGGCAGCGAGTACACCTTAGGAATGGGGCCGCAGCTAAGGTTTAAGGTGCAGTTTTCAACCACCTTTAACGCCGCGTTAAAAAGTGAATTTTTAAATGCGGGTATCAATAATACTTTGCACCGCATTTCATTAACTGTCTCGGGCGAAATTTACATTTTAATTCCGTGGTCGCACTGCGCAAAAACCGTTACCACCGATTATGTTCTTTCAGAAACTGTGATTGCCGGCGCCGTGCCGGAGGCCTACACGCAGGTTTTTGATGAAAGCGGCGAAGTGATTGACGACATTTTTAACTACGCCTCAGAGCGGTGAAATAATACCCGAGTGGTAAATGCATACTTAAACGGTAAAACTAAATCGGAATGGTAACACGCCGAAACGGTAATGCACCAAGATAATATGACGGCGCGGTAATACACCCGCCCTTGCGTCGGATCGAAGGAGAATAGCATGGAAAAGCAACAGGCAAAAAAAAGAATAGACGAGCTGACCCGGCAACTAAACGAGTACAGCGACCGTTATTATTTGTACGACGACCCCGCCGTTGAGGATTACGAGTACGACGCGCTGCAAAACGAACTGAAAGCGTTGGAGGCCGAGTACCCGGAGTTGATTTTGCCAAATTCCCCCACACAGCGGGTGGGCGGTGCCGTTGGCCGAATGTTTACGCCGGTGGCGCACAAGGTTAAAATGGAAAGCCTGCAGGATGCCTTTAGCTTTGACGAGCTGCGGGCATTTGATGAACGGGTGCGGGCGCTGCTAAAGCAGCCGGTTTATTCGGTTGAGCCTAAAATAGATGGGCTTTCGGTTTCCTTAGAGTACGAAAACGGGCAGTTTGTTCGGGGCTCCACCAGGGGTGACGGCCTGACCGGCGAGGATGTTACCGCCAACTTGCTTACCGTGGCCGATATTCCAAACCACATTGCGTTTCGCGGCAATTTAGAGGTGCGTGGCGAGGTTTATATGTCGCACCAAAACTTTGCCCGCCTGGTTGCCGAGCAGGAAAACCGCGGCGAAAAACCGGCTAAAAATCCGCGCAATGCTGCGGCCGGCTCGCTGCGCCAAAAAAATCCGGCGGTTACGGCCAAGCGCCACCTTTCGGTCTTTATTTTTAATGTGCAGCAAATTAGCGGTAAAAGCTTTTCTTCGCATATAGAATCATTGAATTTTTTAAAGCAGCTGGGGTTTTCGGTGCTGCCGTTTTACACGCCTGTCAACGGCATTGAGCAGGCGCTGCAAACGGTGCAGGAAATTGGCCGCCGGCGCGGCACGCTGGAGTTTGATATTGACGGCGCCGTAATTAAGGTAGACGATTTGGCCGCGCGGGCCGAGTTTGGCAGTACGGCAAAATTTCCTAAATGGGCAGTGGCATTTAAATATCCGCCCGAGGTTAAACAAACCCGGCTGCTGGGGGTAGATGTTCAGGTTGGGCGCACCGGCGCCTTAACCCCAACCGCGTTTTTTGAACCTATTACTTTAGCCGGTACTACCGTTAGCCGCGCCGTGCTGCATAATGAGGATTTTATTACCGAAAAAAACATTTGCATTGGCGATGATATTTTAGTACGCAAAGCGGGGGATATTATTCCCGAGGTTGTGGGCGTAGCTGCGCACAAACCGGGGGCAACGCCCTATAAAATGCCAACCGTTTGCCCCTCTTGCGGGGCGCCGGTGTTTCGCGAGGCGGGGGAGGCGGCGCTGCGCTGCAATAATGCCGAGTGCCCCGCGCAGCTTACCCGGCATTTAATTCATTTTGCCTCGCGCGACGCGATGGATATTGAAGGCCTTGGCCCCGCTGTGATTGAGCTGCTGCTGCAAAACAAAAAAATTCGCCACCCTTACGATTTGTACGAGCTGCAAATAAGCGACTTAGCCAATTTAGAGGGGCTGGGCAAAAAATCGGCCGAAAATATTATTACGGCCATTCAAAAATCCAAACAAAACGACTTGTACCGCTTTATTTTTGCGCTGGGAATACGGCACATTGGGGCCAAAGCGGCAAAGCTTTTGGCCGACGCGCTGCAAAGCATGGACGCCATTTTGGCCGCCGCGCCGGAGGATTTTTTGAAAATTGACGGTTTTGGCGAAATTATGGCTCAAAGCCTGTACAGCTTTTTAACCCTGCCGCAAACGGTGCAGCTTATTAACCGTTTTAAAGAAATTGGGGTAAACATGGTTTGCAAAACCGCGGTA
This sequence comes from uncultured Oscillospiraceae bacterium, assembly GCA_902465155.1. Lineage (GTDB taxonomy): Bacteria > Bacillota > Clostridia > Oscillospirales > Acutalibacteraceae > UMGS1279. The sequence continues at coordinate 86,562 of CABQLY010000004.1, read as the reverse complement.
ACCGACCGTCGTTTTGCCGGCAAAACCTTTGTGCTTACCGGTACGCTGGTAAAGCTTAAGCGGGCTGAGGCCGAGCGGTTGATTGAGCAGTTTGGGGGCAAGGCTGCCGGCTCGGTCTCTAAAAAAACAAGCTATGTAGTAGCAGGTGAGCAGGCTGGCAGCAAGCTAAAAAAAGCGCAGGAGCTGGGGGTAGAGGTGCTAAGCGAGGATCAGTTTGAAAAAATGCTGCAGTAGTATTGCGGTGCTTTGGCGGTTAGCTTTGCACCGCGGGGCATTTTGCGGGCTGCGGGGCATTTTGTCGCTTTGGGCTTTTGTGCTTTGCGGGCCGTGGGGGGCAGGGCCCTAAGCGCTTTTAGCCTTAGCGCATTGCCGGCTGCGGGGCAACCTTGGCGGCCTTTGGCAATTTTGCTTGACCTTTTTTGGCAGTTGCAGTATACTATAAAATGTTGTAGTAGTGTATTGCGGCAAAGCTTTGCCGCTTGTAAGGAAAGGAACAAAAATGGAATTTACAAAAATGCACGGTCTTGGCAACGATTACATTTATTTTAATTGCACCAAGCAGCCGGTGCAAAATCCGGAAAAGCTTTCGGTTTTGCTTAGCGACCGCCACAAGGGTGTTGGCGGCGACGGTATTGTTTTAATTTTAAATTCAGAGGTTGCCGATTTTAAAATGCGCATGTTTAACGCCGACGGCAGCGAAGGAAAAATGTGCGGTAACGCCACCCGCTGCATTGGCAAATATGTTTACGAGCGGGGATTAACCGCAAAAACAGATTTAACGCTGGAAACCCTAAGCGGTATTAAAAAGCTGCACCTGTGCGTGCAAAACGGCAAGGTGCAAAGCGTTACGGTAGATATGGGCCAGGCGGTTTTAACCCCGCGGGATATTCCGGTACGAAGCGAGGGCGAAAGCTTTATTCACCAAAAAATTACGGCCGCCGGGCAGGATTGGTACGCCACCTGCGTTTCCATGGGCAACCCGCACGCGGTAATTTTTTGTGAGGATGTTTTAAATTTGCCGCTGGAAAAAATTGGTCCGGAATTTGAAAATCACCCGTTGTTTCCCGAGCGGATAAATACCGAATTTGTTAAGCAGCTGAACAAAACCACTCTGCAAATGCGCGTTTTTGAGCGCGGCAGCGGCGAGACCATGGCCTGCGGAACCGGGGCCTGCGCGGTTGTTGTTGCGGCGGTGTTAAACGGCCTTTGCCAAAGGGATGAGGAAATTACCGTGCAGCTGCTGGGCGGAAATTTAAAAATTAAATGGAGCAGCAACGGCACCGTGTACATGACGGGAACAGCCGATTTTGTTTTTGACGGCACCCTGCTAATGGAGGTTTAAAAATGCTGAAAATTAATAAAAACTACCAAAATGTTAAACAAAGCTACCTGTTTTCTACCATTGCCAAAAAAACGCAGGCGTTTTTAGAGCAAAACCCGCAGGCAGATATTATTCGCATGGGCATTGGCGATGTGAAAGGTCCGCTGCCGCCGGCTGTTACCAAGGCAATGGAGCAGGCTAACCGCGAAATGGCTACCGAGGCCGGGTTTCACGGGTACGGGCCGGAGCAGGGCTACGCCTTTTTAAAGCAGCCCATTTTGCAGCATTACGCCGAAAAGGGCGTAACCCTTTCGGAAAACGAGGTATTTATTAGCGACGGTGCCAAAAGCGACATTGGCAATATTTTAGATTTGTTTGACCGCGATAATACTGTGTTAATTCCCGACCCGGTGTACCCGGTATATGTAGACACCAATATTATGGACGGCCGGGAAATTGTGTTTATGGACGCAAACGAGCAAAACGGCTTTTTGCCGGTGCCGAACAGCGAAACAAAAGGGGATATTATTTACCTTTGCTCCCCCAATAACCCAACCGGCGCGGTTTACTCCCGCGAGCAGCTAAAGCTTTGGGTAGATTTTGCGCTGAAAAATCAATCGGTAATTTTGTTTGACGCCGCCTACGAGGTTTTTGTGCAGGACGCCGCGCTGCCTACCAGCATTTTTGAAATTCCGGGCGCCGAAAAATGCGCCATTGAGTTTTGCTCCTTCTCTAAAACCGCGGGCTTTACCGGCACCCGCTGCGGCTACACCGTTGTGCCAAACGGGCTGGAGTTTGAGGGCACCGGGCTGCAGGGTATGTGGCTGCGCCGCCAAACCACCAAATTTAACGGCGTTTCTTACCCTGTGCAGGTTGGCGCCGCCGCGGTATTTACCAAAGAGGGCATGGAGCAGGTGCGGCAGGCCATTGCCTATTACAAAGAAAACGCAAAAATTATTTGCACCGCGCTGGATGAGCTTGGAATTTCTTACACCGGGGGCAAAAACTCGCCTTATGTTTGGTTAAAATGCCCCGGCAGTATGAAGTCTTGGGACTTTTTTGACCTGCTTTTGCAAAAGGCCAATGTGGTTGGCACCCCGGGCGAGGGCTTTGGCAAAAACGGCGAGGGCTTTTTCCGCCTTACCGCTTTTGGCAATCGGGAGCGCACGGTAGAGGCCATGGCCCGTATTCAAAAGGCTTTAAAATAAAACATTGGAGCTTTAAAAATGAATTTATTAATGAAATTCCGTAAATCCATTATGTTGGTGCTTAAGGTGCTAATTTTAATGTCGGTTTCCTTTGTGTTTATTAACTGCTGGCAAAACAACTACCAAATTGCGCTGTTCAGCAGCAAGGGGAACTATGTTGTTATTTTAACCTACTACCTGTTTTTGCTGCTGTTTGGCACGCTTTACGGCGGGTTTAAAATTGGCACCACCCGGCGTAACGAGGTTATTTACAGCATTGCGCTTTCAACCTTTTTTACCAACATTTTAATGTACTTAGTGCTGTCGCTGGTGGCGCGGGTGCTGCTAAACCCTTTGGCCTTAATTTTGGCCACCGTTTTGCAGCTGGTGGTAATTTTTATAGAGGTGCACGCAGCCGATTCTATTTATTACAGCCTTTACAAGGCCCACCGCATTGTAGCCGTTACCGACGGGCGGGACGATAAAACCCACATTATTAACAAAATGAGCCGCATTAAGCAGCGGTACAACATTGGCGAGGTTGTTTTAACCGACCGCCCCATGCCCGAAATTTTAAAAATTATTGACGGCTACGAGGCCGTGCTGATCTGCAATTTTGAAAAATCGCAGCAAAACGAGATTTTGCGCTACTGCTACGCCAACAAAAAGCGGATTTACTTTTTGCCCTCCAGCAACGATATTATTATTAACAGCCTGCACCAGGCGCAGGTTTACGATACGCCTATTTTAGTTTGCCGCAACAACGGCCTTACCATTGAGCAGCAAATTATTAAGCGCACCTTAGACCTTTTAATTTCCGGCGTAGGGCTTATTATTTCCAGCCCAATTTTTTTGCTGATTGCGCTTTCTATTAAGCTTTACGATAAAGGCCCGGTGTTTTTTAAACAAAACCGCGTAACCAAGGACGGTAAAATTTTTAATGTTTTAAAATTTCGGTCTATGATTGTAGACGCCGACAAGGTAAAGCTGCGCAAAGCCACCAGTAACGATGACCGCATTACCCCGGTAGGCAAGGTCATTCGCCCCCTGCGGTTAGATGAGCTGCCGCAGCTGTTAAACATTTTAAAGGGCGATATGTCGTTTGTGGGGCCGCGGCCGGAGCGAACCGAGAATGTTTACGAATACACCAAGCTGCTGCCGGAGTTTGATTTGCGCCACCGCGTAAAGGGCGGCCTTACCGGCTACGCGCAAATTTACGGTAAGTACAACACCAGCCCGCAGGACAAGCTGAATATGGACCTTATCTACATTCAGCATTATTCCATTTTTTTAGATATTAAGCTGGTTATTATGACCCTTAAAATTTTATTTATGCGGGAAAGCACCGAGGGCTTTTCGGATGAGGATAGCCAAATTGGCAACATTGCCGGCCATGTAGACGCCGAGCCTAAAAACCCGCCTGAACCGGCTAACGAAAATCCGGTCGACGATAAATAAACACAGCATTTTGCAAGAAATTGCCATTGTTTTGCAAAAAAACAGCGGTATACTTAATTTGCGGCAAAGGGTTTTGGGCGTTTGCGAGCTTAAACTAAAGCCTCTGCAGCAGCTTATGCGCAGGGTGTTGGCCCTTTTGCCGACGGCAACAAATTTTAAAATAATCGAGGTAATAAAGCATGGGTATTCCTACAACATTGGTGGTTATGGCCGCCGGCATGGGCAGCCGTTTTGGCGGTTTAAAGCAGCTGGAGCCGTTGGGTAAAAACGGGGAAGTGCTGCTGGATTATTCGGTTCACGACGCCGTAAACGCCGGCTTTAATAAGGTTGTTTTTGTTATTAAGCACGCCATTGAAAAGGATTTTAGAGAGCTGGTTGGCAAACGCATTGAAAAAAAGGTAGAGGTAAGCTACGCGTTTCAGGAGTTGGACGCCCTGCCCAAAGGCTTTGCCGTGCCGCAGGGGCGGGAAAAACCCTGGGGCACCGGCCACGCCGTTTTGTGCTGCCGCAATTTGGTAGACCAGCCGTTTGCGGCCATTAACGCTGACGACTATTACGGCCCCTCGGCCTATCGCCAAATTAACGAGCATCTCTCCCTTAATTTGGGCGATTACTGCATGGTGGGCTTTCGGCTGAAAAACACCTTAACCGAAAACGGCACTGTATCCCGCGGGGTGTGCCGCACCAACGCCGACGGTAATTTAACCAATATTGAGGAGCTTACCGCCATTCACAGCAACTGCAGTTACGACGCCCCTAACGGGCAGCGCATTGCTCTTTCGCCCGAAACGGTTGTTTCCATGAATATGTGGGGTTTTACCACCGATTTGTTTGATTATTTGGAGGACGGCTTTTGCGACTTTTTAAAAGAAAAAATAGCGGTGCCAAAGTCGGAGTTCTTTTTGCCGTTTGAAATTGATAAGCTTATTAAATCCGGCCAAAAAACCGCTAAGGTTTTAATTGCCGAGGATAAATGGTACGGTATGACCTACAAAGAGGACAAGCCCGTTTTAAAAGCGGCACTGGACGCTAAAACGGCCGCCGGCCTTTACCCGTTTTTATAACGGCGTATTACTTTAAATTTTAACCCGCGCTTTGGGCGAACAAAACCGTTACGGTTGGTTCGCCCTAAGCGCGGGCTTTGTTTAAGTTATTGCCGTTTAGGACGGTGCTGTTTTGCTGCTTTGGGTGCGCTGCGGTAGGCTGGCCAAAGCCCCTTGCCGGCTTACGCTGCTTTTAAGGTGCCCTTTGGCTTTGGGGTTGTTATTTTGGCACCGCTTTTTTGCCCTTTTAAGTGTATTTTTTGCTTTTGGGGTTCGGTGGTTTTTTAGGCAGCCTTAAGCGGGGGGCACCGTTGCTTTTTAGGGTGGGTTTGTATTTAGTCGGGTGCGCGCATCGGGCTAAGGTGCTGCCCCTTTGGCGTGGCGGGCAGTGCAATTCGCTCCCAAAAAACTGCATTTCACGCCGGCGGCATTTTTAAGGCAACTATTTGTGCTAAAATGGTACTGTAAAATTGGGTGTAAAGGGGCCATTACTATGCATAAATTTAAAGAACTGCAAGGTAAAGAGCGGGCAGAGTACCTATTAACCCTTGTGCTGCTGCCTTTCTTTTTGCTGTTTAACCGGTTGGGCAAAAGCCTAAAGTGCTTTTCTACCAAAGGGCGGCAGCTTACAGCCAGCGTTTTGTGCGCGGCGTTAATTCTTGGCGTATTGCCGGTAACCGCGTTGGCCGGCAACAGTTACGCCGTAATTGAGGCCTTTAAAGTAAACGGCTTTGAAATTACCACGAAAGATTTTTCGGCCGATTATTGGGTTTACGGAACCGAAAAAGGCATTACCAAAAGCAATGTAAAGTCTTTGCCCTTAAGTGGCTGGTCCTGGGCCATTCAGGTAAACGCCGCCGACGGGCAGTATACCATTAAATTAAACAATTACGAAGGCGGCGCCGTCTATGCCTTTAAATATATTCATGGCGAAAAGGTAAACTTAAATCTGGAACTGCAAGGCTCCAACACCATTAACACCACCAGTAATACCACTTACGGCGTGCGGCTGGGCAACTGCAATGTAACCATGCAGGGCGAGGGCGACTTAAATATTATCCCCACCGATGCCACCTGTGTTGGGCTTGAGGCCTCCTCCTTAACTGTTAATTTGCCCGCGAACCGAGAATTAACTGTAGATGTTTCGTACGAAAACGCAAGCAGAAACCACTGCTACGGTATTCTCGCCGGCGAACTTACGCTAAACAGCGGCAAGGTAACCGTAAAAGCGGTAAATAAAGTGTTTGATGAAAGCTGGCCGTGCCCGGCTGCCGGTATTCGCACCAAAAAAGTAACGGTAAACAACGGGGAACTAACCGTTAACGCAACCCACACCGTGGCCGGGGGCAAAGCCTACGGTATTTACGGCGAAAGCGTGTTTAACGAGCAAACAAAGGCTTACGACTACATTGCCGAAACCGCATTTAACGGCGGCGTTGTAGATATTAGCGGCGGTACGGCGGCAATTTATTCTACTACTGCCCCGGTTATTGCAAACGGCTTAGTGTTTTGGGCCGGCCAAACGGCCGATCGGTCTGACAGGGCCGCGTACAACCCCGAAAAAATTAACAATTATTTGTACCTAACCTCGGTACATTCGCACTGCCTTTGCGGGGCAACGCAAAAGCATGAAGAAAAGGTTGATTGCTCCTATTTTTCTTACCATGCAGAAACCTTTGAGCCCTGGAGCAACGCAACCGCCCTGCCAACCTACGGCAGCTACTATTTAACTACTAATGTTACCCTAAGCAGCACCTGGAAGGTTACCAGCTCGGTAACGCTTTGCCTAAACGGGTACAGCATTACTGCCAACGGCGATTTTGACGCCATAACAATCAGCCGCAACGATTTAACGCTAACCGATTGTTCTAAAACCGAGCAGCAGGGAAAAATTACCCACGCGCCGGGCACCACCGGCCGGGGCATTGTTACCGAAAAAGCTAAGCAATACTCCAAATCATTACGCATGTACGGCGGCAACATTACCGGCAATACGGCCGAAAACGGCGCCGGCATTTACTGCGCAACCGAAAATGGCATGGCTATTCGCGGCGGCAGCATTACCGGCAACACCGCTACCGAAAACGGCGGCGGCATTTACTGTGAGGGCGCTTTGGACCTTTACGGTGGCAGCATTACCGGGAATTCGGCAAAGGTTGGCGGCGGCATTTATTACAAAAAGGGCAGCTCCGACAGCAGTAAGTATTACAGCTTACAAATGGAGGGCGGCACCATTACCGGCAACTCCGCTGCCGAGGCAGGCGGCGGCATTTACGGCGCCTACTATGTTGTAGCAAGCGGATTTAGAAAATTTGCCAATTACAGTGATACACCGGTTTGCAGCGTAACGGTGTTAAATAACACCTCGGGCCCCGAGGGCGGCAAAAAGGCCGATAATATCTCCTTTGCCCCCGGGCGGTGCCTAAGCCTTTTTTACAATTTTACGGGCGGCAACATTTCGTTAAACCTTACCGGCGAGGATACCGTGGCCGCTGTTGGCTACTCCTATTTAACTACAAAGCTTACTTTGAATCAAACCCCGCTTGCCAGCCTGCACTGCGATGATAAAAAATTCACCCCGGTGCTGGATAAAGTCAAAAACAAAATTGTGCTTAAAAAGGCGCTGAAAACCCTTACCGCAAACGATTTTAATTTTACCCCGCCAACAAGCCTTACCTACAACGGGCAGCCAAAGCCGGCAACGGTTACGGCAAAATCGGGCATTAATTGCGGGGCCGTTACCGTTCAATATTTTAACGAGAGCGGCCAAGCGGTTGCTTTGCCCGTAGATGCCGGCACCTACACTGTTGCGGTAAATGTGGCCGAGAATGATATTTACGCCGGAGAAACAGCCTTAAGCACAGCAAGCTGGAAGTTTACCGTTGCCCCCAAACAGGTTTCAACCGGGGACATTGGCGTTACCGGCATTTTACAAACCTACCTTTACACCGGCACCGGCATTGAGCCGAAGCCTGTTGTTACCGCCGAGGGCCAAAGCCTTACCTTGGGTAAGGGGTACACCCTTTCTTACGAAAATAACACCAATGTTGGCCACGCGGCTGTTATTGTAACGCTAAAGGGCAATTACACGGGCACCTGCAGCGTTCCGTTCTCTATTACCTACGGGCACGCCTCTGAGCAAATGTACATTTTGCCGCCGGCAAACCAAAACGGCTGGTACAACGGCAGCCTTACCGTTACCGCCGCCAGCGGATATACCATTAGCGAAACAACGCAAAACTTTTCGCAAAGCGTTACCTTTACCGGCGACACGGCAAAGGGCGGCAAGCAAATTTTCTTAAAAGCTAAAAGCGGCGAGGTTTACCGCACCATTTTAAATTACAAAATAGATACCGCCGCACCAACCAATGTTACGGTGCAATACAACCAAAACGGCTTTAAAGCCCTGTTAAACAAGTTGACCTTTGGCCTGCTCTTTAAAAATACCGTAACGGTTCAGGCTAAGGCGGAGGACGCGCTGAGCGGGGTAGATGAAATTCTTTACTACGCTGCCGACAGCGCCGTGCAAAGCCCCCAAAGCATTACCGGCTGGGCAAACCGTTTAAGCGTTGAGGCCGGCAATAAAAAATTAATTTATGTAAAGGTAACCGACAAAGCCGGCAACAGCGTTATTTTGTTAGACCAAGGCGTTGTAGTGTACAGCGATAGCACCGTTTCGCCCGCCGCGGCCAGCTTTGATTTAAAAACCGAAAACCGCAGCGACCTTGCCTTTACCCTTAATTTAAACGGCAACACCTTTAGCGCCGTTAAAAACGGCAGCAGCCTGCTGCAAAACGGAACCGATTACACCGTTTCGGGCAACACCGTAACCATTTTAAAGGGCTATTTGGCCGGGTTTGGCGCCGGCACAGTGCAAAACCTTAGCTTTGAATTTTACCCGCTTGGGGAGCAGGCGCAAACGGTTTGCACGGTTGTAACGGTTGCAATTACCGATTCTACCCACTACCACAGCCCCGTAAAGCACCCCGAAAAGGCCGCTACCTGTACGGCCAACGGCAATATTGAATATTACAGCTGCACCGGCTGCAGCGCGCTGTTTAAAAACGCCGAATGCACCCAAAGCGTAACGGCCGAGGAAACGGTTGTAAAAGCCTATGCACACAGCGGCGCCAAGCAAACTAAAGCCGTTTTGGCGGGCTGCCTTACCGGCGGTAATTCGGCCTATTGGTACTGCGAAAAATGCAACAGCTATTTTGCCGATAACGGCGGCACCCTAAACGCCGAAAAGGCGTATAGCAGTAAGGCCGGTTTTGAGCAAAAGGCTTTGGGCCACAGCTGGGGTGATTGGAACATTATTACCCCGGCAACCTTTGAAAAAGCAGGCCAAAAAACACGCACCTGCAACCGTTGCCAGGAGGTTGAAAGCGTAGAGCTTGAAAAGCTGATTCCAACCATTACCAAGGGGCAAAACGGCAGCGTTGAAAAAGAAAACGGCAGTAGCCTTTTCTTTACCTGCAATATGCCGCTTAGCGAAACGGCCGTTATTTTGGTAGACGGCACCGAGCTGCCAAAGTCCTGTTACCAGCTGGGGGAAAACGGCGAGTTTACCCTGCTTAAAAGCTATTTAAGTACCCTTGCGGTTGGCGGGCACACCGTTACCGTTCAAACGGCCGACGGCTCAGCCAACGCCCCCTTTACGGTTACGGCCGCGGCAGAGCAGGGCAAGGGCCAAAACAACCAAAACAACGCCGGCCTTGACAATAACACAGAAAACACAAATAGTGCCGGTACGGGCGCCTCCCCAAAAACGGGGGAGGGGCAAAGCCTTGTTTTGTGGTTGGCTTTAGCCTACCTTAGCAGCTGCGTTTTGGCCGGGTTAACTATTACCGGAAAGCAAAAGCAGCACGCTAAAAAATAAGCTGGAACCGACCTTGTTAAAAGCTTCGGTAATCCGTTAAGATTATCTGCATTTTTGCCATGTTCACCTGTAAATTTGTTCTCTTTAAAATTCTGCGACCTAAAAGGCACAAAATGCCGTAAGGTTAGCACCTTACAAATAATAAGCAAAAAACCGCTATTTTGACCTTTTAGACGGGTTCGGTTGTGTGCGGCATGGTTTGCCATTATTGGCAAGCAAAAAAACAAGCCAAAAAGTTAACGGCAACAGGTCTTTAGGGGCTGTAAGGCTTGCTTTTGGTAAGCGGAAATTTAGTTTTATCCGTGTAAAATTTGTCTTTGTTTACACCAATTTTTACAATTTACCATAGCTTTTATTCAGTTAACGTAAAATGTTTTTGTTTCTACTGCAAAAGGGCAGCGCCCCCGCAAAACGATGCGGGGGCGCTGCTTTGCCTCTAAACGATGTCGAAGGCGCTGTTTAATTTTGGGCGGCGGCCTTTTCTAACATCTCTAAGGGCGAAACCGCAGCCTTGCCGTCGTAAAACTCTAAATGCAGGTGCGGGGCGTCTAAGCTTTCACAGGTAACGGTGCCAAGCGCGCCCAAAACGGTGCCGGCTGTCACCGCGTCCCCTTTTTTTACATTAATTTTTTCTTTTAACCCGGCGTAAACAACCGAAATGTTGTTGCCGTGGTCAATTTTAACGGTGTAGCCCAGGCTGGCGTCCTTTTTTACCTCGGTTACGGTGCCGTCCCCGGCGGCTTTAACGGCGGTGCCCTCTTTGGCGGCAATATCTAACCCGTTATGAATACGCATATCGTTGTAGGTTACCGAGTATTGCAGCTGTTCTTTGTTAAAATCCTTAATAATTTCGCCGGTTAGCGGGTAAACAAAGTACTTGGCGGTGGGCTTTTGGCTGCTGCTTGCGGCCGTGGCCGAGCTGGCCTTGCTGCTTTGGGCTGCGCTGCTTAAATTTTGCGAGGATTTTGGCACGCCCGATTCTTTACGCTCGGTTGCAATGGTTGAATTGTTAGAACTTGCGCTTTCTACCACGCGGCTTTGTTGCTTTTTGGCGGTTTCCGTTTTGCTAAGCGCCCCGGTGGCAACCCAGGCCGAAATGCCAATGGCCACCATGCAAATGCCCAAAGCCACATAAAACCCTTTGCCGTTTAAAAATCTGTAAAATGCACCCTGTGATTTCATTTTTATGCCCCTTGGTATTAAAATATACCGTTCCTTTCTGTTTTGGTTTATAAAATAAATTCTGTTACTATTTTGGGTTTTGCGGCGTTATTTTATTCAGCAAAAAAAATTTTTTTCGTTCATAAAAAATTCATAAACAAAACAAACTTATTTAATGATTACTTGTTATATTATTAATGTACTAAGTGCATTAAATTGAAAGTGGGAGCCGCAACCCACTCTTAGTACACGCTCTACCCTCCTCAATGCCCCTTTTGGGGCGCACGCACGCCTACCGCTTAGGTGTGCGTGTTTTTTTATTTTAACGGCAGGGTGTAAAGCGTTTAACTACTTTAAATTTGCAAAAACAAACCGTAGAATAAAGCAACCCAACACAATAGCAAAATGCCTGTTTTTGTTCGCAAGCAAGTACGAACAAAAACAGGCATTTTTAGGCTTTTGGGTTTAGTTATTGGTTCAAAATAATTCGTTTATAAACCGGTTTATTCTAAAATTGACATGGTAACGCCAAAGTAAACCAAAAGCGAAATTGCGTCTACAATGGTGGTAATAAACGGGCTGGCCATAACGGCCGGGTCAAAGCCAATTTTTTTAGCAATAATTGGCAGGGTGCAGCCAACAACCTTGGCAACAATTACCGTTATGAGCAAGGTGGCGCAAATAATTAACATCTCGGGCAAATAAAGGCCGGGGTCAAAGCTGTGCAGCAGCAGGTAATCTACCAAATAAAGCTTGGCAAAATTTACGGCCGAAAGGGTAACGCCGCAAAGCAGGCCAACCCGCACCTCTTTAAACAGCACCCGCCAAATGTCGGCAAAATCAATATCCCCTAAAGAAATGCTGCGAATAATCGTAACCGAAGACTGGCTGCCGGAGTTTCCGCCGGTATCCATTAGCATGGGAATAAAGGCAATAAGCGCGGGAAAAACGGTGAGCTTAGCCTCAAAGCTTGAAATAATGGCCCCGGTAAAGGTGGCCGAGATCATGAGCAGCAGCAGCCAGGGAATACGCGCTTTAAAGGTAGAAACAATGCCGGTGCGAAAATAGGTTTTATCCGACGGTAAAATAGCCGCCATTTTTTCAATATCCTCGGTATTTTCTTTTTGAACAATATCAACAATATCGTCAACCGTAATAATACCAACCAGCCGGTTTTCCAAATCAACAACCGGCAGGGCAATCAGGTCGTACTTAGCAAATTTGGCGGCAACCTCCTCCTGGTCGTCGGTGGTTACGGCCGAAATTACATTGGTTTCCATTAAATCGCCAACTAAATCGGTAGCCTTGGCTAAAAGCAGCTCCTTAACGGTTAGCACCCCTTGCAGCTTTCGCAGGCTGTCGGTAATGTAGCAGGTGTAAATGGTTTCTTTATCCGGCCCGTAATTTCTAATGTAGTCAAAAGCGTCCGAAACCGTCATGCCGGCTTTTAAATCAACATACTCGGTGGTCAGCAGGCTGCCGGCGCTATCCTCCGGGTATTTTAAAATGCGGTTAATTTCCGCACGGTCGGCCGGGGTAGACATTTTTAACATTCTTTTGGCAACATTGGCCGGCATTTCGTCCAGCAGGTCAATGGTGTCGTCAATAAAAAGCTCGTTCATAATCGAGCTTAATTCTTTATCGGTCAAGGCCTCTAACAAGCGGTGCTTGTTTTCAGAGTCCATGTAGGTAAAGGCCTCGGCTGCCGTTTCCTTGGGTAAAAGCCTAAAAATCAGCAGGGCCTGTTCGGGGCGGGCTTCGTCTAATAAATCGGCAATATCCGCCTCGTTCATTTCAATTAAATGGTTGCGCAGCTCGTTAAATTTTCGGTCGTGAATCAGTTGTTCAATATCCTCCAAGGTAACAGCCTGCATTTCGTTTTCGGTCATTAAAAAAACGCCTCCTAAAAGGCGGCGCAACCGTTAAAGGCAAAAAGGGCACAAACCGCCCTTAAAAGGGCAGACCAAGCCGCTTAAACCAGGGTATAAGGCACAGCGCGCCGCCGGTTTTAAAAATGGTTAATAAGCTACTACTTCGGGGGTTAGGGACAGACGCTTCCATGCTTCTCACCTCAAATTAAAAATATTTGGCTTATTCGAGCCAAAACGCCGCTTTGCGGGCAGCCCTGGCAACAGCCAACATTTATATTTTAACACATTTTTTTAAAACATACAATAGCCAATGCATTTTTTTATAAAAATTCGGCGTGCCCTTTTCAATATAAAATTGGCAAAAAGCACGAAAAGCTTGATTTATTGTGCAAAAGGTGTTAAAATAAAGGGGTAAAAAAATTAAGGTGGGGTTGTTTTGAAAAATATTTTTAAAAGCCTGTTGTCGGCGGCCTTGGTGCTGCTTTTAGCCCTGGCCCCGGTTGGCGTTTTTGCGGCCGGCTCTAATAATAACGACGGGTGGACAGGCGATTACATTATTCCCTCCATACAAGCAATTGAAATTAAGCAGCTGCCCAAAAAGCTAAGCTACCTTTTAAACGAAAAGCTGGATCTGGCCGGGCTGCTGGTGCAGTCGGTAGACAAAAGCGGCGCGGTTAAGCCGGTAGAGGCGGCACTGAGCGGCAGCGTAGATTTAACCGTACCCGGGGTAAAGCAAATTACTGTTACCGCCAAGGGTAAAAAGGCCAATTTTAAAATTAGCTGCTACCAAAACGGAGATGTAAACGGCAATTTTAGCTTAGGGTTAGATGACGCCGTGCTGCTTTCCAGAAAAATTGCCGGTTGGGATGTTGCCGAAAGCATTGTGCCGATTTGCCTGGATGTTGACCAAAACGGCGAGGTAGATTTAAAAGATGTTGTGAGCCTGATTACGACCCTGTTGAATTCGTAATTTAAAAAATGCGGGTTGGTTGCTTTCATTAAAAAATTGGTAAAAAAAGCTTGCAATTGCTAATGAACTGTGTTATAATGCATATAGTAGATAGTGTATTAGTCAAAGAGTGGGGCAACCCGCTCTTTGGTTTTTATTACGGCAATTTGCCGCAGCACTGTTTTAGCCGGCGGGTAAGGGCTTTAAGCCATTTAAACTAAGCTTTAAGGCTGGCCCAATGGCCCAAGCGTTTAAAGTTGGCGCAAGCTCTTTGGGCGAAATTTTAAAAAGTAAAGGTGTGGTTTGTTTTTGGCTGGTAACACGGTTACAAGGGTTACAGAGCTGGTTCAGCCTAAGGTAGAGGCGTTAGGCCTTACCCTGTGGGATGTACGCTTTGTAAAAGAGGGGGCCTCCTGGTATTTGCGCATTTTTATTGATAAACCGGGCGGCATTACCATTGACGATTGCACAGCGGTCTCCCACGCGGTAGACCCGGTGCTGGACGCTGCCGACCCCATAGAGGTTTCGTACTATTTAGAGGTTTGCTCGCCGGGGGCGGAGCGGGAGCTGACAAAGCCCCGCCACTTTGAGGCCATGCTTGGCCGGCAGGTGCAGGTAACGCTGTACCGTGCGCAAAACGGCCAAAAAAGCTTTACCGGCCTTTTACAGGCGTACAAAGACGGGCCCGTTTTACTTTGCAACGGGCAGGAAACACATTTTGCACAGGCTGCGGTGGCTAAGGCGCGGCTGTGTGAGGAATAAATTTGGAGGTAAATTGGAAAAATGACAACGAAAGAATGTAAAGAGTTTTTTGAAGCTTTAAAGGCAATGGAAACGGAAACCGGCATTTCGGCCGAATATTTAGCAGAGAAAATATCGAACGCCATTATAACCGCCGTTAAAAAAGAGTACGGCGGCAAGGATGTTGTTTTTTGTGATATTGATGTTGAAACCGGAAAAATGAAGGTGTATGTGCGCAAAACGGTTGTTGAAGCCATTGAGGACCCCGACACCGAGCTGACCGTTGAGCAGGCCAAGGCTTACAAAAAAAGCGCCGCCGTTGGCGATGTTGTTGAAATTAAGCTGGATACCAAAAATTTTGGCCGCATTATGGCGCAAACCTGCAAGCATGTTATTCGCCAAGGCATTAAGGACGCGGAAAAAGACCGTACCCTGGCCGAGTTTCAAAGCAAAAATCACGAGCTGGTTACCGCCCAGGTTGAGCGCATTGACCCGCGCACCGGCAACGCTACGGTTAAAATTGGCCGGGGCGAGGCGGTGCTGCTTAAGGGCGAGCAAATGCCGGAGGAGGAGCTGTACGAGGGTCAAAGCGTTAAAATTTACATTGTAGATGTAAAAGAAACCGAGCGCGGCCCCAAAGCAATTATCTCCCGCACGCACCCGGGCTTGGTAAAACGCCTTTTTGAAATGGAAGTGCCCGAGATTTTTGACGGCACCATTGAAATTAAATCCGTATCCCGCCAGGCGGGGGCCAAAAGCAAGCTGGCCGTTTACAGCGCAAACGAGGATATTGACGCCGTAGGCGCCTGCATTGGCCAGCGCGGCGCGCGCGTAAACCAAATTGTAGAGGTGCTCGGCGGCGAAAAAATTGAGATTATTCCCTACTCTGAAGACCCGGTAGAGTATGTTTCGGCGGCGCTTTCTCCGGCCAAGGTTGTTTCGGTAGAAATTTTAAGCGAGGACCCGAAAACCTGTTGTGTTACCGTGCCGGATTCGCAGCTTTCCTTAGCAATTGGCAACAAGGGCCAAAATGTGCGCCTGGCCGCAAAGCTTACGGGCTGGAAAATTGATATTCGCCCCGAAAGCGGCTATTACGGCGAGGACGAGGAGCCTTTGGCCGAGCAGGAGTAAATTTAAGGAGTGCGTGGCATGAAAGCAAAAAAAATACCGCAGCGCCTGTGCGTAGGCTGTATGCAAATGAAGGAAAAATCGGCCCTTTTACGCATTGTAAAACAAAGTGACGGCACCGTAAACTTAGACCCAACCGGCAAAAAAAACGGGCGTGGCGCTTACATTTGTAAAAACAGCGGCTGCCTGCAAAAGGCAATAAAGGCCAAAAAGCTGGAAAAAGCTTTTTCAATGCAGCTGCCGGATGAGGTTTACAGCCGTTTGCAAAAGGAGCTGGACAGCCTTGATTCATGAAAAGCTATTAACCCTGTTGGGCTTTTGCCGTAAAGCCGGCAAGCTGGTTGTTGGCACCAGCCGCGTTACCGAGCTAATTGAAAAAGGCGGCTACGCGTTGGTGCTGGTAGCTTCTGATATTTCGCCAAAAAGCGAAAAGGAGCTGCGCTTTGCAGCCGCAAAGGGTAAAGCTGTGGTAGAACGGGTAGATTTCACCACCGCACAAATTTCAAAAGCCATTGGCACCCCGGCCGGCATTGTTGCCACTGTGGACGATGGATTTTGCAAAGCAATATTGCAAGGAGGAAACAATTGATGACAGTTAAGTACCGCATTAGCGATTTGGCAAAGGATTTTGAAAAATCTTCCAAAGAGGTCATCGCCCTGCTGGAGGAGATCAGCAAGGAGCCGAAAAAAAGCTCTAACTCTTTAGACGAAAAGGAACTGGATTACCTTTTTAATAAATTAACCACGCAAAACGCCGTAGAAAGCTTTGACGCCTACTTTGCCGTTGGCACAAAAGCGCGGGAGGAGGCCCAAAAGGCCGAAAAAGCCGCCCGTGCCAGCTACGAGCAGCAAAAGCAGGAGTTAGAAAACCTTAAAAAAGAGCTGGCTGAAAAGCGCCGGCGGGAGGCGGCCAAAAACGCGCCCGCCCCGGCCGAGCAACCCAAGGCCGAGGCCAAACCGGCCGAGCAGCCTGCGGTTAGCAAAGCCGAAAAGGCTGCCGAACCGGCGAAAAAAGCCGCCGCAGCCAAGCCTGCTGCAGTAAAACCGGCGGCTGAAAAAGCCGCCCCGGCAGCAAAGGCGGCCGAGCCGGCGCCCAAAAAGGTTACCCCGGCCGAAAAGCAGGAGTCAAAGCCAAAGGCTGAGGCAGCCGTAAAAGCGGCGGCCAAGCAGCCGGCCAAACCGGCCGAAAAGGCGCAAAAGCCCGCCCAAAAAACCGCTACCGAAAAACGGATTGAGGAGAAAAAGGCGGCCGCCCGCGGCTCGGCCAACGCAGCGCCGGTTGTTATTCAGCCCCGCCCGAAAAAAGAAAAAGCCAACGGCCCGCAGCCGGTGCGCGGCCAAAAAGCCGTGCGGCATGTAAACACGCGGGTAGATAATGTTGAGCTGGAAAAATACAACGAAAAGTACGAAACCATTGCCCCGGCCAACTCTATGAACGATAATGTTCAGCGCAAGCAAAAAATTAAGCAGCGCTCGCACGATTATCGCCGTCCTCAGGGCGTAAAGCGGGAGACGGAGGCCGACAAAATGCGCCGTTTGCAGTTAGAGCGCATTAAAAAAACCCCGGTTACCGTAACGGTTGGGGACGAAATTACCGTTGGCGATTTAGCCGCCGGCCTGAAAAAAACCGCGGCCGAGGTTATTAAAACCTTAATGAAGTTAGGCGTTATGGCCTCGGTTACCCAAACAATAGATTACGACACTGCCGCCATTGTTGTAGACGAGCTTGGCTGCAAAATTAAACGCGCTGTTGTGGTAACCATTGAGGAGCGCATTATGGACGATTCTGAGGATTTGGCCGAAAGCCTAAAGCCGCGCTGCCCGGTTGTTTGCGTTATGGGGCATGTTGACCACGGTAAAACCTCGCTGTTAGATAAAATTCGTAACTCTAAGGTAACCGAGTCGGAAGCCGGCGGCATTACCCAAAATATTGGCGCTTACAAGGTTAACCACAACGGGCAGGAAATTACTTTCTTAGACACGCCCGGCCACGCCGCCTTTACCGCAATGCGTCAGCGCGGCGCCAATTCAACCGATATTGCCATTTTGGTAGTAGCGGCCGACGACGGCATTATGCCGCAAACCATTGAGGCCATTAGCCACGCTAAGGCCGCTAATGTTCAGGTTATTGTTGCCATTAATAAAATGGATAAACCCGGCGCCAACCCCGACCGTGTATTGCAGCAGTTAACCGAGTATTCCTTAGTGCCGGAGCAGTGGGGCGGCGACACCATTTGCGTGCCGGTTTCGGCCCTGACCGGCGAGGGGATTGACAAATTGCTGGAAAGCGTGCTGCTGGTAGCCGAAATGATGGAGCTAAAAGCCAACCCCGACCGCAAAGCCAAGGGCGTTGTGATTGAGGCCCGGTTAGATAAGGGCCGCGGCCCGGTGGCTTCGCTGTTGGTGCAAAACGGAACCCTGCACCCGGGCGACATTTTAGTAGCCGGCACAGCGGTTGGCCGCGTGCGTATTATGAATGACGAAAACGGCAAGCCGTTAAAGGCGGCCGGCCCTTCTACCCCCGTTGAAATTACCGGCTTGGCCGAGGTACCCAACGCGGGCGACAGCTTTGACGCCGTTTCGGATGAACGGCTGGCCCGCCAGCTGGTTGAGCAGCGCAAGGCGAAACAAAAAGAGGAACGCTTTAACGCGGCCGAAAAGGTAACGCTGGATAATTTGTTCTCCCATTTAGAGGACGGCGAAATGAAAGAGCTGAGCATTATTGTTAAAGCCGATGTGCAAGGCTCGGTAGAGGCCGTGCGGGACAGTTTGGAAAAGCTGAGCAACAACGAGGTTCGGGTTAAGGTAATTCACGGCGGCGTTGGCGCCATTAACGAATCGGATGTTGTGCTGGCCGGCACCTCTCACGCAATTATTGTTGGCTTTAATGTTCGGCCGGATTCGGTTGCCAAAGCAACCGCCGAGCGGGACGGCATTGACATTCGTATGTACCGCGTTATTTACGATTGTATTGAGGAAATTGGCGCGGCCATGAAAGGCCTGTTGGCACCCAAATTCCGCGAGGTTGCGCTGGGTCAGGCCGAGGTGCGCAACACCTACAAAATTTCCAGTGTTGGCACCATTGCCGGCTGCTATGTAACCGACGGCAAAATTACCCGTAACGCCAAAATTCGCGTAGTGCGGGACGGTATTGTTTTAGCCGAGGATGAAATTGCCTCGCTGCGCCGGTTTAAGGATGATGTTAAAGAGGTTGCGCAAGGGTACGAGTGCGGTATTGGCCTTGAAAAATACGCCGATATTAAAGAGGGCGATGTATTTGAGGCCTTTACCATGGAAGAGTACCGCGACTAAGCAAATTTGCAAGAATTAAGGAGAAAAAATGGCAGGATACAAATTAGGCAGAATTACCTCCGATATTCAATTGGCGGCCTCGCAGCTGCTGCGGGAGCTGAAGGACCCCCGCATTAGCAGCCTGCTGAGCATTATTAAGGTAGATGTTTCGTCGGATCTTTCGTACGCTACCTTTTATGTTAGCGCCATTGAGGGGTACGATAAAACCCTGGAGTCTGTAAAGGGCTTAAAAAGCGCCTCCGGTTATTTACGGCGGGAGCTGGGGCATCGGCTGCATTTACGCAAGGTTCCGGAACTGCGTTTTGTGGCAGATGATTCTATTGTAAAAAGTGCAGATATTTCCCGCATTATTCACTCCTTTGAAACACCGGGGGAGGGGAAAACGCCCGGAAAGGAACCGCAAAATGAATAGCTGTAAAACCGTAACGCCGGCCGAGGCGGCTGCATTTTTACGGCAGAATAACGATTATTACCTGTTAACCCACAGCAATCCGGATGGCGACACCTTAGGCTCTGCCTACGCGCTGGCGTTAATGCTGTGGCATTTAGGCAAGCGAGCCACCGTGCTTTGTGCCGACCCCGTGCCCGAAAAGTTTAATTGCTTTACCAATGTAACCCCGGGTCAGCCGGCAAAGGGCCCCGGCTGCGCGGTTGCGGTAGATGTTGCCGACGCCAAGCTTTTAGGCGGGTTAGAGGGGGAATACGCAAGCCGTGTTGAGCTTTGCATAGACCACCACATTTCCAACACCCGTTACGCCAAGCGGCTTTACCTAAATGCCGAGGCCGCCGCGAATTGCGAAAATATTTTTGAGCTGGCGCCGCTGCTGAATTATCCGCTAACCGTACCGGCAGCCAAAGCGCTTTACACCGGCCTTTCTACCGACACCGGCTGCTTTCGTTACAGCAATACCACCCCGCGCACCCTGCGCATAGCGGCCGATTTGTGCGAGCTGAATATTAATCACGCTGAAATTAACCGCCTGATGTTTGAAACCAAATCACGCGCGCGGCTGGAGCTTGAAAAGCAGGCCTTAGCCGCTATGCAGTTTTATTACAACGGCAAATGCAGCGTTATTTGTGTTACCAACAAAATGCTAAGCTCTACCGGCTGCAGTGAAACAGATGTTGAGGGCATTACCGCCAATTCCCGCTGTATTGAGGGCGTTTTGGTGGGCATAACGGTAAAACAAAAGCCCGATTTAAGTTTTAAGGTTTCACTGCGCTCGTACGACCCGGTAGACAGCTCGGCTATTTGTAAAACCTTTGGCGGGGGTGGGCACCGCTATGCGGCCGGCTGCCAGTTTTCGGCCAATTACACTGTAGATCAGGTGCGCGATACCGTTGTAGCCGCCGTTGGCAAGGCATTGGGGGAATAGCGTGCAGGGCCTGTTATTAATTGATAAACCAAAAAATATGACCTCCTTTGCCGTTGTGGCAAGGGTTAAGCGCCTTTGCCAAACCAAACGGGTAGGGCACACCGGCACCTTAGACCCCATGGCAACCGGCGTGCTGCCGGTGCTGGTAGGCCGGCCAACGGTGCTTTCAAGCCATTTGTTAGAGGCTAATAAAACCTACCTTGCAACGGTGCAGCTGGGCCTTACCACCAACAGCTACGACATTACCGGCACGGTGCTAACCCGGCAGGAGTGCGCGGTAACCCAGCCGCAGCTAACCGCGGTTTTAAACAGCTTTTTAGGGCCGCAGCTGCAGGTTCCGCCTATGTTTTCGGCTTTAAAGCAAAACGGCGTTCGGCTTTACAGCTTAGCCCGAAAGGGCCAGCAGGTAGAGCGCCCGCCCCGCGAAATTAACATTTACAGCATAGAGCTGCTTTATTTTACGCAAAACACCTTTCAAATAAAGGTGGCCTGCTCTAAGGGCACTTACATTCGCTCTTTAGCGCACGATATTGGCGAGCGCCTTAAAACCGGAGCGGTTTTAACCGAGTTGCGCCGGGTGCAAACCGGCAGTTTTAAAATTGAGGATTGCGTAACGCTGGAGCAGTTAAAGCAGCAGGGGCCGGAGCCTTTTTTGCAGCCGGCCGAACTGGCGGTTATGCACTACCCGGCGGTGCAGGTTTCGCTGAAGCAGGCGGCCCGGTTTTCTAACGGTGGGGCGTTGGCGTTTGAGCGGCTTGGCAACAGCGTGCCGGTAGGGCAAACCGTTCGGGTTTGCTGCAGCGCCTGCCAAAACAGCTTTATTGGGCTGGGCTACGCCAACCCGGAGCAGCAGGCCGTTACCGTTTTGTGCGGTGTTCATTTTGTGCAATTACCAAAGGGGGAACCCGGCGTTGAGCAATAATGCGTTAGCCTTAGGCACCTTTGACGGTCTGCACCTTGGCCACCAAAGGGTTTTAGCTGCCGCGGCCAAGGGCAGCTGCACCCCTGTTGCCGTAACCTTTGCCGAGCCGCCGCGTGCCGTTTTAAACGGGCAAAGCCACTGCTGCCTGCTGCTGCCCGAGCAAAAAAAAGCGCTGCTGGCGCAGCAGGGGGTACAAACCTGCTTTTTAAATTTTAACAAGGTAAAGAACACCCCGGCCGAACAGTTTTTAACCTTTTTGCTGCAGGAGTTTCAGCCGATTCGGTTGGTTTGCGGGTTTAATTACCGTTTTGGCCGGGGCGCTGAGGGCAACACCCAGCTTTTGCAGCAGTTTTGCAGCGTTAATAACATAGAATGTACCGTTGTTAACGCGGTAGAGCAGGGTGGCGTTTTAGTTTCCAGCACGCAAATTCGCGGGCTAATTGCAAAAGGGAACCTACCGGCGGCCAACCGGCTGCTGGGGCGCGAGTTTAGCTACAACGGTACCGTGTGGCACGGGGCTGCCCGTGGCCGGCGGTTAGGCTTTCCAACCGTAAACCTGTATTACCCAGACGCGTTGGTGCTGCCTGCTTTTGGCGTTTACGCCGGGCACGCCACGGTAGAGGGTACAACCTACAACGCGGTTACCAATTTGGGGCACCGCCCCACCTTTGAAAGCAGCAAAATTATTAGCGAAACCTACATTTTTGGCTTTAACGGAAACGCTTACGGAAAAAATATTACCGTAACACTAACTGATTATATTCGCCCGGAGCAAAAATTTAACGGGGAGGCAGCGCTGCGCGACGCCGTTGAGCGGGATAAGCAAACAGCGCGAAAGCTTCTTGGTGAAATTTAGGCAAGTAAGGGTTTGGGTGCAAAAGCCGTTTTTAACAAAGGGCAAAATTGCAACCAAAAGCAAACGGTAAAAATCTGCAACAAAAAAGGCGCTTTACGGTTGCTTTGCATGCCTTTAAAAGGTCGGCACTTTAACAGGGCGGCTCAAGGCAAGCACTTTAGCAGATTAAAACCATTTTGCCAGCCAAATACTTAGGCCTATGGGGTTTACCCCCACAGGCCTAACGGGCAACAATTTAAAACCGGAAAGGGATGTTTACAATGCAAAATATTAATGATCTTTGCATGGGCTGTATGTGTGATAATCACGGCGAACAGGTTTGCTCGGTTTGCGGGTTTGACGCCGCGAATTACCACTGCGAAAACGCGCTGCCGCTGCGCACCACGCTGGCCAACCGCTATGTTGTTGGCAAGGCGGTTAGCAGCAACGGCGAGGGCTTTACCTACCTGGGGTACGACAGCGTAGCTGCCTGCGTTGTGTATATTCACGAGTATTTTCCAACCGGGCTTTGCAGCCGCACGGCCGAGCAAAGCGTGTTTATAGGGGAGGACAGCTTTTCCTACAACGAGGGGCTGCTGCAGTTTGTGGAGCTTTACAAGGCTCTTGGCAGCTTAAACGATGTTCCTGCCCTGTTTAAGGTAATTGACATTTTTGAAACCAACAAAACTGCCTACGCCATTACCGAGTATGTGCCCGGCATTAGCTTAAAAGAATTTTTGCTGCGAAACGGCGGGCTGCTTTCCTGGGAGCAGGCAAGGCCGCTGTTTATGCCGCTAATTGCCGCATTGCGCACCCTGCACGACAACGGCATTATTCACGGCGCCCTTTCGCCCGAAACGCTAATGGTAGGGCGCGACGGCAGAATGAGAATTTCGGCTTTTTGCATTAACAGCGTTCGCATTTCGGGTAACGAGATGGTGCCGGAGCTGTTTGGCGGCTACGCTGCGGTTGAGCAGTACGACGGCACCGCCCTAACCGCCGCAACCGATATTTACGCCTTTGCCGCAACCATTTTTCGTACCGTTACCGGCAACCCGCTAAGCGAGGCGGTGCAGCGCCGGGAGCACGACAATTTAAACTTTCCCCGCGCAATTGCCGAAAAAACGCCCCGCGGCGTGCTGGTTGCCATGGCAAACGCATTGCAGGTAGAGCCGGAGGACAGAACCCGGCATATACAGCAGTTTAAAGAGGATTTAGAGCAATCTGACCCGGCAGAGCCGGCCGCCAAAGAGCAAAAAAAGGCCGAAAAAAAGGCCGGCAAGGCTGCCACCCGCAAGTACACCCTAATTGCCGCTTTGGCAACGGCGCTGGTTTTGTGCCTTGTTTTTGGCATTGCCGCCATTGTGCAAAACGGGCGAAGTAAAAAGGCCGAAAGCTCATCCTCCTCTAACCTTGTTACCAGCACCGTTTCGGTGGGGGATATTGGAAATTCCTCTACCGAAAGCAAATATTCGGTGCCGGACTTTACCGGCAAAACGGTAGCGTCGCTGCTTAGCAACGAGGAGTACCAAAAATGGTTTAAATTCAGCGTTGTAAAAAAAGAGTACAACAGCAAGGTGGCAAAGGGCAAAATTTGCGGGCAATCGGTTTCGGTTGGCACGGCCGTTTCTAAGGATACGCCGGTAGAGCTTACCGTTAGCTTGGGCCCCTCTAAGGTTACGCTGCCGAAAAAGCTAAAGGGCAAAACAAGGTCCGAGGCGTATATTACTTTGCTGGAAATGGGCTTTGACCCCGACAGT
Source organism: uncultured Oscillospiraceae bacterium (assembly GCA_902465155.1). Classification (GTDB taxonomy): domain Bacteria; phylum Bacillota; class Clostridia; order Oscillospirales; family Acutalibacteraceae; genus UMGS1279. The sequence goes on along the minus strand of CABQLY010000004.1, from coordinate 62,619 downwards.
ATTCAGTTTATTGAGAAAAAGGGCGACCCCACGAAGGAGGAGGTTGTGCTTTCCACCTCGCCCGAATTGGGGGAGAGCGTGAGCGTAGATTCCTCGATTATTGTTTACTACAACACCAACATTGTGGTAGATGAACCGCAGCAAAGCTCTAACGAAGATACCGGGTACGATTTTAACTAAAAGGTTTTGTTTGGCGTATGCCGCATTAAAAGGCAAATTGCCGCCGTAAAATAAAACACAAAACACCCGCCCTGGCCGGTTTGGCACGGGGCGGGTGTTTTTAGCGCTTTAACAGGTTTTAGCGGTGTAGCAAGCTGCTATACGGGGTTTATTTTAGCTTTTAATTGTTAAGCTTTGTTATTTTGTTTTAAAATCGTTGGCACTAAACTGCCAGGGCTCGCGTGTTCTAAACGGTTTTTTAAATTTGCGTTTTAACAGGCCCTTTTGCTCTAAGTGAATGTAGCAGGCGGTGTCGCAGGCGCGGCCGCAAATAGAGCATTGGTAGGCGTGCTGTGCCGGCGGGTAAAAATAAATTTCGTTTAAAACCTTGCGGGCCTGCTCGGGCGTTAAATGCTTGTTCCCGGTAATAATACTGGCTCGGTCGGGCAGGTCGGCAAAGGCGTCCGGCGGCATAAACGGGTTTTTGGTGCCGTTGGCGCCGTTGTAATAAACCGCGCACTGCCATGGGTCACGCGTGCCGTTTTTTAAAATGGCTTTGCCCGGGCAGGCTTTTACACACTCCTGGCAGCCGTTGCACAGGTAGGGGGTCTGCAGCGGGGTTGGCTTTAATTTGGCGGTTGTTAAAACAAAGCAGTACCGCACAAAGGGGCCAAAATCGCTGGTTAAAATGGCGCCGCTAAGGCCCTTTTCCCCAAGGCCGCATTTTACGGCGGTGTTTTCAAAATCCAACTGCACCTCGGCGGTTTTGCCGCGGTACACGGCGTCGTAGGCTACCTCAGGGTTGGTGCTGTTTGACTCAGCCATAATTTGCTGGTGGCGCCGTTGGGGCAGGGCTAAAAAGCCCTTTTCCTCTAAAAACGCGGAAACCCGCAGCTGCGCCATGGGCATAATGGTTTCTTCCATATTTTCTACCCCCATGGTGGTGTACTGGTAGTAGGTGGTGCCCTCCTCGGTGCCGCGGTAAATTCCCCTTAAAACGCGAAAGCCAAGGCAAATAACCGTTTGGGTTTCGGGTAAAATTTTAAAAATGGGGTCGGTTGGCTCAAAACGCTCCCGCGGGGCAAAGGTTACAAGGTCGGCCAAATTCTCTTTTGCTATTTTGGTTACAGCGTTATTCATGCTTTAACCCCCTTTTCGGCTTGCTGCTGCAGGTGGCGGTAGCAGGCAAGGTCACACTTTTTGCCGCACAGGCAGGGTGCGTAGCCCCACTGGGTGTTGGGTAAAAAGTCCATTTGTTTAAAAATTTTTCGGGCCTCGGTGCTGTTAAAGCGTTTTTCACCGTTTAAAACGGCTTCCCGCTCCGGGTCGCCCTTTAAAAAGCTTTCCGTCATAAAGGGGTTCGAGCGGTGTGCGCCCTTGTAGTAAACGGCGCACTGCCAGGTATCTAACCCGTTTGGGCCAATGGCGTGGCCGGGGCAGGCCTTTATACATTCGCCGCAGTTATCGCAAATATGAATGTTTTCGGGCAAAATTTCGTCCGGCTCAAACGGAATATCTGAAATAATAAAGCAGTAGCGCATAAAGGGGCCGTGCTGCCGGTTTAAAATTTTGCCGCTAAGGCCCTGCTGGCCAATGCCGCAGGCTTTTGCCGCCTTGCCAAAATCAATCATAACATCCGGCACCGGCTTGCCCGCCTCCACCGCCTCGGCGTGAATCAACTCGTAGGTATCCAGCACCTCCGGGTTGGTGGTTTTATCCCCTTGAATACGCAGGTTGGGAATAGATTTTTGCAAGCAGGCATCGTAGCCCTCGTTTTCAATTAACGCCCCAATTTTAAGTAAAAAGATCTCGGCAAATTCCTCATCTAAATACTTTACCCCCAGGGTGGAGTAGGTGTAGCTTTGGGCGCCACCTACTAGGGCTTTGTAAATACCTTTTGGCACGCTAAAGCCAAACCCAATAATGCACTTGGCGTTGGGTAGAATTTTTTTAGGGTCGCGCTGGGGTATTTCGTTTTTAAATTCGTTTAAAGAGCCCACGCCGCAAACCGTGGCGCCCAAGGCCAGCGCCTTTTGCTTAAAGGCCTTTTTTGTTAGCATAAGAATTCCCCTTTTTACCGCGTTTGTACGCGTTGTTGTGGTAGTGCGAAATTGCAATAGAGGTTAAAACCAAAACCTCGTTTACAATGCCGGCAACCGATCCTACAAAGCTATTGTACAGCAGCATACCGGCCGATTGGCAAAGGGCAAATTTTTTGGTATTTTGCACCTTTTTACACCAAAAGCCAACCGTAGCAATAACCGAGGAAAGAACCGGAAAAATGCTTAACACCCCATTGTAGGTAAATAACAGCGTTGCCGGAAAAGCCAGTAAAAACAAATACAGCCAAAGCTTGCTTTTAAAAAAGCCTTTGTCGCTTTGCAAAAAAACCAGCTCCCGCGCAACGCCAACGCCGGTGGTGGCCATGGCGGTATACCCGCCAATAAGCGCAAAATGCGTTACCCACAACAGGTCGGCTATTAGTTTAAAAACAAGCAACCTTTTGCGGTTTTTTTGCTGAAAAATAAAGTAAGAAACGCCAATGGCAACAAAGCCAAAAAGCTGGCCAATTAGTTGTTGCATAGTACTCTCTTTTCGGTATTTTCGGCGGTGGTGTTGCTGTTTTCGGCCACCAGCACAACGGCGTTTCGGCTTACCACAATGTGGTGCCATTCGCCGCAATTAACAAGGTACAGCCGGCAGGGCTGCATTTTAAAGCTTTGCCCCTCTACCCAAAGGGTAGCGCGGCCCTTTAACAGCACAAAGGCTTCGGCAGTTTGTAAATGGCGCTCGGCAACGGTAAGAGCCGAAAAGCGCTTGGAATAGCCAAGGGAGCCAATTTTCCAGCCCGCTGCGGTAAACAGGGTGGTAAAATCCTCCCCGCCAAAGGTAAAGGTTTGCATTAGCGATTTAACCTCCAGGGCTCTTTGCGGTTGCGCAGCGGCTCTTTAAACCGATTTTCCATGCAGCCGCCCTTTTTTTCTAACATACTAACGCAGGCGCGAATACAGCCGCCGCATTTTGCCATGTTGTAGCCCACCCAGCTGGGAAAATATTTTTGCAAGGCGGTGTAAACCTTCATAATCTCGTGTTCGTCGGCTTTGTTGGTCTTGCCCTCCATTAAATCTAGCGCGCCGTTTTTATTTTCGTCCCAAACCTCTTTGGGTACAAAGGGGTTGTAGTAGCGGCCGGCGTGGGTGTAAAAGGCGTAGCAGCGCCACATATCAATATCGCCCCACTCGCAAACCTTGCCCTCAATTTCTACGCGCACGGTTTTGCCGGAGTTAATTGCGGGAATACACCCGCCGGGACATTCCCGCACGCAGGCGCCGCATTTGCGGCACAGGGGTTTGCCGTTGTAAAGCTCGTTGTATTCGTTAAATTCGGCGTCGGTAAAAATAAAGGCAACCCGCTGCAGGGGGCCAAACTGCGGTGTTAACAGCATTTTGCTCCAGCCAATTTCGCCCAGCCCACAGGCAACCGCCGCCAACCTAAACTGAAATTGCAGGTCTGGCGGAACATTCTCCGGCCGGGTGGTGCGGGTAAATTGTACATTGCGGTGGTGTGCGGTAGAGGTTTTGGCGTTTTCGTTAACCTCAATTTGCTCCTCGGGCGAAAGGGTGTTGCCCGGGGTACCGTCCATATCCGAAACGCAGCCCCTGGCCCCGGTGTTGCGGTAAACAAAGGCCTCGTAGCCCTCAACCTCAATTACCTTGCCAACGCTGTAAAGCACGGCCGGGGCAAAAATTTCGTTAATGCCGCCGTAGGCCATAGAGGGGTACTGGTAAAACTGCGTGCCCTCCTCAATGCCGCGCTGCACCCCGCGCGGTATTCTAAACACAAAGCCAATCATGCTTTTAACGCCGGGAAAAAGCAGGGTAGGGTTCATTTCAGGCGGGGCCCCGGCCATGCGGGAAATTGGCGCAACGCCGCAGGCGTCGGCCCCGGCGGCCAAGGCGGCCTCAACAATTTTTTTGTGATCTAACATTGTGCAGCACCTCAATACAGTTTAATAGCGGCGTTTTGCAGCGTCGTTTTGCAGTAAGCGCAGCTTGCGCAGTTTTTGCTGCAATGCAGCGTATGTTGGCCAAAATTGGCCGGTAAGCTTTTGTTTTCAATAATGTAGGGGTAAAACATTCCACTGTGGTTGGGTTCTAAAAGCTCTTGCACCGGGCCGCTGTAGCTGCCGCGGCAGTAAGCGTTAATAATGCGTGCCGGATTGGCTGCCATGCGGGTGGCTAATTTTAAGCCGCAAAAAAGGTTTTCGTAAAGGGGAACATCCTCGGGCCGAATAAAATTGGTGTAGCAAAGCCAATTGGCGCGGTTTACCGGCTTTTTTAAGTAGGTAAAGCACTGCCCCTCAAAACGGTAGGCGTTTGCTTGCTTTGCAATTTCGGCTTCGTGGGCTACTAAGTTATCGTGAAAGGTGTGGGCCGAGCAATGGTTAAAGCAGCCGCTGTTGGCCAAGCCGTAAAGCTTTTTGCCGTTTTGGCTGCACCAGCTTTTTGCCCTTTTTATTGCTGCTATATTGCGGTTTTGGCTGCGGGCTAAATAAAAGCTGTCAAACAAATCGGCAATGTAATCAAACCCTTGCGGCTCGCTAAGCTCTAGGTTTACCGAGGCACGCACCTCTAACTCCTTAAAGTTTTGCTTTAAAAATTTTGCAACGGTTAGGGAGGCGGTTGTAACAACAATTTGGCCAAGGCGGCTTTGCAGCAGCTGCACGGCGCTGCCAATTTCCCGGTAAAAGCTTTCTGCCAGCGCTTTTTCGCCGTAGCAGTTGCCGTTTAACAGCAGGTTAAAGCGCAGGCCGGGGGCCTTTAATTGCGCTAAATCGCTTAGCTGTTTTTCTTGCTGTACCTGCTCGGTGGCAAACGCAGCCTTGCACCAGGCCGCGCCCCGCCCGTTGGCAAATTGCGGTAGGGCAAAATAAACCTCGCTAATTTGCCGGGCGTTTTCTAAAACCGCAGTTAAAAATAAATCGTCACTTCTTAATTGGTAACCAACAGCAAATTTCAAATTTTCTCACCCCAATTAAGCCAATTTTAATAAGCAAATTTTAGTTAAGCCAAACCCCGGTTAAGCCAATCTCTGGTTAAGCCAAATTCCGGTTAAGCCAAACGGCCCAGCCGTTTTTAACCAAAGGCTTGGCCGTTTGCCGGTTGCTTTTTTAATTGTAGCAAGGTGCCGGTTAAAATAAAACACCTATTTCAAACCAAAATTATTAAAAAACAAACTAAAAAAAGCAACTGCCGCTTATTTTTGGCAGTTGCTTATAAAAAAACAAAACATAGGCTGGGAGCTAACCGGGGCAAACGGTAAAACAAACCCCGTTTTTAAGGCTTTACCGTTTTGGCCGGCGGTTTAAAAAGCCGGCTGCAAAAGCCTTAAAACTTTCTAATTTCAAGGCTGGCGTCATCCTCGCCCTTTTCAATACCGGTAATGGTAATATCGTAGCTGTTCCATTCATCAATTTGTACGCGGCAGCGGTCGCCCACTTTTTTGCCCATCAACGCGCGCCCCATGGGGGATTCCTGACTAATAATACCGGCAAAAACATCCTGCCGCAGGGTGGTCATAATTCGTACCGTTTCAATTTCGCCGTCCGGCTCCGGCTTGTAATGCACCGTGTCAAATAAAGTAACGGCGTCGGCTCGGCTTTCTACCGTAATAATTTGGGCGGTTTTAATCATGTTGCGCAGGTAGCGAATACGGCTTTCGTTTTTTCCGCGCTCCCGCTTGGCGGCGTGGTACTCGGCGTTTTCGCTTAAATCGCCGTAGCTGCGGGTTAGTTTAACCTCCTCTAAAATTTCGGGCCGTTTTACGCCAATGCGGTAATCCAGCTCCTGCTGCATTTTTTCAATATCAACCTTGGTTAGTTTGTCGTACATAACGGTTCCTTTCCCCAAAAATGCCGCCGGCAAAAGCGCCAACGGCATTGGTTGCAGTGTTAAATTTTTAAACGGCCGATTATTGGGCGTTGTTAGATTTTACATTTAGGTTGGTAGAATAGAACCGGCCGGAACGGTAAATTTTAACCGTAACGCTTTGCCCAACCTTGCACTTGCTAATGGCGGTATCAAAATCGGTATAACTGGAAATGGCGGTGCCGTTAAACTCGGTAATAATATCACCGCGTTGAATACCGCTTTCCTCCGCCGGGCCGCCCGAAACAACGCTTACAACAACCGCGCCGGCCGGGTAACCTAATTTTTCAAGCGATTCTTTGGTGTAGCTTTGGCTAATTTGAATACCAACATAAGGGGTGGGGTCGTTTTGCTTATCAATAATTTTATCGCAAATTTCCTTAACCTTGTTCGAGGGGATGGCAAAGCCCATACCCTCGTAGCTTTCGTTAACCAGCTTTACGCTGTTAACACCAATCAGCTTGCCCTTGGTGTTTACCAGCGCGCCGCCCGAGTTGCCCGGGTTAATGGCGGCGTCGGTTTGAATTAAGGACATGGTGCTGCCGGTTCCGGTTGCTACCGAACGGTTTAACCCGCTAATAACGCCGTAGCTAACCGAGCCCATGAACTCCAGCCCGCCGGGGTTGCCAATGGCAATGGCGTACTGGCCAACGCTGATTTTATCGGAATCATCAAACTCAATAGCGGTAAGGCCGGTTTTGTTAATTTTAACAACGGCTAAGTCGTAGTTAATGTTGTACCCCACTACGGTTGCGCTAATTGCGGTTTTAGAGTCCTCCGGCAAATAAACCTCTACTTTAGATTTTGTAGATTCTACCGCGCTTTGAATCACGTGGTAGTTGGTAATAATGTAACCGTCGGAGCTGTAAATAATGCCGGAGCCTTCGCCCGTTTGCTCAGAGCTGCCACCAAAAAAGTTGGTAACAGCCGCCGTGGTGCGAATACCAATAATGCTGGGGCCGGCCTTTTTGGCAACGGCCTCTACGGTTGAGTTAACGGTTTCATCTACCGTAATGTTTGCGGTAGATTGCTGGATGTTTTCGGCGGTTGAAATAGTAGACGAGGTTTTATTTTCGCCCAATTTATTTTCCAGCGTAACATACCCGCCAACGCCTGCGCCCGCGCCAATTACGGCTGCCAGCAGTGCGCAAAGAAAAACGGTGCCGGCACCGGCGCCTTTTTTGGCCCGGCGTGCCTTTTTGGGCGGCTGCGGCTGGTAGGGGGTAAAGTTAACAGGCTCGGTAACCGGGGTAGGGGTGGGTTCGGCCGGTTGAGAGCCGGAAAAAACAGGCTCCTCGGCCGCGGGAATGTTGCCCTGCGCTTTAGAGTAGCTGTAGGTTCCGTTTGGAATAAACGGGGTCTGCTTTGGCTGCTCGGGCTGCGGCGGTTCGGCCGGGGCAGCCGGCTCGGCGTTTGGGGCTGCATTTTCAGTGCCGGGGGTTAAAGCTTCAACATCGGCAGGTTGCCCGGCCGGTTGTGCCAGCTCGGCAGCCGAATTTTGCGGCTGGGCAGCGGCGCTTTGTGCGGCCGGTGAAGGTTCAAAACGGTCCCCCGTTGGGGTTACGGTGTAGCCATCGCCGGTTTGTTGCTGCCGCGCAAACATCTGCGTGGGGTGAAATTCGCGTTTTTCGTTTATATTCTCTGCCGAATCAAAACCGGAAAGTTGCGGCTCATTAGGCAAATTTTTGTTTTGTTCGTCCATAAAATTGCTCCCTTTCTGTTGCTAAAGTCCTTGTTGTTGCCGGCAGGGCAAAAGCCCCGGCCGGTTTGCCGCTTTTGCCTAAAACCGCCAGCCCAAAGGCTTTGGCGCCTAAAACAAAAGCCAACCTTTCAAGTACATCTTTATGTTAAGAGAATATTGTTGTTACCTTGCTTTAAAACTATGAACAATTATTGAATTTTAGCACCCGGGAAAAAGTTTTTTTAAATTCTGGGCGCAAAGGGCTATGCTCTGCGCCAGCGGCAGGGTGTATTCCTCTTGCTCTAAAATATTATATGCCGAGCCGGCCGTTTTACCCAATTCATTCAACCGCTGCCAGTTTAAAATGCCGGTGCCAAGCTCCACATTATTGCCGCTTTCATCAATTTCTTTAAAATGCAGCGAAAGTATTTTTCCGGTGTGCTGCTCAATAAAGCGGTAAGGGTCTACCCCCGCAAACTGCACCCAGTAAACATCCGGCTGCAGCAAAATTCCGCTTTGCACTACAAGGTCAATAAACCGGGTGCCGTTTGGCAGGGGGGTAAATTCGCTGTCATGGTTGTGGTAGCCAAAAGCAATTCCGGCCGATTGAAAAATTTTTTGTGCGGCTAAAATTTGCGTTAACGCCTGCTCACAGCCCTCGGGCGTTGTAATGGCCGTTGGCGGGCAAGGGCAAACGCAGGCGCCGCAGCCTAAAAGGTTTAGCTCCTCGGCCCGGCGTTTTAAATCGTCCGGCGCTGCATTTACGGCAATGTGGGCGCTAATGGGCTTTAAGCCGTAGCCGCTTAAAACGGTTGCAAACTCCTTAGCCGTGTAGCCGTAGGTGCCGGCCAGTTCAACATTTTTAAATCCCAGCTCGGCCGTTAGCTGCAGGCCGGCTAACGGGTCTTTGGCGGTAAGCTCCCGCAGGGAGTAAAGCTGTAAAGCAATGTTATTTTGCATAACGCACCTCTTATAAAAAATTTTAAAATTAATTTTTAGGTCTTATTTTAAATAATGTGTTTTTAAAATAAATAATGTGCCTTTAAGATAAATAATGTGCCTTTAAGATAAATAATGTGCATTTAAAACAAAGTGCCGCTGCCGTTTGGCAGCAGCACCGTGTACTGTGTAAATTTATTGCCCCTTTGGGCAATGCGGTTTTAAGCTTTTAAAATCAGGCTTTGCCGTCGCAGCCTAAAACATCCTTAATTTTGTGCTCAACCATGCCCTTAATGGCGGCGCGGCCGTCGCCCAAATACTGGCGCGGGTCAAAGTGATCGGGATGCTCTACAAAATGCTTGCGAATGGCGCCGGTCATGGCTAAACGCAGGTCGGAATCAATGTTGATTTTGCAAACCGCCATGGTAGCGGCCTTGCGCAGCATTTCCTCCGGAATACCAATGGCGTCGGGCATTTTGCCGCCGTACTGGTTTACCATTTCTACAAACTCGGGCACAACCGAGGAGGCACCGTGCAGCACAATGGGGAAGCCGGGCAGCTTTTTGCCAACCTCCTCTAAAATATCAAACCGCAGCTGTGGCTTTTGGCCGGGCTTAAATTTGTAGGCGCCGTGGCTGGTGCCAATGGCAATGGCTAAAGAATCTACCCCGGTGCGGGTAACAAAATCGTAAACCTGGTTCGGGTCGGTAAAGTGGGCGTCGTCCTCCGAAACATTAACATCGTCCTCAATGCCGGCTAACTGGCCTAATTCGGCCTCAACGGTTACATTAAACTGGTGGGCGTAATCGGCAACCTTTTTGGCTAAGGCAACATTTTCCTCGTACGGCAGGTGCGAACCGTCGATCATAACCGAGGTAAAACCGCCGTCAATGCAGCTTTTGCAAAGCTCAAAGCTGTTGCCGTGGTCTAAGTGCAGGCAAATGGGCAGGCCGGTTTCTTCTACAGCGGCCTCTACCAATTTTACCAAATAGGTGTGGTTGGCGTATTTTCTTGCCCCGGCAGAAACCTGCAGAATTAAGGGGGCGTTCAGCTCTTTACCGGCTTCGGTAATGCCCTGAATAATCTCCATATTGTTTACATTGAAGGCGCCAATGGCATAACCGCCCTCGTAAGCTTTTTTGAACATTTCCTTGGTGTTAACTAACGGCATTTTGTTCACTCTCCAATAAAATTTTGCGTAGCCGCGCTGCGACTACCACCGTTTCATATTATACTATATTTATTTGCGAAAATAAAGCCTATTTTTAATTTTTTTTAAAAATCCAAAAAAGCTGGGATATTTTAAAATTTTTAGCGCCAAAAAGCCCCGGCCGGCGTGGATTTGGCTGGGACATAGGGCGTTTTTTGCGCTTTGTAAGGCGCAAATTTGCGGTTTTAAAAGTTTTTTGGTTTAAAAGGGGTATTACGGTTTAACATTTAAAAACAATACGGGGGCAGCCTTATTACAATAAAAACAGTTTGGCTGCAGCTTTGCAAAGCGCGTTATGGCGCATTATGCTTTTAATAAAAAATCCATTGCCGGTACGGTTACGCCGTCTGCGCTTTGCGGCTCGTTAGCGTAGTTTAGGTAAAGGGTTTCGCCGCTTTCGTATTGTATGCGGTGCAGCGTGGGGGTTAAAAGGTCGTGCTGCTGCATAAACTGCATTTGCAGGTGGCTGTAGCGGCTGTACTCGCTGCATAGAGCTTTAATTTTTTGCACGCTCTCCCGCAACTGCTGCGGAGTATCCATGGTAAAATCGTTTTTTCCCATCCAGCTGCTGGTGCCGTGAAAGTTAGAGTAGTAATAAATGGCGGGTTTTCCGCCAAACTCGTAAAAGTGCAGGCGCTCAATAGGCTCCTTTACCGGAAAATTAACGGTTTCGGAGGAGGGATTGCTTAACACAATGCCGTGGTAAACCAGCTGCCAAAACGGTACGCTTTTCCCAAACAGGGGCACATTATTTTCAAACACGCCAAAGCCGCTGTAAAGCCCAAAATCCAGCACGCCGCAGGCGTGGTCAAAGGTGCCCTCCGAGGCAATTGCCCCAAACAGGTTGGTCGAAAGGGCTAAAATATCCCGCCATAGGTTAACGCACTGCTTGGCGTTTACCGGGTGATTTTTATCAAAGCAGGTGCGGGGCGCCACCGTTGAAATAACATCAATATAATGCAGGCCCTCAAACCCCAGCTCCCGCACGCGGGGCAGATCCTGCTCGGCCAGCTCTTTTGCTTTTTTGGGGCAAAGGTGGTACATTTTGCCGCCGCTCCACTGGGCGGCCTCAGTCTCCAGCTCGCCGGTTTTGGTTTTTAAAATTAAATTGTCGCTCCAATTTTCGGCAATTTGGTAGGCGTCGGTGCTGTTGGTGTGGCAGGTAATTTTGTAGCCCGCCGCCTTGGCGGTTTTAATTAAACGGCGCAGCTCGGCCTCGCCGCCCAGCTTTTCCTCTACCGGAAAAATTTGCGGGTAACGGCCGTCGTGCCCGCTTTTGTTCCACCCAACCAGGCAAAGGCTGGCCTTTTTAACCCCCTGTGCCTGCAGCTCGGCAATTAGGCGCTCTACATCGGCAAAGGTGCAGGCAACCTTCATCTTCGGCTCGTTTTCCGGCGTTTGGTGCGCCACGGGGGAGGGGGCGGGTTTCCAACCCATGCGAATACGAATTTCGGGCGCTTCGGCAAGGTAATTTAAAACCGGCCGGGCTTTTGCGCGCTCACTTAAACGGGTGCAAAGCCCGTTTTTTAACAAATAATTGCGGTAACAGCGGGCCATGGCACTGTAATCGGCGTCCGCCCCGGGAAGGGTTATTAAAAGCAGCGAAATATCCTCGTACAGGGTGCAGGCCGGCAGGTACGGAATAAGAGAGTAAACGCCGTTTTCAACCTTTGCGCCAAAGCGGGTTTGATCCCGCATACCAAGACTTAACAGCAGCTCGGCCTTATCGGCCGATTTTTTGCCGCAAAGGGGCATAAACCGGTTGTCGGAATTCAGGCAATATTCGGCGTTTTCGTGCGGGGTAAAGCTTGCCAGCCGGCAGCCGTGCACGTGGGGCAGCAAATAGTAACCGCTTTGGCCTGCGGTGGCGTTAAAGTAGTTGGGCAACAGCTCAATGCGGGTAAATTCGGCCGGAACATTTTTTTGCTTTAGGGTAAGCAGCAGGCCGTCTGGCGTATTAGCGGCTTGCAGCGGTAGGCTTTGGGTGCTGCCGTTTGGCAGAAAAATTTTAGCTTGGTACATGGCGTTTTCGGCAAACAAAATTGCCGCACCTCCCGTTTATTTTACCCTAATTATAGCAAACGGCAGCGCTTTTGAAAAGAACAAAAACGCAACAAAATTATTAAAAAACAAACCACTTTTAAACCACCTTGCTGGCGGCGGTAAGGAAAGCAAAAGGTATTGTTTTTTACAAAACTGGCCATTTCTTGCAAATAATTAGACAGATATTTGCAATGTTTTGCCGGTTAATTGCTTTAGGTAGTTGGGTGTGTTAAAATATTTAGGTAAAATATGATTCATGGAGGCGCTTTGATGTTAAAAATTGATAAAAACAAAACCGTTCAAGGCTTGCGCATTTGGGAACTGCCTGCCGGGCCAATAGACGAAGCGGCAACGCTTTGCCGAAAAATTGCGGCCGACGGTGCGGTGCTTTTAAGAAACAACGGCGTTTTGCCTTTTAAAAAAGGGGAGCGCGTTGCTGTTTTTGGCCGGATGCAAACCACCTACTACAAAAGCGGAACCGGCTCGGGCGGTGCGGTGAATGTAAAGCATTTGCCCTGTATTATGGAATCCTTACGCAAAGATGGCGGAATTTTAGTTGATGAGCAGCTGGCTGAAATTTACGAGGCGTGGATTGAGCAGCACCCGTTTGATAACGGTCACGGTTGGGCCAGCGAGCCCTGCTGCCAGGTTGAAATGCCGCTGGAGGAGCCGGTTGTTTGTGCCGCGGCCGAGCGGAATAGCAGCGCGGTTGTTATTATTGGCCGCAGCTCTGGCGAGGACCATGACAATGCTGCTGAGCCGGGCAGCTACCTTTTAACCGAAGTGGAAGAAAATATGATTCGGTTGGTTGCGGCACACTTTAAAAAATTTGTTGTTGTTTTAAATGTTGGAAATATTATTGATTTAAAATTTACCGAAAAATACAGCGTTCCGGCCTTTTTGTACGCCTGGCAGGGCGGCATGGAGGGGGCCAACGCGCTGGCCGATATTCTTTGCGGGCGTGTTTCGCCCGGCGGTAAGCTGCCGGATACACAGGCCTTTAGCATTGAGGATTACCCCTCTACCGCCAATTTTAACGACAACGACCATTTATATTATAAAGAGGACATTTTTGTAGGCTACCGCTATTTTGAAACCTTTGCGAAAGAAAAGGTACAGTACCCCTTTGGTTTTGGGTTAACCTACACAACCTTTAACATTCAATACAGCGCCAAGGTGCAAAACGGTGAAATTGCCGTTACGGCAACGGTTCAAAACACCGGCAATTTTGCCGCGCGCGAGGTAGTGCAGGTTTACTACGGTGCTCCCTGTGCAAAGCTGTGCAACCCCGCAAAACAGCTGGTAGGCTTTGCAAAAACCAAAACGCTGGCCCCGGGCGAGGAGCAAACCTTAACCGTTAGCTTTAACATTAAAAAAATGGCCGCGTTTGATGACAGCGGAGCAACCGGCTTTAAAAACGCTTATGTATTAGAAATGGGCGACTATCGCATTTTTGCCGGCACCGATGTACGCAGCAGTAAAGAGGTGCTTTGCTACCGGCAGGAAAGCACGGTGGCCGTGCAGCAATTGCAGGAGGCCATGGCCCCGCAAAAAAGCTTTGAGCGTTTACAGGCACAGCCGCAGGCCGACGGTACCGTAACGGCCGTTTACGCCCCGGTGCCAACCGCCGAAACCAACATGGAACAGCGGGCGATGGCAGACCGACCGGAGGAGATTGCCTACACCGGCGACCGCGGCATTAAATTGGTTGATGTTGCCCTTGAAAAAGCCGAGTTAAAGGATTTTATTGCACAAATGAGCGATACCGACCTTTGCACCCTGGTGTTGGGCGAGGGTATGTGCAGCCCCAAGGTAACGCCCGGAACCGGCGCCGCCTTTGGCGGGATTACCAACGCTCTTTTAGATTTTGGTATTCCGGTTTTGTGCGCCAGCGACGGCCCCGCCGGCCTGCGCCTTTCTACCGGTTTAAAGGCCACCTCTATTCCCATTGGCACCCTGCTGGCTGCAACCTTTGATGAGGCCGCTATGGAGGCGCTGCACGAATTTGTTGGCATGGAGTGCTTTGCCTACAAGGTAGATACTTTATTGGCACCGGGTATGAATATTCACCGTAACCCGTTAAACGGGCGGAACTTTGAATATTATTCCGAGGACCCGCTGCTAACCGGCAAAATGGGCGCAGCGGCTAGCCGCGGCGTTGCCAAAACGGGCAGCACTACCACCATTAAGCATTTTTGCTGCAACAACCGGGAGCGCGGCCGCTGGTTTGTAGAGGCGGTTGTTTCGGCCCGGGCGCTGCGGGAAATTTACCTAAAGGGCTTTGAAATTGCGGTGAAGGAGGGGCACGCAACCGCAATTATGACCTCTTACAACCCGGTAAACGGCTACTGGACCTCCTCTAATTACGATTTAAACACCACCATTTTGCGTAACGAGTGGGGCTACGACGGTATTGTAATGACCGACTGGTGGGCCCATTCCAGCTGTGCGGGCGAGCCCGGTAAAAAAGGCAACCAAAAGGCAATGATTCGTGCGCAGAACGATATTTTCATGGTTTGCCCTTCGGCCGAAACGCAGCCAACCAATTTGTTTGAGGGGTTAAAAGAGGGGTACATTACCCGCGGCAGCCTGCAGCGCTGTGTTGCCAATTTGCTACGGTACATAATGCTTTCCCCAACCTTTTTGCGGTTTGTAGACGGCGGCTGCAAAAAACCGGTTTTTGAAACGGTAGATGAAAGCAAAATGCAAACGGCGGTACATTTAAACGGGGTGCAAAACAACACAGAATTTACCGCCACCTTTGGTGAAAAGCAGCCGGCTTTGGTTAAATTAAAGCTGCAGGTAACGGGCAACGAGCTGGCGCAAAGCCCCATAACCCTAACCATTAACGGCGAAAGCACCGTAGCCTTTTCGGTTAACGGCAACGGCGGCAAAGAGTTTTGGGTAACCCGCCTGCTAAAGCAAAAAGATTTAAAAGTGCAGGAAAACAAGGTAACCTTAACCTTTGAAAAGACAGTTACCGTGCTGGAATTAGAGGTTAAAATTTAACGCATTAAAAATAGGCAAAACAAAAACAGCGGCCGCCCGGTAAAAACCGAGCGGCTGCTGCGTTTTTTTGTGTTTTTCGTTTGCAGTGCGGGGAAAAGCGGTTAGGTAAAGCCGGTTATTCCCCTAAATAGGCCTTTTGAATGGCCGGGTTGTGCATTAGCTCGTTAGAATTGCCGGAAAGCACAATAGAGCCGGTTTCTAACACATAGGCCCGGTTGGAAATTGAAAGGGCCTTTTTGGCGTTTTGCTCTACCAGCAACACGGTGGTGCCTTTTTCGTTAATGCTTTTAATAATATCAAAAATCTCGGTAACCAGCAGGGGGGAAAGACCCATAGAAGGCTCATCTAACAGCAAAATTTTGGGGTGAGACATTAGCGCCCGGCCCATGGCCAGCATTTGCTGCTCGCCGCCCGAAAGTGTGCCGGCAACCTGCTTTTTGCGCTCCTCTAAGCGGGGAAAGCTTTCGTAAACCGATTGAATAGTTTGCTGAACTTCGGCTTTATCCTTACGGGTGTAGGCGCCCATTAACAGGTTTTCGTAAACCGTAAGCTCTTGGAATACGCGGCGCCCTTCCGGCACCTGGGCCATGCCTAAATGCACGGTTTTGTGGCAGGGCAGCTTGGTAATATCCTGCCCGTTGTAGGTAACGGTTCCGCCGCTGGAGGGAATAAGCCCCATAACGCTTTGCATGGTGGTTGTTTTACCGGCGCCGTTGGCCCCAATTAAGGTAACAATTTCGCCCTCGTTAACCTCAAAGCTAATGCCCTTTAAAGCGCGAATAACGCCGTAACAAACCTCAAGATTTTTTACTTCTAATAATGCCATAGCTTTTACCCTCCAATGTAGGCTTTAATAACCTCGGGGTTGCTTAAAGCCTCTTTGGTTTCACCCTGCGTTAGCACGGTGCCGAAGTTTAAAACGGTAATTTCGTCACAAAGGCCGGAAACAAATTTCATATCGTGCTCAATCAGCAAAATAGTCATGTTGTAATTGTCGCGAATGTAGCGAATAACCTCCATAAGCTCTGCGGTTTCGTTAGGGTTCATGCCGGCGGCAGGTTCGTCTAAAAGCAGCAGCTTAGGGTTGGTAGCCAGGGCGCGGGCAATTTCAAGCTTGCGCTGTTTGCCATAGGGCAGGTTGCAGGAAAGGTTGTTGCGCTCCTCCTCCAGCCCTACTACGCGCAAAATTTCTTTAGCCTTTTGGCGCATGGCCTTTTCTACCTTAAAATGGCGTGGCAGGCGAAACAGGCTTTCAAGCAGGGTGCATTTAAACTCCGGCTGGTTGTGCAGCCCTACCATTACATTGCGAATAACGCTCATGTTGTTAAACAGGCGAATATTTTGAAAGGTACGGGCAATGCCCTTGTGGTTAATTTTTTCCTGGTTGCAGCCTTTTAAAGATTCCCCGCAAAGAAAAAAGTCACCCTCGGTTGGGGTGTAAACCCCGGTTAGCAGGTTAAAAATGGTTGTTTTGCCGGCGCCGTTCGGCCCAACCAAGCCGTAAAGCTGGCGCTCTTTAATTTTTAAATTAACATGCTGCACCGCCTTTAAACCGCCAAAGGAAATGCCAAGGTCTTTTGTTTCAAGAACATATTCAGACATTATTTATCCTCCTTATCCGGTTTATCGGTTTTGTTGGTTAGGTCTACCGAAAGCAGCGCATCCATTTTAATTTTAGAGGGTACACGGTCCCACTTAGACTCGTCATCTTTAATAACAGACGGGTCGTGCCGCGGTTTTTTAAATTTTGCAACCAAGACTTTAAAGTTGTATTTTTCGCGAAAGCCCTGTAAAGCCGGTGCATTGTTGTAAATTACAACCAAAATTAAAATTAAGGCGTAGAAAAAGTCTTTTAAAACGGCCTGGTCGCCGGTTAGCATGGTTTGCAGCTTAATGTTAAGGTAGGTGATTAAAGCGGCGGCAATAATAGAACCGTTAATGCTGCCCATACCGCCCAAAACAACCATTACCAAAATTTCAATTGAATAGTTGTAACCAAACTTTACGCTTTGCACGGTGTTGTTGCTAAAGCTAAACAGCACCCCGGCAACGCCGGCAAAAAAGGCCGAAATGGTAAACACCGTTAATTTGTAGCGGGTTACATTAATGCCGGTTGCTTTTGCGGCAATTTCGTTATCGCGTATAGAGGTAATGGCGCGGCCGTGCTTACTGCGAATTAGGTTTTGCGAAACGGCCAGCGTGGCCAAAATCATGACAAAGCAGATGATAAAGAAAGTATCCTTATCATAGCGCGGGGTTGGCAGACCAAGGTTGGCATCAAAGGTTTTAGATTGCTGAAAAATAACCTTTACAATTTCGCCAAAGGCCAGGGTAACAATGGCTAGGTAGTCGCCCTTTAGGCGCAGAGCCGGCAGGCCAATAATGGCGCCGAATACGGCAGCGCAAACACCGCCAACAATTAACGCAACAATAAAATTAAGCAGCATGTTGGAGCGGCCTAACACCGGCTCTAACAAGGCTGAAACTTTACCGCCAAGGTAAGCGCCAATGCACATAAAGCCGGCGTGGCCCAGGCTCAACTCGCCCAAGAAGCCAACCACAAGACTAAGTGAAACAGCGGCAATTACGCTAATAGAAACCTTTTCCAGCAGCATGGTGGTAGAGCTTTTTAAGCCGCCGGTTAAAGCTAAAATGGTGTAAACAAGGCCAATGGCGCCAACAACAACATAGTTTATGTAGTGTTTCCATTTTGCGGCCTTTAATTTTTGCAGCATAGTCATTAAACCTTCTCCCTCCGTTTTTTGCCAAGAAAGCCCGAGGGCCGAACCAGCAAAATAATAATTAAAATACTAAATTCAATGGCGTCCTTATAGGGGGAAATGGCTTGAATAGAATCGCAAATACATTCAATAACGCCAAGCAGCACGCTGCCCAGCATTGCCCCGGGCAAAGAGCCAATGCCGCCAATAACCGCAGCGGTAAAGGCTTTAATGCCGGGCATGGCGCCAAAGGTGCCGTACATATTAGGGGATTTTAACAGGTAGAACAGCCCGGCCAACCCGGCCAAAGCCGAGCCAATTGCAAAGGTAATGGCAATAATGCTGTTTACATTAATGCCCATTAGCTGGGCGGCGCCTTTATCCTCCGAAACGGCAACCATGGCGCGGCCCACCTTGCTAAATTTAACAAACAGGTTTAACGCCACCATAATAACTGTTGCCGAAATTAAGGTAACAATGGCCGAAACCTCTATGGTAACGCTGCCAACCGCAACCTTGCCCAGGTTTGGCAGGTTTACCATTTTTTGCGCGGTGCCAAAAATCATTTGCGCTAAGCTTTGCAGCAGGTAACTTACGCCAATGGCGGTAATTAAAACCGCAAGGGGGGAGGCGCCACGCAAGGGCTTGTAGGCAAAGCGTTCTACCACAATCCCTAAAAGGGTACAAAAAATAACGGCAGCAAGAATGGCTACCAGCGGCATGCCCGAAAGGTTTAAAAAAACATAAATGGTGTAGCCGCCAACCATAATGATATCGCCATGTGCAAAGTTTAACATTTTTGCAATGCCGTATACCATGGTGTAGCCCAGCGCTATCATAGCGTAAATAGCACCAAGGTTTAAACCGTTGATTAAAGTTGTAATAAATTCCATATCTTTCTCCAAATAACAACAATTTGCTGGCGCAGTTTACCCGCGCCAGCAAACCGAAGTATTTAATTATTTACAAAACAGGTGCCTGTTAGTTGGCTTTGGTAGCGCCGGCTGCCTTTACAACATACTTAACAGCGCTCTTGTTAACAAAGCCGTTGCTTTCCCAAGTTATGGAGGACTGCACACCGTCTTTGTATTCGCCGGTAACGCCGGTAAACTTAAAGCCGCCGTTAAATACGCCTTTTAATACCTCACACAGGTCAGAGGCCGACATGGTAACGCCGGTAACCTTATCACCGGCTTGCTTCATGGCGTCGTAAATGGCATATACGCAATCGTAAGCAGAAGCACCAAACTGATTTAAAGTATCGACGCCGTACTTGGCAGTGTACTTTTTAACAAATTCAGAGGCCGGGCCTTCGGTAGCCTTGGAGTTAAAGTGAGAAAGGTAAGAGATCTCCTGCGGGATGGTATAGATGTCAAAACCTTTAATGTTATCAATACCGTCCAAACCGTCGCAGCCGTAGTAAACAGCGTCAGCGGCAATGGTGTTTTTTGCTTGGGCCATGAACTGAGAGGCCGGGGTGTAGTAAATTGGCATAAAGATGAATTTGCAATCCTTCAAGGTGTTAATCTGAGAGTCAAAAGAGGTTACATTTTCACCCTGGAAGCTGGCTTCGACCAATTTAACATCGCTGCCAATGGTTTGTTTAAACTGCTCTAAAATGCCGGTGGAGTAAGCGTCGTCAGACTTGTACAGAACGCCAATGGTCTGGCCGGCGTAGCTGCCTTTTACATACTCGGCAGCGGCTTTACCCTGATTACCGTCGGCAAAGCACATTTGGTAAGCGTTGTCGTACTCCGGAACCTTATCGTTCGAGGCGGAAGGTGTAATGAAGAAAACATTTTCGTCCTTCGAAAGGTTTTTGAACTCTAAGCAGGGGTTGGTGGTTACGCAGCCAAGGCTTACCTGCATACCTTTTTCTAACAAAGTGCTAAAATTAACCGAAACATTAGAGGCGTCGTTTTTGTCATCCATCATTTCCAGCGAGAACTTAACGCCGTTTAAACCGCCTTTTTCGTTAATTTCATCTACAGCCATCTGTGCACCGTTTTTAACGCCCTGGCCGTAAACACCTGCACCGCCGGTTAGCGGGCCGGAAGCGCCGATAACAAAGGTGGTGTTGCCGGAAGTGTAGTTTTTTGCGCCAGCGCCGCAGCCTGCAAAGCAGCAGGCAACTAAAGCCAGTGAGCAAACAACTGCCATAGCATTTACAAATTTTTTCATGTTTATTACCTCCGTAATCAACTCTTGCTGCAAAGATGTAAAAATTGCTTTGTAGCAAATTATTAGTTTTTCAGCGCCCAAAGCTTAATGGGCGCTGAAAAACTTTACTAATATTATACATGATACGGGGGATTTGTCAAATAAAAAAACAAGGGACGCTTCTCGACAATTTTAGTAATATATTACAAAAGCTTATTATAATTAACGATCGCCGAGGAAAAATACAGCGAAAACACCGATTTACAATTAATAAAATTATGACATAGTTGCTAAACACTTAATATTATTAAGCAACATTTTTTAAAAAGCGAAAAAAATAACTGTTGAATTACTTTTTTTAAGTTGTTTAGATATTAGAAAAACTAATATCTTGTAAAATAATTCTAATTTCACAGCTGTTCCATAGCGGTTCGAACGGCAAAATCCCGCTTCGGCTTTTCAAAAAACAGCTTGCTTTGTTTTTTTTGCTTTTCATTTTCGTTAAAATAACGAATCCCAAAGCTAAGCAGCGAGTCGGCGTTAAAATGTAGGTAATCGGGGCTTGTACGAAGCTGCTGTGTTGCTTTATTAACCCAACCATAAACGGCAGCGTCCCGCCAAGTTGGACCCCACAATTAAAAGAACAGAACGGATTATAAATGCTCCTTTAAAATTGCCGTTGTTGCCAATGCTTCTTTACAAACTGCCGCGCTTGCAGCAAACAAAGCGTTATAAAAAGCAAACAGCCGCCCGCAAAACTACGGGCGGCTGTTTATAACCAAAAGCTTATTTTGCTTTGGCCTTTTTGCCAAGGGCTGTGTTTTTGGAGGCTTTTTTGGCTAAAGCGTATTTGCGGTAAGAGTACCAGTACGGGCTGGAAAGGCAAATGGAGGAAATTGCGCCGGAAATAATACCGATTGCCATTGGAATGGCAAAGCTGCGCAGCGAGGAAAGCCCAAAGAACTCAGACACAATTACAATTGCAACAATGGCCAAAAGGGTAGAAAGGGTTGTTTTAATGTTACGGCCAACGGTTTGGTTTACGCTTTTGTTAATGCATTCGTAAAGGTCCATAGCCGGGTACAGCTTGTTATTTTCGCGAATACGGTCGTAAATAACAATGGTATCGTTCAGCGAGTAGCCCAGCAGCATTAAAATAACCGACATAAAGTTGGAGTCTAACTCCAGCCGGAAAATAACGCAGGCGGCAAAGGCGGTAATACAATCCAGCACTAAGGCAAGCAGCGCGTAAAAGCTGGCGGAAACACCGCCGATTTTGCGAAAACGAATGCCAACATAAAGCACCACCAGCGCGCTGGCAATAATAACCGCTACCAAGCATTTTAAAAAGAAGGTGCCGGCAACGGTGGGGCTAACCGAGTTAGAGTTGCTGAGCTCAATGTTGCAGTCCTTATACTTTTCGGTTAAGGCTTTGGTAATGGCGGCTTGCTGCTCGGTAGAAAGGGAATTGCCTGAAAGCAGAGTAACCACTAAGGTTTTGCTGTCGGTTCCGTAGCCCGCGTTTTGGGTAACGGTGGCTTTAATATCCTTTACAGCGCCCTCTACAACCGTTTTGGCCTCTGAAAGGTTAATATCGTTACCGGTGTAGCTGTAAGAAAAACGCGTGCCGCCTTTAAAATCAATGCTCATATCTACGCCGAAAATGCAAAGAAAAACAATAGCAATGGCAATAAATACGGCGTAGCCGCCTAAAAAGAATTTGCGGTTTTTAATAAAATCAAAATTATTTTTCACTTTTTGCACCTCCGTACAGCCAGGGCTTGCGCAGGAACTTAAAGCGAGAGATGCCCTTTAACATCATGCGAGAGAAGTAAACGCCCATTACCATGTTGAAAATAACGCCAATGAGTAGGGTGTAACCAAAGGAGTAAACCGAGCCGGTAACAGTGGAACCAAACAGGTTCATAAGCGGGGAGAAAATGGCGCCCATTAAGGTGTCGCTGGTGCCAAAGGCCCCCATCATAACGGCCGAAACAATAAATACCGTTACATTGCCGTCAAACACGGCGCTAAAGCTTTCTTTAAAGCCGGTGTCAATGGCGCCGTCAATGGTCTTGCCGTTTGCAAATTCCTCTTTAATACGCTCATTGGAAATAACGTTACAATCAACGCCCATACCAATGGAAAGAATAATACCGGCAACACCGGGTATGGTAAGGGTTACGCCGTTAATGCCCGGGAAGAAACCGGAACTGCAGGCCAAAATGCCGGCAACCTGGCCCAGCAGGGCTATGGAGGTAATAACGCCCGGTAAGCGGAAAAAGATGATCATTAAAATGCAAATTACAATAAAGGCAATAATGCCCGCAATGGTCATAACCCTTAAAGCATCGGCACCCAAGGTGGGGCTAATAACCTGCAATTTTGTGTTGTCTACCGAAAGGGTAAACGGTAGCGAACCGGCGTTAATTTTGTCGGCCAGCTCCTGGGCGGAGTCGGCATCGAAGTTACCGCTGATAGAGGCAACGCCGTCGGTAATCGCCTCGTTAACCGTGGGGGCGGAAATTTGGGTCTTATCCATCCAAATAGAAATGGTTTTATCCTTTAACCGGGTAGTGGCCTCGGCAAATTTTGCTTTGCCGGAATCTTTTAAGGTTAACTGAACATAGTACCCGGCGGCGCTGTTGGTGCTGGCCGGCGCGTATGCCGCTTTGGCGCTTTCAACATCCTTACCGGTTAAAATAACCGTGTCGTTGGTGCTGCCCTCGCAAAACGAAAGCTCGGCGGTTTCACCCAGCTCGGCCACGGCGGTGGTGGGGTTAAAATCCTCCTCGCTCGATTGCCACGGGAACCGTACAATTACCTGCTTGTTGTCGTAGTCAATACATACTTCGCTTTCAGTGATTCCCTGATTGACTAAACGGGTTTCAATGATTTGTTTGGCAGCGTCCATATTGCTGTTGGTGACCGTGCCGCTTTGTATGTCCGGCTTAAAAATTGCTTCTACACCGCCGCTGATGTCAATACCCCAACGGATGTCGGAAGCACCCTTGATGTAAACCTTCTCGGTGTCGCCATAATAATTATGTACGCCGAAAAATGAAACATACGCAAGAGCAACGATCAGGATAACGGCAATAAAGAATGCCGGTTTGCCTGTTCTTTTACTTCTTCGTTTCATTGGCAAATCCTCCATTTTAAAATTTCATATACCATTATATATGCACAGGTTGTAAATGTCAATCACAATCCGGCAAAATAGTACGGTTTATTCGGCAGCCTTGCTTTCCAGCACCGCGTATTTCACGCAAACGCACAGCAGGGTGGCTGCTTCGGTTAATTCCTCTACCGAGGGGTACGAGGGGGCAATACGCAGGTTGCGGTTTTTAGGGTCGTGCCCGTAGGGGTAGGTGGCGCCGGCCGCCGTTAAGGTAAGCCCCGCTTTTTTGCAAAGCTCATAGGTGCGGGCGGCAAACCCATCCGGCACATTCAGGCTAATAAAATATCCGCCGCGCGGGTGCGTCCACTCGGCCAGGTTCAACGGGCCAAGCTCACGTTCAAAGCACTGCAAAACCGCGTTAAATTTGGGGCGCAAAATGGCGGCGTGCTGCGCCATGTGCTTTTGCAGTGCCTGTGTGTTGGGAAACAGGCGAGCGTGCCGCAGCTGATTAATTTTGTCTGGCCCAATGGTTTGTACGGTCATACGCGATTTTAGGCGGGCAATATCCTGCGGGCCGGCGGCCTGGGCGGCAACACCCGCGCCCGAAAAGGTGATTTTAGAGGTGGAGCAAAATTGCAGCACTAAATTGGGGTTGCCGGCTTTTACACACTCCTCGTAAATGTTTAAAAGGGGCTGCTCCTCGTATAAATCATGAATGGCGTAGGCATTGTCCCAGTAAACGCGAAAATCGGCCGCGGCCGGCTTTAGCCTTGCAATGCGGCGCACAGTGTCGTCGCTGTAAACAATGCCGTCGGGGTTAGAATATTTTGGTACGCACCAAAGCCCCTTTACGGCCGGGTCCTGTACCAAGGCTTCAATGCGGTCCATATCCGGCCCGTCCTTGGTGTTTTCAACCGCAATCATCTCAATGCCAAAATGCTCGCAAATGGCAAAGTGGCGGTCGTACCCCGGGCTGGGACAAATAAATTTAACGGCCGCCTGCCGGGCCCAAGGCTCGCCGCCAAAGCCGGTAGAAACCGCTTGCGCAACGGTGTCAAACATCATATTTAAAGAGGAATTTCCGCCCACAATAACCTGTGCGGCGTCTACCCCCAAAATTTGCCCAAAAAGGCGTTTTAGCTCCGGCAAGCCGTCTAAACAGCCGTAATTTCGGCTATCCATATTCAGCTCCCCGTGAAAAGAATCCTTCGGCCCTATTAGGCCGTAAATGTGGTCGCTTAAATCCAGCTGCTCGGTGCTGGGCTTCCCGCGCGACATATCCAGCGAAAGGCCGCGGCCGCAAAACTCCTGGTACTGCGCTTTAACCGCGTTAAACTCGGCTTTTAGCTGTTCGCCGGTCAAGGTGTTGTAATCCATGCAATTTCCTCCGAAAAAATTGGCTCGACAGCAACCAAAACACCGCTGCCGAGCGCCCTGTGAAATCTAATTATACACTTTTTTTGTTCCATTTTCAAGTGTTTCTTTGGTCCTTTTTTACGAATTTGGGCAATTTTTCGGCCGGTTTAAGGGTAAACAGCAAAAAAACCGCTAAAAACAAAATTAAAAACAAGCAGCGGTAATCTACCTGTAAAACGGGGTTTAGCCCGCCTTGCGGGGCCAGGCAGGGAGCCACCGTAGGAAAAAGGGCCAGCGCCGCCCTGGTAAGCGCCGCGCTGAGCGCGCCCCGCAAAAGGGAGGAAAAAATTAAATACCAAAGCGGCGGGTGCAAAGTGCCGGCCGAATATTTTACCTGAAACAGCACCGAAAGCCCGCCAAAGGCCGTGAAAAAAGCAAGCACGGCGGGGGAGCAGCCACGCGACCCTAAAGTTAGGCAGCCGCCGGTAACCTCTAACGCGGCTAAAGCGGCGCTTTGGTAAAAGCCGTCGGGCAGCAGCCCCTTTAAAATGCTGCCAAAGCACGAAAAAAGCACCACCCAGGCGCTTAAGCTTAGCATGGTTAAAGCAGCGTCGGTAACGCTTTCTACAAAGCTGTCGGTTAGCGGCGGCAGTGGGGGCAGCTTTGGCGCCGGGGTCAAATTTTTAGGGGCAATTAAGCGGCTGAGCGCCGATAAGCAAAAAACGCTAAGCGCATTGCAGCTAAGCAGGCAAAGGCCGGTTTTAAGGTTGCCAAACAGCCCCTTGCCCAAAACCGCCAGGTAAAAGGTTGGCCCGGCGTTAACGCAAAAGGCCAGCAGCCGCAAGGCCTGCCGCTTTGTTAATTGCCCGCTTTGGTAGGCTTGCCCCAGCAGGCGCGCCCCAATAGGGTACCCCCCTAAAAGCGAGAGCAGCAAAATTCCGCCCTCTTGCGCGCTTAGCCCCAAAAGCAGCTTTAAGGGCTTGCAGCGCCGCCGGCCAAGCCAATAAAGCACGCCGCTTTTTTGCAAAAAAACAGCCGCCGCCGTAAAGGGGAAAAGGGCCGGAATTACCACCGCCGCACAAACCGTAAGCCCGCTTTTTACCCCTTGACCCGCCAGAGTTGGAAAACAAAGCAGCAGCACGGCAAACAAAGCAAAAGCCAGCGCCCCGGCCAAACAATGCAGCGCGGTACGCTGCCGGGAGCTTAATTTTAATTTCAAGAAAAACACCGCCTTAAACACAAAAACAAACTGTTGACCCGCCGACAGCGCGCAACAGCCGCCGCACCGCTTGCTGCACAAGCTGCCGTAAAAATCATTGTGCTAATCTGCCACCGAACCCACTGCCTAAGCTGCCGTATAATCCGCCTAAGCCGCCGTATAGCCAGCCTAAGCCGCCGTATAGCCTGCCTAAGCCGCCGTATGGCCCGCCTAAGCTGCCGCACAAGGCGCCAAACAACCCGCTGCGCAGGCTGCTGTACCAATTTGCGGCAAGCCTACCGGCACACCCGCAAAAAACAGCAAAAAAACGCAAAAGCCCGCTAAAAAATTGCCGGCAGTTTTGCCTAAAAGCCTGCGGGTACCTGCCGCGCGGGGGAATAAATGTAAACGAAAAGCTTTGAAAAGTTCAAATTTTGCGTTGTAACACATATATATTATTTTGTAACACAAAATATTAACAAAGGGGACCTTGCAAAATGCCTAAAAAAAACAGCAAAGCGCACAGCGGGTTAAAAAAGCTGCAAAAGGCGGTAGATTTTCCAGCCGAAATTTTTTCGGGCGGCGCCCATTTGCAGCTGGTTGGCAACCGTACCCTTACGGTAGACGGCTGCTGCGGAATTATTGAATACAGCCCCTGCTTAGTGCGGCTGAACATTGGGGACCGCTGCGTTTGCATTACCGGCAGCGGGTTAGAGGTTTACGATTATAACGGCGGTATGTTAAACATTAAGGGCAATATTTTAAATATTGAATACTGCTGAAGGGGGCGGGGGTACTTGTTTTTGTTTTTTTACCGTCTGCTGCAGGGGTATGTGTATGTTCGGGTAACAACCAAAACGCCCGAAAAGCTGTTAAATTTGTGCGCCGCGCACGGCATTATTCTTTGGGGGGTGGCGCTGCGCGGGGAGCGGCTTTATTTTAAAATGCGTATAGAGGATTTTAAAGCCCTGCGTATTTTGCACCGCACGGTTTGCGGAAAAATTCACTTAACCCGAAAGGTAGGGCTGCCGTTTTTTGCGGCGGCCCACAAAAACCGCTACGGTTTTGCGGCGGGTTTTTTGCTGTTTTGCGGCATTTTGTATGTGCTTTCGGGCTATATTTGGAACATTTGCATTACCGGCAACCAAACCGTTTCGCCGCAGCAGCTGGTGCAGGATTTGCGGCAGATTGGCATTTACGAGGGGGCGCCGCTCAAAGGCCTTTCGGTAAAGGAAAAGCGCAACGAGCTGCTTATGGCCGAGCGGGGGCTTGCGTGGGCCTCGTTAAACTTAGAGGGCTGCAAGCTAACCCTGAATGTTGAGGAGGCCACTTTAAACCTGCCGCAGGCGAAAGAGGAACCGGCTAATTTAAAGGCCGGCTGCGACGGTGTGATTACCCGCATAGAGCTTTTGGCCGGTACGGCGGCCGTTAAGGTTGGCGATACGGTTGCAAAAGGCGACCTGCTGGCTGCCGGAATGGTAGAATACAGCGACCAAAGCACCCGCTTTTTACAGGCGCGCGGCAAAATTTTTGCCAACACGGTGCGGGAATACAAGCTAACGCAGCCCAAAACCGTTACCGCCGTACAGCGCAGCGGCAGCAGCCAAAGCCGAACGGTGCTGCAATTTTTTGGGTTTAACATTCCGCTTTTTTGCGGCAGCGTAGCGGGGAATTTTGAAAGCGAGGGCGCGGCCCCCAAAATTTCGGCCGGCCAAAGCTACCTGCCGGTGCGGCTGGTAAAACGGCAATTTTTTTCGCTGGCGCAGCAAAAAAACACCCTAACGCAGCAGCAGGCCGAAGCGCGCCTAAAAGCGCAATTGGCGCAGCAGCTAAACCGGGATGTGCCCGAGGGGCGCATTTTAAGTCAAAATATTCGTTTTTATGTTGAAAATGGGGCTTTTTGCCTGAGCGCGGTTGTTAAGTGCGACGAAAATATAGCAATCACAGAAAAAATTATTAAAGATACTGGAAATTAATGAGATAAAGTGCTATAATTGATAAATAATAACGAAGATGGGGGCACTCTATGCTGGAACAAACCGTTAACATTGACCGAGTTGAACAGATTATTACCCTTTTTGGCAACCTGGACTGTAACGCACGGGCAATTGAGCGGGAATACGGGGTAACTATTTTAACGCACGACAGCAGCATTACCGTGCGCGGCGAGCCCGAGGGGGTTTCGGCCGCGGTGCGGGCCATTCACGGGCTAATTGCTTTAATTGAAAAGGGCGAGATGATTACCGACCAAAACCTGCACTATGTTTTTTCGCTGATTAACGACGGGCGCGATGAAGGAATTCGCGAATTAACCGACGCCGACTGCGTTTGCATTACCGCTAAGGGCAAGCCGGTTAAGCCCAAAACGCTGGGCCAGCGCAAGTACCTGCAGGCAATTGAGCAAAATACCATTACGGTTGGGGTTGGCCCGGCGGGAACCGGCAAAACCTACCTGGCGGTTGCTATGGCGGTACAGGCCTTTCGGGCCAAGCAGGTTAGCCGCATTATTTTAACTCGCCCGGCGGTAGAGGCCGGCGAAAAGCTGGGCTTTTTACCCGGCGATTTGCAGCAAAAGGTAGACCCTTACCTGCGCCCGCTTTACGACGCGCTGTTTGATATGCTGGGGGCCGAGGCCTTTAACCGCTACCACGAGCGGGGGGATATTGAAGTAGCCCCGCTGGCCTATATGCGCGGCCGCACGCTGGATGACAGCTTTATTATTTTAGACGAAGCGCAAAACACCACCTGCGAGCAAATGAAAATGTTTTTAACCCGGCTGGGCTTTAACTCAAAGGCCGTAGTAACCGGGGATATTACCCAAATTGATTTGCCGGACGGTAAGCGTTCCGGCCTGCGGGACGCCATGACCGTTTTAAAAAATGTAGAGGATATTGCCGTTATTAAGCTTTCGGGGCGGGATGTTGTGCGCCACAAGCTGGTAATGGAAATTATTAAGGCTTACGAAAAGCAAGAGGAAAACAGGAGGAAGTTGAAGTGACCAAAACAAAAGTAATTATTACCGAAAAGCAAGAAAGCGGCAAGCTGCCGTCGGGTATTCGCCTGCTGGTTCGGCGCGCCTGCACGGCCGTGCTGATTACCGAAAATTTTGAGTTTCCGGCCGAGGTAAATGTAACCTTTGTAGACGACGCCGAAATACATAAGCTGAATTTAGAACACCGCGGCATTGATAAAGCTACCGATGTGCTCTCCTTCCCGTTAGGGGAAAACGGCGTGTACGATATTAACCCCGAAAACGGCGCAAAAATGCTGGGCGATATTGTGATTTCGGTAGATCACGCCGTAAAACAGGCCAAGCTTTACGAACATTCCCTTCAGCGGGAGATTGCCTTTTTAACCGTACATTCCATGCTGCATTTATTAGGCTACGACCATGTAAACGGCGGGCTGGAGGAAATGCGTATGCGGGAAAAGGAAGAGGATGTTTTAAACCGCTTGGGCGTTGTACGCAGCGCCGACAGCGACACCTACGAGGTTTAAGAATGAGCCAAAGCAATGTACAAACAAAATCTGCCTTTATTGCCGTAGTTGGCCGCCCGAATGTGGGAAAATCCTCGTTAGTTAACCGGGCGGTTGGGCAAAAGGTTGCAATTGTTTCTAACAAGCCGCAAACAACCCGCAACAAAATTTTGGGGGTGTGCAACCGCGGGGCCGAGCAATTTGTTTTTGTAGATACCCCGGGGTTTCACAAAGCGCGTAACGAGCTGGGCAAGCAAATGATCCGCGCGGTTGGCAGCGGCCTTTCGGATGTTGAAGCCGCCGTTTTGGTGGTAGATTGCGCGCCGCGCTTTAAGCTGAACGAAAACGCCCTGCCGCCGGCCGAGCTGGAGCTAATGAAGGAGCTTTCCCGCCGGCAGCTGCCAACGGTTTTAGCGTTAAATAAAATTGACCTTTTACCGCAAAAGGACGCGCTGCTGCCAATTATTTCGGCCTACACGGCGGCGTTTAGCTTTGCGGCGGTGGTTCCGGTTTCGGCCAAAAACGGCAGCGGGCTGGAGGAGCTTTTAGCCGAGCTTAGTAGGTTTGCTAAAAACTCGGTACACTATTTTACCGGGGATGTTGTAACCGACCAGCCGGATAAAACTATGATTGCGGAAATTATTCGTGAAAAGCTGCTGCGTCTGCTTAGCAACGAGGTGCCGCACGGCATTGCCGTTGAAATTGAGCAGTTTTACGAGCGGGATAACGCCGCCGGCGAGCCGGTGCTGGAGGTTGGCGCAACGGTTTACTGCGAAAAAGAAAGCCACAAGGGCATTATTATTGGCAAGGGCGGCAGTATGCTGAAAAAAATAGGGTCGCACGCCCGGCAGGATATTGAACGCTTTTTTGGCTGCAAAACCAACTTGCAGCTTTGGGTAAAGGTTAAGGAGGATTGGCGCAACCGCGCCGGCGCCATTCACAGCCTGGGGTTAGACCAATAACCGCTTTGGTGCGGGCTTTTTTGCCGCGGCTTTAAAGCCTAAACGGCGGTAAAAGCCGCAATAGCAAAGGGTGCCGCAGCGGCCGGCGCTGCTGTAATTTTTTTAAAAATTTACAATAAATTACCGTTAATAACCTTGCTTTTTTTGCAAAGGCTATTGTTAAAGCCGGAGGTTTCCGGCGGCAAGCTTTTACAAAAGGGGCAGCGTTATGAAAGAACAGGAGCTTTGGAGCAATTTTTATTCTACCGGCAGCATTGCCGATTATTTAGCCTACAAAACCAAGGCCGGAAACGGGGAAAACAGCGTTGAAAACAAAAATAGTAACCCCCGGCCTGGTAATACGGGAAACGCCGGTGGGGGAAAATGACAAGCTATTGGCAATTTTAACGGCCGAAAACGGCTTGATTCGCGCGTTTGCAGACGGGGCGCGCCGCATTAAAAGCAAAAATGCGGCGGCAACCTCGCTGCTAAGCTACTGCACCTTTACCTTGTACAAAGCTAAGGATACATATAAGGTTACCGACGCTGTTGTGATCGACCTTTTTTTTGAGCTGCGCTACGACCTGGAGGGGCTTGCCTTAGCGCAGTATTTTTGTGAGCTGGCCCTGCGCCAGGTGCCGGAGGGGCAGCACAATGCCGTTTTTTTGCGGCTGCTGTTAAACGCGCTGTTTTTGGTTATGCACCACAAACGCCCGTTTGAGCTTATAAAATCGGTTTACGAGCTGCGCTTTGCGGCCGAGGCCGGCTATATGCCGGACCTTTTGGGCTGCAGCGTTTGCCAAAGGGAGCAGGACGACCGTTTTTATTTTGATTACAAAGAGGGGTGCCTTTTTTGCGGCGGCTGCCGGCGGGGCAACGGCGGTTTTGGGGCCAATTTAAATAATACGGTGCTTTGCGCCATGCGGCACATTTTGTACGCCCCGTTTCAAAAAATATTTTCGTTTACCGTGCCGCCGGCCGATTTAAAATTGCTCTCCGATTGTTGCGAAAAGTACCTTTCAACCCAAACCGAAAGCCATTATAAAACGCTGGAGTTTTACCGTTCGATTTGTATGAAGCAGGAGAATAATAGGAATAATGATGATGAATGATCTTAAATACTGCCGCACGCTGGAGCTGGATAAGGTTTTGCAGCTGCTGGCGCAAAAAGCGGCGTTGGCGCAAACCAAGCAGGATGTTTTAAACCTTCAGCCGGTGTTTGAGCTGCAGCGGGTGCAGCAATTGCTGCACCAAACCGGCGACGCTTACCGCTTGGCCGCGCAGTACGGCACGCCAAGCTTTGGCTCGGCCGAAAATGTTAACGGCTTTTTAACCGTGGCGCAGGCCGGCGGCGTTTTAAACATGGGCCAGCTGCTTAAAATTGGCGAGCTGTTTCGGGTGATTCGCCTTTTAAAAGCGTGGCGCGAAAACGCCGGGGCCGAAAAAACCTCTTTAGACGAGTGGTTTGAAATTTTAAGCCCGAATAAGTATTTTGAGGATAAAATATTTTTTTGCATTAAAAGCGAGGAGGAGATGAACGATAACGCCTCCCCCTTGCTTTCCGACCTGCGGCGCAAATTAAACCAGGCCGGCATGAATGTTCGCAGCCGGCTGGATAAAATTATTAAAAGCAGCGCTTACGCCTCGGTTTTGCAGGAGGCTATTGTTACCCAGCGCCAAGGGCGCTATGTGGTTCCCGTAAAGGCCGAACAGCGCAGCCAGCTGCCCGGTTTGGTGCACGACACCTCCGGCTCCGGCGCTACCTTGTTTGTAGAGCCAATGCCAATTGTAGAAATTAATAACGAAATTCGCGTGCTGCGGTTAAAGGAAAAGGAGGAAGTAGAGCGCATTTTGGCCGAGCTTTCCGCCGAGGCGGCGCAGTTTGCGGCGGGGGCTAAAACCTCGTTTGCGGCAATAACGACAATAGACGCCTGCTTTGCCAAGGCCGAGCTGGCTTACAGTATGCGGGCCTCTATGCCCGTGTTAAACAGCAACGGTGTGGTAGAGCTAAAGCGCGCCCGGCACCCGCTAATTTCGGCCAAAACGGTTGTGCCTGTTAGCCTAAAGCTGGGGCAAAATTACACCACGCTGGTTATTACCGGCCCAAACACCGGCGGTAAAACCGTTACCCTAAAGCTGGTTGGGCTGTTAACGCTAATGGCCTGCTGCGGGTTAATGATCCCGGCGGATGATAACAGCCAAATTGCTGTGTTTGGCGGCGTTTTTGCCGATATTGGCGATGAGCAAAGCATTGAGCAATCGCTTTCTACCTTTTCCTCCCACATGAATAATATTATTCACATTTTAAAAATGGCCGGGCCCGGCACCTTAGTGTTGTTTGATGAGCTTTGCTCCGGCACCGACCCGGTAGAGGGCGCCGCTTTAAGCATTGCCATTTTAAACGAGCTAAAAAATGCCGGCGTTACCGTTGTTGCCACTACGCACTATTCTGAGCTAAAAAGCTACGCCTTTGAAACGCCGGGGGTAGAAAACGCCAGCTGCGAATTTAATGTGCAAACGCTAAAGCCAACCTACCGGCTGTTAATTGGTATTCCGGGGCGCTCTAACGCCTTTGCTATTTCGGAAAAGCTGGGCCTGCCGGCCCGCATTGTGCAAAAAGCGGGGGAACTGGTTTCGGCCGAAAATCACCGGTTTGAGGAGATGGTTGGCCAGCTGGAGCAGGCGCATATTGAGGCCGAAAAGGAGCGCTCGGAAGCGGTGCGGCTGCGCAGCAGCTTAGAGCAAAGCAAAAAATCGGCCGGCCAGCGGTTGGAGGAAATCAATAAAGAAAAACAAAAGATTATTGAAAAAGCGCGGCAGCAGGCAAACGATATGATAGAATACGCCCGCAACCGCTCTAACCAGCTGCTTAACGAAATGGAGGAGCTGAAAAAACAGCAAACCAAGCAGAATAATCAGCAGTTGGTTTTAAAGGCACGCACCCTTGCCAAAAGCACTTTACGGGAAATGGAGGGCAAGGCCGACAGCGCCGAGCAACCCAAAACCAACGATTTTGCCAATTACCGGCTGCCCCGCCCGCTGCAAATTGGGGATAG
The DNA here is from genome assembly GCA_902465155.1 of uncultured Oscillospiraceae bacterium. Taxonomy (GTDB): domain Bacteria; phylum Bacillota; class Clostridia; order Oscillospirales; family Acutalibacteraceae; genus UMGS1279. Next base: position 29,622 of record CABQLY010000004.1, on the reverse strand, counting down.
GGTTGTTGTAAAGGATTTTAGTACCAACGCTGTGGTAGAACGCCTAAGCAGCGACGGCGCGTTTGTGTTTGTGGCCGACGGCTTTTTAAAAACAAAGGTGCCGGTGCAAAGCGTTATGCTAAGCACCGAAAAGCAAATTAAAGCCGCGCAGCCGCGCACCCGCAAGGTTAGCGCCAAGGGCTTAAAGCCCTCGCAAAGGGAGCAAAAGCGCGAGCTGGATATTCGGGGCTTTGCCAGCGATGAAGGCCTGTTAGAGGTAGACCGCTTTTTAGATGAGGCGGTGCTGGCCGGTGTTCAAACGGCATACATTATTCACGGTAAGGGTACCGGCGTTTTAAAAAAGGCTGTTCGGGCGCACCTAAGGCGGCACCCCAGCGTGCAAAGCAGCCGCCCCGGCGTTTTTGGCGAGGGGGAGGACGGCGTTACGGTTGTAGAGCTAAAATAACGCTTATTTTTTGCGGTACCTTGTTTAAATTTTTTTGGTGCCATGTTTAAATTTTTGCGGTGTTACATTTAATTTTCGCGGTGTTATGTTTAAAAATTCCCCTTTTGCAAATGCTAAAAAGCGAAAGCCCTGGTAAAACGGTTTTGCCAAGGGTCGCCGGCTTTGCAAGGGGGAATTTTAATGTTAAAGCAAGAGAACAGCTTTTGGGTACGAAGCGTTTGCTGCTGCGTTTTTGTGGCGGTGTTGTCTTTTTGCTGCGTTTTAAGGCTTATTTGTGTTGGCAGTACGGTTTTGCCGGCCGCCGCGCTGCAAAATACCGTTTCGGTAGAGGTAGAAAGCGGCCGCGGATTAATTTACGATTGCAAAGGCCGCCCGGTTTACACCAAAAAGCAGCAGGCCTGCGTTTTTTTGCCCTGCCCCCAAAGCCTGCAAGCCGTTCAAAACCTTTGCAGCGGCAGCACCCTGCAGCAGGCGCTGCAAAGGTTAAACAACAACCTGCCGTTTGTGCTGCTGCAGGAAAATAAAATAAACCAAAAAGGGGTTTATTGCACGCCGGTGGTAAACCGGGCGCAGGCCCCCTACGGGTTAGAGCACCTTTTGGGCTATGTAAACGGCGAGGGGCAGGGGGTTTACGGGTTAGAGCTGGCTTACAACAGCGTGCTGCAAAGCACTGCCAAAACAACCCTTTGCTTTGCGGTAGACGCAGCCGGAAATTACCTGCTGGGGGCAGAGCCAACTTTAAAAACCGGCCGCAGCGGCGGTGCGGTTTATTTAACGGTAGATTTAGACCTGCAAAAAGCGGTTTTTGAAAGCTGCGAGGGGCTTAAAACCGGCGGTGTAGTGGTTACCGAGGTGCAAACCGGAAAAATTAGGGCCATGCTGAGCCGGCCGGGCTTTGACCCCCAAAATTTGGGGGATTATTTAAAGTCGCCGAACGCCCCGTTTTTAAACCGCTGCCTTTCAAGGTACAATGTTGGCTCGGCCTTTAAACCGCTTATTGCCGCTGCCCTGCTGGAAAACGGAAAAGGCAATTTTACTTACAACTGCACCGGCAGCTGCGAAATTGCCGGCCGCCGGTTTTACTGCCACCGCCACGCCGGGCACGGGCAGGTAACGCTGGCAACCGCTTTAGAGCAATCCTGCAACACTTATTTTTACAACGCCGCCGCACAGCTGCCGGGGCAGGAATATTTAAATTTAAGCCTAGCCTTGGGGCTTGGTTCCCAAAGGGCCTTGGCAAACGGCATTACGGCTGCCGCCGGCAGCTTGCCAACCCCGGCAACCCTAACCTCTAAGGCGGCGCTTGCCAATTTTGCCATTGGGCAGGGGGAGCTGCTGCTTACCCCGCTGGCGCTAACCAACCTTTACGCCGCCGTGGCAAACGGCGGGTGGTATGTAACGCCCAGCCTGGTAGAAGGTACCCGCACCGCCCAAGGCTACCGGGCCGAAAGTGCCGGACTTAAAAATGTTGTTTTTAGCAGCGGCACTGCCGGGCAGCTAAAAGGCTTTTTGGCCGGCGTTTTAAAAAACGGAACGGGCAAGGCAGCCTTGCCTTTAACCGGCGGCGCCTGTGGTAAAACCGCTACGGCCCAAACCGGCAGGGTGGTAAACGGGGCCGAGGTTGAGCATTCTTGGTTTTGCGGCTTTTTTCCGCAGGAAAGCCCAAAGTACGCCGTAACGGTGTTTTTAGAAAATAAAAGCGCCAACACGGCCGTTGCCGCGCAAATTTTTAAAAAAATTGCCGATAGTGTTGGTAAATAGCAGCTTGTTGCGCCGTTAAAATGCCAAAAGCGCCGCCAAGAGCGGCCAAGGGCATTTAAATAACAGCTTAATGGCGCCCTACAACCGTTGCCAAGGTTGTTGTTAAAAGCGGCAATAGGGCCCCGGGCCTTTCGCCGGTTCAATGGGCCAACAATAATACTGCAAAAAAATTTTTAAAAACACTTGCAAAACCGCCTGTGTTATGGTAGAATATTAAAGCTATATTGGATTTTTGGCCTTGTGCCGTTAATGGAGGATTTTAAAATGCAGGTTTTAGAGTATATTATTGGCAGCATTATTTTGTTGCTTTCGGTTGTAAGCGTTTTTGCAATTATTTTGCAGCAGGGTCACCGTTCCGGTATTAATGGTGCTATTTCCGGCGGGGCCGATACTTTTCTTTCCAAAAACAAGGCCCGTACGGTAGACGCCATGTTGGCTCGGTGGACCAAAATTTTAGTAATTGCCTTTTTTGTGCTGGCAATTGCCGCAAACTTTATTGCATTAAAAAAATAAGCTTAATTTTTAGCGCGGTGGCGTAGGTCACCGCGCTTTTTTAGCAAACGGCGTAAAAAAACAAATTTAATGCTTTAAATTTGGGCTGCTTGGGGCCAAGCTTTTAAGCCTAAAGCTTTAGCTTGCTTTTAAGCTTTTAATTTTGGCGGTGCTTTTGCTGTTGCCGCCAAACAAAAACCAAAAATCCGGGTGATATTATGAAAAAACTAATTTTAACCGTGGTAGTTGTGTTGTTAGCGGCGGCCGGGGCTTTTGCGGCAATTTTCTTTTTGCCAAAAAGCGCGCAAAGCACCGGCAGCAGCTCGCAGCCCGTTTCTTCCGTGCCGTTGGCACCGGTGCAGCAGTACAGCTTAGAGCAGCTTGTAACCGCGGCCGATACCGTTATAACCGGCAGCATTATTAAAGCCGATGTTGAAAACGGCGGCGTGCTGTACACCATGAATGTACAAAAGGTGTATAAAGGCCGCAATTACACCTCTATGGGCTACGCCTACCTTACGGGTAAGCAAAGTTTAAAAATTGGCCAAAGCTACCTGTTTGTGGGCAAAACCGGCACCGAAAAGTACCATTATTTTGAGCCGATAGCCGGGGTGCCGTGGGCGTTTTCGGTTTTAGAAAACGGGGCGCTTGCTGCCGCCGGCAACGGCGAGCAGGGGCTAATAACCGACCTTGGCAGCGCAACGCTGCAGCAGGTAATTTCTTATTGCGACATTATATAGCTTTAAAAAACAAGTAAAATTTTAGGCCGGCCGGCCGCCAAAACGCTTTCGAGCTGCTTCGGGGGCGTTTTTTTGCATATTTTAGCGCATATTTATGCGTTTAGCCCTTGCAAATTGGGCGCGGGTAAGGTATAATAAAATAGCATATTTGTTGGTGCGGCCGGGGTTGGCGCTTTGGGCTATTTTGCCCTTTGGCAGGCAACAAAAACGGTGCCAAAACCAACTTTTAAAAGTCGGCTTTTAAAAGCGGCTTTTGGTTAAGATTTTATTCAGTAGGTGTATTATGGAAAGAAAATTAGAACGCGAGCAGGCCTTTTGCCTGGTGTTTGAGCAGGCGCTGCGGCAGGACGGCGCCGATGAAATTTTAAAAGACGCCGCCGAAATTCGGGATTTTATTGCAACCGATTACATTGAAAACACCTTTACCGGGGTGTGCAGCCGTTTGCCCGAAATTGACGCTGCCATTACGCCGCACCTAACCCGCTGGACGCTGGACCGTATTTCTAAACCGGCGCTGGCTTTGCTGCGGCTTGCGGTTTACGAAATTTTGTATAACGAGGATATTCCGGCCGGCGTTGCCGCGAACGAGGCGGTGGAGCTGGCAAAGGAGTATTGCGACGAAAAGGATGTTGCCTTTATTAACGGGGTACTTGGCGCAGTTATTCGCCAAAACGGGTGTAAATAATGCTGGCTTTGGGGTTAGATAGCAGCAACTACCGCAGCAGCGCCGCCTGGTTTAAAAGCAGCAGCTGCTACCACGGGGAGCGGGAGCTGCTTTTTGTGCCAAAGGGCGGCTTGGGCCTGCGGCAAAGCGACGCTGTTTTTGCCCAAACCAAACAGCTGCCGCAGGTGCTGCAGCGGGTGCTTAAAACGGCCGGGCAAATTACCTGTGTTGGGGTTAGCCAAAAGCCGCGCCCGGTAGCCGAAAGCTACATGCCCTGCTTTTTGGTTGGCGTTGGGCTGGCTCAGGCGGTAAGCGGCGCGTTGGGGGTTCCGCTGTTTTATTTTTCACACCAAGAGGGGCACTTGGCCGCTGCGGCCCTTTCGGCCGGTCAGCCCCAGCTTTTTGGGCAGGAATTTTTAGCCTTTCATGTTTCGGGCGGTACCACCGAGGTTTTAAAGGTTGCGCCGCAAAACGGTGGCTTTTCGGTTCAAATTTTGGGCGGCGGGTGCGATCTGCACGCCGGCCAGCTGGTAGATCGGGTTGGCGTAATGCTGGGCTTACCCTTTCCCGCGGGGGAGGGATTAGAGCACTTGGCTTTAAAGGGCACGCCGGCCAAAAAGGTTAAAATTAGCGTAAGGGGGTGCAGCTGCAACCTTTCGGGTATGCAAAATGTTTGCCAAAGCCTGCAGCAGCAGGGCACCCCGGCGCAGGATATTGCCGCAACTCTGTTTCACTTTTTGGGCCAAACCCTGCTGCAAATGGCGCAAAACGCCTACCGGCAATACCCGTTACCTATTTTGTTTTCGGGCGGGGTTATGGCCAACAGCATAATTAAAAACACTTTAACCGGGCAGCTGCCGGCTTATTTTGCAACGCCGGAGCTTTCGGGCGATAACGCCGTTGGCATTGCCTGCCTGGCCCTTAAAAAATTTAACGCGGGGTGATGATTTGGAGGTTTTAAGCCTTACCGTAAAGCAACTGAACACCTATGTGCGTTCCCTGCTGGAGGGGGACGCCCATTTAACCGATGTTACCCTGGTGGGCGAGCTTTCGAACTTTAAAAATCACTACGCCAGCGGGCACTGCTATTTTGTGTTAAAGGACGCCGACGCCGCCATTCGCGCGGTAATGTTTCGGGGCAACGCGGCGCGGCTAAGCTTTGCCCCGCAAGACGGCCTGCAGGTTGCTTGCCGGGGGTATGTTTCGGTTTACGAAAAGGACGGCACCTACCAGTTTTATGTACAGGCCATGCAGCCGCTGCGGCAGGGCGATTTAGCCGCCGAGTTTGAGCGCATTAAAAACAAATTGCAGGCCGAGGGGCTGTTTGATTCGGCTCGCAAACGTCCGCTGCCGGCCTACCCCAAAAGCGTTGGCATTGTAACCTCGCAAACCGGGGCCGCCTTGCAGGATATTTTAAACATTTTAACCCGCCGGTTTCCGTACTGTCGGCCAACCCTTTACCCGGCCTTAGTGCAGGGGGCAGGGGCGCCGCAAAGCTTAATTTCGGCGCTTACGGCGGCCTACGCCGGCGGGCACAGCTTAATTATTATTGGCCGGGGTGGCGGCAGCGCCGAAGACCTAAGCTGCTTTAACAGCGAGGCGCTGGCGCGGCAATTAGCCGCCTCCCCCGTGCCTACCATTTCGGCCGTAGGGCACGAAACCGATTTTACTATTTGCGATTTTGTTTGCGATTTGCGGGCGCCAACCCCCTCGGCTGCGGCAGAGTTGGCGGTGCCCGACCAAAACGACCTGTTAAAGCGCTTAAATTTGCTGTTTGACACCGTTAAAAACCGTTATTCGCTTTTGGTTGGCAATTACGAGCGGCGGCTGCAGCTAAGCCTGCAAAGCCGGGTTTTTCGGCAGCCGAATATGCTGTACGACCCGTTTGAGCAGCGCTTGGCCAAAGCGCAGGAGGCCCTGCTGCAAAACTACCGCACGCTGCTTTTGCAGCAGCAGTCGGCGCTGCACGGCAATATTCGGGCTTTAAACGGGCTTTCGCCCCTAAAAACGCTGGACCGCGGCTTTGCCGCCGTTTTTAAAAACGGCAAGGCGGTAAGCTCGGTAAAGCAGCTGCCAAAGGGGCAGGATTTTACCCTGCGCCTGCGCGACGGCAGCCTGCAATGCACCGTGCGGGAAAAATTGCAGCCTTAAGGTACTGGGGCAGTTTAAAACAGTTAGCCTTAAAATTTTTTAAAACCAATTACCTTAGTGCAAACAAGCTTTTACAGCAAACAAGTTTTTACACAGTTTTAATTAACAGCTTACCTTTTAAACGGCCACGGGTTTAGCCTTAAAGCCAATATTTTAGTGGCCGCTATTTATTCAGGCAAAATTATTGGCCGGAAACGGGGGATTATTTTGGCAGAAATTGATTTTAACAAAAGCCTGCAACGGCTGGAGGAAATTACCAAACAGCTGGAAAGCGGCAGCTGCTCGTTAGAGCAGGCCATGCAGCTTTTTGATGAGGGCAAGGCCCTTAGCGAGCAGTGCACTGCGGTTTTAGAGCAGGCCAAAAAAAGAATTGAGGATTGATTTTTTTGACGGTACAAGAAAAGCTTGCGGCTTTTAAACCGCAGCTGGAGGCATATTTAAAAAGCTGCCTTAAAAATTCGCAGCCGGAATTTGAGGCGGTTTACAGCGCTATGCAATACAGCCTTTTGTTAGGCGGTAAACGGCTGCGCCCCTTTATTTTGCAGCAATTTTACCTTTTAAACGGCGGGCAGGATGAGGGCTATTTGCCCTTTGCCGCCGCGCTGGAAATGATTCACACCTATTCGCTGATTCACGATGATCTACCGTGTATGGATAACGACCTGCTGCGCCGCGGCAAGCCCTCCTGCCACGCAAAATTCGGGGAATCTACCGCGCTGCTGGCGGGGGACGCTTTGCTGACTCTGGCTTTTCAAACGGCGGCGGGCTGCCAGTTAGCGGCCGACCGGGTTTTAAAGGCAACCGGCCTTTTGGCCGAGTGTGCCGGCGCCGGCGGAATGATTGGCGGTCAGGTTTTAGATTTAGCGGGGGAAAGCGCCCCGTTGGATCTACCTGCTGTTCAGCTAATGTACCGCGAAAAAACCAGCGCGCTGCTGCGGGCGGCCGCCGGTATTGGTACGGTTTTGGCCGGCGGCAATGCCGGCGCGTTAAAGGCCGCCTTTGATTTTGCCAACGCGTTAGGCCTTGCTTTTCAAATTCAAGATGATTTACTGGATTTAAAGGGCGACGAAAAAGCCTTAGGCAAACCGGTTGGCAGCGATGAAAAAAATCATAAAAACACTTATGTTTCGCTTTGCGGGGTGGAAAAAGCCGAGCAAGACGCTTTAGTCTACACCAAAGCCGCACAAACGGCTTTAAACGAATTTGGCCCAGCCGCCCTTACCCTGCAACAGCTGGCCAACTGGCTAACGGCTCGCCAAAATTAATTTTAAGAGGGAAAACGCTTGCAGTATCAGTTTTTAAATAAAGTAAATAAGCCGGAGGATGTTCAAACGCTGAATACCGCCCAAAAGCAACAGCTTTGCGCCGAAATTCGGGATTGCTTAATTCAAACCGTTGCCAAGAATGGGGGGCATTTGGCCTCAAACTTAGGGGTGGTAGAATTAACCGTTGCGCTGCACAGCGCCTTTCATTGCCCGCAGGACAGCATTATTTTTGATGTTGGGCACCAGTGCTACACCCACAAACTGCTTACCGGGCGGTACGCAAAGTTTTCTACCCTGCGGCAGGAGGGCGGGCTTTCGGGCTTTATGCGGCCCGACGAAAGCATTTACGACCCGTTTGTAACCGGACACAGCAGCAATTCTATTTCGGCGGCGCTGGGCATTTACAAGGCCAAACAGCTTGCCGGGCAGCCGGGCTATGTTATTTCGGTGGTAGGGGACGGAGCCATGACCGGCGGCATGATCTACGAAGCCTTAAACAACGCCGGCAGCGGCAAAAATGCCGGCCTAATTGTTGTGCTGAACGATAATAAAATGTCGATCTCCCGCAATGTGGGCGGTTTGGCACGCTATTTAAATTTAATTCGTTCTAAGCCCGGGTACCACCGCTTTAAGCACCGGTTAGAGGCGCTTATTGCGCGGGTGCCGCTGGTTGGCAAGCGCATTAACCGCAATTTGCTGCGCTCCAAAACCCTATTAAAAAACGCTATTTACCACAGCAATATTTTTGAGGACATGGGTTTTCATTATTTGGGCCCGGTAAACGGGCATGATCTAAACGCCCTGCAAAACATTTTTGCCGTAGCGAAGGAGCAAAAACGGCCGGTTTTGGTTCATGTTTTAACCCAAAAGGGCAAGGGGTACGAATTTGCCGAAAAAAACCCCAACAACTATCACGGTGTTTCGTCCTTTAACATTGAGCAGGGGGCTGCACTCCTAAAAAAGGTAGATTTTTCGGCTGTTTGCGGCGACGAGCTTTGCCGCTTGGCGGCAACCGACGAAAAGCTTTGCGTTGTTACCGCGGCAATGACGGCCGGCACCGGCCTTACCACCTTTGCCCAAAAGTTTAAAAACCGTTTTTTTGATGTTGGCATTGCCGAGGAGCACGCCACCACCTTTGCCGCCGGTTTAGCGGCTGCGGGCGCGCACCCGGTTTTTGTGGTTTATTCATCCTTTTTGCAGCGGGGTTACGACCAATTAATTCATGACGCCGCCATTGCCAACTGGCCGGTAACTTTTTGCGTAGACCGTGCCGGAATTGTAGGGGAGGACGGCGAGACCCACCAAGGGCTGTTTGACGCTGCGTTTTTAAAAACCATTCCCAACTTTAAGGTTTTTGCGCCGGCAAATTATTTAGAGCTAAAGCTGTTTTTAAATTGGGCAATTTACCAAACAAACAGGCCTTGCGCCGTGCGTTACCCGCGCGGACAGCAGCCCCTTTTACCAAGCGACTACACCCCGCAGAATGAGGATTACGCCTTTTACGGCAACGGAAACGCCAAAATTTTGCTGGTAACCTACGGCCGCCTTTTTGCCAACGCCTGCCAGTGCTGCGAGGCTCTAAAAGCCGAGGGGGTAGATTTAGCCATTGTAAAGCTAAACTGCATTGCCCCAATTGCGGCCGGCCTTTTTCCAAAAATTCTGCGTTTTCAAAAAATAGCGTTTTTTGAGGAGGGAATGCAAACCGGCGGCATTAACGAAAGCCTGATTGCCGGGCTGCAGCAGGCCGGTTACCAAGGCCGTGTAAAGGTGTTTGCCGTAAACGGGTTTGTACCGCACCAGCCTACCGAGCGGGCGCTGCAAAAGTTTTGTTTAGACGCCGATTCTATGCGCCTGAAAATAAAAGAAATGGCGGATGAAAAAGTATGATGACCTGTAATAAAAAAGATCGGCTGGATCACGCTGTTTTTGAGCTTGGACTTTGCGAAAGCCGCGAAAAGGCCAAAGCATTAATTATGGCCGGGGTTGTTTTTGTGAATAATCAAAAGGCCGATAAAGCCGGTATGCCCCTAAAGCCCGGTGATGTTTTAGAGGTACGGGGCAACCCGCTGCGGTATGTTAGCCGTGGGGGCTTAAAGCTGGAAAAGGCCATGAAAAGCTTTGGCCTAAAGCTGAATAAAATAATCTGTGCCGATATTGGCGCCTCTACCGGCGGCTTTACCGATTGTATGCTGCAAAACGGCGCCGAAAAGGTTTACGCCATTGATGTTGGCTACGGCCAGCTTGCCTGGAAACTGCGGTGCGACGAACGGGTTGTTAATTTAGAGCGCACCAATTTTAGGTACATTACGGCCGAGCAGCTGCCGCAGCCGCTGCAGTTTGCCAGTGTAGATGTTTCGTTTATATCGCTTTCGGTTATTTTGCCGGTACTAAGCCGGTTTATGCGGCCGGACGGCCATGTGGTTTGCTTAATTAAACCGCAGTTTGAGGCCGGGCGCGAAAAGGTTGGCAAAAAAGGCGTGGTACGCGACAAGGCCGTGCATATAGAGGTTATTGAAAAAATTGTTGCCCTAATGCCGCAAAACGGTTTTACCGTGCTGGGGTTAGATTATTCCCCCGTGAAGGGGCCGGAGGGGAATATTGAATATTTAATTTACGCCGGGCGCAACTCGGCCGAGCCGCCCGTAACCAATTTAAACCCGGCCGAGGTTGTAACGCTTTCGCACCGGGAGTTGGATAGGTGAACAAAATGCAAATTGCAATGGTATGTAACCACGAAAAACCAAACGCCCCGGCCATTACGGCGCAGGTGGTGCAAAAGCTGCAGGGGCTTGGCGTTAAAATTTTTACGGCCGACCCCGTTTTGGCTAAAGCAAGCGGGTTAATTTTGCAAAGCGAGGAGCAGCTTTACCAAACGGTAACCGGGTTTATTTTAATTGGCGGCGACGGCACCATTATTCACACCGCCAAAAAGGCCGCGCTGCACGGGCTGCCGGTTTTGGGTATAAACGCCGGGAGAATTGGCTATTTAGCCGGCCTGGAGCGGGATGATTTAAACCAGTTAGAGCGGCTGGTAACGCGGGATTATTCTGTAGAGGAGCGGATGCTGCTGACCGTTGAGGTAGACGGCAAAACCTGCTACTGTTTAAACGACGCCATTGTAAGCAAAAGCGGCGTTACGGGAATGATAGACCTTACCGTGCATTTTGGCAACGACCGGCTGACCTACCGGGCCGACGGGCTAATCGCCGCAACGCCAACCGGCTCAACGGCCTATTCGCTTTCGGCGGGCGGTCCGGTGGTGGACCCCTCTTTGCAGTGCATTTTGCTGAATCCCATTTGCCCACAATCGCTTTTTTCACGCACGCTGGTGCTTAGCGCTGTGCATCGGTTTGAGATTTCGGCTACGGCGCCGCAGCAGAGCGGCGTACTGCTTTCGGTAGACGGCGAACCGGCCATTCCCATAACCAGCTCCAGCAAAATTCGCATTTACCGCTGCGAGCAATACGCCGTGCGGCTAATTCGCCTAAACCGCGAGATCTTTTTTAACACCTTATCAGAAAAATTTAATTTGTTGAAATAATTTTAGGCTGCCGCTTTTAGGGCCGGCAGCATTGTGCGGGGGTGCAAACTTGAAAAAGCAACGAAGAGAATTAATTTTAGAACTTATACGCGAAAAAAGCATTGAAACGCAGGAGGAACTGCTGCAGGAGCTGAACCGCTGCGGCTATTCGGTAACGCAATCTACCATTTCGCGGGATATTAAGCTGTTAGGGCTTATTAAAACCCAAGACCAAAACCGAAAATACCGTTACGCCGCCCCGCCCGAGACCGCGCAAAGCAACGAGCTTTCGGGCGATCACGAGCGCCTTTTAAATGTTTTTAAACGGTCGGTTATTCGGGTAGATTATGCCATGAACAATGTGGTTGTAAAATGCTACTCCGGCATGGCACAAGGGGCCTGCGTGGCGTTTGATACACTGTTTTCCGATTGCTTTATTGGCACCCTTGGCGGGGAGGATACCATTTTGGCCATTACCCGCAGCGAGGCCGACTCTGCCGCTTTGGCAGAAAAAATTAACGGGATCGTGGGGTGAGCGTTTGCTACGATCGTTAGAAATTGAAAATATAGCGGTAATTGAATCGGCAAAGCTGGATTTTTCAACCGGTTTTCACGCCCTAACGGGGGAGACCGGGGCCGGCAAATCTATTATTATTGATTCTATTTACGCCATTATGGGGGAGCGAACCTCACGCGAGCTCATTCGCCGCGGCTGCAGCCGGGCCGGTGTAACCGCCTGCTTTACCGAGGTACCGCCCGCGGTACTGCAAAAGCTGGAGGAGTGCGGCTTAGCGGCCGAGCCGGGCGAGGACCTTATTTTAAAACGCACCATTTCGGCCGATGGACACAGCCGCGCTTGGGTAAATATGCAGCCGGCCAATGTTGGCCTTTTAAAAGAACTTGGCAAGCATTTAATTAACATTCACGGCCAGTTCGATAACCAAAATTTACTAAACCCGGAGCGGCACATTGATTTTGTAGACGGGTTTGCCAAAAATCAAGCGCTGCGCGCGGCGTACCTAAAAAAATTTGAGCAGCTAAAGGCCGTTCACAAAGAGCTGAACGCACTGCTGCAGCATGACGCTGAGGCCCGTAAGCGGTACGATTTATTAAAATACCAAATAGAGGAGCTTAGCACCGCCGAGTTAAAGCCCGGCGAGCTGCAAAAGCTTCGGGAGTATTTAAACCGGCAGCAAAACAGCGAACGCCTTTGCGGGGCGCTGCAAGCCGCGAAAGCCGGTATTTCGGGCAACGAGAGCGAGGAACTGCCCGGCGCTAAAGACCTTTTAACTTTGGCCTTTCAGGCGCTGGAGCCGCTAACGGGCGAGGTACCCGCGCTGCAGCCGCTTAGCGAACGGCTTACCGCCGCGGCTTACGAGTTAGAGGACATTGAAGCGCTGCTTTTAGAGCAATTAGAGCAAAACGAGTACGACCCCGCAGGGGTGCAGCGAGCCACCGAACGGTTAGAGCAGCTGCGGGACTTAACGGCGAAATACGGCGGCAGCGAGGAGACCGCGCTGGCTTATTTGCAGCAGGCCGAGCAGGAGCTGCAAAGCATTCGCCAAAGCAGCGAGCGGCAAATTAAGCTGGAAGAGCAGCTTGAGGACGCCGAGCAGGAGCTGGTAGCGGCCGGTAAGGCGCTAACAAATTCCCGCCAAACAGCACTGCGGCAAATTTGCGAAAAAATTTCGCAGGAGCTTTGCTATTTAGATTTTAAATCGGCAACATTTACGGCTAATTTTAAACAGGGGCGTTACACCAAAACCGGGTGCGATACCTTAGAGTTTTTAATTAGCGCCAACGCGGGGGAGGAGCCTAAGCCGCTGGCCAAGGTTGCTTCGGGCGGCGAGCTTTCGCGCGTAATGCTGGCCATTCGCTGCGTGCTTTCTAAGTCTGACGATGTTGGCACCCTGGTGTTTGATGAAATTGACGCCGGCATTAGCGGCCACGCCGCCGTAAAGGTGGCGCAAAAGCTTTTAGAGGTTTCGGGCTACCGGCAGGTAATTTGCGTAACCCACTTAGCCCAAATTGCCGCGGCGGCCAACCGGCATTTGCTAATTCAAAAATCCGAGCAAAACGGGCGCACCTTTACTGCCGTTACCCCCATTACGGGTAAGCAGCGAGAGCTGGAAATTGCCCGCATTATTGCCGGAGATAAAGCCACCGAAACCATTTTAGCCTCGGCACGGGAGCTGCTGAACAATTTTGTTAAATAAAAATTTAACCATATAAATAAGGAGAATTTTAAATGACGCTTTACGACGAACTGGTTGCGCGCGGCTTAATTGCCCAAGTAACAAACGAGGAAGAAATTAAAAACATGATTAACGCTGGCAAGGCCACCTTTTACATTGGGTTTGACTGCACGGCCGACAGCCTGACCGCCGGACATTTTATGGCCCTGACTTTAATGAAGCGGCTGCAAATGGGCGGCAACCGGCCTATTGCCTTAATTGGCGGCGGCACCACCATGATTGGCGACCCTTCGGGCCGAACCGATATGCGCAAAATGCTGACAAAGGACGATATTGCCCACAATGCCGCCTGCTTTAAGCGGCAAATGCAGCGGTTTATTGATTTTTCGAACGATAAAGCGCTTATGATTAATAACGCTGACTGGCTGCTGAATTTAAACTACATTGAATTATTGCGCGAGGTTGGCGCGTGCTTTTCGGTTAACAATATGCTGCGAGCCGAATGTTACAAGCAGCGCATGGAAAAGGGACTTTCGTTTTTAGAGTTTAACTACATGATCATGCAGTCCTACGACTTTTACTACCTGTACCAGCATTACGGCTGCAATATGCAGTTTGGCGGCGACGATCAATGGTCGAATATGCTGGGCGGTACCGAGCTCATTCGCCGCAAGCTGGGCAAGGATGCCCACGCCATGACCATTACGCTGCTGACCGATTCGCAGGGCAAAAAAATGGGCAAAACTGCCGGTAATGCCGTTTGGCTGGACCCGAACAAAACCTCGCCCTACGAGTTTTACCAGTATTGGCGCAATGTAGACGACGCCGATGTTTTAAAATGCATTCGTATGCTAACCTTTTTACCTATTGAGCAAATTGAGCAAATGGCCAGCTGGCAGGGCAGCCAGCTAAACCGTGCCAAGGAGATTTTGGCGTTTGAGCTTACCAAAATGGTGCACGGGGAGGAGGAAGCCCAAAAAGCCGACGCAGCAGCCAAAGCCCTGTTTGGCAGCGGTGCCGACAACGCTAACATGCCAACCACCGAGTTAGAGATCGCACAGGCCGAAAACGGCATTGCTATTTTAGATTTAATGCAGCACTGCGGGCTAATTGCCTCTAAAAGCGAGGGGCGCCGTTTGGTGCAGCAGGGCGGCGTTTCGGCCGGGGGGCAAAAAATTACCGACCCGGCCTACTGTTTTACCGCGGCCGATTTTGAAAACGGCTTAGTGCTGAAAAAAGGCAAAAAGGTGTTCCACAAGGTTGTGTTAAAATAATTTTTGGCTTTGCTAAAAAGTTTAAACGCCGTAGTCCTACCGGTTTGGGCGGGGCTGCGCATAAAGCTGTAACGTTATTTATTAAGCCCTGCTGCGGTTTAAACCGCAGCAGGGCTGGTTTTGTTTTTAACCTATTTCGTCAAGTTCACCGGCGTTCATTTCAATTTCGTTGCCAAAGCAGCTTTTTTCCGAAACATATATGGCAAAGGATTGCGGGGGCAAGGTGTCGTCTAAACGCTGATTAATGTTTTGAAATACGGTGTCGTAGGCAATGGAAGTGGCGTCGGGGCTGGGCGTTACCGCGGTTGGGCAGTAGGCGTAACGGTAGAAGTCGCTGTCAACCGTTTTTTCAAAGTTAAGGTTAAACCGGGCGGCGGTGCCGGCGGTGTTAACAACTAAAATTGCATATTTTCCGTCGTCGCCCCGAATGGCTGCGGTGTACAACTCGTTTTCGGCGGTAGACTGCGTGTAGTAGGTTAAGGCTTTTTGGTTGCTTAAATACTTGCCTAACAGGTTTAACCCGTAGTAGGTTACGCGCGGGGTCTCGCTGGCGTAGGGGGCGTAGTCTTTGTGCGGGTTTGGCACAAACGAGGGGGCCGTGCCAACCGCGTGCACGCCGCCAATAAATTGGCCGCTGGTGAAGTTAGCGTTTACCCAAAGCTGATCAAAGATTTGCCAGGAAAGCAAGCGGTCTATGCCGTTTTTAACCGCTGCAGCTACCCCGGCGGCCACCTGCGTCAGCTGTACGCCGTTGTTGGTGGTCCAACTGCCATCTATAGTGGAAAGTGCAAAATATTCGTCTGCTAAAAATTCTCCGGTGTAACCGTATTCGTCTAAAACGCGGTGATAATCGGCAAAGGCGTTGTCTGCAACATTATAATAATAATTCGGCTCAGTTATAGAAAGTGAATTGCTTTTGGAATAGGTATGAGCGGAAAGTACATCTACCATGCCCTTGTCTTCCGGGTGATTTTTTAAATACTCCAAAAAGTACCTTAACAGGCCGTCGCCGGTATTAACAGAGCCTTGGTTGGGTCCAACGATTTTGTATTTTTGGCGAATATTTCCTTTTTGCAGCATTTGGTGCAAGCCTTTGGTAATGCTGATCCATTCATCGGCGTAATTGCCCTCTAATTTTTCTTTGGTGGCGTAGCTGGGTTCGGTAAAGGCAATAATGTATTTTACATTGTAAATGCCGTGCGCCTCAAAGGCCTCTAATGCCTGGCGCATCCATTCACCGTAGCGCAGACCCGCTTTTTTAATACGAATTTCGTATTCCGTTAGGCCGGTAAAATCAACCCCCTGGCTTTCGCCGTAAAGGTCATCGCCGCGCCCAAACAGGTAGGGAACTTCATACATTCCACCGCCTTCATCTACAATTTGGTTTAAATGCCAACCGGCGTTAATGGCAATTTCAATATCGCGCTGCTGCAAAAAGCTTGCCCATTTGTAAATTGCCTGCATGGTTTCAGAATTCCAGTTCCACCCGTTTTTGCCCCAAGAAAATTCAGATTTAAAAATACTGCGCACAGTTTTAATGCCCGAATCCTTTAAACGGTCCATCTCTTTCGCCGCTTGCTCGTCGGTGTAGTTGCGGCCTAAGCTATCCTTCATAAAGGTGTAGCAGTGGTACACCGATGCCGAAATGCCCTGAAAGTTTTTAGAGTGCGGGGCAGAGTTGTTTTTTACGGTAATGCTTTCGTCGGAATAGCGGCGAATAATTTCGTTGTAAAGGTAAGCACGGGCGCTTTCGGGTTCGGCAAAGCCGCCGCCCGAGGTTCCGTTTTGCACCTTTGCGGCGTAGGCGGCCTTTGCAACCGTGTAAACCGAGGTTACAAGGGGCGCGTTGTAAACCTCGCCGTAGGTGTCGTTGCTGTTTTTGTAGCGGCCAAAGGCGCGAATGGCGTAATCACTGTTGTAATGGCTTGGCGTAATTTGCGTTAGTACGCCGGTGTAGTTAATAAATTGCGGTTCTTCCGAAAAACGCAGGTCGGTTTGATTGGCTAAAGAGTAGGCCAAACCGCTGTGGGCGGTGTAGGTTACGCCGTTTTGGGTGTAGCCTTGGTTGTATTTTAGCTCCTCGCCGTTTAAATAGTCATTGCGCAAGGTTACCACGCCGTATTCCTCAAACCGAACGCCGTAGTATTTTTCAGCGCAAAGCAGACGGCGGTCCAGCCCGGTTTTGTAGCGCAGACCCTGGTTTTCCTCTACACGAACGGCGGTGCCGCGGGTTATAAACCCGTAGTCGCTAATTTTTTCGCTTGCGGTAGCGGTATCCTGCTGGGTTACCGAAAAATCACTTAAATAAATGGTTCCGGCTTCATTCAACCGGGTAGAATAATAAACAGTTTCGGTGCGCGGGGCGGTAAAGCTTAAGTTAATGCGTAGTTTTTTGGCTAAGCGCCAGCAGTACCAATGGCTGGAAAATTCAAGGTTATTACTTTGCAGCAATACCGTGCCGTCCATTGATTTATAAGTGGCGCGAACATTGGTCTCCCGCCCAACAATGTATTTAGCGTTGTAATTTTTTTGGTCGTTTAAAATAGAAAAATCTACATAAGCGGCAACCGGTTTTTCCGTTTCGGCCGTTGCGGCGGTGTACAGCGGGTAATCGGTAAGATCAACTGTAAAGCTAAAGGTGTAGCTGCGGCCCTTGGTTAGTGTAATACCGGAACTGGAGGCAAACCGAAAACCTGCTGTTGAGGTTAGTTTGGTTTGCTTTTTACCGTTTTGCTGCTGCAGCTCTGCTGAAATATTCCCAATTAAATAGGGAAAACCGTTATTCAACTTTAGGTCTAAATTCGTAAATTCTGGTTCGGCCAACGGGTCGTACAATAAAACAAGGTCATCTAAATAAATCCTTGCACCGGTAGCACCCGGCGCAAAGTAACGCAGGCAAAACCAAACCGAGGTATCTTTACCCGTAATAAAGGTTAGGGTACATTTTTTCCACTCGTTTTCGGCGCAGGCACCGGTGGTGGGGTTAAAAAGCTTGTGGTTTAAGGTGCCGGCGGCCGAATCGGCTGTATAGCGCACCTGCTCGCTGCCGCTTACTACCGAAACGGTGTTTAAATACCGCTCCTCGCCGCTTTGGGGCGGCAGGTAGTAGTAAAAGCTAAGGGTGTATTGCGTGTTGGGGCTTAGGCCCGAAATACTGCGGTAGGCGGTGTTATACATACTACCAAGGGCAAGCGATTTTGTACCGTTGTGCGCCACGCTGCCGGTAACGGTGGCACGGGTCCAATCGTTTCCGGAATCTACACAGCCTAGCCAGTTTTCGCCGTTTTCAAGCTTTTTTAGGTTGGCACCGTTTTGGTATTCCTCAAACCCGCCGTTTACAAGCAGGTTAAAGTTGTAAAAAACGGCGGTGTAACCCGCAACGGTTTGCGGGGTTACATTTGTTAGGGTAAAATCGGTGCCAACCTCAACCCCGTTTTGGTACCAGCCGCGAAACCCACAGCCCTCGGCCGAGGCGGCCGTTAGGGTTAAGCTGTTGCCGTTTAGGGCGGGGGTTACGGTGCCGTATTCGGCGCGGTAGGCGGGTTTGCAGTCGCTTACCTTGTACAGGCCTAAAGCGTCAACATAGAGGCTAAGGCCAGAGCTTGCATGAGCGTTGTACCCAAAAAGCAGGTATACCTCGGTATTTTCGCCTGAGTTAAAGCTTAAGGTATCGGCCTTCCAGGCGGCGGTGCCGGCACTTTCGGGCGCTGCGTAATCAATGCCGGCAATGCGGCCGGTTTTGCCCCGGTAATCTACACTATCGGTGCAGCTAAGCACCGAAACCGTGCGCATAGCGCAAACATTCTCCTCGGTGTAGGCCGGCAGGTAATAGTGGTACTGCAAAATGTAATCGGTGTTTTGCTGCAGCCCGCTAATTTTGCGGTAGCAGGCGTTGTACATACAGCTAAGTTTGGCGCTTTGGCTGCCCGAATAGCTTTGCTCGCTGCTAACCGTGGCCTTCGGCCAGGTGGCGCCATTGTCGGTAGCGCTAAACCATTGGTTCTCATTAGTTAAAGCTTTAAGGTTGGTGTTGGGCTCGTAGGCTTCAAAGTCGCCGTCTAAAATTAAATTTGGCGGTGGGCTGGTTTGCAGCATTTCCTCCGGCAAGCCGGTTTCAGGCGGCTCAGCTTCGGCGGCGCTGTTTGCGGCATACGCACCGGTTGGCAGCAGCCCTAAAAGCAAGGCACTGCAAAGCAGCAGGCACAGCCACGGCCGTAGCCTTTGGTAAAACGGTTGCGGTTTGGTTTTTTGTTGCATTATATTCTCCTCCAAAATTAAAGTTGGTAATAATCCATCCAGTTATTACCTGCAATAAAATTGTAACAGAAAAATATTATTATGTCAATAAAAATAGTACAAAAACACAATATTTTGCGAAAATTGATCCCCTTACAAAAGGCATATTGCCAAATTGAAAGGGGATGTTTTACGGTTTATTCAACAACCTGCGGGGTTAAAATTAATTTGCCGTTTTCGGCGTACAAAACGCCGTTTTTAAAGCTGCCGCAACTAATTTTTAAACAGTAGTTTAGCCCGTTGTGACAGTAGGTAAGGGCGGTTTTGTCGGTGCTTCTTAGGTAGCGGCCGGCCGCTTTGGCGCTAAGTGTTAAGGCAAAATTGCCGTCTTGCTTTGTAAAACAAAGGCCGGTTGGCAAAAATTCGGCCGTAAGGTTTAGCCCGCCCAAGGTAACCGTTGCGGTTTGTTGCTGCGGGTTGCTGCAAACGGCGGTAATGCGCCCTTTTTCGTTAAAATAAAGCCCGGCCTGTTCGCCGTAGCTTAGGCCGCTAAAATCGTTTTGGTAGGGAATATCGCTTTCATCACAGCCGGGGGTAAAACGCACGCCGTCAATTATTGGGGGGTTATCGTAAACCGCCCACTTGCCGGTGCAGGGGGTTTTTAAATATTTGTCGGTATAGTCGTCGCAAAAAAGGTGCAGATCCCGCACCAAAAGCTGCTCGCCGTCGGCCACTAAATTAACGCGGTAGCGCTGGTTGCTAAACCAAACCGATTGCTGGTTGTTGCCGGCCCAGTCGCTTAAAGTGTAGCGCAGCGTGGCGGGGGAGGTTTGGTATTGCTGTTTAAAGGCGCGCCCCATTTCGCTAACGGTTGCAAACCGGTAGCCGTAACGGGCTTGGTTTTCTACGGCAAAGCGGCATTGCTGCGTTAGTCCTTGCTCTAATTTTTCGGGGTAGCCAAAACCGGTTTCCTGCCCTAATTGCAGGTAGCAGAAGCCAAGATTTTCGGGGTTAAAAACGCTGTTAAAGCAAAACTCCACCCAGCCCGGGTCTTGCCCGCAAAGCCAGGCCGGCTCTTGGGTAAACAGGTGGCGGTCGGTTTTGTTTAAGGGGGCCTTTGCAAATTCGTAGTAGCAGTAAATGGGGTCGTTTACATACATTCTAAAAACCGGCGTTGTAAGCTGATTTTGCGGCAGCGTTGCCGGCGTTTGCATATTATTTTTGCTGGGGTAATAGCCGCCATAGTAGGGGCCGCCCCAAAGGGTGTAGCCGTCCATGCCCCACTGCTCGCGGCAAACAATAAAGGCGTCAATTTCGTAGTGCTGCTCAAAATAGGCCATGGCCTGCGTATCTAACAGCCAGGCGCCAACCGTGCGCGGGTAGTGCCCAAAAATGCCGTAAAAGCGCTGCATGGCGGCGTCAATCAGCTTTTGCTTTTGGGTTAGGGAATAAGACATAATAAACCCGGGGTTTACATAAAAATCCCAATTGCGGTTGCGCTCGCTGCGCCAGGGAATACCGGCGTCGCGGCAAAGCTCGCCGGTTATTTCAAACCAAAGGCCGGTTTCGCAGCCGGGAAATTGGCTTTGCTTTACAGCGCTGCAAAAATCCGGGCGAACCAGTGCGTCGTACTCTAAAAGGTTGGTAACGGGCAAATTTAAGCTTTTATAAAGCCCCATTTGCTTTTTTAAGGTTTCAATATTCTCGGGCGCGTACTGCCCTTCGTAATTGTAGCTGCGCATAAAGCACCCGGTATTTACAAATTTATTGCACAAAAAAACCACCCCAATTATTCTAACAGTGCTGTTTGGTACTATTATAATAATTAAGGTGGCCGCTGTCAATTAAATAAACAATAACTTTTTTGGCTAATACAGTAAAAAAGTTGGGCTTTTAAAAATTTTGCGCTACTTTGCAACCGTTAGCAGCATTTTAAATTGCTCTTGCCCAAATACGGCGTGCGGGTGCCCGGCCGGCATAACCAAAGCCTCGCCGGCGGTTAGTAAATGCTCCACGCCGTCTACGGTGAATTTTCCGGTGCCCTCTAAGCAAAGCACCAAGGCGTCGCCCCCGGCGGCGTGGGTGCTAATTTCCTCGTTTTTATCAAACGCAAAAAGGGTAACGCTAACGCTTTCGTTCTGGGCCAGCGTTTTACTAACAATTTGGCCGGGTTGGTACAAAACTTCGTCCTTTAAAGTAAACGCCTGCGCTATTGGAATATTTTTCATACAAAACACACTCCTCGCCAATAGTATTGCCAAAATATTTAAGAATACTGCGGGCACTTTTAATTCTTTAAAGCGCTTTGCCGCCTTAAAATTTTAAAACGCCGCGCGGGTTACAGCACCTTTGAAAGAAAGGTCTTTAGCCGCTCGTTTTTAGGGCTGGAGAAAAATTGCTCCGGCGAGCCTTCCTCTTTAATAACGCCCTCATCAATAAACACAACGCGGGAGGCAACCTCGCGCGCAAAGCCCATTTCGTGGGTTACTACCACCATGGTCATGCCGCTTTGCGCCAGCTCTTTCATTACATCCAGCACCTCGCCAACCATCTCTGGGTCTAAGGCGGAGGTGGGTTCGTCAAACAGCATAACATCGGGGTTCATGGCCAGCGCCCGCACAATGGCAATACGCTGCTTTTGCCCGCCGGAAAGCTGGTTGGGGTAATCGTTGGCGCGGTCCTCCAGCCCAACCTTTTTTAAAAGCTCCAGCGCCTCTTGCTGCGCCTGCTCTTTGGGCTTTTTTAAAAGCTTTATGGGTGCGGCGGTCATGTTTTGCAGCACCGTCATGTGGGGAAAAAGGTTAAAGTGCTGAAACACCATGCCCATTTTCATACGGTGGGTGTTAATGTTAACCGATTTGTCGGTAATATTTACCCCTTCAAAGTAAATGCTGCCGCCGGTAGGCTGCTCTAACAAATTAAGACAGCGCAAAAAGGTAGATTTACCCGAGCCGGAGGGGCCAATTACCACTACAACCTCGCCCTTTTTAATCTCGGTATTAATGCCCTGCAGCACCCGGTTTTCGCCAAACGCTTTTTGCAAATTTTCCACTTTAATTAAAACCTGATCGTTAGTGGTCACTGCGGCGCAGCCTCCTTTCCAGCAAGCTTAACAGCTTGGTCATAATAATAACAATTATTAGGTAAATAACGGCTAAGCTTATGTAGGGTACAAAGGCCTGGTAGGTTTTGTTTACAATGTTTTGCGCCTGCTTGGTAACATCTCTAAGCGCTATTACCGAAACTAAAGAGGTATCCTTCAGCAGGGTAATCATCTCGTTGCCTAAAGCGGGCAAAATGTTTTTAATGGCCTGCGGAATAATAATTTTCCACATGGTTTGCACATAGTTAAAGCCTAAGGAGCGCCCGGCCTCCATTTGCCCTTTGGGAATAGACATAATGCCGGAGCGGGCAATTTCGGCAACATAGGCGCCGGAGTTAATGCCTAAGGTAATAATACCGCAAAGAATGGTGCCGCTATCGGTTTTAGGAACCATAATAACAAAGCCCATAATTAACAGCTGAACCATCATAGGGGTGCCGCGAATAACGGTTAGGTAAATGTTGCACAGGCCGTTAAAAAAGCCCAGCAGCCGGCCGCGCTTGTTAGGCTCAATCGTGTCGTGCGCGGTACGCACAATGCCAACAATTAAGCCAATTACAACGCCAATGGCCAGGGCGCCTAAAGTTACAATAAAGGTAATTTTAAGGCCGTCTACAAAAAAGGTCCAACGGTTGTTGTAAACAAAGGTTTGGTAAAGCTGAAACAAAACATTTTGCAGCCACTCGGGCAGGGAGCCAATCCACTGCGGAGCGCTTTCCAGCCAGCCGGAAAAGGTTAGTAAGGCGTCCAAAACGCACCCTCTTTTCTTTATAATATAGCAAGATAAGGGGCGGCACAAGGCTGCCCCTTATGGATTAAAAGCAAATGTTTAAATTACTCTTTAATGTATTTGCCAACAATTTCATCAATTTTTCCGGCGGCCTTTAACTCGGAAAGCGCCTTGTTAATGTTGTTTAACAGCTCGGTGTTATCTTTAGAAACGGCAATGGCGTAGTTTTCATCGGCATAGGCGGTGTCT
Source organism: uncultured Oscillospiraceae bacterium (assembly GCA_902465155.1). Classification (GTDB taxonomy): domain Bacteria; phylum Bacillota; class Clostridia; order Oscillospirales; family Acutalibacteraceae; genus UMGS1279. The sequence continues at coordinate 6,797 of CABQLY010000004.1, read as the reverse complement.
AAAATCTTTAAACCAGAGGCAGAGGCTACATAAGCTTTAGCGGGCTGTTGGTCAATAACAACGCAATCAATTTGGCCGTTTTGCAAAGCGGCAACGGCAAGCGGGCCGTTTGCAAACTGCTTAACATTTTCCTGGCCATAGTCCCCGGTGCAGTAGCTGTCGCCGGTGGTGCCGGTTTGAACGCCAATCTTTTTGCCCTTTAAGTCGTCTACCGTTTTAATGGCAGAGCCCTCTTTTACAATAACAACCTGAACACCTTTGGCGTAAGTGTCGGTAAAATTAACCGATTCTTTCCGCTCGTCGGTAACGGTCATACCGGCCATGGCAAAGTCAATAGAGCCACCCTTAACGGCAGGAATTAGAGAGTCAAAGTCCATATCTTTAATTACAAGCTCCATGTTTAGCTTTTCGGCAATGGCGGCGGCAATGTCGGCGTCTAAGCCAACAATTTTGCCGGAATCGTCTACCGATTCAAACGGCGGGAAAGTTGCGTTGGTGCCCATAGTGATTGTTTTTTTAGAATCGGCAGAGCTGCCGTTCGACTCGGTGCTGCTGTTTTTGCCGCAGCCGGCAAAAACGGTAACAACCAAAGCGGCTGTTAAAAGAAGTGCTAATAGTTTTTTCATGTTGTTTTCCTCCAATAATTTATAGGGCCGTGCAAAACGGTTTGAACAGGCCGGTCAGCTCGGGCTGGACCGTTTGGGTTCATCTGTTTAAACCGATTGATTTGGCTCCCTTAATCAACTGCATACATTTTAGCATACCGTGCATAAAAATGCAAGCACTTTTTTAAAAAATTAATTATTTTGGCAAATTGTACATTAAAATTGCAGAAATATGCGAAAAGTTAGTTTAAATCCACACTGTTTCTGGAGAAAAATAAATTCTTTATGCAAATATTCATATTTTTATGCATTTCCGCTTGCAGCAGCGGGTCACTTTGCAGCGTGTTGTTGGCCGCGGCGCAGGCGTTTTGAATTAATTCGGCGTCGGTTATAAGGTCGGCCAATTTTAAATCGGGCAGGCCGTGTTGATTTTTGCCCAAAAAGTTGCCCGGGCCGCGCAGCTTTAAATCCTCCTCGGCAATTTCAAAGCCGTTGTTGCTTTTGCAAAGAATTTGCATACGCGTACGAGCCTTTTCGCCGCCCCCGCAAATAAAAATGCAGGTAGATTTTGCGGCGCCGCGGCCAACCCGACCCCGCAGCTGGTGCAGCTGGGAAAGGCCAAAGCGCTCGGCGTTTTCTATTATCATTATTGCGGCGTTTGGCACATTAACCCCAACCTCAATTACTGTTGTTGCAACCAGCAGCTGTATTTTTCCGGCGGCAAAGTCGGCCATAACGGCCTGTTTTTCGGCCGGCTTTAATTTGGCGTGCAGCAACCCTAAGCGGTAGCCGGCAAGGGCACCGCCGCTAAGCTGCTCGTAATAGGTTTTAGCCGCCATAAGGCCGGGGGTTTCGCTTTCCTCGTCCTCCTCAATAGCGGGGCAAACAATGTAGCCCTGCAGGCCGGCGTTTAGGTGCTTTTTAATGTAATTCAGCGCGCGGGGCCGCAGCTCGGGCGGTACACAGTAGCTTTCAATTGGCTGGCGGCCGCCGGGCAGCTGGGTAATGCGGCTAATGCTTAAATCGCCGTAAACGGTTAGGCCCAGCGTGCGGGGAATAGGGGTTGCCGACATAACCAGCGTGTGGGGAAAGTTGGCTTTTTTGCTAAGGGCAGTTCGCTGTTCTACCCCAAAGCGGTGCTGTTCATCGGTAATAATTAGCCCAATGTTAGGCAGCTGCACCTTTTCGGTTAGCACGGCGTGGGTGGCAACGGTAATTTGCGGGGTACCCTTGGCCAGCTTTGCCAAAACGGCCCGTTTTTCGGCCGCAGGCATTGCCGAAACCAGCAGCTGCACTGTTACCCCAACCTTGCCAAACAGCGCGTTTAGGCTTTCGGCGTGCTGGCGGGCTAAAAGCTCGGTAGGGGCTAACAAAACGCAGCCGCAGCCGCTTTGCACCGTGTGGTAGCAAAGCACGGCGGCAACGGCCGTTTTGCCGCAGCCAACATCCCCTTGAATTAAACGGTTCATTGGCGTTGTTTGCTGCATATCTTTTAAGCAATCATTCACCGCGGCCTGTTGCCCCGGCGTTAGGGCAAAGGGCAGCAGACCTTGCCACGCCGCCTTTGGCAGGGGGTTAATTGGGGTGGCGGTGGCGGCCCGGTTGCGGTTTTTTAACAGGCACATACCGGCGTGCAGCAAAAAAATCTCCTCAAAGCAAAGGCGGGTGCGGGCTTGCTCCAGCTCGTTAAAATCTTTAGGAAAATGAATAGCCCGCAGCGCCTCCCACTGCGGCAGCAGGCGGTACTGTTGGCGAACCTGCTCCGGCAACGGGTCATTTTCCGGCTCTAACAATGTAACGGCGTTTTGCATAATATTTTCTATCATGCGGCTGGTAAGGCCCTTGGTGGCGTGGTAAATGGGGCGAATTTTGCAGTAATCCTCCGGCCGAATTTCGGGGGAGTCCAGCTCGTGAATAACCCCGTTCCACTTTAGCTTGCCGTAAAACAGGTAGGTGCCGCCAACCGTTAGCTGCTCGGCCAAATATTTGTTATTAAACAAAACAACCTTTACGGCGCCGGTGCGGTCGTAAATGGTAAAGCTGTAGGTTTCAATGCCGCGCTTAAAGGTGCGGCTTTTTTCAATAGCGCTTTCAATTTTAGCACGCAGGCAAACCGGCTGCCCGGTTGGGGCGTTACAAATTTTTAAAGGGGCCGACCAATCCTGGTAATCGCGCGGGTAAAACTGCAATAGGTCAGACAGGGAGAAAAGGCCCAGCTTTTTTTGAAAAAGCTGAGCCTTTTTTTCGCCTATTCCTTTAACAAATTTTAAAGGCTTTTGTTGCAGCATGAAATCACGCCCTAATTATTCGGCAGAAATAATAAAGTAATATACCGGCTGGCCGCCATCAATCAGGTTAATTTCAACCCGGTCGCCCAGCTGCTCGGTTAAGGTATTTACCACCCGTTCGGCAACGGTGCTTTCAACATCGGCCCCGTACAGCACGGTTAAAAACTGTACATTTTTTTTGCAAAGCTGCTTGCAAAGCCGAACGGCCGAACGCTCTAAGTCGTTATCGGTAAACACGATTTTGCCGTTTTCCATTGCCATAATGTCGTTCTTTTTAATTTTAAAGCCGTCAAAGTCAGAATTGCGCGCGGCAAAGGTAAGCTGGCCGGTGGTAACCTTTTCAAAGGCGTTTTGCATTTGAATGGTGTTTTCCTCCACCGAAAGGTCGGGATCAAAATTGATCATGGCCGAAATGCCCATTGGAATGGTGCGGGTAGGCAGCACTACCACCTGGCGGGAGCTGAGCGGTACGGTTTGCTCGGCGGCCATAATAATGTTTTTGTTGTTTGGCAGAACATAAACCACCTTGGCCGGCGTTTGCTCAATGGCTTTTAAAATATCGTCGGTGCTGGGGTTCATGGTTTGGCCGCCGCTTACTAAGGTAGTTACCCCCAGCTCGCGGAACAGGTTTTCAATTCCCTCGCCCACGCAAACCGAAACAAAGCCGTAATCCTGCGTAATTTCGGCCGGAACAATGGTTTCGGTGTTGGTGCTGTTGTTAATGGGCCGGCTTTTGGCCTGCTCGGCTTCATGCTTGGCGCGCTCGTGCTGGTCGCGCATATTTTCTATTTTAAGGTGAACCAGCTGGCCAAAGGTTAAGGCACTTTCAATAGCGTTGCCGGGGTGGTCGGTGTGTACATGAACCTTAATAATTTCGTCATCGTCTACCACCACAACGCAATCGCCAATAGATTCTAAAAACGCGCGCAGCTCGGCCGGGTCGTTTTCGGTTTTATCCTCTTTACGGTTTACAATAAACTCGGTGCAGTAGGTAAAGGTAATTTCACCGTCAAAAATACCGGCGGCATTTTGTCCGTCGCCTTGGCCGTTGTCAATAACCTCCGGGGCGTCCTCCAACTCAATCATCTTGCCGTTTTCAAAAACCGAAAGCATGCCCTCAAAAATAACAACCAACCCGCGGCCGCCGGCGTCTACCACGCCGGCCTTTTTTAAAACGGGCAAAATGTTTGGGGTTTCGGCCAGCGCCTGCTTGGCGCCCTCAATAGCGGCTTTAAACACGGTTAAAGCGTCGTCACAGCCGGAATTCAGCTTTTCTTTAGCGGTTTCGGCGCCTACGCGTGCAACGGTTAAAATGGTGCCCTCGGTTGGGTTCATAACCGCTTTGTAGGCGGCTTTAACGCCCAGCTCTAAGGCCTGCACCAGGTTTTGGGCGGTAATGGTTTCGCTCTCTTTAAAGCCTTGGGCAAACCCGCGAAACAGCAGCGAAGTAATAACCCCGGAGTTCCCGCGCGCGCCGCGCAGCAGAGCCGAGGCCGCCTTGGCCGAAACAGCCGAAACGGTTTCGTCGTAGATTTTAGAAATTTCCCGCGCGGCATTGCCAATACTCATAGACATATTGGTACCGGTATCGCCGTCCGGCACCGGAAAAACATTTAGCTCATCTACACGCTTGCGCTGGTTGAATATGTTATTAGAACCTGAAATAATTGCATCTCGTAATTGATTACCTGTAAACACGCGGCACACTCCTTAGTTTTTAATTCCGTCAACAACAATGGTCACTTTAGCAACGGGAATACCGGTGGCCTCTTTAACGGTGTATTTTACACGGTGAACAATGCTTTCGGAAATAGCAGAGATGTTCATGCCGTAGCTGACTGTAATGTGCAGTTCTACCTGCAGAGCGTTGTAGCTGCCGCGAATAATAACGCCGGTATCTATAGGTACGGTTTTAAAAATTAGGCCGCGCACCTTTTGCCTGCCGGAGCAGGGAACCATGCCGGCTACGCCAAAGCAGTGTGTAACGGCGCGCCCAATTAGCTTAGAAAAGTAATTGTTGGTAAGGGTAACTTTACCGTAACGGGTATCGTAATTAATCATTTAAAAAACCTCCTGATTCTATATTCCGTAAAACAAGTCGGTAACGGTGGGTGTAAGGCCCTCAAAACCGTTGTTATATATTGCCAAACCACTTTTAAACAGCACCGGAATAACCGGCAGCTCTGCCGTAAAGGCGGTTACAATATCGGTAATTTGCAAACTGCCGCTGTAAAAGCCTTTGCAGGCGTTGGCGGTTGTTAGGGTAATCTCCTGCACCGGGGCCGAGGAGGCCTGAGCAGAGGATGTGGCCGAGGAGGCCGTGGTGCCGGCGCTGCTTTGCGCGGCGGAGTTCGACCCGGCGGCGCTTTGGCTGCTTTGATTTTGCGAGCTGCCGGAGCCGCTGCTGCTTTGTGCGGCCGAGGAGGCTGCGCTGCTGCTTGGCACCGCTTTGCCCGAAAGCAAATTGCCCGAGTACAGCTCGGCTAAGCAGCCGGGGTCCATGTTATCCTCCAAACGAACCTCGCTTAGGTAAAGGTCGTAGCGCCCGGCGGCAATATCGGCGGTGTATTGGCTGTAATTTTCTGCCCGCAGCTGCAGGGTAATGCCGGCGGCCTTTAGCTGGGTTACCAGCAGCTTGGCGGCGGCGGTGCGGTAAGCGTTTTCGCTGTTTACAATTAAGGTAAGGGTAAGCGGCTTTTTTTGGCGGGTTAGGTAAAGGCCGCTGCTGTTTTTTTCGGTGTAGCCGGCAAGGGTTAGGTTTTGCGCGGCAATTTCAAGGTTTTGCTGTTTTTCAATGGTCTGGCGGTTTTGCACCGGTGCCCAATTTTCGGGGAATAGGCCAACCGCCGGCTGGGCTTTGCTGTAATAGGCCTCGCGGCAAAGCTTTTCGCGCCCAAGAGCGGCGCTTACGGCCTGCCTCAAATAAACATTTTGCAGTGCGCCGGCCGGGTTTACGCCTAAAAACACCAAATGATTTTGGGGAACATTTTTGGCTGTGCCGTTCATTTTAGGAATATTGCTGGAGGAAAGCTCGGTGTAGTAAAGGTCTACCATTTGGGATTCCACAGCCTCTAAAACCGATTCATCATCCGGGCAATCTACCGTTTGGATTTTAGAAACCTTTGGCGCCTCCCCGTAGTAGCCGGGGCTTGCGGTAAGCTCGGCCGAGCTTTCGTTAAAAACATAGCGGCCGCAGCCAATAGGCGGCAGAGATTTATTGTCGTTGTTTTTTAGGTTGTCGGACCCCGATTTAATGATTGGAAAGGTTAAAAGGTTTAAACAATAGGGGTCGTTGCGAGTTAGGGTAAAACACACGCCGTTTTCCTCGGCGGCAGCCTTGCTAACGGTGCTTAAAGCGGCAGCATACTTGGTGGCAGAGCTTTTGGCCTTTTCAAACGAAAAAACAACATCGGCCGGGGTTACGGCAGAACCGTTGGAAAACTTGGCGTTTTTAAGGGTTACCGTGCAGGTGTTGCCCTGCACCTTGGCGCCGTTTGCCAGGCAGGCAACAGGGTTGTACGCGGTATCCAGCTTGTAAAGCGGATCAAATAACAGCTGGCAAACAATGCGGTTTTGCAGGGTAGAGCAGTTGTAGGGGTTTAAGGTATCTTTGCTGCTGTAAAGCACTCGCATACTGTCTGGGAGCGCGATGGCGGAGCTTTCGGTAAACTGGGAATTGGTTGAGGAGGTGTTGGTCGTGTCGCAGCCGCAAAGCAGCAGGGCAAGGGCAAGCAGCAAGGCAAACGCTTTAGCGGTTCTCATATTCCACCTCCGGCATGATAATTCAACTTATTATACACCATAGGCTTTAAATATTCAATACAAATTTTTAAAATTAAGGCGGATGGCTGTAGGTTTGTCAATGATGTGTTACAAAAATCAGAAAACTTCGCCGTTGGATAAA